>CAZEFI010000004.1:62900-101668 GCA_964511425.1 uncultured Pseudomonadales bacterium
GAAGTAATCGCATGTAAGTCACCATTGAAGTGCAAATTTATTTCTTGGGCTGGACCTACTTGTGCTCGACCACCCCCATGAGCACCTCCTTTCATACCAAAGCACGGTCCAAGTGATGGTTCTCGGAGACAAGCTGTTGCGTTAATTCCCATCAAATTCAATGCATCGGTCAGTCCGACTGATGTGGTAGTTTTACCTTCGCCCGCAGCTGTCGGTGATACTCCAGTTACCAATACCAATTTAGCAGACGGATTCGACTTCGGTCTTTCAAGACTCGCGAAATGAATCTTTGCTTTGTACTTACCAAAGGTTGTGTACTCATCTTCGGATAGATGGAATTTGTCTTGGAGAATCGTGGCTAGTGGTCGGAGTCGTACGCTTCGTGCTACGATTTGGTCGTTTGTCTGCATATAGGTTCTTTTAATTCTGGTCGTTTACCTCCAAAGAAATCACTTGCACTCAATTGCTAGAAACATCAGCTAGGAGGAAATTTGGAGGCCGATTAAAGGCGGCAGCCAAGCATTTTAAGAACACCAAAAGAGCTTATATGCAAAACTGGGCAATTGACTAACCCATCCCATCGCTGGCTTTATTCAATTAGAGATTCATAGGGACATCTACTTGTAATCTCTGCGGCTCGTGCTTCTAACAAGTCACGAGCGCGCGTCCGAAGCCTTACGTCTAAGAACGCATCTGAGAGATTTTCTCGGGCAATACAACTGATTAGACCTAAAACACGAAAAAATGCTAGTTCGGCTAAGCTTGGTTTAATTGGATAATGGGATAGCACTTGGGCGCAGAAAGCGTCTCCTCCCCATCGCCACAAGCCTGCAAAGTCTCTAAATCTGGTACCTATAGTATGATTTGACCAGTCGATGATGCCAGATAGATCCCGCTGCTCGTTCAATAATATGTGATCCGCACCCAAATCTCCGTGAATCAGAACTTCCTCAGAATCTTTGAGGTCAAATCGATACTTATCAACATAAGAAATGATCGCGGTTTGCACGGATTTCGAGAACATTTTGTTCTCTAATCTGCTCCTGAGTTGATCTAAATCCTCTGACCATCCGCGCAATGTAGAAAGTTGATCAGAATTAGAGTTCAAACCATTTCCATCCACATTGTGGAGTTCTGTGAGCACAGTGGCAAGCTGATGGGCTAACAATAACTGATCTACTTCGTCAGAACGAAACCGCTCCAGAGCGGTTCCACGAAGAAATCTATGACCAGAAATGACTTCCGGGTACCCGAAAGGATGATGCCAGACGAAATCAATTTTTGGAACCGCAACAGACAGTTCCAGTCTTCGCAAGAGCAATTGTTCCGATATCGGGTCGTACTTGTCGGAATACCGTTTTGGAAACCTAAACACCCAGTTGTCATTGACCAAAAATGTTTGAAAGTCAAGACCTTCTCCGAGTTTCTTTACTGAACTAACATGAAGCTTCGCGTTATCTTCCACGATCCTAGCGACCTTCGTCAACGACAGTTGAATATCTATGCTCGCGCTAAATTCATCATTCACAGTCAATTCGCTCGGCTAAGAGAGGGAAAAAGTGTTGTACAAATTGGTTTTAACGGCCCGAAAATACCATTCCCACACACGGTTCATTGTTGTCGTCGCACGTAACTCGTATGCATAGTAACCTCAATGACACACTGTACGCAAACATTCGAATGGTAGACGAAACTCGCTGTTGTCTGACACATGTAACCTTTACGTGCAGAATAATGGGCAAATTGGATAGAAATTTTTTTTAGTTTACAATCATTGTCAACGGATCATTCCACGTAGCTTCCATGCGAATCCCAATTGTGTAACCAGCTCTTGTCTTATTCATGAGTGAAAATAAATTTTTAGCCGACAGGATAGCATTGGTAACGGGTGGTGGACGCGGAATCGGTCGTGCAATTTCCAAAGCTCTCGCATCTGCTGGTGCTACTGTAGCGATAAATTATCGCCGTGACGAAAATGCGGCTCGATCAACTGTGGAAGAGATTCGAGCTAGCGGTGGGTCTGCCGAAATGTTCCTCGCGAGTATAGATCGGGTAGAACAATGTGAAGATCTAGTACGACAAGTAACTTCTGTATTTGGTGCAATCACTATTCTGGTAAACAATGCCGGAATCGCGAGTCGTGGCCTCTCTGTCGCTGAAACCCCATCGCGAGAAGTCTTTCAGTTAATGGCTACACATGTGATCTCTGCACACACTCTTTGTCGTCTCGTGGTACCAGATATGAGGAATGCTGTGAGTGGGGACATCATCATGATTTCATGTGCTACTGCACTTAATCCACTCGCCAACGGTGCTCCGTACACGATGGCTAAGGTCGCACTTGAGAACCTTGCCTACTCTCTCGCGAAGGAAGAGCGCGAAAATAGTATCAAAGTCAATGTAGTGGCCCCCGGTCTCGTCGATACAGAGATGGGGCGTCGTCTTATGCGTGCGCGTGCCGGAGTTATCAATATTCGAGAGCTTGACGATGTTTCGCCGTATGGTCATGTGTGTCAACCTGAGGAAGTTGCTAATTTGGTCATGTTCCTGGTTTCTCCACAAAACACGTACATGACTGGTGAGAGACTGGCGTACGACGGTGGTGGTACGGTCGACAATGACTGGTACTAAGATCTAAAGAACGTCGAATCGTTGACCGACTATATCAACAATATTATCACTTCAGTACAGTCCAATGTGCGGTAGGTTCAATGTTACTTCGGACCCTCTGCAAGCAGTGTTCATGGATCTACTGGAGCAAAACTATCCCGGACCAGAGAATTTCAATGTCGCGCCCACCGCAAATGTTTGGGTGATTCGCGGTACACAGCGTACAAATACGCGGTATGAGGCTGTCGAAGCCCGTTGGTGGCTGACGCCAAACTGGGCGAAGGAGATTTCGACCAAGTACTCAATGTTTAACGCACGCGCCGAGAATCTTGAAAAATCTCCCGCTTTTAAGCTACCCTTTCGGAGAAAGCGATGTGTGGTACCGATCTCCGGTTACTTCGAATGGAAGCGAGTTGACGAGCAGAAACAACCGTACCATGTCAAACTAACCGAAAATAACGCTCTGATGTTGGCCGGGCTGTGGGACGAATGGCACAACCCGGAATTCGATGAAGTTCTCTCGAGTTTCACAATCGTTACTTGTGAAGCTGCGCGACCGATGAAATTTCTCCACCATCGACAGCCAGTAATGCTTGGACCAAGCGAAGTGACAATGTGGTTACACCCCGACACCGAAGTTGAAGAACTTTACTCTCTCGTTCGCCCGAGGTTACCCCAAGCACTAGAGATCGTGCCCGTATCTAACTACGTGGGTAATACAAGAAACAATGGTCCAAAGTGTATTGAACCGACGGGTAGCAGCCAGCATATTGCAGTACTAAATTGAAGTAGCTGCCTATTGGCTTGTGTTGAATTCTAAGGTCGCTGTGTCTGGTCGCGCGAGGCCTCGTTGCGAAGACTCAATCGCGTCTATCATGAGCTGTATGTATGGTTTATCACCTAATTCAACTCGTACCTTCTGGACTGCTTCCTCAAGTCTGAGTTCGCGCAGAAACAAGGTGCGGAACGCTTTCCTTACGTCGCGAATTTCATCCGCTGTGTAACCGGCTCGCTCCATACCTACTTTATTCACGACTCGCATGGTCGCCGGTACTCCTTCGGCAATAACAAATGGTAGTACGTCTTGAACGACCCGTGCGAGACCAGCAACGAGTGCATTAGTCCCAATGTGACAGAACTGATGAATACCACACAAGCCACCCAAATTTGCACGGTCACCAATCACTACGTGTCCCCCTAAAGTCGCGCCGTGGGACATAATCACTTTGTTCCCTACTTTGCAGTTGTGTGCGACATGCGCATGTGCTAGAAGTGCACAATCGTCGCCGATTTCAGTAGTCGATTCCTCCTCCGTACCACTATGGATGCTCACAAACTCTCGAATATTGTTTCGGTCTCCAATTTTGGTATAAGAAACTGTTCCCGGTACGTATTTTTGATCCTGTGATCGAACGCCTAGCGTGACAAAGGGAAATATTTCACAGTCACTTCCAACCGCAGTATGCCCCCCAACCACTACATGCGAGTGTAATTCGGTGCCCGAACCTATCTTGACGTTTTCACCGACGACACAATAGGGACCGATTACACATCCATCTCCTAGCTCCGCGTCCGGGCTCAACTGAGCGAATTTGTCAATAGAAACGGCCATGTTGTTCTCTGTTCCTCCTAGTCTATCAATTATTGCAAGTGTCACTCTTCTTGACGAAGTATTTTGTGTGAGTCAACGAAAAAGTTCGAATTGGCTGCCGCATATCACATGCAACAACCTCTATTTCTCTATAGCTTCGCAGGTTCTCACGTGATGGTTTTTCTTCGCTCCCCCGCGATATACTAGGAGTGAAGTCTTCGCTTTAAAATTTTTCCACTTAGCTCTTACATCTTTTTTATGCAATTACGCCTTCGTTATGTCTTCTCGTTAAGTCTATCGACTTTAAGCTTTGTGCTCGCACACGCAGCCACTCCACCAATGACCGCCGAACAATTGGTTGGAAAAGTTCTTGACCAAACACGTGGACTGACTTCTTACTCTGAACTCACCATGACTGTAAATCGTACGGAATGGACTCGCTCGTCGTCCTTCTCTGTGTGGACACGCGGTCGGGAAGATGCTCTTATCCGATTTACCGCTCCGGCTCGAGATGTCGGTAACGCGACCCTCAAAAAAGGTGACAAAATGTGGACCTTCACGCCCAAAATTAAGCGTACAGTTCGCTTACCTCGGTCCATGATGGCGCAAGGCTGGGCAGGTTCCGATTTCTCATATAACGACCTTGCTCGATCCGACACCTTGCTCCAACATTTCGAATTAGCAATTGCTCAAGAGTCCTCGGAAGACAATCACGTAATTTACACGGTTGAGGCAATTCCGCGGGAAAACGCGCCCGTCGTGTGGGGAAAAGAAGTTATTCAATTCCGGGACGACTACGTCTTGCTCAAACACCTATTTTTTGACCAAGACCTTGAACTAGTCAAATGGATTGAAACCCAGGACATCGCAACGTTTGACGGACGACAAATCCCCAAGAAGCTCCGAATGCAGAATACTGACGATGAAAACAAATGGACGGAAGTCGAATATACGCACGCCGAATTCGACATTGATCTCGACGACAAAAAATTTTCGCTATTTTCACTGAGAGAGTCAAACTGAGCGGCGACATTTACGTGACTTAGCGATACCCGGTTATGAATCCTTGTTCATCTTAACCATCGCTTGGAGAAACTTATGGCGAAACCGTAGGCGAACAATTCTCACCTGCGGTGCGATTGCATTTGCTACGATCTTGATTCAATTAGGTATGTCGTTCCAAGCAGGTTCCTACACTCCGATGATCGAGGGCGCGACACGCTTCGGTAGCGGTCACCTTCAGATTCAACACCAAGATTACAAGGACAATCCTAAGTTAGATCGGACCATACCGAACTCAAAAGACATTATCGCGCGACTTGCAAGTATCTCAGACATAACGGCCGTTGCGCCAAGATCCGAGAGCTTTGCATTGTTAAACAATGAAGAAAAGAGCTATGGCGCAATGATTATCGGTGTAGATGCTTCCAAAGAATCTCAAGTTTCCTACCTACCAAGAAATGTTTCCTCAGGAGATTACCTACCCTCCTCCGATTCCGCTTATGCAGGCACCATATTAGTTAAGAATCTAGGTTTGAAGTTGGAAGACGAGTTTGTCTTGTTAAGTCATGACAATCTTGGAGGAATTGCTGCTTCCGTACCGATTGTCTCTGGGACATTCACCAGTGGCAATGATCAGCTAGACCGTTCGTTGCTTCAAATCCCCTTGGCAACATTTAATGATGTGTTCCAGTTGGAACATGACGTACACAAGATCGTGATCATGGTCCGAGATCCTTTAAATCTCGACGCGACCAAACGTGAGATCGAACGAATCCTTCCGCCAGCAGCACGAGTTTACGACTGGCGTGAATTAATGCCTGAAATTAGTCAGAACATTAGACTGGACAAAATTAGTAATGGCATTATTTATGGGACGCTCACGATCATCGTGGTGTTGTCTATTGCCAACACTTTCGTAATGTCAATTTTTGAACGGACCAGAGAGTTTGGTACACTTCGCGCGTTAGGCATGAAGAATTTCCCGCTTTTCCGAATGTTTCTAACAGAGTCGATTGTTCTCTGGTTACTTGGTGTATCTATAGGGATTACGGTGTCGTTATTGGTTAACCTCCCACTGTCGCACTTCGGATTAGCACTTAGCTCGTTGGGTGTAGATCAATTCGCCGGCCAGTTCTATTTGCCCGATCGCTTGTACCCACATATAGACTTAAACGTGCTACTAGTTGCACCTTTGGCACTTGGAGTGGGAATCTGCGTAACAGCGACGTTCGCTGCCACAAGAACATACCGACTCTCCCTCATACATGCATTGCGTTTCAAAGAATGAAACGAGGCTTGTTATCTCACATTACGCTGATATATGAGCTCAGTGTCCGAAACTTGTGGCGTCAACGACGCCGAAACACAATCTTGCTTATCTCTGTCATCAGTGCTATTACAGGTGTTGTCGTACTCAATAGCTTGATACGTGGAATGCAAGCTCAAATGGTCGATCAAGTCGTACACAACCTCAACGGTCATATCACTCTACATGCACCGAACTACAGATCTGATCCTGCAATTCAAAGAGGGTTTACTGAAGAGTCTGCATCAATTGCGCGTGTACTAGAGTCTGTGAACCTAGCAGGATGGGCGACTCGCATCAAGATTCCTGCAGTTGTTATGAGCGAGCGGGAAACTCGAGGGGTTCAGATTATCGGGATAGATCCGACACAAGAGCACATATCAATTGTCGCTGATTTACCAGTAGAAGGTGCGTTTATTGCAGATTCTGCGGAGAACCGCATCGTACTTGGTCGTGCCCTATTGAACCAACTACGAACGAAAATTGGTCATCGAGTTGTCGTCGTGATGCAAGACATCAGTGGTAAGTCCATAGAAGTTGGATTTCAAATCGCGGGAGTCTACGACAGTGATTCCGAAGCAATGGAAAAACACGTAATTTTTACCGGAAAGGATGCGTTGCAACAATTCCTAAACACAGAGAACATAACCGAATTGTCGTTACGCTACAACACCCGATTGATTCCTACGCATGGATTAGAGTCTATTGCACAGCTTTTTCCAAATCTTGAGGCGTTAGACTGGAAGCACATTGATCCATTGGTCGCGTTTATGTACGAATCCGTAAACGCAATGGTCTATATCTGGCTAGTGATTGTCTTTACCGCTCTCGTCTTTGGCTTAATGAACACCTTTATTACAGCGGTACTGGAACGGACACAAGAAATCGGTCTATGTAAATCGATGGGTATGAAATCTAACCTTGTGTTATGCCAAGTGGTAACTGAGTCTATGCTCATCATGTTTCTTGGACTTTTAGGTGGTTTGCTGTTGAGTTGGTGTGTTCTGCAACTTATCGGCGATGGTATCGATCTGAGCGCGTTTGCCGCCGGAGTGGAAATGCTAAACTTAGCACCCAAAATGAGACCTGCAGTGGTTTGGCAGGACATTATGATCGTAATAGTCGCGACAATTCTCTTAGCACTATTAGCTAGTTTATATCCTGCCATACGCGCGGTGCGTTTAGGCCCTCTGGTCGCTCTGCGAGACTAGAAGACGTGCCAGCTGAAATTCTCAAACTAATCAATGTGTCTCGTGTTTACGGTAAAGGTGCGACGCAAGTTCACGCGCTGACCGATGTTTCTTTCAGTCTAAAAGGGGGAGAATTTGTCAGCATCGTCGGACCATCGGGATGCGGTAAATCAACCCTCTTACACATGATGGGTGCATTGGATCAACCAACCCGTGGTGAAGTTTTTCTGGAAGGGAATAGTTTGAGTGAAATGAATCGCGCAGAACTTTCAGAGTTGCGTTTGCAGAAATACGGGTTTGTGTTCCAAGCATTCAATCTCCTACCTGTTCTTACCGCTGCTGAAAATGTCCAATTCATTCTCCAATTACTAGGGTTCGCGCGTCGCGAACGACAGTTACGAACCGCAGCAGTACTTGATGCGCTCGGCTTAGCAGATGTTGCAGACCGTCTGTCCACCGAACTCTCCGGTGGCCAACAACAGCGGGTCGCAATCGCTCGAGCATTGGTCGGTGAGCCAGCTCTGTTGTTTGCGGATGAACCGAGTGCAAATCTTGATTCGAATTCCACACGGGAATTGTGCGAGTTATTGCAACAAATTAATAGAGACCAAGGTATTACCATTGTAACTGCGACTCATGACCCCTTAGTGATGGGCTACACCCACCGAAGTATCCACTTGGAGGACGGTCGAATCGTTCAGGACACACCTAATTCATGAGATGTCGCCTGACTGGGATATTCGCTATCCCGTTGCTCATAGCTCTTAGCATCTACGGCGAGAGTAATTTTCGAGTGAAATTTAGTACTGAAACGTCGGAATCGTCGAGACAGACGCCGAATCAGGACGACGTAGACACCGATACTCTTGGCTTACTAAATCTCCGCTTTCTGTGGTCTACCTCAAACGAAAATTGGGCAGCCGATTTGCAACTTGTCTCTGAGCTCAACTACACACCTGAACAAGAGCGAAACTCTTGGCTACATTCAGTACCACAATTCCAAAGTCAAGATCGAGCGTCTTGGACTCTGACTGAGGGTACGCACCACTCTATGAGCGCACTAATCGACCGAGCACAACTCACGTACAAAAATGACTCGTTTCGAGCATCCTTGGGGAGATTTCCCAATTCATGGGGCCGAGGTCTAGTGTTCCATCCTCTTGATGTGCTTAACGCATTCGCTCCCACTCTCGTCGATAGAGATTTCAAACGGGGCAATGACTCTCTGCTCATTGAATATGCATTCAACTCTGGTTCTGAACTACAAGTACTCACAACTGCTAGGAAGCAGATACGTGAAGTCAGTGAACTCAACACTACGTTTGCAGTAAAGTACTTCGCACCGCTCGGGAGTGCAGAACTTGAGCTTGTGGGTGCTAAGCACTATGGCGATGAAATTTTCGGATTCTCTACGGCACTACCCATCGCAGACCTAATCTTGCGCGCCGATATTGTCCAGAGCTGCTTGCATCAGGCTGATTGCCATATGTCGGGAGTAATGAACTTGGACTACACCTTCAGTGTCATGCAAAGCCCAATTTACATTTTTGGAGAGTTCTTCTATAACGGTATTGGCGTTCGAGACCTAAGCCCAGGATATAGTGCCTTATCCAAAGAACACACCCGACGACTGAATCGCGGCGATCTTTTCTCATTGGGCAAAAGTCTCCTCGCATTCGGAGCGAATGTCTCCTGGCACCCATTGTGGAATCAAACATTCACCGTTCTTACCAACACGAACGATAAGAGCTCGCTATTGCAGACTTACCTTTCATTTGCGCCTACAGACCATGCCAATCTAAACTTTGGCATCCGATTACCCTTCGGCGACACTAATGAGGAATTTGGTGAAATCATCAATAATGACGAATTGGTCGTCGGGAGCGTAGCGGGAATTTTTGCAGAATTCATTTATTACAGGTGAGTATGATGCATCAGAACACTTACTTGTTTATCGCAACTAGGAACATCGCTTCATGAATATTTCTAACACCGAAAACCATTTTTCCAGTAAGAAAATTATTCGATTCTGTTCGATTTTGTTTGTGCTGTTCTTCCACGTGTGTTGTCCTAGCGCAAATGAAGTGCAGGCCAAAAAAGGGGTTGTTTCAACCCGCTCCGAATTAGCATCAAAAGCGGGGACCGAAGCTATGAAACAAGGTGGAAATGCGATCGATGCGATCGTTGCATCAGCTTTCGCACTTGCAGTGACGTATCCCGCAGCAGGAAACTTAGGTGGTGGTGGTTTCCTCGTCTTCCGACAACATGACGGAGCTACATGGGCATTAGATTTTCGAGAGATGGCACCCGCTGCCTCAACGCGGGACATGTTCTTAGATGAGAATGGAAATTATGACCCGAATGTCGCTCTACGAAGTCGAATGGCAAGTGGCGTACCAGGATCAGTAGCGGGTCTATTGGAGGCACACAGGCGATTCGGAAAACTCTCACGGCAGGAAGTGCTCGCCGAAGCTATTCGATTAGCAGAAGAAGGCTTCGAACTTCCTGCAGACATCGCGCGACAAATTGCCGGACGACAAAGTGTTTGGTTGCGCTCCGAGGGATCACGTAACAAGTTCTTAGATGAAGAAGGGGAAGTTCTTGAAGCTGGTGCTCGCTTTGTCCAAAGAGATTTAGCGAAAACCCTGCAACGCATTTCCAAAGAAGGCCGTAATGGGTTTTATCAAGGTCCGACCGCTGAATTGATCGTCGCAGAAATGGCTCGAGGCAATGGTTTAATTTCGCTCCAAGATCTCAAGGAATATGAACCACGTTGGCGAGACCCCATCGTTGGAACCTATCGTGAGCATGACTTAATCTCCATGCCTCCACCTTCATCCGGCGGGGTTATCCTCCTACAGATGCTCAACATGCTGGAGTCTTATGACTTGCGAGCGAGCGGGTTCGGAACCACGCCGACACTACATATCATGGCTGAAGTAGAACGCCGCGCATACGCAGATCGAGCAGAGTTTCTCGGTGACTCTGACTTTTTCCCTGTCCCAATAGCAACTTTGATTAGCAAGAAATATTCGATGTCCAGACTTGAGAACTTTGACAATGACCACGCCACACCTTCCGAGAAAATCACCGCGGGACAGATTCCATTAGAAAGTGAGGAAACGACGCACCTGTCCGCTATAGATTCCGAAGGCAACGCCGTAGCACTTACGACAACTCTCAACTCCGGTTATGGTAACGGGTACGTTGTCCAAGGGGCGGGTTTCTTATTAAATAACGAGATGGATGACTTTTCCGCGAAGCCTGGGGTTCCGAATCAATTTGGCTTAGTCGGCGGCGAAGCAAATGCGATCGAGCCGAACAAACGCATGCTAAGTTCGATGACGCCGACAATCCTCGTACATACCGATGGCCGCATCCTAGTAACAGGATCCCCTGGCGGCTCTACGATCATCACCACAGTTCTTCAGATTATTGTGAATCTGGTCGACCATGAGATGTCTCTAAACGAAGCAGTTAGTAGTCCAAGATTCCATCATCAATGGCTACCCGATCAAATTACCGTTGAACAAGATGGCTTCGACAAAGAGGTGCTTGATGAACTCACCAAGCTCGGGCATAAAATCGCGACACGCACCTCCATAGGTGATGCGAATTCTGCGTTAGCAACGAAAACAAACGTAATCGGCGTGTCTGATCCGAGAAACGAGGGAGCGGCAGTAGGTGTAGACTAGACACCAGTTGTAGCTCAACAATTCAATCGTCAAGCTTATGTGGACGGGTGTAAATTAGAGAGAGAATCCTCCGTTTTCATAGAATATTCGTCCGCACTTCATGCTAAATATTGCACGCTCTTCACGCTTTTTAAAGTATCAGCACTGTGGATAACAACAGTTTTAAAAGCCAGAGTAAACTTCGCGTACACCACGAAGAGTACATCTACTACGACCTCAACCGCGCAAGCGAGCACGGTGCTGGAGATGTTTCACGACTTCCGGTTTCGCTGAAAGTACTATTAGAAAATCTTCTCCGTTATGAGGACGGCACGACCGTCTCAGCCGAAGATATCCAGCACGTCGCGAATTGGAATAAAAAACATCCACAAGATCAAGAAATAGCGTACCGTCCTGCCCGGGTTCTCATGCAAGATTTCACTGGAGTACCCGCAGTAGCAGATTTGGCTTCGATGCGAGATGCGGTCGTCCGCGCAGGCAAGGATCCACAAATCATCAATCCACTTACACCGGTCGACCTAGTTATCGATCATTCCGTGATGGTGGATCATTTTGGTTCGAATGATGCATTCGATGCGAATGTCGCACTCGAGATTGCGAGGAACTCGGAACGGTATCGATTTTTGAAATGGGGACAAAACGCGTTTTCCAACTTTAGAGTCGTTCCTCCTGGAACCGGAATCTGTCATCAAGTCAATCTTGAGTACCTAGCTCGCGTGGTATGGACACATGGGGCATCAACGGGAATGTATGCGTATCCCGATACGGTAGTTGGGACTGATAGCCATACCACGATGATCAATGCACTGGGAGTCCTAGGATGGGGTGTCGGGGGTATCGAAGCAGAAGCTGCGATGTTAGGCCAACCGATCTCCATGCTAATCCCACGAGTGATTGGTGTGCATCTGACCGGCACGCTACGTGATGGTGTAACGGCGACCGACCTTGTGTTAGTAATAGTAGAACGACTACGGAAACACGGTGTGGTCGGTTGCTTTGTTGAGTTTTATGGTTCGGGTTTAGAAAGCTTGTCGTTAGCTGACCGTGCAACCATTGCTAATATGGCTCCCGAATATGGCGCAACATGTGGAATCTTTCCCATCGACGCGGAAACTCTAGCCTATCTGCGGCTGAGTTCTCGGTCAGAGAGTAACGTAGCACTCGTGGAAGCGTATGCAAAACAACAAGGAATGTGGCGTGACGATGAAGCACCTCCGCACTTTTCAGACGTGATCGAACTCGACATTACGAAGATCGAACCATCCGTTGCCGGACCAAAACGACCTCAAGATCGAGTCCCTCTTGATCGTATACGCTCCGCATTTACGCTAGCTGCAGCCCAGTACGGCGTCGGAGAACAAGATCTTGATCAAAGCACCGCTATTACGGGTGAAGACTACTCACTTACTCACGGCGATGTAGTAATTGCGGCTATTACTTCTTGTACAAATACGTCCAACCCTGCGGTCATGCTCGCAGCAGGATTGATCGCAAAGAAAGCATTAGAACTCGGACTCTCGGTAAAGCCTTGGGTTAAGACTTCACTCGCACCCGGATCAAAAGTAGTATCGGAATACCTAGAACATACCAACTTACAACAAGCCCTCAATCAAATCGGATTCAACTTAGTGGGGTACGGATGCACTACGTGCATTGGTAATTCTGGTCCACTTCCCGAGTCGATTTCCACCGCCGTTTCAAAAGGGGATCTCGTTGTCGCCGCCGTCCTCTCGGGTAACAGAAACTTTGAGGGTAGAATTCATCAGGAAGTCAAGACTAACTGGCTAGCATCACCTCCGTTAGTCGTGGCTTTCGCTCTTGCCGGAACAACAAAGATCAACTTTAGTACGATGCCCATCGGACAGGATGATTCTGGCAAAGATGTTTATCTACGGGATCTCTGGCCCACACCAACGGAGTTGCAGGTTCAGCTGCAGAAAGTGTCTGCTGAGATGTTCGCGCGGCAGTATGCCGATGTATTCACCGGTCCCCCGGAATGGCGGTCCATGAAAGCTGCTAGTACTGCCACCTACGATTGGGAAGATTCCACATACGTGAAACAGCCGCCGTTCTTTTCATCCAACCAAAGTTCGGAATACACAGTCGAATTTGATAACGCAAACATTCTCGCCGTACTGGGTGATTCGATCACAACCGATCACATCTCACCTGCTGGTGCTATTCAAGCTACAAGTCCCGCTGGAGAGTATCTGCAACAGCACGATGTTGCAGTCCAGGACTTCAATTCCTATGGTTCGAGAAGAGGCAATCACGAAGTCATGATGCGCGGGACGTTTGCAAACATAAGAATTCGCAATGAAATGGCCCCAGGGACCGAAGGTGGTTATACCTTGCATATCCCATCGGCCGAACAAGTGTCAATATATGAAGCGTCTCAAAGATATGCGAAGTCCAACACACCGCTAGTGGTCGTTGCAGGAAAAGAATACGGTACCGGATCGAGCCGAGACTGGGCTGCAAAAGGTACGAAACTAATTGGTATTGTCGCTGTCATAGCAGAGTCGTTTGAGCGTATCCATCGATCAAATTTGGTTGGTATGGGCGTACTACCGTTGGAATTTCCGAAAGGTGTTTCCAGAAAAACGTTAAATCTCACCGGCAGAGAGCAGCTGAGTCTTCGGTTTCCGAAGGGAACAGACACTCTGAAACCTAAGCAAGAGCTGTACTTGACCATCTCGTATGCAGATGGAAGTAAAGAGACGGTCGGTATTTGCGCCCGTATTGACACACCTAATGAAATTGAGTACTTTCGTGCGGGCGGGATTCTGCAGTACGTACTTAACAACCTGCTTCGCGATAATTAAGCAAGCTTTAACCTAATAGAGTTTCATCGCGTGTCCTACGAACATCAAGGTGAGTTTCAATCCGACGACGAACAACTTTATCGAGTTCGTCATAGCCTAGCACATGTGCTCGCGCAAGCGGTACTTCAACTACGACCAGGTTCTACACTTGGATTCGGACCGCCGATAAAAGATGGTTTTTACTACGACTTCGCGCTCAGTGAGCCAGTTACCGATGCTGACTTTCCAGAGATCGAACGGATCATGAAAAAAATCCTTAAAAGCGGACAACGTTTTTATCTAGAGGATCTCCCCAAGGACGATGCGTTTGCCCGGTTGGCCGAGATGGGCGAGCCGTATAAACAGGAATATGCTCAAGAACTTTGTGATAAACATGACTTAGATTCACTGTCGTTTTATCGAAACGGTTCATTTGTCGACATGTGTGAAGGTCCTCATGTCGACACCACCAAAGAAATACCTCGAGATTCATTCAAGTTGAGAAGTGTCGCCGGAGCGTATTGGCGCGGCGATTCAGACAACAAGATGCTTACTCGAATTTATGCGTGGGCGTTTCTTAGTAAAGAAGAGTTAGACAGCCATGTTCAAGCATACGAACTTGCCCAAGAACGAGACCACAAAAAACTAGGTAAACAACTAGGTATATATGCAATAGATAACGACATTGGTCGCGGACTACCCTTGTGGCTTCCGAACGGGACAATTATTCGTGATGAACTTGAAAAACTAGCATTCGAGCTTGAATTTCAAGCCGGGTACCGACGTGTATCGACCCCACACATTGCGAAACAAGAACTGTTTTTTCGGTCGGGGCACCTTCCCTACTATGCCGAAGACATGTACCCGCCCATGGAACTTGTAGAACAGACCGATCATGGGGAGAACATTAAGGAAGCATACGTACTCAAGCCGATGAACTGTCCCCACCATCACAAAATTTTCGATGCCGAGCCACGTAGTTACCGTGATTTACCACTACGCTTAGCCGAATACGGCCATGTCTATCGGCTAGAAGAATCTGGCGCGGTTGGCGGCCTAGTCCGAGTGCGAGGTATGTGCATGAACGACGCACACATTTATTGCTCTGAAGAGCAGATTAAAAATGAGTTTCGAAACGTAATGGAACTTTATGCGGAAGCCTACCGTATCCTTGGCTTGGAGTCCTACTACCTACGTCTATCGAAGTCGAATCCGGAGGATCCTAAACGAAAACAAAAGTATGTCGACAATCCTGTTGCTTGGACGAAGTCAGAAGCAATCATCGAAGATTTGTTGAATGAAATGGATGTGGATTTCGTGATCGGCATTGGCGAAGCCGCGTTTTACGGTCCAAAAATCGATGTCCAATTTCCAACAGTGACTGGGCGAGACGAGTCTGTAAGTACTGTTCAACTCGACTTCGCAGTACCGGCACGACTGGGCCTATCCTACGTCGGTAGCGACGGGCTTGACCACATTCCCTATTGCATACATAGAGCACCTCTGTCCACCCATGAACGGATTGTCGCGTATCTTATTGAACACTACGGCGGTGCTTTCCCAACTTGGCTGTCTCCCGTTCAGGTAAAGGTAGTCACCGTGTCTGATCAATTCCATGATTACGGTCGCAAAATCGTCTCGGCTTTACGTGCTCGGTTCATTCGTGCGGAGCTCGCAGAGGAATCCGATACGGTATCGAAGAAAATCAGAGCAGCAACCGTTAATAAGATTCCAAACATCCTCATCGTCGGAAGTCAAGAAGAACAAGACCAAACGGTGACCCTTCGGCGCTATGGAATACGCGAACAGATGACGCTCCCACTTCGCCAGTTTCAAGAGTCATTACATCAAACGATTCAAAGACGTGCACCACATTTCGAGGTGATTGAAAGCTAGTAAGCAACTACCGTAGTTCTCGTACCCAAAGGTGACGTATGAGTTCTTGTCAAGCTAATGGGAGTAAACGCAAAAAACACTCGAGACCAGCACTTCCTTAGGTTCTTTACCACTAGTCTAGGAGCGAGTAAGTCGAGCAAAGAAACTTGCTAAAATAAGATTTCCACAACAAACGTGAGCACTTAAACTATGTTGAATCTCATCGCTGATATAGGTCGAGGTTGTCAACATTCGATCTATTTGATCCTAGTTGGCGGGAGTCTTGTTATCGGAGCACCAATCACCGCGCAGACCTCCGACACAGAAGAATTAGAAGAAGTAGTAGTAGTCGGGTCGGCGATTCGAGGTACTCCCATTGACGCTTCCAACGCCGTTACAGTAATTGACCGCATCACTTTAGAAAATCAAGGTTCTCCCCTTGTCGTGGACCTAATGAAAAATCTAAGTGCCAGCAACGGTGTAACGGGTGAGAGATCGGGGTGGTACAACTCAAGCTTACCCGGCGCGGTTCCAGAGTCAGTTTCAAACGTAAACCTTCGAGGTCTCGGTGCTTCTCGAACTCTCGTTCTGTTCAATGGAAAACGCCAAACGTACCTGCCGGCACGACTCGTTGGTGGGCGTTTTGTGGACCTAAGTGTGCTTCCGAGCGTCGCAATTCAACGCGTCGAAATTCTTAAAGAAGGTGCTAGTGCGATTTATGGATCAGATGCCATCGGGGGAATCGCAAATTTGGTTACTCGGAAATATTTCAGAGGACTAGAAACGTCAATCTCCTTGGATAGTTTCGACAGCGCACACGATGTAACTTTGAACGCAATTTACGGGAACACGATAGGAGACTTGGGAACCTTTACCATCTCGTTCGAACACGAACGACGTGCCGAATTGGAGGCAGAGGATAGAGACTGGGCGTTACGCCCACTAGTTGACCCATGGCGCGCAGCTTGGTCGAGTGTCGGAAGTCCAGGGTACTTCTGGTTTCCTACGGGAATTGATACTGCAACCACACCACGTGCAGATGTGATTACAGCTCTTAGAGAAGCGCAGTGGAGTGGTAAAACAGATCCCTACTGCAACGAACTTAACGGGTATCCAGAGCATCCGGCAGTCGATCCTTACTATTGCATTTTCAATTATCAACCATTCGATAATTTAATTGAAGAAATTCAGTTTACCAAAGTCTTCGTGGAAATGAATGGAGATGTCAATGAAAATGCCAACTATCATTTGGAAGCTCTTTGGGCACAGTCCGTAATGCCACAATGGCAGACTCAACCGTCCCATCCTCCATTCCCACTACTCCATCGTGGAGTGCTAGAAATCTCTCCCGATCACCCCAATCGCGTAGCTTTCTGTGCCGATGAAGATTACAGTGCTGAATTTCGACAAGAATGTCAAAGCGACGATAACTGGTACTATCGGGGGCGACCGTTTGGAAATGGATATGAACCGAGATTCGCTGAAAGAAAGTCGATGACATGGCGATTTGCAGGTGCTATAGAAGGTGTCTTTACGGGGCTTGCGGATAAAACTACTTTCTATGAGTTGTCCTTTGCTCTGTCAGGGGCACAGAGTAATGTACCTATTCCCGCTATTCTTACCGAACGATTGTTCTTAGCTTTTCGTGGTTATGGCGGTCCGAACTGTGGTGTCGGTGTTGTCGCTGACTCCACGTTAGGACCTGGGATGAGGGTTGCTGCTACGGACAAGAATCCGGGCACCGACGGTTGTCTCTACGTAAACCCATTCAGTAGTGCTATGCCTCACTCTGCCTTGCCTGGAGCTGACTATTACGATGACTTAAACCCGGTTTATGATCCCGCGCAAGCCAACTCTCCGGAACTCATCGATTGGATGAACAGTGTTTCAGACATTGACAGTAGTACTTCGCTTTTGGTGTTAGAGGCTACGCTCAGTGGTGATTTGATTTCCGATACACTTAGTTATGCGACGGGATATCAGTTCCGAGCATTTACCGCTGAAGGCGCACCCAACGAACACGGCAATTTGGCTTTAAATCCATGTCCAGTGTTAAACGACCAAAATTGTCTAACGGGCAATTTTGGTGCATTCACTTTTATAAATGCGTACAACCCATACGACAGTGAGCAACAAGTGCATCGTATATTTGGGGAGCTCCTGTACATTATGAGCGACCAATTAGATGTACAAGTTGCACTAAACTTCGAGCAATATGCAGAAGCTAGTAGTCTGGATCCAAAGATTGCCCTACGTTGGAAAGTGAGTGACCAGTTAACTTTTCGTACGTCCTTACAAACGACTTTTCGTACTCCCTCCGTTGACGATTTACTGGAAGGTGTGCCGCTAACAGTCACGCAATTAATCAGCCAAGTAGGGGCATGGATACCAGTTGATCTTTACGGTGATGAATCGCTGGATCCCGAACGCGCGAACACATTCAACATAGGACTCATAACGACCCTACGAGATGGTATCGATTTAACTCTCGATTATTGGTCATATGACTTCCAAGATGTGATTGGTAGTATTCCCCACGACTCTGTAGACGAGCTCTATGCAGACCCTACCACGAGGAGTCATGTTCAGCAATTTATTTACTGTGCGAGTGGTCGATCGGATACGTTGAGTGATCCTTGCGATGCTCGGTCCATCACTAGAGTTGAAGTACCGCTTGTCAATTGGCCCGGAGTCGAAACTTCTGGTATTGATTGGCATATCAACGCCGCGGTGCCATCTCCGGTCGGGCTCGTGCAAGCCGGGTTTAATGGTACCTACACATTGAATTATGACCTGAAAGCTCTTCAATTAGCCGGAGAAATCATAAGCGACAGTGTTGATGCAGCCGGTAAGTTGAATTTCGGTAATCCGTTGTTGGTACCCATACCACAGTGGAAATCCCAAGTTTTTCTCTCGTACTCTTGGGACAATAAAAGTATTACGACGTACCTCAATCACATTGCTGCTTATTCGGACGATGCTTCACACGACGGTTATGGTGGAGTACCCGTAAGCAGTTTCGACATTGATGGCTTTACTACTCTAGATTTCACCGCGCAATGGCTACTTAATAAACTGGGAGTAAATGTCGTGTTTTCGATCCTAAACTTAACTGACGTGGATCCACCATTCGCTAACGTCGAATTCGCATATGACGGAATGACACATAATCCGAAAGGACGCCGAGTCAAGATTTCACTGAACTATCGACATTGACAGTGTCAATCGCAACTCTTCTATTGTCGCTATAAATAGGGGTTGATTCCTTGTGGTGAACAACTGAAGCTCTCGCTGTCCTGTTCATCGAATCAAAAAGGCGAATCGGTAAATTCAACGGTGTAATTAGCTCTGGCTAAACGGGCTTTGGTATGAAGTACGCTGGTGCATTCAGATTATGAAGGTCTGTTCACCGTCAATGACGCTCGTTGTAGCTTTTTATGACGCAGGATAACGACCTAAGGTACGAACCTGGGGACAACACCTCTGCTAAACGTTTACTAAACATTGAAGTGAAAATCCGTACATCGCTAACTGGTTGACACACGTTAGCAAACAACCGAAAAGTTCAGTTAGTAGGTCGCTAAACGTCTACAATCCCTGACGATGAATGTCCAAGTAACATCAATCACCCGGTACGAACGATCGCCGAGTGCCGTGCAGAGACAATAGTAAAGTGTGTTAGGCTGCAAGTGATAAAAGAAACTCCCGTAAGGCGTGCTCAGCTCCAAGTGGTGTAGTGTTAGTTGGGGTGCGAAGAAACCGCTCGAAGATTCATTTAGGAAATACGATGTCGTTATGAGGTTGATATGCGCGATTACGGGATATTTAAAACTCGGAAGTTAAACTTTCAAAAGTATGAAGAGCGTGAGATGATCAAAAGATCGCGCGAACTGTTACTCGAACTTTCAAGTCGCCGAACGGTTCGAGACTTTGAAACTCGAAACGTGCCCGACGAAGTGATCGAAAATGCCCTCAAAACAGCAGCCACTGCCCCAAGTGGTGCAAATCGACAGCCTTGGAGATTCGTTGTAGTTCGTGATCAGGAAACCAAACAAAAAATTCGCGAGGGCGCTGAGGCTGAGGAGCGTGAGTTCTACGAACACCGAGCCACCGCCGAGTGGTTGGAAGCACTAGCACCTCTTGGTACTGACGAAAACAAACCTTTTCTGACGGAAGCTCCCGTGTTGATTACTGTGTTCTTAGAACGGTTTGGAATCGATGATCACGGTAAACGAATTAAGAACTACTATATGCCTGAGTCGGTTGGACTTGCTTGTGGGTTCCTCATTGCCGCCTTGCATCATGCAGGGCTCGCTACCTTGACACACACTCCCAGCCCTATGGGTTTTCTCAACGAGATTCTAGATCGACCCGCAAGAGAAAAACCTTTTCTCTTACTCGTCGTCGGTTACCCAAAAGGCGATGCCAGAGTACCGGATATCCAACGATTGCCCTTCGCGAGGACAATCATTGAGTGGAATCGACGTCCGAGCTAAATACCTGTGGTTTCAGCTTCCGGGGAAGCGGCAACTTCTTCCGATAAGTCTAGCAAATCGTTTACGATATTTGCTGATTCGATCAACAACGCGTCAGGTATGTTATTTTCCTCTTCTTCTTCTTCGATTGCTTTTAGAGTTTTGTTTAACTCATCAAGTGTCTCTACGGGGTCGATTCCTTTCCCGACGAATCGAGCATTGTGGACGTCTAAACGCCAATCGATAAACTCTTTGCGTTCCAGTTCTCGCTGTTCAAGATTCAGTGATAGTTCATCTCTGTCTCGATCTCGTTTGATTCGTTTCTCAACCGCATCGAAGTAGAGAAAGTCCGGGTTTTCTACGATCCGTTCGTCATGTAACTTGGACAACCGTGGAAGTAAGGAACTAATTAATGGATTAGGCTCTCTCGCCGGCCCACCAATCATGTCGTAAGGTAGTGCTTCATCGTAGTTACTTTCACCCACATTTCGCGGATCAATAAGTTCTGGAAACTCGATGTCCGGAATTACACCTTTCTCTTGAGTACTCTGTCCCGATACACGATAAAACTTTGACCGAGTAATTTTCAATTTGCCATGTGACAATGGTGTTAGTTGTTGGACTGTACCTTTACCAAACGTGCGATTTCCTAGGATAATGCCACGGCCGTAATCTTGGATCGCGCCTGCGAATATTTCAGATGCGGACGCCGAGCGACGGTTCACTAGTACCGCAAGAGGCCCTGACCATGCAACTTTTCTATCTCTGTCTTGCAATCTTTCGACTTGACCGCGTGCATTTTTTACTTGCACAGTAGTGCCAATAGTAATAAATAACCCTGTAAGTGAATTGGCTTCGATAAGAGAACCACCGCCGTTGTTTCGCAAATCGACGATCAATCCAACCACGCCTTCTTCTTTCAGCTCTTCGATAAGCCGTTCAACATCTCTAGTAGCACTACGATAGTTTGAATCCCTTCGCCCTTGGGCATCGAAATCGACATACATCGACGGTAAGTCTATGACTCCGATTTTCCGACTTTCACCCGTAACCGGGTCGGGGCCGAGATCGACAATGCTCTTTTGCGCAGCACTCGATTCCAGCTTACACTCATCCCGCACGATTTCAACTAATTTTCGGACACTCTGTGTTTCTTCCGAACTCAAGAGTTCCAAAAATACTGATGTACCCTTCGGACCTCGAATCTGTACAACAACTTCGTCGAGGCGCATACCTTGTACATCCATAATTGGAGCATCCGCGCGTTGACCAACACCAATAATACGATCTCCCTCTTCAACACCACCGTGTTTCTCCGCCGCGCATCCTTTGATTAACTCCATTACACGAATATAGTGATCGTCCTCACCTTGTTGTAATTGAGCACCGATCCCGTGCAAAGATAATGACATTTGAATGTCGAAGTTTTCTGTGTCTCGTATGTTAAAGTATTCTGTATGTGGGTCGTAATAAGTCGAGAACGAATTCACGTACATTGAGTATGCATCTTCTGGATTGGTCTGTACTTCTCTATTGAGTCTTTGTGTATAGCGTTTAGTCAACGTATCAATCGGATCTTTTTGCGGGTCGCGCAACATTGAGTCAATAATTTCATTGACCAAAATCTTTTCCCACAACGTATTTCCTTCGGACTCGCTGGTTAACCAAGTGGCGTTTTCTTCACGATCCAATCTCAACGTTTCATCCGTCTCCAAATCAAAGGAATCGATTCCTTTCTTCAATCGGTCCAGAACCCAATTGAAGCGAACAAACTGTCGTTCTTGAACGCGGTTGAAAATGTCAAAAGCAACATCCAGTCTTCCGTTCTTCAAATAATCATCAAACAACTTTGTGTACTGTTCAAATTCTGTGATATCAGACTGCAGGAAAAAGTACTTGCGTTCATCGAGTGCATTTATGTACCGCTCGAACAAAATTTCAGACACTTCGTCGTTGAGTGGTTTCTGTCGAGAAAAATGGTTGAGTTTGACTTCGTCCACTATTTGGGTAGTGAGCTTTTTATGAGGTGCTAAAGGTCGCAGCGGGTCAGGCATTGTGTGTATATCTATCGGCCCGACTAAATCTGCGTCAGATTCAGAGTTACTCTGTGTCTGCGCCCCCGTGATGCCGAAGAGAATAATTGGCACACAACTAAGCGACGCGAAAATTCTTTTATCCATATCGATTCCTTAAATCTTTGGCAACTCGGGATAGTTTGATTTTATGTCAATCCCGACCTGTTGGTAATGGTGGTTTGCCGAAATAACTACACATAAATAGAGATGAGTGGGGTCACACTTTCGTTACTCAAGATAGATGAAGAACCGTCGTAAGCGTGGTAACCAAAATCTATCGACATTGAACGAAAACGATATTGTATGCGCGCGCCCGATGACTCGGTCGCGTTCAATTGCGCCGATTGATCGGGAATCTTTACTGTCATCTCGATTGTCACCCATCATAAAGTACTCGCCTTCGGAGAGTGTGAATGGACCAAAGTCCGCGAGTTGAGACCGGCGACCTCTGTGCCACTGTATCACTCGACTATGATCCAATATTTCTTCTCGGACGTAAACTACTCGTTCACTCGATCGCAAATGCAACCTTTCAATTTCCGTATCGTCTAAGACGGTGTAACGGGCTGGAACGTCGTTAATGTAAAGTCGATTGTCATGTAATTCGATTTTATCACCACCAATTCCAATCACTCGCTTGATGAGTAGAGTTCTCTGGTTCTCCGGACTTGGAAAGGTCACAATGTCACCACGTTTTGGATCAGACCATCTCGTGATTCGGTTTAAAGTAAAGGGCCAACGAACATCATAAGCAATCTTATCGACTACAACTCGGTCTCCTGCGATGATCCCGGGATTCATACTCCCTGAGGGAACATGATTCCAATCCGCAATCGCTGAACGAAACAACAACATCAATGCTATAAATACAAAAAATCCCCGCCATTCGCGCCAAAAATTTAACAAAGCACCGCTCCAGTTTATGTTCTTTATTCGACTCTTCAAAGTAACTTTTTGCTCAAGATTTTCCTGCTTTTTGAGTTGTTTTTCGTCCATAATTCCTTCAATCAGTCGTGCGATGACACCGGAAGAAGCGGCTCAAAATTCTAGTCGTCATCTTCGCTAGTGATCCGAACAGACTTACTCTCTGGAGTTTTCCGTTCGAAATTTCTCTAATTGCTCTGAACTTGCATCAGTCTGAAATTTAGTCTTCCAGGCCTGATAAGTCATTCCATAAACAAGCTCTCTTGCTTCTTCGTATTCGACAGAACATCCAACTTCCTTACTCGCAGCAACATACCACTTCGAAAGGCAATTACGACAAAAACCAGCTAAATTCATAAGTTCAATGTTTTGCACGTCGCTACGATTTTGTAAGTGGGATACTAACTTGCGAAAAACAGCCGCTTCGATGGCTACTTGTTCGCTATTTCGATGGTTCATATGAAATAATCCCGCAGTGTTCAGGGACGACGATCGCGAAGAAAGACCAGAGCATTGGATGTTGATCGTTCCCGAGAGTAATAATAGCCTTCAGCGTTAAAGTCCCGCAACCGCGCGGGATTGTCCAATCGGTTCATCACGACGAACCGAGCGAGGAGACCCCGAGCACGCTTTCCAAAATAACTCATGAATCGATAATCATCACGGTACCGTTCCAAAAACTTGCAATGTAGCACCCGATAGTTTATCTTCCGAACGAGTGCATCGTTCATGTATTCGTTGGAAGCCGCGTTGACGAGTACAGGTGACCGGTGATTGGAGAGTTCTGCATTCAAGACGGACGCGATCTCGTCGTTCCAATATGCGTAAAGATCGCTACCTCGATTATTTGGAAGAGTGGTTCCCATCTCTAATCGGTATGGTTGTATTGCGTCCAGTGGGCGCAGTATCCCGTACAAGCCTGACAATATTCTCAGCCGTCTTTGTGCAGCAGTGAAGTCACGTTCTCCAAAACTATCTGCGCCTAGCCCCAAGTACACATCGCCTCTGAAGGACAGGATCGCTGGTCGACCGTTACCATTTAGGGTACCCCAATTTTGATAGCGTTCATAATTTAATTGGGCTAGATCGTCACTAATGTTCATCAGTTCCGAGAGGTTTTTTACATTGAGCTGTTGTAATCTATCAATAAGTTCCGTCGTGCGTTCGTGAAATTTCGGAACCGAGTGTTTGCGCGTCGTCAATGTCGTATTGAAATCTAAAATTTTCGATGGTGATAACACCGTCAACATAAAATTGCACCCATTCGATTGGTTTGATATCCCATAAAGTGTACACATCGGATAGGCCTTCAGGAGATTGTCCGAACGATTTGTACCTTCCTCAATGGAATGCTAATGCGATTTAGCCCTCGGCAAGCGGCATGACGAAAGCACACAATATCATTACACATTAAACACCTACATGGACAAGTAAATTCGTGCAATCTAGAGGAAAGACATGGGTGGGACGAGTACGGAGTCGAAACGAGGATGTCTTCAGTATCCGCGAGGAATTTGGGTTTCTTGCAGTCGCTGACGGTATGGGAGGTACGAGTGCCGGGCATGTTGCCGCACGGATCACAATCGACGAAGTCTCGAGCACGTTGTCAGCCATCAACAGCGGTCGGTCTCTACAACCGGAAGACTTAATCGAAGCTGTTATTTCCGCGAACGCAATGGTCTATGAACATGGACAAACTTATTCTGACTTTGCGGGTATGGGTACTACGATCGTCTACTGCATCGTCGAAGAGTCTCAAGCAACATTTTGCCACGTTGGAGACTCTCGAGGATTTTTATTTCGACAAAAGGAGTTATTACAAATCACCAAAGATCACTCTTTAGTACAAGAAAAGGTCGAACGTGGCGAAATGACCGTAGAAGAAGCTCGCGTCGCACCCATGCGTAATCTAGTTACTCGATCCATTGGTCCCCAACCATCCGTGGAGCCTGAAATAACTACAACCAAGATTCAACCGGGTGATTGTCTTATGCTATGCAGCGATGGCATCTCAGATTTCGTACCACATTCAGAAATTCAGGAAGTCATGGATGCACATTCACATAACCTTCGTTTTCTTGCTTCTATGCTAGTCGAATCAGCAGATAAACATGGCAGCACTGACAACATCACGACTGTGGTCGCTAAAGTATGAAATTTCCGGTGCAACAAGAATTGGAAGCGAAACTAGCTACCTTGAGTCCCTCACATTTGGAAGTTATAAACGAAAGTAGCAACCACAATGTACCAGCAGGCTCGGAAACTCATTTCAAAGTTGTCATGGTTAGCGAGCAATTTGAAGGACTCCGACTCATTCAGCGCCACCGGTTGGTGAATGACCTATTGCGCGATGCATTGGCCGGTCCGATCCACGCGCTCTCGCTCCATCTTTACACCGTCAAAGATTGGGAGAAACGGTTTGGGTCGGTACCGCAATCACCACCCTGTCGGGGTGGCGAAAAGTAAACCGATCTCCAATTCAAACTGAGCGTCCGATGTACATCGCGTCTTTCTATCGCTTTACTACTATAGACAAGCTCACCCAAATGGCTGACTTTGTGGACAGCTTGTGCTCTGAACGCGGAGTTAAAGGTACCGTTATACTTGCTGATGAAGGCATTAATGCGGTACTCGCCCATCCCGATGAAACTGCTTTGAAAGCAATCATCGCTCGACTCGAAAACATTGACGGTTTTGCAAATCTCCGACCTACCGTTACGCTCGGACAGGCTGAATCCAATCCATTTAACAAATTGCGCGTCAGAATTCGTTCAGAAATCGTTACTTACGGAAAAAAATTCGATTTCAACTTACCAAAACTTCCTCGAGCAAGTGCCACTCAGTGGGCAAATTTAATTTGCCTAGACGATACGATAGTGTTGGATGTACGAAATCAATATGAACATGTACTAGGGAGATTTAAGAATTCAGTTCATCCGAGCACTAATAGTTTTCGTGAGTTCGAAGACTTTCTACATCGCCAAACAGATATTGACCGTGAACACACTATCGCAATTTACTGTACTGGCGGTATCCGTTGCGAAAAAGCCGCACAGTCAATGCAAAAATGTGGTTTCAAATCTGTTGTGCAACTAGATCGTGGAATCTTAGGATATCTCGAGGAGGCTCAAGACCAGTCCCTGTGGGAAGGTGAATGCTTTGTGTTCGATCAGCGGGTCGCTGTGAATGAAACACTTGAGGAAGGAAGTTCCGAACTCTGCTTAGCGTGTGGTCACCCACTGACACCGGAAGCAAAAAACAGTTTTTGGTTCAATTTCGGTATCAGTTGTTCCTCTTGTGTTAACGATCTCTCACCAGCTAGTGTTGCTCGACGTACCGAACGTCTGCACCAACTCGAACTCACCCGGCAGCGCGAGAAACGAAGTGAGCGTGAAAGAGACACAATACCAAAGGATTGCGCGATATAGAGAGCAATGGGACTATAGAATTGGCAGAGGCACACAAGCCGCAGACCGGGTGTAAACCACACCAAAAAACCGGCCGTACGACGCTAGCTCTCAATAAAACGAAGAAGAAAATTCGTCGTTTAGTGGGACAAGCTATCGCCGATTACGCCATGATTCAGAACGGAGATCGAATCATGGTATGTTTATCGGGTGGTAAAGATTCATATACTTTAATCGAGACACTAATGTCCTTGCAACGCAACGCTCCCGTGGACTTCTCTTTGGTAGCCGTGAATGTGGACCAGAAACAACCAGAGTTCCCACGCGACGTAATCCCAGATTACTGCGACGCCCACAGTATAGAATGCGAGGTAGTGCATGAAGACACCTATTCAATCGTTACCCAAGTAACGCCGAAAGGAAAGATCTACTGCCCCATATGTTCGCGCCTTCGCCGTGGAATCTTATACAGTACAGCAAAACAGATAAATGCAACAAAAATTGCGCTTGGGCACCACCTTGACGATGTTGTCGAAACGCTATTTCTCAACATGTTTTTCGGTGGAGTCTTGAAATCCATGCCGCCTTATCTCATTTCGGACGATGGCGCGCATCATGTCATTCGACCTCTTTACTACGTGCGTGAAAAGCTGATATCGCGCTATTCACGAATGCTGGAACACCCAATAATTCCGTGTAATCTTTGTGGTTCTCAAGAGCAACTACAACGCCAACAAATTAAAGCGATGCTTGCAGATTGGGATCGAGACCACCCAGGTAGAGTCGAAAGTATCGCACGCGCGATTCGCAATGCAAAACTCTCGCACCTCGGAGACCGGCAATTGTTCGCGTTCGGACAGAATCCCAGAACTGGATCGGGGAAATTGTTGAATACGCGGAATGAATTTGTTGCAAGTACAAGTAATGGCTAAGGTTGTTGTTATACCTTTTATGCGTTTATCGCGTTCGGCGCGCCACGAAGTGATTGATGAATTTATTACCCGTGACAGTAGTGTATGGGATGGAACGTTGGAAGAAAAAAGAGAGAGGGTTCTAAAAGCCTTACATTCCAAAGAAGCAGTGATTACTTTCGACACGAAAGACAAAACGACGGACATCCGGCCGATTGACCAATTAAAGGAATTGCATCTGTTTGATGATTGAAAGGATACTACAGAGCAGTCTTGTCTAATCGCCATTTGACCGTACACGATTTGCATTGCCAGCCGGGTTCTAAAGAACTCTTTAACGGACTGTGCATAACGATCACAGCTGGCGAAGCTCTCGAGTTGCGTGGACCAAATGGTTGTGGTAAGTCCACTCTCCTTCGAATTATGGCAGGGCTGCAACAATCCGACAATGGAAAAATTACTCGTTTCGTTGATCCAATCGGATATCTCGGGCACAAATTTGGAGTCTCGAGTATTCTCACTGTGAAAGAAAATCTCCGTTGGACTAGTACCCTACGTGGAATCAGGTTGGATGTAAAACACGCGCGGCAACTACTAGATAAATTTCAGCTGCAAAGTACCGCAAACAAATTGATTCAAGAACTATCCGACGGACAGAAACGGCGATGCAGCTTTGTTAGCTTGTTGATTGGAAACTACAAAGTTTGGCTACTGGACGAACCTTTCTCGTCGTTAGATATTAGTGGTGAAAATCTTGTACGAGAATTGATTCAGGAACACTGTAATAACGGCGGGAGTGCGGTAATTGCTTCCCATTCGAAATCACGGCTTGCTGAAGCTAACCAAGTCGAACTTGGATACAGCTAATGCGTTTGTGGTTTCTGTACCGTCGCGAGCTACTGATCGAAATTCGATCCGGTGTGGAATCGTTCATACCAATGGTCTTCTTCATACTTGTGATAGGGATATTCGCCTTCACATTGAACGACCTAGTTTCAGGCAATAGCAAAGTACTTGTTTCCGTTATATGGATAACTACCCTGTTCACCAGCATGTTGTCCTTGGACAACTTGTTCAAGCGTGATCATGCAGATGGAACACTCGCAGTGGCCGTCCTTCACTCCGATGCGTTAATCGCAATAGTCGCATCGAAGTTGTTGGTACACTGGACATTAACTGGGATTCCGATCACTGTGCTCGGTCCTATAATTGGGTGGTTGTCAGGAATGCACATTGAGCATGCTGTGATGCTCGGCGTTACGCTTCTTATTGGTACTCCTACCATTACCATGATCGGAGCATTAGTGACTGCGCTTCTCGTAGGTCTCGGACGCGGCGGAGAACTCCTCACCGTCTTAATCCTGCCAATGTACATCCCCATATTGCTTTTTGGAATTAGTGTGTGTCATTTACATATTGACAGTGCAACGTATACGTCAGAATTGCTGTGGTGTGTTGCTCTACTCACCGGAACAACCACTGTGATTCCTTTGACCTTAGGACCAGTTTTAAAACTGAGTCAAGATTGTTAGCATGAAATTTGTACCTAAGTGGCTACATCGTTTGACCTCCCCACAGCACTTTTTCGGGGACATCAGATCCTGGGTCGTGTGGTTGTATGTCTTAGGCATCATTGGACTCTTGGTAGGATTCACATGGGGGCTAGCGTTCGTACCCCCGGAGCGATATCAAGGCGACAGCTTTCGTATCTTGTTCGTGCACGCCCCGATTGCGCATCTAGTAAAGTTGATCTACATATCGATAGCGGTTGCTGGGATCGTCCACCTCGTATGGAAACTTAAAATGGCAGATGTTTATATGACCGCAGCAGCACCCGTGGGTTGTTGGCTAACCGCGTTAGCACTCGCATCGGGAATGATCTGGGGTATGCCGACTTGGGGCACGGCGTGGGTGTGGGACGCAAGGATCGTGTCAACACTTCTACTCTTTTTCTTATTCTTTGGACTAGTCGTGTTAAGAAGAGTTATCCCAAATCCTACGCGAGCGGCCACCGCGCTAAGTATTCTTGCAATTGTGGGTGCAGTAAATATTCCAATCATCACATACTCTGTTGAATGGTTCGAAACCTTGCATCAACCAGCAAGCATTGAATTATTCGGCGGCAGCAGCATCGCGACCGTTTACCTTATTCCGCTCTTTATCAACATTGCTAGCGTGTATACGCTGGCTGCGGGCATTATTCTCGCAAACATGAGATACCTAGTGGTCGAAAGGAATGCGACGATGAATTGGATTCAAGGATGGCTACAGGGGAGCAATCGCTGATGGAACTACTTACAATGGGGGAACACGGCATTTACGTATGGAGTGCATATATCCTTACTATGGTCGTGTTGATCGGATTGGGTAGTTACCCCTTTGTCCGACTCTTTCGATTCAAACAACGTCACCAAGAAGATAACGAACTCAAGTGAAAGCTCACCGCCGACGCCGATTATCAATTGTGATATTCCTATTCGTCGGCACGCTTACTACCGTTCTCGTTTCGATCTTTGCACTACAGCATTACATCAACCATTTCTACTTACCCGACAAAATCGTAAGTGGCGACGTTCCGATCGAGCGCAAAATTCGAGCCGGTGGAATGGTCAAACTCGGTAGTCTCGAGTACGACGCATCGGGACTGGGAGTTCAATTTGCCATTACCGATTTAAAAGACTCGACGTTTCGAGTACGCTACGAAGGTATATTGCCATCATTATTCCGGGAAGGTCAAGGTACAATCGTAACAGGCGTTTTAAACAAAGAAGGCGTATTTGTCGCAAAGACAGTTCTTGCTAAACATGACGAAAATTACGTACCACCAGAGCTCGAAGGCATGATCGATCACAATGATCCCTGAGCTAGGGCACTTTAGTGCAATCATGGGTCTGATGAGTGCAATTGGTATTGCACTTTTTGGTTTATTGGGGGCGCACCAAAATCGAACTGCATGGGTCGATATGTCCGTGCGACTCTGCAAAGTTCAAGCAGTCGTTCTGATGATGTCTTTTTTAATGCTCACTCTGGCATTCGTGGAAGACAACTTTTCGGTGTTGTATGTGGCAGAAAATTCCAATACAGCCTTACCGTGGTACTACAAAGTTAGCGGTGTTTGGGGGGCGCACGAAGGGTCATTTCTTCTCTGGACTCTTGTTACTGCAGCGTGGACCGTACTCGTCGCCATACGTGCACGACATATCCCCTCTCAGCTACATGGTTACGTTCTAGGGACGATGGGTGCATTGAACACCATGTTCCTTGCGTTTCTTCTGTTTGCAAGTAATCCGTTCGAGCGCTTGGTACCTAACGTACCGATTCAAGGTGCTGATCTCAATCCGATTCTTCAAGACTTCGGACAAATTATTCATCCACCGATGCTGTACATCGGATATGTTGGTTTTGGAGTTTCTTTTGCTTTTGGGATCGCCGCACTTGCAACTGGACGATTGGATTCAGCATGGGCACGTTGGGTACGCCCATGGGTGAATATAGCATGGCTATTTCTGACGATCGGTATCGTTCTCGGTAGTTGGTGGGCATATTACGAACTTGGCTGGGGTGGATGGTGGTTCTGGGATCCCGTAGAAAACGCTTCCTTCATGCCGTGGCTTGCTGGAACTGCATTGATTCATTCTCTTGCCGCTACCGAAAAACGGGGCGCGTTCAAGAACTGGACGATCCTACTCACCCTGCTAACCTTTACACTCGTACTCTTAGGATCGTTCCTAGTCCGCAGCGGAGTACTCACTAGCGTTCATGCTTTCGCGGTCGACCCACAACGAGGAATGATCCTCTTGTCGATTCTGATTCTCATATCCGGTGGTTCCCTTGTGCTTTACGCACTGCGAGCACATTCGCTCAACAGCGGTGTGCAGTATTGGGGTGTTTCGCGCGAGTTATTGTTGTTAATAAACAACGCTCTACTGGTTATTGCCGTTTTTACGATCATGCTCGGGACTTTGTATCCACTCGGCTACGAATGGTTTTCCGGCGGTGCCAAAATGTCCGTCGGAGGACCCTATTTCAATGCTCTGTTTGTTCCCATCATGCTGGTGCTGTCATTCGTTTTAGCAATAGCACCAATATCACGATGGAAACATACCCCTTTTCGTCTTGTCCAGCGCAGCCTTATGCTGTTAGGAGGTGCCGCCGGATTAGCCATACTCCTGCCTTGGATAGTAGCAGATGGCTTGCATCTTGGAGTGTCGTGCGCGTTAGCACTAGCGATATGGATTATCGTTACTCATGCGGTCGCTTGCTATCGCCAGCGAAAATCTTTGACTCTAGGCTTCATTGGTATGTCCGTAGCTCACATCGGTTTTGCTTTCGCAGTGATAGGAGTCGCTGTGACCAGTGTCTATACTGAATCGCAGGAAGCACGACTCGCGATCGGTGACTCGATCGAGGTGAACGGTACCTACTACGAACTGGTAAGTGTGCAACCGATTGAGAGTGCAAATTTCGTTGGCGAACGGGCACGGTTCGACTACAACGTTCGTCAATCACTGTTCCCCGAACGTAGGTTTTATCCCGTCCGAAGACAGACCACGACCGAAGCAGCGATCGCACCCGGAATTTTGAAGGATCGATATATTTCCCTTGGAAATCCTATCGACAACACTACTTGGGGGGTCCGCATACAAGAAAAGCCATTAGTGCGCTGGATTTGGATCGGAGCTGTAGTCTCTGCTCTAGCTGCGTTCGTCGCGATACTCGATAAACGCTACCAAAGACTTTCACGACGAGATTTAGTAACAAAGTAGATCTTGCGATGCAGGCAACACTAAAGACACGCCTACTTCTCGTTACTCCACTCCTCGTGTTTGGAATTTTGATCTTTTTTCTCGCCATTGGTTTCGGCCTCGAAAAGCACCAACTGCATCCTTCAGAACTATTGAACAAGCCATTTCCTCAATTCAAGAGTGAGACACTTCTTGACGAAAATACCTTCTCTCATGACGATCTCAAGGGTTCCTTTTTTCTCGTCAATGTTTGGGCTTCTTGGTGTGTCTCGTGCGTTGAAGAACACGGACTTCTCTTGGAAATTGCTGCTTCCGAAGAGGTAACTGTTGTTGGAATCAATTACAAGGACAACAACGACGATGCAAAAGCTTGGCTCGCACGAAGGGGTAATCCCTACACGAAAATCATTGTTGATGAACAAGGGGAACTGTGTGTTGATCTGGGAGTTTACGGTGCTCCTGAGACATTCTTGGTGGACCCTAGTGGATTGATTCGCGCTAAGCAGGTGGGCGTCCTCTCACGTTCGACTTGGGTGGAAGACTTTAAACCATTCTTGACACAAATTGGGCAAAACTAAGTGCTGGTCATTCTGTTACTTAGCTTCACGTTTGCGATATCCGAGTCTATAGACGGTCTCGCCTTCGAAACTGACTCAGAACGTGACCGATATTCACGTTTGATCGAAGAGTTTAGATGCCCGCAGTGTTTGAACACGAACCTAGCTGGGTCCGATGCTCCCATCGCTACAGACTTGCGGCGCACCGTTTTTACACTAATACGTGAAGGGAAAACTGATCAAGAAATACGAACCTATTTGCGTGAGCGTTACGGCGACTTCATACTTTTCAAACCCAGGTTTACGCCTGCCACTTGGTTGTTATGGGGTACACCCGTCGTCGTCTTGCTGCTAGCGACTTGGTTCCTCCTAGGAATACGAGAAAAAAGAAACGCAATCACACTCAGCATGAGTGATATGCAACGCGTTCGAGAAATTACGAGTTCGCCGTCGTGATTCTAACGTTGGTCGCGATGGTTTTTTTCGGTGTCGCTGTCGGTGGATGGTTATACCTAGATACTCGCTACTATCAACAGACTCAACGCTGGTCTCGTCGGGATGCTAACCTTGAGATTTACAACGAGCGTGTAACTGATGGGGACGATCAAGACTCCGATCAGCGCAAAGTCGAAGCAGGACACCTATTGTTGACCGAAGTCTCCGATGAAGTACCTGATACAACCGGCCATCCTCGCTCTTTTGTGTTTCAATTGACCGGGAGCATCCTAGTTTGTGTGCTTGGTTTTCTCGGGTATCTCGTGTGGGGTGATTTGCAAGCCCCCTCTCTTGAACAAGTTTCGCGACAGTTTGAAGCATTGCCCACTTTGGAACCGGAACAACGCAAGCGAAACCTCGAGAACCTTATTGTTCGTCTGGAGCGCCGAAACAACTCGCGACGTTGGAGTGTCGCCTCTTCCGATTATCTCATTTTCGCGTACTCGTTCAACAAAGATCTTGATGGAGTGATACGAACACACAAACTTGCAGAACAACGAGGGGCCACGTCATCCCTGTCCGATCTCGAAAGAATTGAAGCTGAAATCTTGTTCCATGGTGCGCTGACCCCTGAAGCTCGTCGAGTCGCCGAGAAAGTCTTAGCTGAAATACCCGATCAACCCAAAATCATGCAACTCTTCGGTGTTGAGGCTTTTCGTGAGGAAGACTACTTACAAGCTAGAAATTACTTTGAACGTGGTGTTCGAAATACCCGCGATCCTTCCCGTGCTCGACTTCTTGAGGAATTAGTTATTCGAACCAACGACCAACTAGCGGACGACCATAATGGAATTCGTCTCACCATCGACCTTCAGGCTCTGAGCGAGATCGGTGTAGACTTGTGGCTCACTGTGTTTGCACAGACGGAGGAAAACCAACCACCAGTCGCTGTCGTACAGCGTCCTTTTGTTCGAAAAGAAAAATACAACATTGTCTTAGATGATGCGGTTTCAATGCTACCTAGCGCACTGTTATCCAACACAGATCGGGTTCGAGTCGTAGCACGATTAAGTACTTCGCAAGAAATTGTGAATACGAACATCTTACAGGAAGTATCTAGTGGTTGGCTCGATCCGGGGACGCTACCAAATGTTTCATTGAGCTTTACCGACACGACTACAGACGATGGTGTTTCAATATCAGTTTCCGTAGGCGCAGGGATAACCGCGGACGACGATGCTACGGTTTTTATAATCGGTCGAGCAGTTGATAGTCTCGACAGCGACCCACCGTTAATTGTTAAAAGAGTCCGGAGCGGTGACCTACCACTAGACGTCCTACTAACGGTGGAGGATGCTATGCTACCTCTTGACCAATTGCCAACCGAAGGTCTCGAGGTTTATGCACGTCTTTCAAAAACTGGAAACACTTCCCGCGCCGTGGACGACATAGAGAGCAATCGAACACACGTTCAAGTCGGTCAATCCGTGCGTCTTATGCTTGATCAGGTGGTCCGGGACGTAGATTTGTTGAGTACTGACGCTGAAACAGACACTTAGCGACATGCAAAGTGCATAATTTTTCATTCATCAGTTAAACAGAGGATTGCACTTAATGGCAAACTGGCCCTTCCTGCAAAACGGAAAACCGATCCACATTACTCGCGGAGAAGGGGTTTATTTGTACACCGACGACGGCAGAGAAATTCTCGACGGGGCTGGGGGTGCAATTGTGTCCAACATTGGCCATGGGCGTACCGAAGTTGCTGATGTCGCGCGGGAGTCGGTACTTAAGCTAGACTACATTATCCCTCCGTGGAACTGTGACGAACGCGAAGCTCTAGTCCAGCGATTACAGTCTTCTTGGCTACCCCCGGAGTTTAACCGATTTCACTTTACAAGTGGCGGATCTGAAGCTATCGAATCGGCGATACGTATCGCACAAATGTACTTTGCAGCAAAAAAACAAAGACAAAAGTACAAGATAGTCGGACGTGATATTTCCTATCATGGAACTACCCATACTACGATGGCAATAGGCGGGCACCAAGCTCGAAAACAAGGAATCGAACATACATTGCCGGTGTTTCCGACCATCCCGACCCCATACACTCTCCGCTGTGAAAGTGATAAACCAGCTGAATTCTATGTGGATACCTTTCAACGACTCCTCGATCAGGAAGGTCCGGATACAGTCGCGGCGATCCTTGGAGAACCAATAATCGGTGCTAGCGGTGGCGCGATGGTGCCACCCGATGGGTATTGGGAAGGAATTCGGGATTTATGTGATCAATACGACATCTTATGGATCTGCGACGAAATTATGACAGGATTTGGTCGAACAGGACTTAACTGGGGATACGAGCATTGGAAAGCTAAACCGGACTTCATTATCAGTGGCAAAGGCTTGGCTGCAGGATATGCACCGATTAACGCTGTGTTTTCCACAGATGCGGTCGCTGAAACCATCGAGCAGGTGCCAGGCTTAGCTGTTATGTTTCATACCTATGGATCTCATCCATCTGGGTGTGCAATTGCTGATAAAGTGCTTGAAATTATGGAACGCGAAGACTTGGTCACACGCGCGGACCAAATGGGTCATGTCTTGGAACAGAAATTACAGTCGGCGTTTTCGAATCACCCCCACGTTGCGGAATCTCGTGGCAAAGGACTTCTCCATGCGATTGAAATTGTGAAAAATCGTACCAACTTAGAACGATTTGACATTTCAGAAAACGTAACTGGTAGATTGATTAGCAAATGTTTTGAAAAAGGAGTTCATTTTTACGGTGCCGGTACTGGTATTGTGCGCGATGTGGTCTTGATCGGTCCTCCTATGACCGTGAACGAAAAACACATCGATCAAATGGTGAATGTTCTTTCAGATGCGGTCGATGATGTCGTGCAGGAAGTCAACTAAACGACCATAGCTTCATTACTCAAAGGGTAGTCGTTCACCCGATCTCGATTCCCCACGAAACTAGTCTATCATTCCTAAAGTAGAAGTCTCCTGCGACAGACTTACCTCCTAACACATGGGGTAACCAGTAACGATCATCTTCCCACATCAAACCATATGGTATGGCATTGAGCATACACCAAAATGGTTTTGCTTCTTGAGTTTCGCAGGGAGATCCAGAGAATTCTGTCGCGACGAAGACTTGTCCTTGTAGGGCAAATCCATTAACCAAATCTTGGAATCGCACCGTCCCTCGAGAGCGTGGGTTGTGCGCGGTTATTCCAACTTCCTCTTCACATTCTCGTATCGCACAAGCAGTGACTGACTCTCCATGAACCACTTTACCACCCGGAGCGTTCACTTTGCCCGCTCCATGTCCACGTTTCTTTTTGATCAGCAGTACTTCGTCCTTTCGAACGACGTACAAGAGAGTCGCGACTACAGGCGGATGCCAGTCAGTTGGAAATAAACGAGCGCTATTCAATATTGATTGGTTTACAGGTCGATGCTAACTGGCGATACCGGATGTCGAGAGCCTGATATAACTCGATGAGAAATTCTTCGTGATACGGATCCAGATTCTCGACGAGTTCGGCAAGATGTACGTTATCCTCCCTACCACTCCATATTTTCTGGTACGTACCTTCTTTGTACCCGTTCGCTTGTCTAAATCGATTCAGTACATTCTTCCCTTTGTAAATTCCGTATAGTTCCTGTAACGGAAAGGGCAAGGTATTCATCATGTCCATGAATGCGTTTGTGTCGAAACTACCGTGTAACGCGTGTTGCGCTAACGCTTCCACAGTAGTGACGAAACTTGGTCCGACGACACTAGAATCACCTTCACGTAGCTGCATCTGTCGTCCTACCTCATCAATATTTTGCTCTGCCACGATCATCATGGATAGCCCAAAGTGCCAAATGTCAACTATTTCCAACTTGACCTGAACTAAGTCTGGTTCTTGACGTTTCCACCACTTCCATCCGTAATGATCCAAGAGCTCGGCACATTCTGTCCAAATAGCACGATGAAACGGATAGTTTTGTTTGTCCCACTGGGGGTGTACTTGTTGATTGTGTGCATGCTGCAGTTCCAACATTTCCCGGAGAATTACTTCAAAAGACGCTGACATCAGGTGTTTGGAATGCAGTTCGGACGGTAGCTTCCCTGCAATTCAATCCTCTGAAATGTAACTCTATGAAGCACTCTGATAAACCTGAAGTGTGGCTCTTCGTCTCCTTCAGAGTTTAGCACCCCGCTGGGAAACGAAGCTAGTCAATAATATGTTATTCTAGGAATCTACGACTTTCACTATCAAACGTACTCGCTAAGCATCAAAGTATGTAAACGTGAAGTTAGCAATCTTGAAAAACTGGGGCTGTTCTCTATTTAAATTGGTTCTCGCGTGCTTGATTTTGGGGATCTGTAGAACTCTTTGGTAAACTCGATTGCACACTCTTTTTGGTAGTGTATCAGTTTGAAAACTGAGCCATTTCGGAGCTAGACCTCGTGGTCCGGCCCACTCGTTTCATCGAAGACTGCTGGACACTCCGGAGCAATGCAAGAAAGCTCCAAGCACCCAGTCTTACGTCCTCTCCACGATTAACGAAGACATACCCTGCCTCCGACATTTTGTGCATGCCTGCAACACGGATATTCTGCGCCGCGTTCGCATCTCGATCCAACGCAACCCCACAATCGGCACACGTCCAGACACGTTCTTTCAACGTGAGTTCCTCGTTCTTGGTACTACACTCAGCACAAGTCTTTGAGGACGGATAAAAACGATCCACCCGCACCAGATGTTTGCCCGCCCAACGACACTTGTACTCCAACTGTCGAACGAATTCGCCCCACGCAACATCCGCAATGTGCTTCGCAAGTCTGCGATTCTTCACTAAGCCTCGGACATTCAAATCTTCCACGATCACCGCTTGGTTTTCGCTGACGAGCTTCGTGGATAACTTGTGCAAATAGTCGTGTCGAGCATTCACGACCTGCTCATGAATCCGTGCGACTTTCTTGCGTTGCTGACGATACCGATGCGATCCCTTCTTCTTTCGAGACAAGGATCGCTGGGCAGGTCTTAACTTGGGTAGGTGGTGCGCATAAAACCTTGGATTCTCATATTTCGTGGTATCCGTCGCACTCGCCACCGTAGCCAGATGGTTGAGACCCACATCCACTCCACTCACAAGGTTCAGTTC
>CAZEFI010000005.1:0-85528 GCA_964511425.1 uncultured Pseudomonadales bacterium
AGTGATTCTATATTAAACATGGGGTTATTTATTCCCATATTTCGTGAGCAAGACAAGTTCTTCTATACAATTCCCATGTTCCTTTAGATTTAGTTTCATTGACTAAATTTAGGAAAGTCTTCACCCTCACATTCATTATTAGCAGCAGGTTCGTTCTTAGTGACTTTTTTTGACTGGTCGTTCGGTATCGTCGGATTCTCGATTCCTTGGGCGTTGGTGTATTTTCTGATCACCACCCACATTACTTTTGTCTCGATCACTTTATATTTACACCGACATTCCGCCCACCGTTCACTTGATTTGCATCCCGCAGTGAGTCACTTTTTTCGCTTTGTCCTTTGGTTTTCGACTGGAATGATCACAAAAGAGTGGACTGCGATCCATCGCAAGCACCATGCAAAAACGGAGACGGACGAAGATCCTCACAGCCCAGTCATACATGGGTTGAGCAACATTTTGCTTCAAGGTGTCGAATACTATCGTGACGCGATCGATGAGGAAACAGTGAAACGCTATGGCAAAGGTACACCGGACGATTGGATTGAACGTAATGTCTATTCAAAGAATGTTTGGTTGGGCGTGACTATTCTGCTCTTCATAAATATCGCGTTGTTTGGCGTGTTGGGAGTGGTCGTTTGGGCACTGCAAATGATTTGGACTCCGTTCTGGGGAGCGGGGGTAGTCAACGGTATTGGTCACGCTATTGGATACCGGAACTTTGAAGTCGCGGATAATTCCCGCAACATATGTCCGATTGGGATTTTTCTCTGTGGGGAAGAATTACACAACAACCATCATACCTATCCAAACTCAGCGCGGTTCTCGGTCAAACCATGGGAGTTTGATGTGGGCTGGTTTTACATCAGAATTTTGAGTGTGCTAAAACTGGCTCGTCCAGTCCATACACAACCTATCGCTGCGACCGTCAGTGAAAAGTCTACTATCGACATGGATACACTTTGGGCGGTGATTAATGACCGATTTAGTGTCATGGCAACATATGCAAGAAAAGTAGTTCATCCGACTATTAAACAAGAGCGTAAGGGTGCAGATCTTTACTTTCGCAAGTTATTACGCCGTGGGCGAAAAGCGATTAGTGCTCATGATGTCGTTCTCCAAGAACGCGATAAAAACCATATCAAGCAAATCACCAAACGGAGTCCCTCGCTTAAACGAATTTACGAATTGCGGCTTTCATTGAATGCGATTTGGGCAAAGCGAACAGGTAATGCAGAGGAACTGTTAGCACAGTTTCGAACTTGGTGCCGCGAAGCTGAAGAAACGGGCTTAGAACACTTACGGTACTTCGTGAAGGATCTCAGAACCTACACGGTTCCGAAAAGTACCTGACTTCACATACGCGACGGGAGTGCAATTCCCAAATTCGCTAGTCCCACACGCAATACCTGTGAGGTTTTCGCGCAAAGCGATAGTCTACTGTCCCGCAATTTATTGGTACTTGCTTTGAGCACAGGACAACTTTCGTAGAACCTCATAAAGTGTCCGGTTAAATCGTAGAAGTAGTTGCAAAGATAATGAGGTTTGCGCTCCTCTATACACTGTTCTAGAGTTTCCGAGAATCGAAGTAACCGGAGAGCCAGTGCACGCTCATTCTTGTGTTGAAACTCAATCGGTTTCTGGTCGAACTCTTGGATGTCCAAGTTTATACGAGAGAAAATTGAGCAGATTCGTGCATGTGCGTACTGTAGATACGGAGCCGTATTGCCTTCTAACGAGAGCATCACATCCCAGTCAAACCGATAGTCATTGGTACGATTTTTCGATAGATCCGCATACTTAATTGCGCCTACGGCAACTTGGTGCGCGATTTCTTGCTGTTCTTCACTACTCAAGTGCGCACTTTTGTGCTTCACGATGTTCAATGCACGTTCGATACCTTCTTGAATGAGAGTCCCTAGTCGAACATTGTTCCCTCCTCGAGTACGGAAAGGTTCGCCATTCTTGTCGAGAATTGATCCGAACACGAGATGTTCCGACACCACGTCTTCTGGAATGTACCCGACGAGTTTACCGACAGCGAACAAGAGCTCGAAATGATGAATCTGTCTGGAGTCCGTGAGATAGATGAGTCGATCTGCGGCTAATGTCTTGGTACGGTGCTTAAGAGCTGCTAGATCGGTGGTGTGATAGAGATATCCGCCGTCGGACTTTTGTACGAGCATGGGGAGTGGAGAGCCGTCTTTGCGCTTAAATCCGTCTACGAACACGCACTGTGCTCCCTCAGACAAAGTGAGTAATCCGGCATTTTGGAGATCGTCAACCACATCGGGTAAATCTTCGTTGTAAGCACTCTCTCCTCGAACGTCTGATAGTCCGAGTGAAATGCCGAGCTCAGAGTAAATGTGTTGTACATGATCAAGCGAAGCACGGACAATGCGATCCCACTTTTTTACTACTTTTGGGTCGTGTTGTTGGAGTTTGAGTACTTCCTGACGAGCTCGTTGAGCGAAGTTTGAGTCTCGGTCGAATTGCTTACTAGCTTCCACATACAACTTTTCGATACCCGCAACGGAAAGGTCGCCAACTTCTTGGTGTTCATCGACGTACGCGATGAGCTTTCCAAAAGCTGTGCCCCAATCTCCTACATGGTTCTGGCGTATAACTGTGTGTCCGACAAGCTCGAACAGTCGGACTAGTGCATCGCCGATTACTGTACTGCGCAGATGTCCGACATGGAGTTCCTTCGCGATATTCGGTGAAGAATAGTCTACAACAATACGTTCCGGTTGCTCTACAGAGGGAAGTTGCGTAAAGTCTGACAACGTGGAAGCTAAAAAACCATCGTCGAGGTGTATGTTGATGAATCCCGGGCCGGCGACTTCTACGGTTGCGTTTAAATCTGCAAGTGGTGCTCGGTCGACAATTTCTTGCGCGACCATACGTGGTTTTTTGCCAAGTTGATTGGCGATTGCCATGGCACCGTTCGCTTGGTAGTCCCCAAAGTCTTCATTCGTGGTGGGGAAGACCAGGGCACTAGGGCTGTCAATCCCTAAACTTGCGAAACTCCTGTCTAGGTGGGTGGTGAGTAACTGCCTTAGGTTAATTGGGAGCACTCACTGCTCTAAACGAATATCGGTAGCGACGGGACCACGGTCACTGGGAGTCACTAAGTAACTTACATTTGGTTTCTTAGTCAGATCGCGTTCGTCAATATCTGCGTCGATAGCAGATTTATGAAAGAAAATTGTATGTTTGTTCTCGTCCTCAACGAAACCATAGGATCTGCGGGTGTAATACACGCGCACACGACCCTTGACACGCTCACCGGTGGCCACGTCTGCCTTCGAACTCTCTGTTCGGTCGACAGTGGTCCCACTCTTATTTGCTCTTTGAGTCGAACCTGATGTTGCTGTACTTTTGCTCTTGGCAACTCGATTCGTCTTACTCTGAGAGGTTTTGAAGGAAGACTTGTTACCCTGGGTTTGTCGCTGATTGCGTCGGCGCGACGTCGATTGTGAGGCGTGTTGTTGGGTGAGTTGATTCCGCTTAGTGATTTGATAGGTGAGATACGAGGTAGAAGAAACCGCTAGCGTCACTAGCACAAAGAGCACTAGAAATCCGTCTCTCGAACCTGTCGCGTCGGTCTCCTCCTTTTCGTCCGTATCCAAGCTAGCTGTCGAAAATTCAAATGAACTTGACCCGTTGACATACCGTAATGAAATTTCCGCAATAAATGCGGACCAGAACAGAATAGAGCCAATAATCGCAAGAAGCAGTAGTACGCGTTTAGCCATGTATGTGTCTTATTTTTTAAGTCGTCTATTGGAAAATCGATCAGAAAAATCCGTCGGAGTACGTTATTCGTACGTCGACGCTTGTTTGATCACAACATTTTCGATCGGAAAGTTCTTCCAGTCGTTGTTGCGCATTTTTTTAGTTTCAGTCTTGACTGTTGCGATGTCCTCTACCACTTCCATCCCTCGGATAACTTTACCGAACACCGCGTAACCATGCGGGTTGCTTGCTCGACCTTCACGGTCTAATTCCCAATTGTCGGTTAAATTAATGTAGAAGTCTGATGACGCGGAGTCTGGGTCTTCACCGCGTGCCATCGCCAGCGTGCCTTTTTCGTTCGATAAACCATTATCCGCCTCGTTCTTTACCGTTTCATCGACGTCTTGATATTCGAGTTCTTGGTTAAAACTACCTGTTTGAATGACAAAATTTTTCACCACTCGATGAAAGATTAATCCGTCGTAGTAATCATCTTCAATGAGTTTCAGAAAGTGTTGTACGGTGAGAGGAGCTTTATCGGGGTAAAGCTCAACCATAAATGTTCCTTGCGAGGTATCAAACAATACCTTGGGGTTTTCTGTCTCCTCGTCGGTCTCATCGGAGACATTTTCTGACTCTTGTGCGATCACGTTAACAAGTGCTCCTAAAGATACCAGCAAGAAAATAAGGCGAATGGTCTTCATAAATCAATGAAATTCCTCAGTTAGAGTTGAAATTCTGTGCTCATTTTAAGGACAGCATTCTCATGTATAAGTTCCCCGCTAAAGCTTGGAGAGCGTATCGCTAAAAGACCGATTGAACGAGCTTTAGCATTTCTTCTGATAGGCCTCGTTTTAGGTGGATGCGGTGTAAACCGTTATCAATCTTTTCAAGGTGAAACGATGGGCACCTACTACCGAGTCGTAGGGAATTGTAGTTCTTCGCTCTCACAGGAAGCGCTTGAGGTCGAATTGCAAATGTTGAATTCGATTTTGTCGACCTACGATTCTGAGTCTGAAATCAGTGCGTTCAATCGTTCGAACGTCGTCGGAAGTTGGATAGAGACGCATGAAATCTTAATTGACGTAATAGCAGTAGCGTTGGAGGTTAGTAGGAAGACAAATGGCGTGTTTGACGTTACGATTGCACCACTGGTAGAACTATGGGGATTCGGACCCGAAGAAGTGCTCGAACCTCCTCATTCAGAATCAATCGTTCGCACTCTCGAACTCGTAAATTACCAATTGCTAGAAATTGATGAGGATAGGGAAGCAATGCGGAAGCTAGCCGAAATAAAACTAGATTTGTCCGGAATCGGTAAAGGATATGGTGTGGATCATCTCTCAAATATGCTCATTGAGCATGAATGTTCAGATTTTTTAGTTGACATTGGTGGTGAAATTAGAGTTCGCGGTCGCAATGAGTCAATGAAGCCATGGCAAGTAGGAATGGAAGTACCAGATGGTTCCGGACACATAAAAGGTACACTGAGCTTGTCTACCGGAGCAATCGCGACATCGGGTACCTATCGAAATTTTCGAATTTACGGCGACACAACCTATTCACACCTTATAGATCCACGGACCGGATATCCCACATCACATAATTTACGTGCGGTTTCAGTGTATCATGTATCGGCCGCCACGGCAGATGCTTTAGCGACCGCGCTCTTTATCATGGGATTTGACGAAGCACTTACCTTTGCCGAATCGCATGGTATTGCAGTTGCTCTGACGATTTGGGATGCAGACGCCGAGAAAATGATCTGGAACTATTCAAGCAATATGGCAGATTTGCTGAAGAAGTGGAATTGAGGTGATTCGTTGGATCTCCAAGGGATTGTCGTGGTAGGTCATGGTGCTTGGAACAACATGATTCGCATGATTGCGATCTGGAAGGAGGAATAGGAGGAGAGATTCCATGTACCTACCACGACTTTATCCCTACCCAAGGAGAATCACTAACAATATTTTGCCTTGCGACATTGAAGTAGCAATGAAGAAAAAGTGGAATCATTATTGAGGCGCAGAGTCATTAGAACTCTAGCTGTTTAGGTTTCGCTTGAATTCGAACTAATGCAGAGATAATCGTGTCGTGAACTTTCGCCTAGCTCAACTCATCGGTTGGCGGTATTTCCGATCCTCAAGAGACTTCCTTAGGTCCGTCGCATCGGTAGCGATGTTAGGATTTGCGTTCTCGATTGCGATCTTGGTCGTCACACAAGGGATACTCACAGGATTTGAGATCGAGTTGCGGGACAGGGTTCTTGGAATCCTACCTCATGTCACGATTCAGGCTCAGAGCGGCAGTATGAATGTGAATGAAATCGAAGAAGGTCTCGATGCTCTGGCGATTGAATATCGGGGAAGCCCCATGATCGAAAGTATCGCGTTAATCGTCGTCCCGCTTAAAGCTTTATCGGAGGATCGTTCGCAGCGACAAAGTCAATTAGTTGAAGCAACGTGGTTAACGGGTATTGATCCGGAAAAACACTTGCTTGCTTCAAAACTAGGGGAATTCGTTGAATATGAAGCTATTTCGCGACTTAAATCTGGCTCTTTTGAAATGTTGCTCGGGCGAGATAAAGCTAGGGAACTTGCGGTACAACCGGGCGACTTCGTTACCGTAGTAATGAGGGAAGCCACACTCACTCTAGTTGGCCCCGTGCCCCGCCAAAAACAATTCCGCGTCGCTGGGATCGTTGATACTAGTACTTTCCTAGATGCTGTTACTGCATACATTCACATTGACGACGCCGCTAGGCTGAGTCGTCTTTCTAAGGGCATCACTAGCTACAAACTGCAAATTGATGATCCTTTTGACGCCTCACGGGTAGTTGACCAGATCAGACCAACCGTCAGTCGCAGTTCCTACAAGGTGTGGGCATGGTCGTCTTTGTATGGTCACCTATCCGAACGTATAGTCGCTTCTCGAAACATGTTAGTGTTGATATTTTCACTCATGGTAGCTATTGCTGCATTTAACCTCGTGTCAACGGTGGTCGTTTTTGTCAATGAACGCAAACAAGACATCGCGGTGTTAAGGACACTCGGTGGAGGAAGAGTGTTAATCGGTGCTTGTTTTCTCATCACAGGAATCATGATTTCGACATTAGGTTTACTCTTCGGTGGAATCCTAGGTGGATTAATCGGGATCGGATTGGAGCTAGGTCTGCCTGTAATTTCTGGTGCCTTCGGGGTCGACCTTCTACAAGAATATTTTGTTAAAACACTGAACGTGGAATTTGTCGTAGCGGATCTGCTAGTAGTCGTCGTTATTGGACTGAGTCTTTCGGTGTTGGCTGCGATCTATCCGGCCTGGCGCGCCGTCCGATTGGATCCTGTGGAGATTTTGCACCGTGACTGAAGTATTGCGCGCACGAGAAGTCTGCAAGTCCTTTCATGATGGGAGTCGTACGCTACAAATTCTTCGAAGGGTAGACTTAACGGTGTTACGCGGTGAACAAGTTGCGATTCTTGGTCGTTCGGGTAGTGGTAAAAGTACGCTCTTACACATTCTGGGTGGACTTCTCAGCTTAGATGACGGTGACGTAGTTATTGATGGGAAAGAAATGAGTCGTGCGAATGTTGCTCAACAAGGTCGTATTCGTAATGAATCCATGGGATTTGTGTATCAATTTCATCATCTATTGCCCGAATTTACTGCATTAGAAAATGTCGCAATGCCGTTGTGGATCAGAGGTGGTGCGGCGGCGCGAGGAGCGAAACAGAAAGCTCTTACACTGCTCGAAATGATGGCTCTTGAAGATCGTGCTAAACATTACCCTCATCAACTCTCTGGCGGTGAAAAACAACGTATAGCGGTTGCTCGCGCGCTAGTTGGGAGTCCTGCCGTAGTTCTTGGTGATGAAATCACGGGGAATTTGGACATCGAAAACGCGGAACGAGTCTTACAACTCATCGTTTCGGTACAAATTGAACTTAGTACTGCTTTCGTTCTCGTTACGCACGATCAAGCAGTCGCTCGCCGTATGGACCGGCGACTTCATTTGGATCGAGGGGAATTACATTCGCATGATGAATAAGGCGAAGTTTTTGTTCATCGTGCGAGTGAGCATTAGATACTTATTGTCGAAGCGTAGCGGTACAAGCCGTCTCATAAATTTAATTGCTTGCTTTGGGTTGGTACTCGGCCTCACGTTACTGATTGTTGTCCTGTCCGTTTTAAATGGAACTCGAGATGAGATAGACAACTATATTTTTGGAGTATTCCCCCATGCGATCGCACGTGTCAGCGATGATCAAGCTCAGTTATTGGACGAGTTGCGAGTTCTACCTGGAGTAGTTTCAATTGAACGGTTCGTCGACTTGCGTGCATTAGTGAACACAAAACGTAAGCTGACCAAACCTCAACCAGGTATATCCGTGTATGGTTTTGATACGGATAGTTCGAACCGCACTTTCCGACGAATGTACTCGGCGTTTAAAGAGCAGCGTGATTTACCAATCGCAGGATTGGATTACCAAGTAGCGAGCGCGTATGGACTTTCACTTGGTGACACCTTCACTATAACAGTACCGTTGTTGTCGGAGCAAGGCGTTACATCCAAGACGGTTGCTTTCCGTTATGCACATCCCTTGTGGCTTGGAGAACATGGAAGATTTTCCGAGATCTTGTACGTACAAATTGCAGATTTATTAGCGTACGGCCTTGTATCGGAAAATGAAGTACATTACAGAATCACGCTCGATGAACCCAAACATGCAGTCGACCTATTGGGTGAATATCCCGAGGTGGCGACTTGGACTGAACATTTTGGAAGCTTCTATCAAGCACTAGCGATGGAAAAGACTGTGCTGTTTATCTTGCTCTTATTTATTATAGGACTGGTGACTATGAACGTAATCGCTGGTCAAGCGATGCTCATCAATAGAAAGAGTAGTGACATTGCGATCCTACAAACAATGGGAGCGGAATTACGGTGGATTTCGATAGTTTTTATGTTTCAAGGCGCAGTCATAGTAGTTTCAGGCGTGATTGTTGGAACTATTCTCGGGGTCATAGTGGCACACTACGCACACGATATCATGCAACTATTTCCATGGGGTGGTCGGAGCGTGACTTTACACTTTGAAACGGCAACCGTTGCTCCACAAGACCTAGTTTGGACGACTCTGGCGGCACTGGTAGTAGGTTCTGTTGCAATTCTTCGACCGCTCAATCTAATCTTTAAAAAGGATCCGGTCGCATCACTGAGCCGTATGGTTTAACTCACCTTTTGTCCGTTTCGTAGAAAGTATCGTTATCCGATGGTAGCCCTGTAACTTCGGCGGATCGGAGGGCATCTAATGATAATTCTCCGATACCTAAAATTATGGTGGCATCAAGCTACTGCACCGTTGTGAGGGAAACGTGCTGAATAAATGCTTATTCTTGGCCGGTGGATACGGAACGCGTTTCTTACCCGCTACGAAGGCAATGCCTAAAGAAATGCTACCCATTCTTGATAAACCGCTGATTCAGTACGGTGTTGAGGAAGCGGTTGCTGCGGGATTAACAGAAATCAGTATCGTAACAGGTCGTGGCAAGCGAGCCATAGAAGATCATTTTGACTTAAATATTGAATTACAACATCGACTTCGTGGTACTACTCGCGAGGCGAAGTTGGCAGCACTTGAAAGTTTGATTGATTCGTGTCGGATAGCTTACACACGCCAGAAGGAAATGCGAGGGACTGGCGATGCCGTGCTTACTGCTAGGATCATTATTGGAAACTCGCCATTTGCCGTTGTGCTATCAGACGATCTTTGCTTACACCCTAGGGAGAGTGTGCTTGCACAATTGGTCGGTGTATTTCAGAAGTATCAGTGTTGTGTCGTCGCGGTCGAAGAAGTTCCTCCCGAACTTAGCGACCGGTATGGTATTATCGATGGAACCAAACAAGATGATGACACTTATCTCGTGCACAACTTGATCGAAAAACCTTCTGCGGATGAAGCACCTAGCAACCTAGGAATTGTTGGAAGGTATGTATTGACGCCAGATATTTTTGAAGAACTTGAAAGAACCGCACCGGGCTACGGAGGAGAAATACAGTTGACCGACGCGCTTGGTGCGATTGCGCGTCGAGACAAGGTTGTCGCTTGCCGGTTCGAGGGCATTCGATTCGACTGCGGATCGATTGAAGGATTTGTCGCCGCGACCAACTATTGTTATGAGAATCTTCTTGAGTAACCGAGCAAGTCGTACTCGATGTTTCTTTACCTTGACGATTATTGCATGAAAAAATCATGGTTAGATAGTTGATCAAATTTACTTTACACAATATAAAACTATATATTAAACAGATTTATTACTGGCTAATATTGTTTCTTTTTTTAGTATTGTCTATTACGCTTTATAGACTCTATTATGTAGATAATATTAGTAGTGTATACTTCAGTGCGATGGCTCCACCACCGAAATATTCGATAGTGATACTGGGTGGCTTTCCGCTTCTGTTGATGGCCTGTTTTCTCTGTTTCATGGGACGCAATGTATTAACTCGTGATGAATTCTTTCGGATACACGACGTTGTCCTAACACGTCCGATTTCAAATTTTCGGTTGTTGGCTTCTAAGCTAGCCGCCTTAGTGATTGCCGGTTGGATTCCTATTGCAATATTTATGCTCTTCATCCAAGGCGGAGCATTCTTACAGAATTATGTCAATATTGATTTTTCGGAATCGTTCGAGACCACCGCTCTTCTGAAATTTCTCTTCTTTACCTGTCCTGTAACGCTCGGTTTGGTTGCTGTCCTGTCGTTATTGTTCAATCTGTTATTCCGGAACAACTTGTTAACCTTGGTGGTTCTGCTAGCTTTGGTCATCTTCTGTGGGGTCTTAATCACAAAAATCTCGATGTCGCAGTACATTTTCTTTGAAGGGTTGCCCTTGGTTGGTAGCTTTGGTTCTGGTCTTGTACCAGAGTCAATCGAATTCTCCGATATTGTTCGGTACGTTGGTTATTTAGCGGTAGTCCTGTTCCTGTTTTTTACAGGTGTTGTGCTCTACGGTCGCCGAGATGTATTTGTTCGAGGCAACGTGCTTGCGGGTTTGGTAGGTGGGGTTGTCTTCGTTCTATGCATTAGCAGTACTACTAGTTCTGCGATTGCGCATGATTCTAAATTGAAGCTTTGGTCGAATGGATTACAACAAAAAACAGTATTGATGAGCCCCCAAGTGGATTTCGTGAATCTGCACGCGAGTGTCGAGCTAGAACCAACGAGCAAACTAAGTATTCAGACTGACCTAGACGTTCATGTCTTATCGACGGTACTTGAGGATGTCTTACTCTGGTTAAACCCTGGATTTGCTGTAAGAGAGGTAAAAATTGACGGGAATCCAGTGTTTTTTGAATTGGATCAACAAGGAGCATTAAGGATAGAGGTGTCGGAGCCTCTAGAGTCAAATCAGGACATACGTTTGACTCTCATATATGATGGAGTTCCGGATCTTGATTATGGATATTTGGATAGTTCCACCGATGTGTCTAAGATGCCAATGTGGGATCAACTGTTATCCTACATGGGAGACACAAATGGAATTTACGACTCCAACTATGTAGCACTTCCTCAGGAACTGAATTGGTTGCCCGCTCCATTTCTACCTTTATTCGAAAAGCGCGTTGCTAAAGACTTTTTCAACACCCATATTTCGCTCACGCTTCCTTCTGCATGGGAAGCAACCCTACCGGGTCGTAAGCTAGTGAATGGCGAAGGAACTTCACAAGAAAAAGAGAAAACGCTAGAGTTCGTCTCTGAAGTTCCGGTCTCCACTGTGAATCTATTTGCCGGACCTCTTAAATCGTTTAGTCGTGAAATTAACGGAATAAACTTCGAGGTGTTGTTGTCTGAGCCGCAGTTGGCGCGTCAAAGTTTACTACATGAATCCCTTGAAGAGATTACGGAAGCGTTCGCGGAACGATTAGATGCAAACAAGTTAGACGGGTTTGAACTTCCTTGTAGTGACTTTCGATTCATTGCAGTTCCGCAACGTCTTCGCGTGTATGGTGGCGGTACGTTCCTCCCCTCGTTACTTTCCGACAAATGTTCATACCTCCTAAGGGAGTTCGACTTTTTTGCTGTTGATTGGTCTCGCGCGATACCAGACTACCTTCGATCGCAATTGGAACGCTATGGTATGACTCGTGGTACTTATTTATTACAAGTTCTAAAGAACTACTTTCGATTTAGCGTTCAGGGTGCTAATTTTGAGCTTGATCTATTTAACACATACTGGGATCACGAGGTAGGTATAGTCGGCCCAGAAGCGGAAGTTCTCAGCTTGATTCTGGCGTACTTAAACGATTTAGTTTGGTATGCTAGCATGGATGGTTTTTCGGCTAGTGGGTATTTTCCAACGGCGATGGGAAGCGAACGACGGACACCGAACTCCGCCAATGTGATGTTTGGTGGCCAAATTCATTTAGGAATGGCTCGACATCATCTCAATCAGGTCGTCAAACCGTTACTCCGACACATAGACCTTGTGGAAACAACTGTCACACACGATTTATACTCGGAAGCGTTACAGGAGACGGCATTGAGTCATTCCATACAACAGACTTTAGCATCGGAATTAGATCCTTTTCTAGTTGAGACTCTTCGCCTGCGGAGTGCTCATCTGAGTTTTCAACTATTCCAAATTTTGGAAGAAGAGGGTGCAAAGCTTCTGTTTGATGAGCTCTTAGCTCGTTATAAGTATTCCAACTTTCGATTGGAAGATCTGTATGCGACGAGTACTGATCTGGGACTGCCTGTCGAAGAAGTGTTACACAACTGGTTTGTGGGAAAAGAACAACCAAAGTACGCTTTATCGACGGCTCAGACGTATCGGCGAGAGTCTACTGATGACTTAGAAGACGAATTTCAAACGTTCTTCCACGTACTAAATCAAGGCGAAGGTATTGGCGTATTCCGTACAGCGTTGACGACGGAAACGCCCGGGCTCAGCGCTTGGAGCGCTCAGGCTGGTGCAGACTTTGCAATTTCGAGCCCGGGAATGATATACGGATCCTCCAGTGCGGGTCCGACGGTGTTGTTAAAACCAGGACAAGCAGTGGAGGTAGGAATTGTCAGTGATCAAAAACCGCTTCGAGTATTGGTCCAACCTCTGAACGTCACTGTCGGTGGTGGACGCCTTGGCATTCCAACGAAACTCGTTGAAGACACACGTACCATCGATACGTCGCGCATAGACGAATTTCACGGTTATCGACCAAGTACTTGGTCTGCACCACATGTTGAGACCGGTATTGTCGTTGATGATCTAGATCCATCGTTCTTGGTTGAAGACGATAAACAAGTAAGTGACGTCAGAACATGGCGAAGAGTAGACTACCCGAGTGCGTGGGGGAATTCACGCCGCACCATGGTATATTGTGAAAGCAAGAATCCGAAGAGCATTAAGTTTCAAACTGACTTGCCGAACGGTGGTCTGTGGGGTTTAGAGTTTCACCTACCCGATTTACGCGGAAAGTTTGGCGACTATCAACAAGGCTTCTTGCCACGCGGACGGATTGGTTCAGGCGGAGGATCGTGGTTTTTCTGGCAAAGCATTGCCGGCGACTACAAGTTTACGTTGGATGCTGGTGACTTTTCCGAAGAGGTCGATGTAAGTATTAGCGAAAGTGACTTCGGTTGGATTCGCGTTACAGAAGCATTATTAGAACCGGGTAATACGGTAGTCAGTGTTAGACCTCGAAATACCGACGGAAAGTTGTTTGGTGATGCGATTCGATGGGTACAAGTTGATGCTGGAGAATAACTTGTTCGTCTCAGAATACTCAAATCTAAAGTACCGAAATATTGTTTAATCTGATACAAGCAGGGGGTTGGTTGATGATACCGATCCTCGCATGCAGTGTCATCGCGCTCATGGTGTGCATCGAACGCACTTGGGTTTTGAGAAGAACCGCAATCGCGCCTACCAGTCTGTTGCCAGAAATTGAAGCGAGTATTCGATCGAACGGCTATATTGACGACGATTTACTTGAACTGCTTGACCAGTACCCCTCTGGCAAAATTCTAGCTGCAGGTTTACGGAAGACAGAATACGGTGTCGATGCCATCAAAAACACCATGGAAGAGACCGCTAATATGGTTATTTTCGATTTACAGCGATATCTTACACTGCTAGGCACAATTGCATCAATTTCTCCATTACTCGGCCTGCTCGGAACGGTTATAGGGATGATACAAGTATTTACCGAATTGGTAATCTCGGGTGGTGGTGATCCGTCCCAACTAGCGAGTGGAATCTCACAAGCGTTAGTAACTACAGCCTTTGGCTTGGGCGTAGCGATCCTAGCGTTGACAGGTTATCGGTACTTTATGCGGCGTGTCGACCAGCTCATCGTACACTTAGAATGGCAGGCGAGCCGATTGGTTGACATTCTGGTCGTTGGGTATGACTTAGACGCTAAGGAATGAAGTTTCAACGCCCGACACGAAGGGAAGTTTCCATTGAAATCACGCCTTTGATTGATGTGGTGTTTCTGTTACTAATATTCTTTATGGTCACTTCAACTACTGTTCGCGAAAACATTCTTTCGATAGTGCTGCCGGTTGCACAAGGGGAAATTTCGTCGCGCGTCAATGATGACATACAGGTGGTTGTAGCGCACGAAGATTTCGTACTGATCAACGATGTAAGTCTGGCAACTCCCTCTCGCGAGTCTGTCATCAATCATATCGAAGATACGTTTCCTAACTACTCAGACGCACAGTTTTTTTTAAGAGGTGATGCCGATGCGAAACACTCTACTGTAGTAATGGTGTTGGATGCTTTGGCGGAACTGGGAATCGTCAATGTATCTATCTTGGTTCGCGAAGGTACAGCGGACTGAATTTGTTCGAAACTAATTGCAGTTCGTCGCAGTGATTTTTGAGAAGCATGGACGGTAGAAACAACCTTGGCTGCTAAATTCGAGCAATCTGATTGGCGTACGTACAGTCGCCTCACCTCCTACGTCAGGAGCAGAGCGTGGTATTTCGTTATCGCTCTTTTAGCCTTTTGCTTGGCTGCTATTTCAGAGGTATTTTTTGCACAAATACTAGGATCTGTAGTGGGTACTTTCGAGGCAGGCATGAATGGTGCGGCTACCACTGCCGCGTCGGACGCAGCAACTAAGCAGTCGTGGTTTTGGTTACCAGACTATTTCTTCCGATATATTCCGTGGCCGATATCTGTTTTATTTGCTTGCATGATCGGTGTGGCAGCTCTCGTACGCGCGCTCTCCAACGTTGTCGGAGAGTTTCTCTTGTCGCGAGTCTCCTTTTTTGTGGTTCATTCCATAAGGTGTGAATTGCACGACCGGCTACTCACGCTGCCATGTTCTTACTTTGATGAGAGTCGTCAAGGCGACATTTCCAACCGTCTTACAGACACCACTTCAAAGCTCAGAGACACCGCTACTGAGGTACTCAGAATTCTCATGCAAGATGGCGGTAAGTTGGTGTTCATGTTTAGTGCCATGTTGCTGATTAATCTGTATCTGACTCTTCTATTTTTGGTACTCGCACCGATCGTAGCCAGTGTTGTTCACTATGCTTCGAAAAGATTTCGCGACATAAGCATCAGAATTCAATCTTCCATGGGAGAAGTCACTCACCTAGGTCAGGAAACCGTCCTTCTTCATAAGACTATTCGTGCCTACGGTGCTCAAAACCAACAAGGTGAAGCTTTTGAGGAGGCGAGTACAAGGAATCGTCAACAACACCTCAAAATGGTCGCGACGAAAGCATCCAGTGCTCAGTTCATTCAGTTGTTAGTCGCCTTTGCCATTGCTGCACTTGTTGGTATTCTTTTCATAGATCAAATTAAAGGGGGTATGGATGCCTCTGGCGTCATTGCATACATTGGTTTAGCAGGCGCGTTGGCTAGCCCCATTAAACGATTGTCCGATGTGAACGCGCGAATTCAGATCGGATTAGCAGCGGCAAGTGAAATATTCGCGCACATCGACCACGACGCAGAACTCGACTCAGGTACCGCAGAACTCAATGTCTCACAAGCGTCGATTGAATTTGACCATGTGACATTTACTTACCCGAACGCCGATAAGAAGGCATTGGCTGACATCACCGTGAATGTCGACCCAGGGCAAACTCTCGCTATAGTGGGTTCGACTGGAGCTGGAAAAACAACTCTGATTCAGCTCTTACTTCGGTTCTATGAACCTGACTCAGGGCAAATTCTGATCAATGGCGACCCTATCTCAAATTACACCAAAGAGTCCTTAAGGAGTCATATAGCGTTCGTGAGTCAGGAGGTGATACTCTTCAATGACACGATCCGAGCGAACATTGCCTATGGACACCTCCAACATGCACCCCAAGCACAGATTGAGAGTGCGGTTGAGCGTTCTAGGGTAGGTGTGTTCACGCGACGCTTACCCAAAGGTTTAGACAGTAAGGTTGGTGATCGTGGTACTGGATTGTCTCAAGGTGAGCGACAACGAATTCTCATCGCTCGCGCGATCTTGAAAGATGCACCAATACTGATCCTAGACGAAGCAACTTCTTCGCTTGATCCTGAATCCGAAAGTTTGATTCAGGACGCGCTGAATGAAATGATGAAGGGGCGTACGACTTTGGTGGTCGCACATCGTCTGTCGACAATTGTCAATGCCGACACTATCGCAGTGCTCGACCAAGGACAGATCATCGAAGTCGGATCACATCAGGAGCTACTGTCGAAACAGGGTCGCTACGCCCTCTTGCACGCATCTCAATTTCGAGACGCAGTTTAGGTACTTTGTTGTTCCGTCGTTGTTCGCCTTGAATGATATAACGAAATTGTGGTACTCGGAACACAATTGGTTAAGGATTCTGACTCCCTTCTCGTGGGTCGTAAGTGGATTAGCTGAATATCGACGAACACGTTTCAAATATAGTCGAGGTGACGTTTGGCATGCTCCGGTACCTGTATGTGTGGTCGGTAATATCACCGTGGGAGGCACAGGGAAAACTCCGCTCGTTATTTGGCTTACTGAATGGCTCTCTCGTCGAGGTATCAACGTTGGTATAGTTAGCCGTGGCTATGGCGGACGAGCTTCAAAGTACCCAATAACTGTGGATGAACAATCTCACAGCCGAGAAGTAGGGGAGGAGAACATCCTTTTATATCGACGAACGCAAGTGCCGGTGGTGGTGGACCCAAATCGGGTACACGCGACTCAATTCCTACTTGAAAACAATACAATCGACATCGTCATTGCGGACGACGGATTACAACACTACCGACTGGGCCGAACCATTGAAATCGCAGTTCTTGATGGATATCGCGGTATTGGAAATGGAATGTTGTTACCATTTGGTCCTCTACGTGAACCAAAAAAGAGGTTGAAAGAGGTAGATTGGGTGGTAGTAAAAAATGCACCGAGACGATTAGACACACCAGCGTCAGTCATGGAACTCATTCCAGTTGAATTTGTAAATGTCGCGACCGATTCGGTGCTTGCAATAAACGAATTTTGTACCAGGTATCCCGGTCCTGTTCGCGCGATCGCCGCCATTGGTAATCCGCAGAGTTTTCAACACACTTTGGATAGTCTCGAGCTTGAAGCAACAGTTGAAGCTTTTCGTGATCATCATTACTTTCGAGTCGAGGAACTCGTCGGTGATGACACAATTGTCATCGTCACAGAAAAAGACGCTCAAAAAATCCGTGAATTATCTATGGACTCGAACCACATTTGGTACTTGAGAGTGGAGGCGAAGTTTCGTGAGAGTGTGGATGCATTTCTTACGTCACTTTTTCGTCAGCATGGATTGAGCTTAGATACTCAGAATTGAAGCGGTCTTTTTCGGTCATGATTCCCGCCCGCTTGAATTCCACGCGGCTGCCCCGTAAACTGCTCTTACCGATTGCTGGGAAATCAATGCTTTGTCATGTAGTTGAACGAGCATTGCAATCAGACGCGAAACGTGTGTTCGTAGCTGTCGACAACGAGCAGCTCGCAGAATCCGTAGCTGAAACTAACGCAGTTCCGATTATGACTTCTAGTGCGCATGAATCGGGAACCGACAGGATTTTCGAGGTCGTACAAGACTTGGGTCTCAGTGACAACGACATAGTAGTTAATGTTCAAGGCGACGAACCACTCATTCCTCCGAGCGTTATCAATCAGACTGCTCAACTTTTGCTTGATCAGCCCCACGCTGGGGTAGCTAGTTTGTATTCGACCATTTCAAATCCAGATGAGGTGTTTGACTCCAATGTCGTGAAGGTCGTGTTGAATTCCGATTCCCATGCACTGTACTTTTCACGTGCGCCGCTCCCATGGGATCGACGTACATTTGCTGACGGAAAACCACAAGAAATCGAACCTCATTGGTACCGACACGTAGGCATTTACGCCTATCGAGTATGGGCACTGCAAAAGTTTGTATCTTGGAGTTCATCGCGATTGGAACGAATTGAACGCTTGGAGCAACTTAGGTTTCTCGAGAATGGAATTTCGATCGTACTAAACGAAGTGATCGAACTCGTACCAGTTGGAGTAGACACGTCGCAGGACTTGGCGCGAGTGCGACAGTCGTTTGCTACCGAAAAGAATTGAAATTTTGAGTGTCTACCTCGTTCACAAATTCCTTTGCCGTCTTAAAGAACTTTTCTCTCTACAAACTCAACACGCTCAAATTAGAGTGTAGCGCGGAAGAATATGTGCTCGCTTCTTCGGTCGAACAACTCGCCGAAGCCACGCAATTTTCAGGTCCGATTAATTTTTTGGGTGGAGGGTCGAACGTCTTGCTCCTTCCGAGAGTACGAGGCAGATTGATTCACATTGGCATTCAAGGAATAACTGTTGAACGGGCGTCAAAGGGAGAGTATTCCGTTCGTGTCGGTGCTGGAGAGAATTGGCACAGATTTGTACTACATACTTTAAACTTAGGTATCAGGGGATTGGAGAACTTGGCACTAATCCCGGGTAACGTTGGCGGCGCACCGTATCAAAATATCGGTGCTTACGGCCGTGAACTTTCGGAACTAGTCCATAGCGTCGAAGTGTTCGACTTAACAACAAACAAAAGCCGCATGTTGTCCAACGAGGAGTGTCAGTTTTCTTACCGCAACAGTGTGTTTCGTTCCAAAGTCATTCCACCGGCGATCATTACGCACGTGAACTTCTTGCTCGGTAGGCTACCTCTCACGACCTCATATCGGGACGTACATGAGAGGTTAAGTGGGTTCTCGAAGGAGGAACTAGACCACAATCTAGTCGCAGAAACTGTAATCAACATTCGCAAACATAAACTCCCCGACCTAGATACTCATCCCAACGTCGGGAGTTTCTTCAAAAATCCTACACTCTCAAAGAAAGACTATGACGTTTTACGCGGTAAACTTGAAATAGCTGGATTTTCACAGGGAGACACAGTTCGTGTGCCCGCAGCGCGATTGATCGACGAGCAGAAGTGGAAAGGAAGACAAGTTGGGAATGTGCTAGTGTGGCACAAACAACCCTTGGTTCTTGTAAATGGTGGCAACGCAAGTGCCGAGGAGTTCTTAGATGTAGCTCAACGAATCACTGACGATGTGGAAAAACACTACGGAGTCCATCTCGAAATAGAACCTGTATTGATGGGGAACAAAAACTAAGACATCTCCATCACTCCCGTCAATCACGGGGTAACGATCGGCCTCGGCCGTTCTGCATTGGGTTTTATCCGGGGATCGTTTGTAGCTCGAATACTTTCGTCGGTGGTCTCGTTTTCCGAAATTGGAATCTCTAAATTCGGTTGACTGTCGTTGCTGGCAGCGTTTGTAGTCGTAGATTCCTCCGATTCCAAACCAATGGTGACTTGAATGTCATTCTTGGCCTTTCTACTTCCAGATTTTGACTTTCGCTTTTTCTGCGATTGATCTGGACCATTCACTTTTTGATCTACATCTTTCTCAGATGTGGCCGGCTCAGGCGTGTCGTTTGACGCATCGGGTGTAACTTTCATAGTATCCAGATTGTTTTCGGTCTCTGGTGGTGTTTCTTCCAGATTGGACGTGGTTAGCGAAGTCGGTTGGGTTTCAGTGATCTCGGTGTTCGACGGTTTTGGAGATTCTTTGTCGGTGCCTTCAACGAGCGCGACATTCGAGGTGGCCTTTGCTGTTACCTTCTTATCTTTGTTCTTTAGCTTTTTATTGGCAACATCCTTATTCTTAGTGTCGGTACGCGCGGCAGAGCTTTCGGCCGTTTTTTGTTTGTTATTTGTTCTTCCAGCGCGTTTTGTCTTTGCTTCGTCTGCGGTTGCTTTTTCTTTAGAGTCCTGCTCGCGAATTTCCCCAACATGACTGTCTTTAGACTGCTTGTCGTTCCTTCTGCGACTCTTCGTCGTGGGTACGGATGGTTCGAGCGTCCGTTCCTCGAACCGTTTGGATTGAGAACTCCTCGCAGTAGACCGTTTCGGTGCTCTGTGTGTGATCTTCTGTTTTACCCGTTTAGTGACCCCCTCGTTGCTTTCATCGTTCGCCTGTTTACTTCGAGACTTTCGAGACGTAGTTTGGTTTTGCTTGCTTTCTTTGGTACGCTTGGGAGGTGTATTAACTAAAAACAGTCTCTTATAGAGATATGTTGGGACTGCAGGGACGAAACGCCAGAATCGAGATGTACCAGCCAGGACTTTCGTAAGTTCTTTGCTGTCCTTTTCGGATTTTGACTCTGATTTTTTCGGTGGTTTGCGGGTTATTTCTGGACGCTTTACCGCTGCGGTTTGAATGGATTCTGCTTGCGTTTCCCTGTTTATTTTCCCTTTCTTGCTTTTACCGTTTTCAGGTATTCCATACTCGAAGTTTTTCGTTTTGATCGGAGTCTTGCTGTAGGTTGTCGAAAATGATTCGACCACAAAGGAAGCATCTTCGCCATCTTGATCCGGAACGATTTCCAACTTTGCGCTTGACCGCATCTCTACCATACTAAGATGTGCCCGGAGGTCGTTCGTTAAATATTGGGCGACCGCTGGTGTTACTCTTGCTCGTATTCGAGCAATACGTTTGCTGTGACTACGAGCTTCTATTTCACGGAAGATACGATGCCCAACCGAATCTACCGTTTGTCGATACCCATGGCCGCCACACGCGTCACATCGTTGAAAGTCCGTATCGTAGATTGACGACCGAGGCCGACGCCGTTGAAGTTCCATTAAACCAAACGACGAAATCGGTTCCCACTTCGTACGACCTCGGTCTAAGTCGCAGAGCCGGGCGACTTTGTCCTCTAATTTGCGGATGTCTTGAACTTCATAAAGGTCAATGAAATCGATAACGATCAACCCACCAATATCACGAAGTCGCAGCTGATTAAAAATCTCATCTGCGGCTTCTAAATTAGTGTTTAACACCATATCTCGAAAGTTATCATTGAATCGGAACTGAGCAGAGTTAACGTCGATCGTTAAGAGTGCTTCCGTCGGGTCAAGCACAATTTGACCTCCCGATGGTAAATCAATGGTACGGTCGAAGACTTTGCTTACTTGAGTTTCAATACGGTACTTGGTATACAACGGTATTTCATCGCGATAAAGCTGGATTTCACCCGAAAAGTCTGCCATATACGATTTCACAAAAGTGCCCAAATCTTCGTATATGCTCGGGTCATCGACGATTACTCGTTCGATGTTGTTGTGAAGATTGTCCCGCATAACCGAGTTCACTAAATTGTTCGCTTCATACAACAACCGAGGTGCTTGCGAATCTTGATAGGCTTGCTCAATCAGTTTCAACAAATCAGTACATTCCCGTACGTCCGTTTGCAATTCCTTTTGGCTTCTTCCTCGTGCAGATGTGCGTATGACGAGCCCGCAATCTTTTGGAACCTTGAATTTGGGTAACATCCCTTCGATTTCCGCACGCTGTTCACGGTTAATTTGCCGCGAAATACGAGTGATTGGGCGATTGGTATTCAGTACAACATGTTGGCCGTGAAGTTGTACTTGACCCGTCAGGGCCGCACCTTTGTCTACGCGGGCATCTCTTTCAACTTGTACCAGTACATCGTCATTGATCTTCAAAACGTCGGCGATTCGTTGTGGTTCACCGGTCTCTTCATTGGTGCCCCTACGCCCGTATTTGTAGTGGATCTTGTCTAAGGTTAACAGTCCATGTTTGAGATCCCCAAAATCGACGAAAGCCGCTTGGAGTTGGTCGTTGATGGAAACTACTTTGGCTTTATAGATATTGCCCTGAGAACTTCGGTTCGCGAATTTCTCCATGTGCAAATCGTGTAGAACCGGTGCACTTTGTGCACCATTAGAATTGACTATTGCGACGCGTACTTCTTTCGATTTGAGTACGCTAATTAGCATCATTTTCATGATATCGAAACTTCCTGTTGGTAGAGTTTCGATTCCGAAAAGTCAAGAAGTCAACTACATTGAGTTTAGCCTAAAGACTATAAGGTGGGTCTGCTTGCAATGGTTGAAGATGGAGTACATGACTATGTCTCCAACGATTCTTGCATTGCGATGCTGATTTAATTGTAGCTCTTACGAGTGTCATGGAATGTAGTTAAAGTTCGTTTGATTCCAAGATCGTCGCAGATTCGATTTTGCGACGAGTTTCAATTTACACGTTAAAGTCTTCAGTAATTTGGCGTATAAAGTAGCTGTTCTAAATGACTTCGGGATCGAAATCTTGCTTGTTACTGCAGTTAATATTCATTTCACTCGGGTTTCGACGAATTTTTGGAAACCGAAAACGTAGTCTATGTACCGTGGGCAATGAGTGTGCTATTAACGGCTTGATCGGGGCTTCTGCAAAAAGACTTGAAGCAACCACATGACCAATAAAAATCACGTTCGAGTGTACGTAATAGCATATGATACACACTTCACCATGAATTGTAAAGCCCAGGCAGCGTGCAACAAGGTATGACTTCTGTACAACATTTCACTATTAGCAGGTATGCTGGACAGAGGTTGGACAATTATCTTCTGCGAGAATTGAAGCCTCTTCCCCGTAGTAGGATCATGCGCATGATTCGTCGAGGCGAAGTGCGAGTTAATGGTAAACGTGCAAAAGTCCATCTAAAACTGAGCGAGGGCGACCGAGTTCGCGTACCACCAATCCATTATGAGGAAGAACAGGACATAGACGTACCGAGTTGGATTGTTGACGTGGCACGAGAGAACGTAATTTTTGAAGACAATCGTCTGCTCGCGGTGAATAAACCAAGTGGTATCGCGGTACACGGGGGAAGTTCGGTACCCGTTGGGTTAGTGGACGCAGTTCGCGAGTTCGTTGACGACGACATACAGTTGGTACATCGCATAGACAGGGACACGTCGGGTTGTGTATTGTTCGCAAAGACGAGAGTTGCGTTGTTAGAACTCCATCACGCGTTTCAACATCACAAAATAGTGAAACAGTACGAGGGAATTGTTGCAGGAAACTGGCCTAACGATGTAACAGAAATTTCTGCGCCACTTCGGAAATTTCGTTTGCCGAACCATGAACGGCGTGTGGAAGTACATGCAGATGGGAAATCCTCGACATCAAAATTTGAAATAATGCGAACTTCCGAGCACTCAACTTGGCTCCGAATTGAACCCACGACAGGGCGAACTCACCAAATTCGGGTACACTGTCAACATCAAGGTCACCCGTTAATCGGCGATAACAAATACGCCACCCAAGTTCAATTAAGATCATCGAAGATGTTACTTCACGCCGCGTGTATTCACTTCATCGATCAGTTTAGAATTCAGGCTCCAATCCCTAAATATTTTGAAGAGTTTTGGCTTAATCAAAAGACAACGGGTTGACTCCAACTTCACGAAGAAACTGGGCAGTGCGTATTAACGGGAGTCCCATTAAGGCAGAAGGGTCTTCAGAACGGACTGATTCAAAAAGTAAAGGACCAAACGCTTCCGATTTAAATGATCCTACACAGTCGAGTGGATCATCTAGTTTTATATATCTGGTCGCTTCACTTTGAGTGAAATCGCGGAATCGAACTTGAGTCTTAACGACATCACTTAACAGTTTGCATTGTGGACTTAACACGGTGACCGCGGTGTAAAAGCACACTGTTTGATTCTTGTAGCTGAGTAGCATGTTCACCGCCCGATTTAGCATTTTCGGTTTTTGAAGCAGTTGTTCATTGCAAATACCCGTTTGGTCGCTACCGATAACGATATGATCGGGGAATTCTTTGGACACCGTAGTCGCCTTTAAAGTTGCTAGGCGTTGTGCCAATTCACGTGGTGCTTCTTCCGGGTGGGGGCTTTCGTCGACTTCAGGTGCTATCACGTGAAATTCAAATCCTAACGACGCTAGTTGTTGTTGACGATATTGCGACGACGAAGCTAATATCAACTTAGACACGGTTTTTTATCTTTTTTGAAAAATGGATCAATATTCAGCACACATTGACAGTACTTTGAGTTGTCCCTATCATTGATACTGCGATCGCTTCTTGGACATTCATGATTGTATTTTCTCCAAGCGACTGTGCCCGATCCAACCGAAAGTGGCAGGGTAATCTCGCTTTGACTGCATTTCCGCGGTTGTATGAGGCCGTGGGAAAACTGAACGAAACTGTTTCGGTTCAGTTGGAATTTTCGCTTGACGAAAATGGACGAATCCGAGCGTTTGGCAATATTCAAACGAAAACGAAGCTTCGGTGCCACAATTGTACGATTGAAAAAGAAGTGCCATTTTCGGTGAATCTTGACGTTCGGTTAGTACGATCTGAGCGCGAAGCCTGTGAGATTTTTGACGAGTTTGATGCGATCGTTGTTCCCGACGATAAAATTACCTTGCAGGAACTAGTGGAAGACGATGTCTTAATGAGCATTCCTTCACGAGTTTGTGATGACGAAGAAGCGTGTCCAAGACGACGCGAGGAAACGGAAGCAATCCCACCGACGACTCATCGGCCTTTTGCGAATATTGGCGAACTGATGAAGGAAAATCGGTAACTATTAACTATATAGAACAGGGTATTTAGTTATTTATGGCAGTCCAACAAAACAGAAAAACCCGCGCGAAGCGCGACCAACGGCGTTCACATGATCGCGTCGCGACTCCAACCCTAACAGAAGATCAATACACCGGAGAGATTCACAGACGTCATCACGTTGCAGCGGACGGTCGTTATCGCGGTCGACAGGTACGTGAAATAAAGTTACCCGAGGAAGAGTCAGAGGAAGATTGAGTTTCCATAGTGCTCGCTATGGATTTCTTCGATGGTTACCGTGAGGTACCAGATCGCAGTTGATACTCTCGGTTCTGAGTCCCCAACTGACCACATCGTTGCTGGTGCCCGAGATTTCATAGACAACAATCTCGATTGTGAGCTGACCTTGATTGGTCGTCGTCGCGATTTTTCTGCTGTGCCGGCTGAGCGTTGTCGCATCGTTAATAGCCCAACGGCTGTTCCTCAGCACGCGACCCTCCTTGATGTTCTTAGGAACAAACGAGACTCCTCGATGCGAACTGGATTAAATTTACTCGCTCACGACGTAGTGCATGCTCTCGTGTCTACGGGGAACAGTGGTGCACTCATGGTGCTGGGAAGACAAATCGTTGCGACATTGCCACGGGTATCACGTCCGGCGATGATCAAACAATTTACTGGTTCTTCTGGATCTTTTTGGATGCTCGATGTCGGTGCGAATCTCGCTCGCCGCAAGAGTTTATTGCACGAATTTGCCCGGATCGGTAGTGCATATGCAAGTTCGATCGGGGGTATTCGGGAGCCCAGGGTTGCGGTATTGAATGTCGGAGTTGAAGCTCACAAAGGCCCACAGTATCTACGCGACACGGCGAAGAGCCTCGCTCAGGATTCGGAGTTGAATTTCGTCGGATATGTGGAAGCAAATCTGTTGTTTGAAAATGTCGCCGATGTCGTGGTCACTGACGGTTTCACAGGAAATGTCGCATTGAAATCGATTGAGGGGGCGTTAACGATTGCCGATCAGCACATACGAACTGCGCTGGACACCTCAGACGATCCAGCTGTTCAATCTATGGTGCAATCGGTGAGTTCAAGATTGAATGCACAGACTTACAATGGCGCAAGTTTAGTGGGATTGCGGAGCATCATTGTGAAATGTCACGGAAACACTGACCATGTAGGAATACGATCGGCTTTAGATTTGGCAAAGCATGAAGTACGTGCGAAAGTGCCACAACGCCTCGAGGAATACTTTGAGCAAAGATTGGAACTGAACTCATGAAATTGGGCTATTTATTTCCGGGTCAAGGCTCCCAGTCCGTTGGTATGCTCGCGGACTTTCAAGAGTTGGGCAGTGAGGTCGAAGACTATTTAGCGAGAGCGTCTGAGACAATCGGTGTAGATTTAAAATCGATTGTGAGTCGAGGACCAGACGAGCTGTTAAACCAAACCGCAATTACTCAACCAGCGATACTTGCAAGCTCTATCGGGGTATTTTCGATGACTCGAAGATTCGGTATGGAATTACCGTCGGCTGTAGCGGGACATAGCCTAGGAGAATATAGTGCGTTAGTGGCGAGTGGCGTGCTTGATTTCGAAGATGCGGTAAAGTTGGTCCACGAACGCGGTAAGATAATGCAATCTGCAGTGCCAGAGAACACCGGCGCGATGGTCGCTGTCGTTGGGCTCACCGACGAACAGGTACAACAAGTGTGTGAGTCTGTCGAAGGGACAGTTGAAATCGCGAACTATAACTCTCCCGGTCAAGTTGTCATAGCGGGGAAAGCATCTTCGGTCCGAAGTGCATCGTCGATGTGTGCCGATCTGGGTGCTCGCCGGGTTGTTCCCCTCGCCATGAGTGTTCCCAGTCATTGTTCGCTTCTGGGTAACGCAGGAAGACTGTTTGAGCAGGTTTTAAAGACAGTTGCGTTCAAGCCGCCGAACATCAAAATATACCAAAATGTTAATGCGAAAATCGCGAACGATCCGAGTGATTGCAAACGGAATTTAGTCGTTCAATTGAGTTCCAGCGTATTGTGGCACCAAAGTATTTGTGCGATGATAGAAGATGGTATAACAACTTTTGTTGAGTGTGGTCCGAGCAAAGTTCTCACCGGCTTAATGCGAAGAATTGATCGCAATATAGAAGCAATAGCCTTGAGTGACCGCAAAAAATTTGAACAACTACTCAGAGAAAACAGATGACACGAAAGACCGCTTTAGTAACTGGTGCAAGTCGAGGAATTGGAAAAGCAATCGCGCAACGCTTAGCTGCCGATGGTTTTTTTGTGTTCGGAACTGCGACTACACAATCAGGAGTCGATCTCATAGCAACCGAACTAGGCAAGTTTGGTTGTGGACTTCAATTGCAATTGACGGATGCAAATTCGATCACGAGCGCATTACAACACATAAAAGATTCAAACAATACTGTCTCCGTTCTGGTAAATAACGCGGGAGTTACCAAAGATAACCTCATGCTCAGAATGTCTGACAGCATGTGGGATGATGTAGTAGATACAAATCTCACTGGTATGTTTCGAATTACCAAACCGTTACTTCGAGGTATGCTGAAGAGTCAATGGGGACGTATTGTCAACATCGGATCTGTAGTCGCTCGGCTAGGAAACTCGGGTCAAGTTAATTACTGCGCGACCAAAGCTGGAATAGAAGGATTTACTCGTGCACTCGCGACGGAAGTTGCGTCTCGAGGGATCACGGTAAATTGCGTAGCCCCGGGGTATATTTCGACTGATATGACTTCCGATCTCCGCGAATCCGTGGTTACCGATCTTATCTCGCGGATTCCTTTGGGACGCATTGGAACACCCGACGACATCGCTAACACGGTCGCGTTTCTTGTAAGTTCGGAAGCGAATTACATTACCGGTCAAACCATACACGTGAACGGTGGTCTGTTCTCGTCTTAGGAAACACGTACCGCGACGGGACACGAATCCATGAAACCCGTACCGCGACGGGACACGAATCCATGAAACCCGTCGTACAGTGATAACGGACTTTGCCGGATAATTCCCTAAAATACGCATACCCGGAAAGGGACCATTGTTTTTCATAACACCGAGATACGGAGACCTATACACGAATGAGTTCTATTGAAGAGCGCGTAAAAAGACTGATAGCCGAACAACTAAAGAGCGAGCTGAAAGATGTGACTGACGAAGCTTCTCTCATGGACGATCTCGGTGCCGATTCGCTGGACACTGTCGAGTTAGTAATGGCATTAGAGGAAGAATTCGAAACTGAGATTCCCGACGAAGATGCGGAACGTATTGCCACGGTGAAACAGGTAATCGATTACATCAAGGACCAATTAGCGAACACCTCCGAATCTTCTGACAACGACTAATATTTTCGGTGTTGTCGTTCTATCGCATTTCCCGATTCCTATGGAGTCGAACCCTCACTAAATACATTCAAAATGACTAGGTCACGTGTTGTTGTGACTGGCATGGGGGCGTTAACCCCCATCGGCAACACGGTCGAAGAAACTTGGAAAAACGCACTAGAGGGCGTCAGTGGTGTTGCTCCAATTGATTCGTTTGACACCAAGGACCATCGTGTAAAGATTGGAGCTCGGGTAAAGAACTTCAATGTAGAGGAGCACTTCAAGTCGAAACTGGCGAAGAGGTACGATGAGTTTATTCAGTTAGGATACGCCTCAGCCGCTCAAGCTATAGAACAATCGGGGATTCACCTTTGTGCCGATTTGTCCAATTTCGGCGTCGCGTTTGGTTCGGGAATTGGTGGTATTCGAATGATTTGTTCACAACACCAAGTGTTGTTAGATAAGGGACCACGTCGGGTATCACCGTTCTTTGTACCGTCAAGTATTGTGAACATGATTGCTGGTCAGGTTTCAATTGATTACGGTCTCGGGGGACCAAATATTTCCATAGTAACAGCTTGCACGACAGGCTGCCACAACATCGGAGTTGGTGTCCGTATGATTCAATGTGGGGACGCGTCGGGTATGGTTGTAGGAGGTGCGGAATGGTCAACGTGTCCATTGTCGGTTGCTGGATTCGCTTCGATGAAAGCTCTATCGACGCGGAATGACGAACCTGAACGAGCGAGTCGTCCTTGGGATCGTGCGCGAGACGGGTTCGTGTTAGGAGATGGAGCAGGTTGTTTGGTTATTGAGTCCTATGAACATGCGATCGGACGTGGTGCTGAAATTCTTGCAGAAATCGTCGGTTTTGGAATGAGTGCCGATGCACACCACATAACCGGCCCACCAGAAGATGGGAAAGGTGCGATCGCCGCGATGCAACGTGCTCTCGCGGATGCAGAATTGGCACCAGAACAAATAGACTATATTAACGCTCACGGAACGTCGACACCATTGGGAGACATCGCTGAAACGAAAGCTATCAAATCGGTTTTTGGGTCGGACACGTCTATTCCGATTAATTCGACAAAGTCGATGTTCGGTCACTTACTTGGCGCGGCGGGTGCGGTTGAAGCAATCATCTCAATTCAAACTATTCGGGAGCAATGTGCCCACCCAACGATCAATCTTGAGGATCCAGACGAGGATTGCGACCTAGACTTCATACCGTTGGAAGCTAGGGACATTCCGGCAAAGTACTCGCTGAGTAATTCGTTCGGGTTCGGCGGTACCAACGGAACTTTGATTTTTCGCGCAGTGTAGTCGTGCGACCTCTCAATCGTTACCGGATAACGGCGACGTTGGTAGTCTTGACATGCATGTTTGGCGTAACGGTTCTCTGCCATTACGAAGCGTGGAAACACCACGAATTTCATGTGCTGGATGCGAAGTCCGTTGATATTGAACCTGGTGATTCCTTTGCAGACATCGTTTCCAACCTACATGCGATTGGATTAATTCAGAATGTTGGATACTTTGAGTTTCTAGCTCGTATGTCAAGCTCTACCGGTTCAATCCAAGCTGGAGAGTATTCCTTTTCAGGTACGTACACCCCTACAAGCTTACTGCACAATCTAGTGCAGGGAAACGTGGTCACACGTACTCTCACCTTTCCAGAAGGTGGTACTTTGAAAGAATTTTTACGTGTTTTGGAAACGGCCCCAAAGATTGACTTTGACGTCGCCAATTTGGATGTAGAAACTGCACTGTCGGCACTGGGTGTTGAAAATACCGTGGGAATAATACCTTCAAACCACGGAGAGGGTTGGTTTTTTCCAGACACCTATCAATATGCCACGTCCACACGCGCCTCGGAAGTCCTGCGAGTCGCGCACTCCAAAATGAAAGAAGAACTGCTTGACGCTTGGCAAACTCGAGATCAATCTTCTCCATTATCTACTCCATACGAATTGCTAATCTTAGCATCAATCATCGAAAAGGAGTCAGGAGTAGTCGAGGATCAAGAACAGATTAGCGGAGTGTTCTCTCGGCGACTACGTAAGAGAATGCGTTTACAAGCAGATCCGACGGTGATTTATGGGCTCGGTGATACATTTACGGGTGACCTTACCCGAGCTCACCTTAATGAAGACCATCCCTACAACACGTACCGACATTACGGCCTACCACCAACTCCGATTGCCGCACCTAGCCATGCTACACTTCACGCAGCAGCAAATCCAGATGCCGGAAATTCACTGTACTTTGTTGCGCGAGGAGACGGGACTAGTGAATTTTCGGCGACTCTTGAAGAGCACAATCGCGCGGTACGTAAGTACCAGCTCAACCGAGGCAATTGAATGAGTAAGAGAGGTCAGTTTATCACTTTGGAAGGTGTAGATGGAGTTGGGAAGAGTACTGTGGTGCCATATATTGAAAAGGTTATGTGCGACCAGAACATTCCTTACTTTATTACGCGAGAACCTGGTGGAACTCCACTCGCGGAAGGTATTCGAAATTTGTTGCTATCGGATTGGGATGAAGTAGTATCAGCTGAAGCGGAATTGTTTCTCATGTTCGCTGCGCGTGCGCAACATGTCGCGGAAGTCATCAAACCTCACATAGCGGCCGGTACTTGGGTAATCTGCGAACGCTTTACCGACGCGTCGTTTGCCTATCAAGGTGGAGGCAGGAGGCTTTCACTTAGTTTTGTCGAACGACTCGCCGACGCAGTGCACTCCGATTGTTGGCCCGATCTCACCATTTATCTAGATATTGAAGTAGAAACAGCACTAAAGCGACGGGCACATCGTACGCAGGATCGGATTGAAAAAGAAACGATTGACTTTTTCGAGGTTGCAAGAAACACGTACCTGCAACTCGCGGAAACCAATTCTCGAATCAAAAAAATAGACGCTAGCGTTCCATTACCAGAGCTAACCCGCACAGTTGCACAGGTGGTGGAGGACTTTGTATCTAAAACTTTATGATTACAACTTATCCTTGGATTGAACATAAACTTGAAGAGGTAACTCGCGGTGAGTTCATAGATCGATTACCGCACGCGTTGTTGATCGATGCGTATCCCAACTGGGGAGTCGAGGAACTCGCTTGTAGACTAACTCAAAAGATCGTCGGACTAGACGGAGATCCCAGAGAGGTTCCTCATCCTGATGTACTGTGGTTGAGGCCTGAAAAGGCAACACTGAAAATTGAACATGTACGGGATGCCATCGATTTTGTCCATTTGTCAACACAGGTAGCTGGTAGAAAAGTTGCGGTGTTGGAGTCCATTGAACTGGCCAGTATTCCAGCATCAAATGCCTTGCTAAAGTCCCTAGAAGAGCCACCGTCCAATGTTCATTGGATCCTTACAACCACGGCTTACAATGTGTTACTGCCAACCATTCGTAGTCGTTGTCGTCGAATACATTTGCACAATGCACTCGGAGATGATATCGAACATTGGTTGCTTACCAATGGGGTATCTGCGGACGAAATCGAAAATCTAATGATCGAGTTTGGTGGAGCCCCTTTCGCGATTCAGAACGCGGTCGAATTAAAGCAACAGTCCCTTCGTACGTATTTGTTGCAGGGGTGGCGTGAAAAATCTGTGGATCTCAGTATCGCTAATGTTCTAAAGGAGCAGGACTTTTATGAACTATTAGCGCGGTGGATGCGTATTACCGCTAGAGTTATTCACAATGACAATGGAGAAGCACCGTTCAAATTTTGGGATGATCTTGTAGCTACGCGTCGAGCCGCTCACGAACAAGGGAACCTCAATCGCCAGATTCAGATCGAGCGATTATTGATTCACTGGTTTCGCATGAAACACAAAATCCGGCGGCGCAATGCTGCAAAAAGGACTATACGGTAGCAAAAGAATCTCGGGTGAAGTTTCGTATACCGTCAGCTTGCACGAGAACGTTATCTTCAATACGTACACCGCCGTAGGGTATAAGGCGTTCTACCAGATTCCAGTTAATGTCTTTGTGTCCGCGTACGCGTTCGAGTAGAACGGGAATAAAGTAAATCCCTGGTTCAACAGTAAATATGAGATTATTTTCTATTCGACGAATGAGTCGGAGCGACGGAAATCTACTGGGAGGTTTCCCTTCGGTGCCAGCATCGTCGATGATGTGACCACCAATATCATGAGTTTGTAAGCCTAGTAAGTGCCCCGTACCGTGAGGGTAAAAGGTGTCTGTTAACTGCTGCTCTACGGCCGCCGCTGCACTGCAAGTTACGATCTGCTGTGCGACCAAAACGTCGGCCATTGCGCGATGGGCGCACTCGTGAAACTCGACAAAATCCTTTAGCTCAGGTATCAGAGCAATGAGTGATTGTTGGGCTTTGTCGACGGAAGAAACGAGGTCCGCAAATTCATCGTTGGGATTCGCACTGTATGTACGGGTAATATCGGAGTGGTAACATCGATTCTTTGCCCCAGCGTCTATCAAGAAGCTGAGTCGCTTCGCCGGTGGGTCTCGATCATAGTGTTGATAGTGCAACGTACTACTGTGCTCGTTCAGTGCGACGATGTTAGGGTAGGGTAGATCGTGATGGACGTGCTTAGTTCGTTCTTGATACGCAAGATGGATTTCAAATTCACTTCCCCCAGCTTCAAAGCAATCGTACGCAGCTAAATGCCCTTGAACTGCAATAGCTGTAGCTTTTGAAATCTGCGACACCTCAAACGGCGTCTTGAAGCCACGTGTGAAAGCTAGTTGATTCTGAAGTACTATCCCTGGAATTTCAACTTGATCAAGTTCCGTATATCTTGTCGGTGTCGTCCCAAAATAAGCTACTCGCGAAAATTTTGCCAAATACTCTAAGCACGCTTGTTCCAAAGCCGGTCGCGTCGAATAGCTTTCACAATCAAAGTGCTCCAACAGCCAGTCAGGAACAGACGCGGGAAGGTACCAAAAGTCAGCTGGAGAATACCACAGAAGTTTTGGTCGAGCGGTCCCATTCAACAAGAGTAAGCAGTGCTCGCTGCTTTCCGCGACGGTCCATCGAAGAAATTGAGGGTTTGCATGGAATGGGGGCGATTGATCATCGTCGTGGTACAAGGTGTTCGTACCCGCGGCGATAAGAGCACCGTCGAAGTGATTCTGCCGTAATTTCTCAATCCACAATTGGGAAATCGTCGCGAGGTGATCTTTGAATAGACCCTGAGTGCTAGCGTCCATATAAGTGATTTCTTTGGTGGTTAACCTGTGATTCTTGATACAAATTTTAGAGACTCATACTGAATGCTACAGAACTTAAATAACTGTACATTAAAATACTATATCGATCCGTGGTGTACCTTATCGATTTACACCGGGCATGCGTGCTTTAAGTTATCAATTCTATAAGTACTTTTCATTCCTTCCTGAGACCATTGAACGACATCATATAATTTGAACTCAAACTATTTTTTTCGAAAGTAGAGTATGACAAACGATCAGGCGAATCCTATAAAGCAATTCAGTATCCCGCGTGGTTTGATTCTGATAGTTGTATTTTTTGTACTAGTTATTGGTCTCATTTTCTTACCGAAACTTTTGTCAGAGCGACTCGAAGCCCCCACGTATGCTCTTGATGATAGTATTGGGGGCACGTACACTATTGGCTGTTTCACAGATGGTTGTATCGTGTCCGATATTAAGCCCGATGGCGCGATAACGAGTTTTCGCATCACCGGTCCGTTGTCCTATCGTGACCTTCGACTAAATTACGTCGGTTGTGTTTCTAAAGAAAACTTTACGTTCGTAACGTACGAGATAACGAATAAGGGAACAGGATTCTTTGGTGGGAGAATTGCTCAAATAGGTACACCATACTGTATAGAAATCGATGCTACTGACTAGGATACAGTCGCTGTGAGCTTATTCACCATGGCGATGATTGCACAGGAGGTGCCCCAACTACGTGCATAAGTAACACGACAATCGGTTCTGGTTTGCGTAGTTTTTCGGTCATGAAGATTTCCCCCTAATATTTAATTCCTTGTCACCAGTCAATCTCGGGAAGTTTTTCCGTAGTCCACAGCGGATTAATGTCCGATCTTGAAAAACATTGGGAATTCGTGCTGTGGTTCCCGCAGAGTAATCATATCTAATCTCGATCACGTCTCGGTGGTCCATACCTTCTAATCTCCGTTTGCGTTGTGCAAGTGTCCTCGATCAGTTTTAACTCTTCGCTTTGCAGTTATCGACGTTCATATTTAAAGACTTACGCTTTATCACAAGCTCGTTTGAACTCTGTTGGACCCGTAGTAGGCGCGGTACTTCAGAGAGTGTTAAAGATCCATTCTTTAACGCAGTCAAACTGAATTCACATTTTGGAATTCCAAAGGGAAGATAGAAGGAAGAAGGAACGAAAATTCAAGAGAATCAATAACCAATCAAGACAGAGAGCATTAAATAAAATTTACGTCTTAATTCACCCTTCATCCTTCGCTCGTCAGGAGATTACATGTCCAATTTTGGTTACGTCGCACCGACGACTGTAGAGGAAACGCTCTCAGTGCTGCGGCGGGCAACGGAACGAGGCCAGCGAGCTCAGATTCTTGCTGGTGGAACGGATGTAATCGTTCAATTGCGCTCATTCGACAGCTCACGTAGATTGTTTGTCGACATCAAGGCGTTACAAGAAACTAACGAAGTTCGCATCGATGGTGATCAAATATTTATTGGTGCCGCGATAGCGTCAGGAGTACTCAACGAGAATTCGACACTTAAGACTATATTTCCAGGTTTGCTTGAAGCCGCGGATTTAATCGGATCTACGCAGATTCAAGGGCGTGCATCCATCGGTGGAAATCTGTGTAATTCGTCACCTGCTGGGGACACGATTCCGGCTTTGATCGCTAACTCCGCACAATGCTTGATTGCAATGAACGGTGGTACGCGGATGGTCCCGGCTGAGGAATTTGTAACGGGTGTAGGACGCAATTGTTTGGTTGATAATGAATTCCTACTTGGATTATTGATACCACGACCCGACGTGGGAACTGCTGATTCCTATTTGCGCTTTATACCGCGTACTGAAATGGACATCGCGGTCGCTGGCGTAGCTGTATCGGTAACCTTAAACCACACTGGAATTTGTACACAGGCGCGAGTCGCTATTGGCGCGGTTGCCCCCACACCTCTATTGGTACCATCCGCTGGTGAAGCTCTTGTCGGTACTCCTGTAGACACAAACGCTCTACAGCACGCTGCAAAGGAGTGTAGTACAGTTTCGCAACCGATTAACGATAAAAGGGGAACAATCGAGTATCGGCGTAAAGTGGTCGGCGTCCTTTGTCGCCGCGCCGGTGCAATTGCTCGGGATCGTGCATTGGTTAAACTGAACTGAGAGAAAAAATTAGAACAAAAGGATGTTATGAGCAAGGTTTATGTCTCCACAACCGTCAATGGTCGACCAGAAGATGTGCTCTGTGAAGCACATCAGACACTCCTCGACCTGTTGCGCGACGAAATTGGTCTTACCGGAACCAAAGAAGGGTGCGGTACGGGTGATTGCGGTGCTTGTACGGTATTGCTAGACGACCGGTTAGTCTGCGCGTGTTTAGTGCTTGCTCCGGAAGCGAACGGTAAGCACGTCACCACGGTTGAAGGAATTGCGGATTCGCACGATGGTTTACACGTCGTGCAACAAAAATTATTAGAGCATGCTGCGTTACAGTGTGGGATCTGCACACCTGGGTTTGTGGTTGCGGCAAAAGCGTTGCTAGACAAAAATCCAGATCCCGATGAAGAGACGATTCGTTACTGGCTAGCCGGAAATCTTTGCCGATGTACCGGCTACGACAAAATTATTCGTGCGGTTCAAGATGCCGCGCAAGAACTAGCAACCACGAAATAAGACAAGGAAAAGTGATGGCAGAAGCCGCGAACTTTAAAGCAATTGGTACCCGACCCATACGACCCGATGGGATCGAGAAGGTAACTGGTCGAGCAAATTTTGGCGCAGACTTAAGCTTACCAGATATGTTGCATGGTAAAGTGCTGAGAAGTCCGCACGCGCACGCCCGAATCAAACGAATAGATTTGTCGAAAGCTCTCGCAGTCGATGGCGTATATGCTGCGATTTCCAGTGCTGACTTCCCGCAAGAGATTGCTTCGAGTTTAAGTACGAATATCTTGGCGCGCGATAAAGCACTTTATCATGGTCACGCACTAGCCGCGGTCGCGGCACGTACCCCCCGCATAGCGGAGGAAGCAATTGAGTTAATCGAAGTTGAGTTTGAGGTGCTTCCACCGGTACTGTCTTTGGACGAAGCCATGCAGGACAGTGCTACGTTAGTGCGTGAGAACTTGCATACAAACGGTGATGAATCGATCCCTCCAAGCAATATCGCAGCAACTCAGAAGTTTGAACGCGGCGATATTGAAAAAGGGTTCGCTGCCGCTGACGTGATCGTTGAAGAGGCCTTTAGAGTACCGTCTGCGCATCAAGGATACATAGAACCACACGCGTGTGTTGCAACAAGTAATCCAGGTGGTCGCGTAACCATCTGGTGTACTACACAGGGTCCATTTGAAGTCCGAAGTGCCACTGCTGGCGTGTTAGGCAAAACCGTATCAGACATCAAGGTTATACCATCAGAAATCGGTGGAGGTTTTGGTGGTAAAACTGTGGTGTATTTAGAACCGGTTGCGGTACGGTTGTCAGAACTGACGGGGAAACCCGTTAAGATGGTTATGAACCGAGAGGAAGTCTTTCGAGCGACAGGGCCAGCATCGGCGACTCTGTGCAAGATTAAAGTTGGAGCTAACAAAGATGGTCGGATCACCGCGGCCACGGCATGGTTGGCATACGAAGCAGGAGCATTTCCAGGTTCTCCTGTAGGACCAGGATGTATGTCAGTGTTCGCTCCGTATGACATCGAGAATTTCTTAATTGAGGGGTACGATGTATTGGTGAACAAGCCAAAAGTGGCAGCATATCGTGCTCCTGGAGCACCACAGTCTATGCACGCAATGGAGTGTGCGATTGATGAACTCGCTCGAAAGCTTGATATGGACCCGATCGATCTGCGGATAAAAAATGCGGCCAAAGAAGGCACCGTCGCTCCTTATGGTCCAAAATTTCCACCGATCGGGCTCGTGGAGTGTTTGGAAACTGCCAAACAGCACCCGAACTACGCGAACGCGCCGAGCAAAGACGTCGGTCGGGGAGTTGCGGTAGGATTTTGGTTTAACATCGGTATGCAATCCAGTGCCGAAGTTTGCGTCGCAGAAGACGGTGCGGTATCCATCATGGAAGGAAGTCCTGACATCGGCGGTTCGCGAGCATCGATGTGTTTGATGGCTGCTGAAACTCTCGGTGTTCCGTATGAGACCATAAATGCGCATGTCGGCGATACCGAATCCACAGGATTTTGTAATCTCACTGGCGGGAGTAGAACGACCTTTGCAACGGGGCTAGCGGTAGTTAAAGCTTGCGAAGATGTTATTGGACAATGTAAAGCGCGCGCCGCACTCACTTGGGAGCTAGATGTAGACCAAGTAGACTGGCAGGATGGTCGAGCGGTAACGAAACCAGGCGTGAACATTGATGTAGAACCACTGTCCTTGGCTGACATCGCAAAAACCATGAGTCGAACAGGGGGACCGTTGATTGGGAGCGCGAGTTTAAACGCTCAAGGTGCAGGTGCTTGTTTTTCGGTGAACTGGACTGATGTGACCATAGATCGTGAAACGGGAAAGGTGGATGTCAAGGCGTTTACCGCGGTGCAAGATGCGGGACGTGCGATTCATCCGGCCTACGTAGAAGGACAGATGCAAGGTGGCGCAGTACAAGGAATAGGCTGGGCTCTCAATGAAGAATACATCTACGATGAACGTGGCGTCGTAGAAAACGCTAGCTTCTTAGACTATCGAGTTCCGGTCGCTTCTGACGTACCGATGATTGATTGCCAAATCGTTGAGGTACCCAATCCTTCTCATCCATACGGAGTTCGCGGAGTAGGGGAAACACCGATTGTAGCTCCGCTCGCGGCGACATCTAATGCGGTGCGGGATTTGCTTGGATTTCGTATCAACGACTTACCTTTGTCTCCACCCAATGTACTTGCTGCTATTGACGAGGCTGAGTAACTGCCTCAAATCCTGTTTTAGAGTGCTTAACTGAGAATGGCGCGCGTAGTCTTTCCCGATCACCTGCATCGATTTACACAGGGAACACACGAACTAGAAGTCGACTGCGCGTCGTTTCGTCAGCTTGTTCGAATACTCGAAGAAAAATGGCCGGGCATTGAATCAGCTCTGAGCAGTACCGCCGTTGCGATTGATGGACAGATATTCCAAGATGCGTGGTTCGAAAAAATCGCACCGAGTAGCGAAGTGTTTTTTATGCAACGAATTGAAGGCGGTTGAGAATGGGTACTAAGAATGGACGACTTCCGACGGAGGTGTGTCAATTAATGCTAATTCCCGAGGAGTAACGAAACTCCAACAGAAAATTGCTGCCCCGGAGTGTTATATCCATGAACTTGGTGATAGGTCTCGTCCAGTAGATTGAAGACTTCGACCGAAGTCTCAACTACATCGTTCCAACGGTACGAAATAGCACCGTCGACGAGCAAGTATGCGTCCAACGTTACGCAACCTCGCCAACACGCGTCAAGAGCTTCGTCGACCCATCGAATGGTCAATTTTGAACTCAGGGAAGCCGCGGCGTAAGAAACGGTTCCAGCCAGAATGTTTTTCGGTCGACGCTCTGTTTGCCGAAATGGTTGATCTGCTCCCGCTCGTGTTTCGGAACTAATATGAGAAAACGCAATGTTGCTGGAAACTTGTGGGTTCCATGATTGTGCCCAAAGAAGTTCTACACCGCGATTTCTACCGTAATCTATGTTTTCGCTAACGTTTCTACCGAATGAAATTTTGTCGCGCAATCGCGCAGAGAAACGTGTCGCTTGAATGGTCGTAGTTTCGGTTGAATACTTTGCTCCGAAACTGATACCAGTGCCACGTTCTGGTTTGACATTGGGATTTGGTAGCCATTTTTGTCCCCAACCATAACGGTCCACCATCGACGGAAACGCGATCGCCTGATGGTCAAGTTCAAAGTAAACAGCCAGCTGAGAACCGCGAAGGCCGATGTCTTGTTTAAGCCAAGCTAGTTGTGCTGACTTTGACAAAATCGGTTCATCTTGAGTCGAATCTACACGAGTGAGCGAAGCGTGCCAAGAAAAGTTCCTAAATGCTTGATCGTATTTCGCGCGTAAGTAGTTTACGCCGATCGGTTTACGGGTCGGCTCGCCGCGAACTACTGATTTGTTAACGTCATAGACTTGGTCCAACTCCCATGTCAGCAATTTTCCAAGCGGCGTCGACAACGACAATTTCGTGCGAGTCCCCTTCGTATTGTTGTTGAATGACTCATACCACGTCGCCTGATTTAGCGAGGTCGAAAGGCGTAGTGTCAATTGATTCAACAGAATCCCAGTTACCCCAATCAGACCTTGATCAATTTCTGCGCGTCCTCTATCGTACCCTTGCGTCACGGTTGCGTAGCGAATCGTCGATTGCCATTTTGAACCTGCGTAGTGATAGTGACCGACTACGTGATCAATCCCATCTAAGTCACCATCGTTCAATATATCGATTCCCTCCCAGTCATTCCGTGAAAATGAGAGGCTGTGTTGGTCAATACCGTAATCTAACTGTACTTGATTACCAGCCGAACCATAAGCTAAGTTGAGACTTGAAGGAATATCTGAAGACGATTCAAGGTTAATCAAACCACCGATGGATCCTGATCCGGGGGTCGCGGAAAAATGGAGAAGATCGACACCGGTACACGAAAGGGAGGCAAAATTGAAATCGGAGACTGGGTCAGCAATGTCATATCCGTCAATCTGAATCCCAATGTGGTTAGCTTCGGAACCACGACTTCTAATCTGTCCGATACTATTGTCGAACGCTAGACTTGAAATCGGTTTAAGCACATCAATGGGGGAGGCAAACATTGCTACTGAATCCACTACGTGGGAATATCTCACAAAGGACGGTTCCTTCTTAACAATGACTTCTTCAATTTCGTTACTCTCCACTTCACTGTCCTCTTCTGCATGGATAGTACCTGACCAGCTAACGACTACGAAAGCTGAAGCGATTAGAAACGAGTGCTTACTGATTGATTTCAATTTTGTTCCCTAATGTGTGGTGAATGGACCGTCAGGCGAGTGAGAAGTACTCCTGCCGCATTTAGAATACGTTGATCGAATCGGGTACTCGAGACCACAATTTACCTTCTAAGCGACGGTGTCTCGATCGTTGATTTCGCGAAGGAATTCTAAGCAACACTGATTAGCGCATTTAGACCTTTCTTTCCAGATCTGGTGACGCTATGCCGTACTTAAGCCTGTTGCAATATGAGTAGATTAATCGAACACGTTGTGAATGATCATTTGACCGTGGACCAAGTAAACGACGGTCTGGCAGATATTTTTTGCGTGATCACCGATTCTCTCCAACGATCTGGCGACCCACAAAACCGCAAGTGCATTGGGGACGTGTTTTGTTACCTGTTTCATTTCTTTGGTCGCGTGTTTCACTACGGAATCATAAAGCGAATCGATCTCGCGGTCGCTCGCGATTGTTTGCAGGGCTTGCTCGACATCCAAACGCGCAAAGCTGTCCAGAGATTCGCGTAAGGCTAAACTCACCCCGTTGTGCAACTCCTCAAGATCATCGTGGTATGGTTGATTAGCATCATAGACACTTAACCGGTCAGCAAATTTAGCAATTCGTTCTGATTCGTCTCCGACACGCTCGAGATCCGTGCTACTCTTCAGAATACTCACTAATAAGCGTAAATCAGTAGCAGCCGGTTGGCGTCTCGCAATGACATATTCGGCGCGCTTGTCAAGTTCCATCGCATACCGATTGATTTGAAGTTCGGTATTTTTTACGGATGCAGCTAACTCGGAATCGTTGGAGAAAAATGCCTGAATCGCATCGGAAACTTGGCGTTCTGCTAAACCACCTAGCTCGGTGAACGTTGTCCTTAGTTCCTCGAGTTCGGTGTCATAAGCACCAGATATGTGTTTTTGCATGACTTATTAGCTCACAGTTTACGACTCTATTATCCGTATCGGCCGGTTACATAATCTTCTGTTTTGCTTTCGGTCGGATTAGTAAACACTTTTAGAGTGCTATCGTACTCAATTAGTTCCCCCAAGTACAGGAACGCGGTGAAATCGGATACGCGCGCGGCTTGTTGCATATTGTGCGTGACAATGACTATGGTATACCGCGACTTCAATTCAGCAATTAGTTCTTCGATCTTGAGTGTTGAAATCGGATCTAATGCGGAAGCGGGTTCGTCAAGCAGCAACACACTGGGCTCCACCGCGATGGCACGTGCGATCACCAAACGTTGCTGTTGCCCTCCTGACAGTCCTAGGGCTGAATCATTCAAGCGGTCGTGGACTTCGTCCCAGAGCGCGGCACGTTTTAAGCTCTGTTCGACGCGATCATCTAATTCAGACTTCGATAGTTTCTCCCCTATACGTAATCCATACGCAACATTTTCGTAGACTGACTTCGGAAAAGGATTTGGTCGTTGGAAGACCATGCCCACCTGTCGACGCAATTGTGCTACATCGACCTCTTCGTCGTGAATTTCTAAGCCGTTTAATTCAATGCGTCCTTTGATACTGACGCCGTCGATGAGATCATTCATGCGATTAAAACAGCGTATCAACGTGGATTTCCCGCAACCTGACGGACCAATGAGAGCAGTGACTCGTTGTCGCGGAATCAGCATATTGATCGCAGATAGTGCGGGTTTATCGTCATAGAGTAGGGCAAGATCGGTTACTGTTAAACACACATCTTCGGCAGGGAGCTCACTAGGGCTTCGAGTGTCGGTCGAACCTACAAGCTTAGCTGCGAGCTTGACACCCTCTGGTGACTGACCTGACGAATCTGATTGAAGTGAGTTTTCCGTCATCATTGCAGAGCCTCGCGGTATCGTTTCTCAAGTTGATTTCTCAGGGTGATCGCTGTTAAATTTAGAACGATGACAATGACCACCAGCAGTAGAGCAGTCGCAAACACCAGCGGACGAGCAGCGTCAACATTAGGACTTTGGAATCCAACATCATAAATGTGAAAACCAAGATGCATGAACTTGTTCTCTAAGTGGAGAAAAGGAAAGTTTGCGTCTATGGGTAAGGATGGTGCTAGCTTGACGACCCCTACGAGCATCAGTGGTGCGACTTCACCCGCGGCGCGGGCAATAGCCAAAATAATTCCGGTCAAAATCGAAGGGCTCGCCATTGGAATTACGACTTTGAAAAGCGTTTCGGCTTTAGTCGCACCGAGTGCGAGGCTTCCCTCTCGTAGGGCTTTCGGGATTCGGGTTAACCCTTCTTCAGTCGATACGATTACCACCGGTACCGTCAGTAATGCTAAAGTCAATGAAGCCCAGATTAGTCCGGGTGTACCGAAAGTAGGGGCTGGCTGTGCGGCTTGAAAGAATATACTGTCGATGGACCCTCCAACCAAGTAAACAAAGAACCCCAGGCCGAATACACCGTACACTATGGAAGGAACGCCAGCAAGATTATTGACTGCGATTCGAATCAAACGCACGACTACACCTTGTCGAGCATACTCTCTTAAGTACAACGCAGCCACAACTCCAAAGGGTGTCACTAACACGGACATGAGCAAGACCATTAAAACGGTTCCAAATAGAGCGGGGAAAATCCCTCCTTCCGTGTTCGCTTCGCGCGGATTTTCTGTCAAGAAAGCCCAGATACTGGCACAGTAATGTCCGAACTTGACGAAAACGTTCATGTTGTTTGGTTGCCAAACTCGAACAATATTCCTCAGTGGAATCTCGGCTTCCTTGCCGCCCGCGATTGAGATAATGACCGTATCGCGATCCAGCTCGGCATTGATATCATTAAGTTCGCGTTCGCGCAACCCATATTCATCAGTCAACTTGTCTCGTTGTCGGTCTAGATCTGCAGTTTCGTAGTTTCCTCGCAACTGCCGCCCTCGTTGTTTTAAGCGCAACCTTTCTAGTTTGTAATTGATACCGTCTATCGATCGGTGCTGGATCACAAGTGCTTGACGACGGAGGTCGCCTACGCGGTTGACACGTCTTTTGAGTTCGCTCCACGGTTCGCTAGTAGAAACCGCGTTTCCTTGCTCTCGAACTTCTACTATAGTGCCATATGCGTTCCCCCACTCCAATCGCTCAAAGACAACCATGTCTTGTTGCTTTTCTTGTCGAGTGATGTCGTGTTCATAGATCCAACGAAAGTCTGGCGCGTTGGCCTTTCGATTGCCGGATTTGAGCATCAACTGTTTGGGATCCCCGACAAAATCGAGTTCTTGACCATAGCCAGATTCCTCAAATTGTTCTCGGGATACCTGTACTCGCTGTTTGATCTCGCCTGCGATCGTTTGTGCGCCGAGTGCGTTTTCATAGTCGATGGTCACCACGTCTGCTGGCCAAAAGTGTGCTAAGCCTTTAACGGCAATAATTCCTACTAGTCCAAGCACCGCAATGATTGAGGTACCAACTGCAGTGGCTGTTAACCAAACCCAAGGTTCACCGGATTTAAACCATACTCCAAGATTCATTCGCTCCCGAAATAACGAACGATGTTCTTGTGGTAGCCGCTCAGAGGTTTCCATACCGCGACCTCAGTCTCTGACGAACGATTTCGGCGATCGTATTAAACAAAAACGTAATGATGAACAACACTAGTGCAGTTAAAAACAGGATGCGAAAGTGCGTTGAACCAACTTCAGATTCTGGCATTTCTACCGCGATATTCGCGGCAAATGTCCGCATACCCTGAAACAGATTAATGTCCATAATCGGTGTGTTGCCAGTTGCCATGAGGACAATCATGGTTTCACCGACCGCACGTCCCATTCCGATCATCACAGCGGAAAAAATTCCTGGGCTAGCGGTGAGCAACACTACTCGAACCAAGGTTTGCCAACGTGTTGCGCCTAGCGCTAGGGACCCGTGTACCAAGTGCCGTGGCACTCCGTAAATGGCATCTTCCGAGATGGAAAAAATCGTGGGAATCACTGCAAAACCCATTGCGATTCCAATTATCAGCGCGTTTCGCTGATCGTAGTCAATACCTTGAGTCTCTAACCACATCCGGGCATCCATTCCAAATATAGCTTGCCACAAAGGCTCGCCATACGATAGGGTCAACCACGACAACAAAACGATCACGGGTATGCTGAGGGCGCCAAACCAACCTTCAAAACGTGCCGTGATGCGACTGGGTAGGAATGTTGTGAGGTATGCGAACAGGAGCACACCGATAGGTGGGATAACTAGTAACAACATGATCGCCGTAAGGTTCTTTTCGACGATCGGAGCAAGCCAAAGTCCAGCGAGAAAGCCTATGATTACTGTCGGCAATGCGGCCATTATTTCAATACCGGGCTTCACAATCTTGCGCATGCCTTCAGACATGAACACTGCCGTGTAAATTGCTCCCATAATGGCGAGAGGGGTTGCGACTAGCATCGCATAGAACGCGGCCTTGATGGAACCGAACAAGAGCGGTGCTAGTGAGAATTTAGGTTCAAAATCGGTATCCGCTGAAGAGCTTTGCCACGTGAACTCAGCTTTTTCGTATCCTTCGTATTCGACTCTCCCCCACAGCGTCGCCCAAGACGTCTCGGGATGTTTATTAGACACAGTGAAGACATCTAACACACCATCGTGCGTTGCTACGATCCTGTCTGCCCGAGGCGAGAAATTTGCCAGTTTCGGTACCGCATCCATGACTTGCTCTGCGAGTTTTCGTTCTGATGTCGTATAACCAAGATGCCCGCGCCCAGTAGCATCGATCGCGAGAAATCCCTTTCGCCGGTGTTCCGCGATCACTTCAACAATGGGATCTTTGTATTCGAACGAACGAATCTTGCGCAACCCCTGACCTTCTTCCGTAGGTCCTAGAATCCAATGGTCTAAGATGCCTTGGTCATTTGCCACCAAAAAGGAATAGCGTCCCAATACCGGCTCGACGAGGACGAAATTTCCGTCGGTATCGTCGAAAGTGCCAGTATCCGCGACGGTAAATCGACGGATCGAAGCAACATTTAAGAGTCGATAGTCACCGGATGTCGTATCGAATTGATACAACCATCTTCCACGTGGCCCCAGCAAGACTTCGAGTTCGGAAGTTTCCCGTTCCCAGGACTCAATGTTGAGCGTACGCGATTCATCGAGCTCGAAGTAATCATCGACATCTCGAAATTCTTCAAGCGTCAGTCGTCCATCTATTCCCACAGTGATCACTCGAAGCTTGGTTTCACTACGATAGACGTCGAAGTCGGCAACATCTTCTAACGCGAGGACCGACCCATCGAATAGTAGTTCTGCCCTGTTTTCGATTCGACGTTCGTCGCCATCGAATCTTACGCGGTGAGAAATTTTTAGGAACAGTAATTCATCTGCGATAGTACGGATGGCAAACATGTCTGCAAGAGGGTAAAGTGGCTTCACGACTGCAATGGAGTCAGGTATTACCTGTTGTTGCGCTACGATCTCATAATTGGTAGTATCGCGAAATTCGACTGACCCGTCAGCATTGATAAGAGTGAGGATTTCAAATCGATCATTTGCCGTGACATGCAATACTTCATCGGTCGGTAGTTCTACGCTCTGAGCAAGTTTGATCGAAGCGGGAATAAACATTGGAACAATGACCCACAAAAAGTAGCTCATAATGAGAACGATTGCGGCAATGACTGCGATACCACCGAGCCCGACGGAAAATTTTGTGAGCGCATCGACGAGCGCGCGCCCCCGAGCAATTCCAGGTAGTTTGTAAGACGACGAAGGACTCAAAGCTCTGTGCAATACCGGATGAATGAACTACGATCAGTGCGTGTGCGGTCAGCTAAACACGTCATTCAATCCGCCTTAACTCTCGCTCTACCGTTTTCAAGGACAGTGGTACGTATCCGTCTTTCTCGACGACTTCCTGGCCGGTCTGAGAGAGCACTAGTTTTAGGAACTCTCGCTCCATTGGCGGTAAAGGGGTGTCAGGCTTTTTGTTTACGTACACGTAGAGGTAGCGAGTTAGTGGGTAGGAGCCGTCAGCCGCGGTTTCAGAAGTAACTTCGACTGGGTCATCTTCTTCAACTTCTGCAACGGGTACCGCACGCACGCTGGATGTTCGGTAGCCGACACCAGAGTAGCCGATCCCATTCAACGAAGCAGTGACGGATTGCACAACAGAAGCGGAACCGGGTTGTTCATTGACGGTGTTTTTAAAGTCGCCGGAACACATACCAATTTGCTTAAAGTAACCATAAGTACCCGAAACGGAGTTGCGACCATAGAGTTGAATAGGTCGTGTTTTCCATGAACCTTCTAACCCCAAGTCGCCCCATGTACGGATGTCTTCTAGGTAGCCACAACGTCGCGTCGAGGAAAAAATCGCGTCAATCTGTGGAATCGTAAGTGATTGAATGGGATTGTCTTTGTGTACGTAAATCGCTAAAGCATCAATGGCTACCCGCACGCCAACAGGCTTATAGCCAAAACGCGTTTCAAAAGCTTCCACTTCTTTATCTTTCATTTTGCGACTCATGGGGCCAAAATTAGCTACACCTTCGGTGAGAGCTGGTGGCGCGGTTGAAGAACCTGCGGCTTGTACTTGAACCTTAACGTTTGGATACTCTTTCTCAAATGCTTCAGTCCAAAGCGTCATTAGATTTGCTAGAGTGTCCGAACCGACACTGGATAAATTACCGGAGACTCCGCTTACACGTTCGTATTTTGGCAAATCTTCGACTGCCCACAAGGTAAGCGCGAGTGCAGAAAATCCAATCCCCACAATCGTTGGTATAAATTTACATCGTCTCATGCTGTAGCTGTTCCTCCTCAACGTCGTTAATAGGGAGATCACAATAAAAAGTACTCCCTTGCCCCAATTTGCTATAGACTTGAAGTGAAGATTGGTGCCGAATTAGTACATGCTTGACAATTGCCAGACCCAGGCCGGTACCACCGGGTACGCGTGAACTAGCAGGATCGACGCGATAGAATCGTTCTGTAATTCTTGGGATATGCTGAGGAGCAATCCCCACGCCTTCGTCTTGCACCGAAAACCGCGCGTTACCGTCGTGTTGGTACCACTTAATAGCAACTACTCCGCCGTCTGGACTATAGCGTATCGCATTCGTAACTAGATTGAGAAAAGCACTATGTAACTCACCACGAACGCCACAAACCGAAATTGCGGGTGCGGCGTCGACCTTAATGCGATGATTGACGGTCGCAATTGCTCTCGCTTCTTCAACAATAGTCGAAATAAGACTCTGTCCGTCGACATCCGATAAGGAACTCAATTCTGGGGTAGGCGAAGATTCTAGACGTGTGAGTGTGAGCAAGTCATCTACTAGGGATTTCATTCGTTGTGCAGGTGCATCTAGGCGACAGACGACTTCTAGCAAGGTATCACGGTCGAGTTCATCGCTGTGCAAACTCTCAATATAGCCGATCAACACGGTGAGCGGTGTGCGGAGTTCATGTGAAACATTTGCAATGAAGTCTTGACGAACGGCGAGAAGTCGGCTCATATCAGAAACATCTCTACCCATAAGCATTTTCTCGTGGTCGCTAACTCGAAACAAACGTAATTCCAAACTGGTGTTGCCATCAATCGGAGATGGGATATCGGCCCAGACCATATCTTCGGTCTCCGATTTAAAAAGTACTTGAGCATCTGGATGGCGAATTAATGTAGCGATTGGTTTTCCGACGTCATTCGGGGTCAATCCTAGCAAATTGCTCGCGCTTCTGTTGACGGACTCGATGGTCATTCGGTCGTTGAGCATTACCAGAGCGTCTGGAAGATTATTTGTAATACTTTTGTATTTTTGTGCCGCATTTACTAACTTCCGCGTTCGTTTACGATTCGTGAGAAGTAGCGTGTGGAACTTTTTCGCTGGTTGGTAGAATGCGCCAAGTTCATCTGCAGGAGGGGATAATGGTCGCGACATCCACGAATATAACCTGTTACGACGATACCAACTCAGGGCCATGATCGCCGCGCACGAAAGAACAGCAAGAATTCCTCCAATTAGAACTTGATCTAGCAGAACACCGGCTAGTAAAAGAAAACTTGCGACGAGAACGACACGAACTATGGTCGATACGTTCACGCAGATCCAGTTTGATGGTCCAGTCGGTAGCCCACCCCGCGAATTGTTTTGATGACATTCTGCTTGTCGAACGGCTTCAAAGCATTGCGCAATCTCAGTACATGAACATCCACAGTCCGCTCATCAATGTACACGCTGCGGCCCCAGACTTGGTCTAAGAGTTGGCTTCGTTGGAATGCGCGATTGGGATGTCGCATCATGATTTCAAGCAAGCGATATTCGGTCGGGCGCAAGTGTACCGGATTACCTTCTATCGATACTGAATGTGCTATGGTATCGAGTTGAATACCATTTAGTTTGATGTTTCCATCTTCAAGTTTGCCAGTGCGTCGGAGGAGGGCGCGAACCCTTGCGACCAACTCACGGGGCGAAAACGGTTTGGTAATGTAGTCATCAACTCCATAATTAAAGCCTTGAAGTTTGTCGACTTCACCACTTCTGGCTGTCAATATGATGATAGGTAGTTCGCTGGTTACCTGATCGGAGCGGATTCTTTTTGCAAGTTCGATCCCGCTCATTCCAGGTAGCATCCAGTCGATGATAGCCACGGAAGGAGGAGGACCTTCCAAAAGTCGGATTGCTTCTTCAGAGTCCGCCGCAGGAAGGACGTTGAACTGTGCTCGATGGAGCGTAAAACGCAACAATTCCCGAATATCTGGTTCGTCTTCAACAACGAGAATGGAATTTGATGCCATCACTGAGATACCAAAGTACTGAAACTAATGTGAAATTAAGCACACAAACTATTAACGTTTAGTTAAATTCCACGTTACTTCGTTAAAACTTCTTCTTGATTAGAGTATCATGCAAGTATGCGCACGGGTGTACAAATTACGCAGATGCATGTGCGTTTCAAGCATATTTAATTGAAATGTGTTGGAGTGCTAATAAAATGTTGAGCCTGTGTATTATTATGTATCTAAAAGTGGCGGCACAGTTCCGTCATTTTGATATTGATACGTAACACTTACGGACGTTTTACAGCAGACCTTGGGAGGGATTTCGTTTACTAGGTGTTCAGAGTACATTCGATAATGTTTGTCCCAAAATGGGATTGCAAAGATGGGTGTGCTTTTGACGCGTCTGGGTACGACACTGTAGACGTTTGTGCAATTAAGGGAAATTGAGTAGGAGTCAATATGACCCAAGATCTAGGAAAGTTATTGCACCGTGGGCTACGGTATGTAGCTGTCATTGTTGTAACCGTGGTTTGTGTCGGTCTAGTACCGCAAGCCACGTTAGAGGACGTATTTGAGGAAATAGAGTCGTTAAATTTAATCGCTCAGCAGACGCTAGAGACTGTTGATGGATTGAATGAAGATCACATAGACCTTACCCACGAATATCGCAGCACACTCAAGTCGATTGACGGCCAGAAAGTGCATAACCGAAGTTTAGACCTCCGAATTGCCAAACAAAATGACGCGCTCGAGAAGTTGAGAGAGTCCATCGCGGAGGTCGATTTGATCGAATCACAGATCACTCCGTTAATGGCACGCATGGTCGAAGGTTTAGAGCAGCTAGTCGAGTTAGATAAGCCTTTTCTGTTAGAAGTTAGAACGGCTCGAGTCGAAAATTTGCGAGATATGCTCACGCAATTTAACATAGAAGATTCGGAAAAGTTTTCGCAAGTGTTACGTGCTTATCAAATTGAGAGCGAGTACGGCAGAACAATGGACTCCTCTCGACAAGAACTTGAGCTCGAAGACGGCAAGGTTTATAACGTAAATATCTTGCGTGTTGGTAGGATCGCGTTGCTGTACCAGACTCTCGACGGCAAATACACGGGTTGGTGGAATCCCAATACCAGAAAATGGGAAGGACTTCCTGGAAAATACGCAACTCCGGTTAAAAATGGCATCAAAATGGCGAACAAGCAACTCAGTGGTGGACTGTTCGTTGTACCGATTTGGGTACCCGAGGAGGAGAACTAATCATGCGGAATACTTTAATGAAGTTGACGACTCGAAAGTCTTTACTGGTAATTGGAGCAATAGCACTTACAACGATTGGTTTCGCTCAAGAAGACGAAGAGGGATCCTCTGAGAGTATCTTGGTTGATGTGGGACTTACTGTGCAAGAAGCGCGGACGTTAGATGATTTGCTAGAAAACATTCGTGCGCAACGCGATGTCGAAAACGAAGCGCATGATGCATTGGTCAATGAATTTACTACAAGGGTTGCTGACCAACAAAATCGCCTCAGCGATGCCAAAGCAGAATTCGAACGAGAACAAGATCGTACCCAAGAACTAGAAGAAACGATCAGTACCAATCTCACAAGAATCGCAGAACGTCAAAATGAGTTGGATGAAAAACTGGGTTCACTGCGGGAACTATTCGGTGTTTTGTCTCAAGTCGCCGGTGACACTCGCGGAACTTTTCTAGCTTCAGTGGTGAGTGGGGAATTACCCGATCGAGACATCTTTCTTAACGATCTAGCGAAAAAGATGGGTACCGCCGTCGAGCTAGCGACAGTTGACGAAATGAATGAGATGTGGAGCTTGATGTTGCAACACATCATTGAGACTGGTAAAGTTTCTCGTTTCCCAGGAGAAGTCACCAGAAATGACGGTGATACTGAAGAAACCGAACTGGTTCGTGTCGGTGCATTCAACATTGTGTCCGAGGACGGATATGTCAGTTACAGTTTAGAGAATCAAACTATTGTCGATCTCTCCCGCCAGCCATCAGGAGAATTCACCAACACAGCTAAGAAGTTGCACCGAGCAAGACCTGGTTCAGTGGTGCCTTTTGCAATAGATCCAACACGTGGCTCTTTATTAGACCTTGAAACTGAGAAGGCAACGTTCGGAGAGATGGTTGGATCTCCGTTCGGCGGAATCGCTAGCGGTAAGTGTTGGCTTCCGTTTTGTGATGGACAAGGTCAAACAGTTGGTTCGATCATCATCATGGTCGGTATTGTCGGTGTCGTCTTAGCTGTATGGCGCATGATAGTACTGTTTTTGGTACGACAACGGGTTGACGCGCAGCGACAAGATTTAGACAATCCGAGAGATGACAATCCGCTTGGAAAATTACTTCAGGTATACCACGAGAATAAAGAGGTGGATAGCGAGACCTTGCAGTTGAAGATAGGCGAAGCGATTCTTCACGAAATGCCGGTACTGACGCGAAATATCTCACTCGTTCAGGTGATTTCAGTCGTCGCTCCCTTGATGGGTCTGTTAGGTACCGTTATCGGGATGATTCAAACCTTCCAAGCAATCACACTCTTTGGTACAGGCGATCCTAAGATCATGGCAAGTGGTATTTCTACAGCACTTATGACTACTGTATTGGGTCTGTGTGTTGCAATACCGACGGTATTGCTTCACGCTCTAACTTCACAGTTTAGTCGTTCGGTGATCCATGTATTGGATGAACAGTCTGAAGGTCTGATTGCGGAACATGCGGAGTCCAAAGGTACTCCGATACGCGATCCAGCACGAAGCGGAGACTAAGGGGAAAAGGCATGGATATATTCCTGCTCATTTCTAGATTCTTTGAACAAGGAGGAGATGTTCTCTACCTGATCGCGGCGACCACTTTTCTAATGTGGATGCTGATCTTCGAACGAGTGTTTTATTTCTTCTTTGAACACAAGAAAGTCGTGACAGAAGTCGTACACCGTTGGGAGTCTCGTGAGGAACGTCAAAGTTGGTCGGCACATGCAGTTCGTACGGCTCTGCTATCTCAAGCGCAATCCAGAATACGTGGGAGTATGCCGATCATTCTTACCTGCATTACGCTTTGTCCGTTATTGGGTCTACTCGGAACGGTGACTGGGATGATTCAGGTGTTTGACGCGATGGCTACACAAGGTGGAAACGCACGTTCAATGGCCGCCGGCGTTTCGGCGGCCACCATTCCGACTATGTCAGGGATGGTCGCTTCACTTTCTGGAATACTAGGTTCGACTTTCCTCAAACGGGGTATTAATCACCAATCGGAGCTACTTAACGACGCGCTCACGATGGAACACTAAATAGGAATCGATATGGCACTAGGTAAACAACGAAGCAATACTGACGATGACAGTGATATTAATCTGACACCGATGTTGGATGTGGTGTTCATCATGTTGATCTTTTTTATCGTGACTGCGACATTTATCAAACAGCCCGGTATGGATGTTCTAAGGCCAGACGCATTGTCGGCGCGCTCGAAACCGCTTGTGAGTGTTCTTATTGCAATTGGTCAAAATGGCGACGTTTGGATCGATAAGAAACAAGTCGAACTAGACAATGTGCGAGCACAGATTGAACGATTGCATGCAGAAAACCCAAAAGGTGGAATTGTGATACAAGCAGATCGACAAGCGAAAAATAAAGTTCTTCGTGCCGTATTGGAAGCTGCACGAGATGCCAAAGTGGGGGATGTCGCTCTAGCGACAGAAAACTGACAGTACTATCCTTGCTCGTGTGCAAATGGTATGGTAAAGAACTAGTCTTCGACTTACAACATTCGGATTGCTTAGTAAGTAGTGTGACAGATACACATTACTTGACAAAGGCTAAATAGAGGTATCACTGTATATTAAATCAGTATAAAGCTGTTGCATCGGTGCATTCCGACGTCAAGAGACGTGCGCGTCAACGATTTCTAAGACCCGCTAATCACTAGATTCCTACTTTGTCAATAAATGCATGTACCCCGCAAAATTCATAGCGGTGCAGTTTAATGCAAAATAAATTTTCAGACAACCAAAAGTGAGTAAAATTAATTTTAGCACTTTGAAGAGAAACTAGTGTTCTGGATTTGTTTTCCCGGAAACGTTAGCGGTCTCAAGGGCTCAAGTGGTACGTGGTTTAGACCTCATACTGCTACGATTTCAAATATTGAACATTTAGGAGAGTAAATTATGCTACCGACCTATGTGAGATACGGCATCGCCGTTGTTGCAGGTGCAATTGCGGCTGTCATCTTGTTGTACATTATGCAAGCAGTGATATCAACCGATAAAAACCCGTTGAACGAAGCCCCAAAAATTCGGATTCTGGAATTTGTGCGATTGATGGAAGATGTTCCGCCAGAAATGATGAAACCAGAATTTGACGAACCCCCGCCACCTGATGAAATGCCTCCCGATTTACCGGATATCCAGTTTACTAGCGAAGGGATTGGTTCAAATGTCATCGACATCTCCACGAACGCAAATATTGATGTTGATCTTGGAGGTTTCAACATGGATTGGGATCACGACGGTGAGTACCTTCCATTGAACAAGGTTCTTCCAGACTATCCGACACGAGCGTTACAACGAGGGATAGAAGGATATGTAATTGTGAAGTTTACAGTTACTGCAGAGGGGACTGTAGAGAACCCAGTGGTTGTCGAATCGAAACCACCCAGTATTTTTGACCGCTCTGCAATTCGAGCAGCTTTAAAGTTTAAATACAAGCCAAAGGTCGTTAACGGTGAGCCGGTTCCGGTTGATGGAGTGTTGAACAGGATTAGATTTGAAATCGCTGAACAGGGTCGATAATTCTCGATGATTCAGCGATGTTTGGAGCGCGCAGGATATTCGACATGTCTCATCAATTGACTTCCAATCCGTCGCTTGTAGTCTGGTACATATAAAAGGGTTTAAGCTACTCTTTCTCTCTTAAAGTAGTAGGTGAGAAACACAAAGCCTTTATTTAATTTGTTGATGACCTAAGACGCGCTCGTGCTTCAAGTTGCGAAATACTTCCGTTGGTCGTGTTGTTTCGTAGTTTGTTGGTCAGTGTGTCTAACTGATTCCTCTTCGAACGAATTGCTTGCTGAAGACTCGCGGCCCTCAGATGAGACTTGGGAACGTGAAATTGATCACGACGCTAATGCTGCTCGACCTTCGAAACACATCACCAAGTTCAATATTAATACGATTGAATCTTTAGCAGATGTGAAAGATTTGATAGCGAGAGATGAGTTGGATCTAGCTGCGGAGAAATTGGACGAGATGTGGTCACGGGAAGCGGATTTTACTGCTTCGGAAAAAGCAGAAATCAAGTACATGTACGCCCATGTCGCTCACACGCAGGGGAGTCATGAATTACTTGTCGATTCGCTTGAGAACGTGCTTAATTTTCGTGAAAATATATCATATGCTAGGGAACAAGAAATATTGTTGAGGTTATCAAAACTTTATTTCTCCCAAAAGAAGTATGAAAAGGCCCACGAGCGACTGAAAGCATGGTTGAAGATAAATGACCAGCCTTTGGCGCACGACTTAGTGTATGCGGGAAGGTTGTTTGCACAGGTTCGAGATTTCTCGAAAGCAAAACAATTTTTGCAACAAGCTATTACACAACAGCTCGAAGGGGGTAAAGAAGTGGACACAAAGTGGTCTGAGTTGCTCGAGTTTGTCGAAAGTCGAATGCACACGAGCGACTAAATGTATTACAAATTGACACGAACCAAAATCAGACATTGAGGGATATATGATTCGATCAGTTCAGTTTTCTATTGCACTTGTAGCAGTACTTTTTCTAGGAGATCTCGTATCTAAACTCGATTTGGGTGATACGAACTCGACTGGGTTCTTCTTTGGGTCAGCTAATGCACAATCAGAAGAAGAAGAAAAGCCTGAAGATCCAAGACCTGAAAGAAAACCCAAGCCGCTTACTATCGATTTTTTCCAACAAATGGAAAAGTTCACAAAAGCTTATGACGAAGAAGAAGACATTGAAAAGGCCCGAGAATTACTTGATCGGATGTTAGATCGTGCTCGCCGTTGGAACGATGCCGAACTGGCAGTATTGCATCAGCGGTACGCGCGGGTCGGCTTTGATGTCGAACAAATGGACCTAGTGATTAAACACCTGGAGAAGATGCTCGATTACCGAGACAACATGATCTATGCCGTTGAAGAAATGACTCTGTTTCAATTAGCTCAAGTTCATTCCAGAGAAGAGGATTATGACACCTCGCTAGACTACATCCAACGATGGTTGGACTTGAAACTAGATTGGGAAGAGGACGGTAGAGCTTACAAGTTTATAGCGGCCGTGTACGCATATAAAGAAGATTATGCGCAATCCGTACATTGGATGAAGCGAGCAATCCAAAAGGAACAAGAGAAAGAAAGAGATATTCAAGAAGATTGGTGGCGAATTCTGCTGCAAGGGTATTTGAGCTTAGCTTCGGAGGCTGAAGAGGGATCTGAATCGCACCTCAACCACCTAGGTGACGCATTGGACTTGACACGATTTCTGCTCATCGAATACATGGAAAAGCTCGAATACTGGAACATTGTCAGCCAAATCTATATTCAACGGTCATCGGCTTTGGAGGTTTCTGGAAATTATGGTGACGCCGAAGTAGATCAGAACTTGAAAAACGGCGGGTATACCATCGAAGGCGCGTATCATTTGGATTTAGTGACGGCTCAATCGGATTTTTTACGATTAGTCAGAAGCGTCGCAAGTCAAGGCGCATTTACCAGAGCGGCGTGGATGCTGCAAGAAGGTTTTGACTTAGAAATCGTAGAGCGCGACTTTGATAATCTGAAACGTCTGGGGCAATATCTACAGCGCAGTGTTGAAAACGAGAAAGCTGTTGTTGCATATAAGGAAGCAGTAGCTTTAAAGAACGATGCCAATGTTTTGTATTTAATTGCGACAATTCACCAAAGCTTAGAAGAGTTCGCCGAGTGTGCGTCATTCGCAGAGCAAGCATTAAATGCTACCGAAGGAGAACTAACACAGCCTCACCAGGTAAAGTTTTTCAAGGGGTTGTGTGAGTTTTTAGACGGTCAACTTGGAGCTGCTGAGGAAACCTATTCAGACCTTCGCGAAGATATCGGTGAGAATCCGGAGGAAGCACCTCTTCGCACTCTATTGAGTAGTATTGAGAATTACGAAAAGTTTATCGAAAACGAACGAGGCCGAATCCAATACGAAAACAATGTCGAGCAAGCTTGGAAAGAATACAACGAAGAAAAAGCCCTTGCGAGATAAATTTTCGATTCGCTTGAATTTCGGGAAGGTACCGTTTTCCGATATTAGCACCTAACGGAATTCTGTCGGTTAAGTTACCTACTCAGAGTTCGATTTCGGTCTATCGTATATATGATCTCGGAACGATGGGTCGACAGAATGTCGTAGACTTCTCGCGACTATTGAGTCATTACCACCGATCCGTCGTGTCGATTTGGTCGGCAATTTCAAATGTTTAGTGGAATCGTTGCCGGCAAGTATAGAGTTGACTCGTTAACAAAGATCCAAAACGGTCTAGGTCAGCGGTTAGATATTGATTTAAACGATCTCACTTCAGGTCTAAAAATTGGTAGCTCTGTCGCAGTGAACGGAGTATGTTTGACGGTGGTGTCGATTAACGAGGCAACCGTTGGATTCGATGTTGTTCCAGCAACTCTAAGACAAACTAATCTTCGGTTTTTGACGCCAGGCAGTCAGGTCAACGTAGAGCGAGCGTTACGATTCGGTGATGAAATTGGAGGACATCTTTTGTCAGGACACATTGCTGACATCGCCGAAGTTGTGCAGATGCATCGCACACCAGAAGAGTGTAGTATTGAATTTTGCGTTCCTAAGGTGTGGCGAAAATATTTTCACACCAAAGGATTTGTAGCATTGGACGGCGTCAGTCTTACCTTAGCTTCCTTCGATCATGAGACCGGCATTGGATGTGTTCATTTGATACCAGAAACCCTCAATCGTACTACTCTCAATAGCGTCGTGGTGGATTCGCTGTTGAATTTCGAAGTAGACCCCACCACACTCGCAGTCGTGGACACGGTTGCGCGGCAATTTCACACCATGTACCCGTCCCGGGATTGACCTATGACAAGAGATGAGTCTCAGTATCGTGTTTTGTGATACTTTAGAAGCTAGTTGTCGCCGTGCCAACACTTGCTTGTGTGTGGGACTGGATATCGATTGGCGCGAAGCGTCGTCATGGTTTCCGCCCGAATCATTCAGTCTTGTTGAGTTTGGCAGACGTCTCGTTCAGGCTACATCTCAGCACACCTGTGCGTTCAAGTTCAATCATGCTTTTTTTGCGGCGCAAGGATTAGAAGAAGAGCTTGCACAAGTGATAGGTTATATAAAGGACGAGTATCCAAAAATCCCAGTTATCTTAGACGCGAAACGAGGAGATATAGGTAATACCGCGATCAGGTACGCGGAGGAAGCATATACTCGGTACCAGGCAGATGCAGCTACTGTTAATCCTTTTATCGGATGGGATACCGTTGAACCTTTTCTACGCTACCGCGAAAAAGGGGTGATTTTGCTTTGTCGTACGAGTAATACAGGGTCAGATTGGATTCAAGAAACTGGTAGCGAACCGGTGTATTTACAAATCGCTAAACGCGTACATCACGAAGGGAATCGCAATCTACTGTTGGTCGTTGGTGCCACGCAGCTAGAGTCGCTTGTCCAGGTACGGGAAACTGCGCCTGATACAACCCTACTGGTTCCGGGCGTCGGTGCACAAGGCGGAGACTTGCACGAAGTTATACAACGAGCGCGCCGGCCTGACGGCTTAGGACTTATCATAAACTGTTCCCGTAGCATTCTGGTACAAGAAGACGTAAAAAATTACTTTGCTGGTGTGGCGGAATCAGCTGCAACATATGCGGCATCAATGTCTATTCAATAACTTTATTCGAGCTAAGATGGATACATTTTTGTATCGATGGAACACTTGATCGAACCAACCTGAGAAACTCTTTTGCCTACATACCCTTTTGACTGGCAGGACCCATTCCGGCTCAATGAACAACTCACAGACGAAGAGAGGATCGTTCAACGGACCGCTGCGGACTTCGCGACGGCACACTTACTCCCGCGCGTAATCGAATCGAATCGGAAAGAAGAGTTCGATAAAGACATTTACCTCGAGATGGGGTCTCGTAATCTGTTAGGTTCAACTCTGCCTAACGAATACGGATGCGCACATACAAACTATGTAAGTTACGGTTTAATCGCACGGGAAATTGAACGAATCGATTCCGGATATCGCTCGGCACTCAGTGTCCAATCTTCGCTTGTAATGTTTCCAATATTCGCATACGGAACTGAGCAGCATCGTGCTACATATCTACCAAAACTGGCGAGTGGTGAATTCATCGGTTGTTTTGGTCTGACTGAGCCGAATCATGGGTCGGATCCAGGTAGCATGGAGAGCAAAGCCGTAAAAGTAAAGGATGGATATCTGTTGAATGGCGTGAAGACATGGATAACTAATGCGCCAATTGCTGACCTTGCCATTGTGTGGGCTAAACTTGAAAATACTATTCGGGGTTTTATTGTCGAACGAGACAGCGCAGGATTCTCCACACCGACGATTAAAGGTAAACTGAGTTTGCGTACTTCAGCGACAGGCGATCTCGTATTGAAGGACGTATTTGTACCGGAGAGCCACTTACTGCCGAACGCCAAAGGACTAAGTGGTCCTTTCGGATGCCTCAATCAAGCTCGGTTCGGTATAACTTGGGGTACGATGGGTGCGGCGGAGTATTGTTGGCACGCGGCACGACAATATACCATCGAGCGCGAACAATTTGGACAACCCCTTGCCGCGCGTCAACTTGTGCAAAAGAAATTAGTGGACATGCAGACCGAGATCACGTTAGGTCTTCAAGGATGTCTACGTCTTGGTCGGATGTTAGATGACGAACGATTACCTGTAGAAAACATTTCCTTGCTTAAGCGAAATAACAGCCAGAAGGCACTCGATATTGCCAGAGTGGCACGAGATTTGCACGGTGCCAATGGGATATCCGATGAGTATCACGTTATGCGCCACTTAGTGAATCTGGAGACGGTAAACACCTATGAGGGTACGCACGATATTCACGCGTTGATTCTTGGTCGCGCTCAAACGGGATTTCAAGCATTCTCCTGAGTAAATTGGTGTTTCCCATGATTAATGTACCAACACCAGACAAACCTGACCCAACATCATTGCTTGCTTCATTACCTACGAGATGTGGCGTCTATCGATTCTTGGACGAAAAAAGTGAGGTGTTGTATGTAGGAAAAGCGAACAACATCAAGTCTCGCGTCTTGAGCTACTTTCGTCCAACGGGATTGGCGACCAAAACGATGCGACTCGTCGAACGCGTACAAGATGTTCAATTTACTGTTACTGAGAGTGAAACAGAAGCTCTATTACTCGAACAATCCTTCATCAAACGAGAAAAACCACCATTCAATGTTCTGCTGCGCGACGACAAAAGCTATCCTTACATTCATATTACTGAGCACGAATATCCACAAATAAAGAGACATCGTGGGCGAACCCATGATCGCGGTACGTTTTATGGTCCTTATCCTAGTACGGTAGCCGTACGGAATTCCCTTTCGATACTACAGCGTGTCTTTCAATTACGTCCTTGCGAAGATTCCATGTTTAAGAATCGAACTCGACCGTGCTTGCAGTATCAGATCAAGCGATGCAGTGCTCCGTGCGTCGGGTTGATTGATCCCGCACGATATAATCAAGAATTACGATTAGCCACTCTGTTCTTAGAAGGAAAAAACCAGTCGCTCTTAAACGAACTTAAGTCGAGAATGCAGAAGTTGGCAGATTCGCAACAGTACGAAGAAGCCGCGCGTTTGCGAGACCAGATTCAAGATTTACGACAAGTACAAGAAGAACAGTACGTACACAAATCAACCGGTGATGTCGACGCTTTCGCGATTGCGACGGCGGATCGCCATGTGTGTATTCAAGGGATGTTCATACGAAAAGGTATCCTGATGGGGCACCGAAATTGGTATCCTAAGAACGAACTCCAAGCACACTCGGCTAGTGTCTTGAGCTCTTTCGTATCACAGTATTACTTCGGTGGTGGCAATCGGAATATCCCTCGCACTGTGCTGACCATGAAGGAACTAGAGGATGGGCAAGTTCTTGCCGATGCACTTACAAAGAAGGCGGGATATATAGTCGAAGTTACATCTCAGGTACGCAGTGCGCGCGCGAAGTGGCAAGAAATGGTCGAAGAGAACACGGCTCTTGCGCTCGCAGCATACGTGCAATCACGAAAGAACGAGTCAGAGCGCGTGTTTGAGTTGCAACAAGTTTTAGATTTAGAAGAGTTACCACAGCGATTAGAGTGTTTCGATGTTAGCCACACACAAGGTGAAGCGACCATGGCCTCCTGTGTAGTGTTCGATTCAAATGGTCCAGTAACATCTGAATATCGGCGATTTAGAATCAAAGGCGTTGCAGGTGGCGACGACTATGCGGCACTGTATCAGGCGATTGAACGTCGTTTTAGACGCATAAGGGAAGAAGACGGAATCGTTCCTAATATCTTGATTGTTGACGGTGGTAGGGGCCAAATAAACAAAGTTGGAGAACTCTTACTGTCGTATACAGACAAAGAAGTCGTGTTGCTAGGAATTGCAAAGGGGCCAGAGCGAAAACCGGTGTTCGATACTGTGTGGCGTGCGGGTGAAGGTAAAGTATCATTAGACCCTACCAGTGGAGCGATGCACTTGTTACAACACATTAGGGACGAAGCGCACCGTTTTGCCGTATCTGGACATCGTGCCGCTCGTCGCCGATCGCGCAAGCGATCTGAACTAGACGACGTTCCGGGAATCGGACCAAAACGCAAACGCCAACTGTTAAATCATTTCGGGTCTACAGCTTCTATTAGGACCGCGAGTGTAGCAGAGATCGCCAAAGTCCCCGGTATCAGCCGTAAATTAGCAGATCAAATCTACGAGGTTTTCCATGCTACGTAGCCTAAAGGCTATCTTTTCGCCCAACACGCTGTCATTATTGCGAATACTCCTAATTCCAATTTTCGTGTTGTTCTACATCTTTTCGGGCACCCATCAATGGATCGCTGGACTGCTGTTTGCTATTGCATCGGTGACGGACCTACTCGACGGATATCTGGCTCGCCGAACTGGGAAGACGACGAGTTTTGGTACGTTTTTGGATCCCACCGCGGATAAATTGACCGTTATTTCAGCATTAGTCTTGCTGGTTGGGATGCATGGGAATTTGTGGTTAACCCTACCAGGCTTAGTTATCGTTTGTCGTGAGCTACTAGTGTCGTCTTTACGCGAGTGGATGGCTGAACGACAAGTTCGTCAACAAGTTGCTGTTAATACCATTTCAAAAGCGAAGACGTTAGTCCAAATGGTGGCAATTGCAATATTGCTTTCTAATCCACCGATGTTCAAGTTTCCATGGATATTTTTAGGGTACATTCTGATTTACGTGGCGACCGGCTTGACGTTATGGTCGATGTTTCTCCATTTACGATCAGCGTGGCCTGTGTTACGTTCAGACTATTTTGAAAAATGAAATAGTCGAGTTTTGAGTCGGAGTGTACAATTTCGCACCGACTCACAGGGCTGGGTGGCAGAGTGGTTATGCTGCGGACTGCAACTCCGTCTACGCCGGTTCGATTCCGACCCCAGCCTCCAGACTCTTCACGTTATCGAGAAGCCGAGAAACCGGCTTACTTAAATAACGTCGAAACGCTGTATCCAGAATGGATGGCTTTAATTGCTTCGGCAAAAAGCGGAGCGACCGTAATGGTCTCGATTTTGTTACTAGGTTCTGCAGTGTCCATTGGTATCGAGTCGGTTACCACTAGCCGTTCAATTGGTGAGTCCGTAATTCTTTCGTGGGCTCGGCCCGATAAAACCGGATGAACGGCCGCAGCTTCAATCCGCAGCACCCCGTGCTGTTTCAAATATCTCGCGGCTTCGAGCATCGTGCCGCCGCTTGCGATTTCATCATCAACAAGTAGTGCATTTTTTCCATCTACATCACCTATCAGCCCCACTGCTTGTGGCCGTTCGTCATCACTTACACGCCGTTTGTCCACAATTGCAATTGGAAGGTCAAGTCGATTGGCATATTCTCGCAAGTCTTTAGCCTCGCTTACATCACTAGCCACGAGAACGGAGTTCGAAAGGCTCGTCGTAGTCCGTAAGTGATCACACACAAGTGGAGTGGCGTTTAGTTGATCGACTGGAATTCGAAAGAATCCACCGACTTGAGGTGAGTGAAGGTTCATAGTGAGGACTCGATTTGCCCCTGCGGTCTCCAACAGATCTGCCATCAATCGAGCAGTGATCGAAATTCTTGGTCGGTCTTTTTTATCTGAGCGTGCGTAGAAAAAGTATGGAAGTACTGCCGTTATCCTGCGTGCGGAGGCTTGCTTTAACGCATCAATCATGATGAGAAGTTCTACAATATAGTCCGACAGCGGCGAACATGAAGTCTGGACCACAAAAACATCGGACTCCCTAACATTTTCTTTACATTGAAACATGATGTTATCGTTGCCGAAACGAATGATTTCAGTTTTTGTGAGAGGAAGACCTAGATGTTCTCCGATATCGCGCGTAAATTGTTCGTGCGAAGTGCCTGAAATGAGTTTTATGTCGTTGGGCATACGTTAAAACAAGTGTACAGACTGTTTAGCTAGAGACCTCTGGCACACGTGTCGCTGGTATTAATTGTCGAATTTCTCGGATTGGAAAAGGAAATCTGTCATTACCTACGGACGACTGTTGCCGATTGAGCGACGATTATATTTGTGCGCCTTGGTTCTTGTTGTAAGCAAAAATAGATCACAGTGCCTCAAGAAGTGTAGGATCAGTAATCGATAAGGAACGATTGAAACTTGTGAACGGAAAGAATGCGTTAGCAGTAGACATTGGTGGCACCTTTACCGATGTGGTGTTGCAACTAGAAAACAGGTTGCACGCCACTAAGGTACTCACCACTCGCGAGGATCCTAGTGAAGCAGTCATTGTCGGTATTCAGCAAGTCTTCGCCGAAAGTGGAGCGAGACCAGAACACATTTCTCTCGTATTACACGGTACCACATTGGCTACGAATGCGCTTATTGAACGGCGCGGTGCCAAGACAGTGTTGCTGACGACCGCAGGTCACCGCGACATTCTCGAGATGGCATTTGAGAATCGTTTTGAACAATACGATGTAAACATTGAACGACCGACTCCATTAGTACCACGCAAGCTACGCGTTCCGATCACCGAACGAATAACGGCAAATGGAGAAGTCTTGGTACCACTTGATGAATCGTCGGTCCACGATGCAGTAGACCTTATGCTTGCTGAAGGCATCGAAAGTGTAGCTATTGGCTTCTTACATGCTTATCGCAACGGTGCCCACGAAGCACGAGTTGCTGAACTAGTGAGTGATCGTATGGGGTCAATTCCGTTGAGCCTATCCAGCGATGTTTGTCCCGAAATCCGAGAGTACGAACGTTTGTCGACAACTTGTGCCAATGCATATGTGCTCCCATTGATGAGCACATACCTGTTGACGCTACAGAAAAAATTGAATGAACTAAATTTTCAGTGTCCCTATTTGATGATGACTTCAGGTGGTGGATTAACAAGTTTGGAGACTGCGGCGAAGTATCCGATCCGCTTGGTCGAATCCGGTCCTGCTGGTGGCGCGATTCTGGCCGGAGTTATTGCCCGAGAACTGCGCTTAGATCAGGTTTTGTCCTTTGATATGGGTGGTACTACTGCAAAACTTTGCCTTCTCGATCAAGGGAACACGATTCTTTCGCGGGCATTTGAAGTCGATCGAACCTATCGGTTCAAGAAGGGGAGTGGATTGCCGGTGAGGGTACCGGTGATAGAGATGGTGGAGATCGGTGCAGGAGGTGGATCGATCGCACACGTAGACAAGCTGGGTCGTATTCAGATCGGTCCTGAGAGTGCTGGTTCTGCACCAGGTCCAGCGTGTTATGGATCTGGAGGTACCGAACCGACTGTAACGGATGCGGACTGTGTATTGGGTCGGTTGGATCCAAGTAACTTTGCAGGGGGACAACTGCACTTAGACAACCACTCGGCTAGTCAAGCTATTGCTACCAAGGTGGGGGATCCATTGGATTTGACTCTCAAAGCTACAGCTTTAGGGATTTCTGAGATCGTCGACGAAAATATGACGGCTGCGGCCCAAAGTCACGCCACCGAATGGGGAAAGTCGGTCCAGAATCGAACGTTAATAGCCTTTGGTGGTGCTGCACCGCTTCATGCTGCGCGGATGCTGGAAAAAATGAATTTAGCTCGGATAATTATTCCGGAGGGAGCTGGCGTGGGATCTGCTATTGGATTTATCTTCGCGCCCATTTCGTATGAAGTTGTTCGCAGCCGGCACATGTTGCTATCCGAGTTTGATGAATCTCTCGTGCGTGAAATCTTACAGGACATGCGCTCAGAAGCGAACTCCGTAGTTGCGTCCGCCCTTGATGCTTCGGAAGAACTCATTGAGACCGCCACTGCGTTTATGCGTTATGTTGGACAAGGTCATGAGGTGACCGTATCTTTTGGTTCAGATAAGGTTGACAGACAATTGATACGACAAGAATTTGAAAGTACCTACACCGCGTTGTACGGTCGCGGGATCCCCGACGCTGAAATTGAGGTGATGAGTTGGACCTTGAATGTTTCCACGAAGGTGCAAGAAACCAGCTTAGTTGATGAAGGTCAAAGCAACTCGAAACCCTCAAATCGAACTAACAAGAAGCACGAACTTGTCGACATTCAGGGTACACATGAAGCTCTCGTCATAGAACGTGAATCTTTAAAACCTGATGTGCCGGTTCAAGGACCGGCTTTAATCACGGAAAAACACACAACGACGGTTGTACCACTAGGGTATCACGTTCGCAAACTATCTCAATCAAACCATTTATCTCTCGAAAGGATGAGCACGTGAGCTTAACAGCAAACATTGAAAGACAATTGGTCTGGGATCGCTTGCTAGCGATCGTTGAAGATCAGGCACAGACTTTGATGCGAACCGCATTTTCTCCTGTTGTGAGGGAAGCTGGCGATCTGTCAGCTGGGGTGTTTAACACTGACGGTGAAATGTTGGCGCAAGCTATAACAGGGACACCCGGGCATGTGAACGCAATGGCAAGATCGGTCCCGAATTTTCTCGCCGAAGTACCAATTTCTCAGATGCGGGAAGGCGACGTTCTGTTGACGAATGATCCTTGGCTGGCTACAGGGCATCTCAACGATTTCACTTTAGTGACTCCCACGTTTTTAGACGGTAAGGTGGTAGCACTGTTTGCATCAACTAGTCACATTGCAGATGTCGGAGGTCGTGGTTTCGGACCGGATGCTAATGAAGTTTATGAAGAAGGAATTCAGATTCCCATCACCTATCTATTCAAGCAGGGTCAAGTACAGTCAGAGCTATTGCGTCTCATTCGCGCGAACGTCCGTGATCCTGTCGTAGCCGAAGGGGACTTGTACTCCCTTACCGCGTGCAATAACGTGGGCGCAGAAAAACTGATTGAGACAATGCATGAGTTTCAACTCAATGACTTGTCTGACATCAGCGAAATGATCCTGAATACCTCCAAGGAAGCAATGCACCAAGAAATTCAAAAATTAGAGGATGGGACTTATTCCTATGACATGACCGTTGACGGATACGATCAACCAGTACATGTTGTTTGCGCGCTTACCATCGATGGCGATCACATTTCAATCGACTTTACAGGTACTTCTGGTGTGTCGCGATATGGAATAAACGTTCCCCTCCCGTACTGCGAAGCTTACGCGTCGTTTGGGGTGCGATGCTTGGTGGGTAACGACATTCCGAACAATGCAGGGTCATTAGCACCGATCGAGGTAGTAGCTCCGGCTGGTTCGATTCTAAACGCAGAACCTCCGTGCGCGGTTTCGGCACGCCATGCACTCGGACAAATGCTACCAGATGTAGTAATTGGATGTCTGAGTCAGGTTTTACCGGACGAGGTACCGTGCGAGGGAGCTTCCTGTATATGGAATCCAGTTTTGATGAGCGATTCAACGGCAAGTATGAACTTCAATGCACCAGAATTTGTGATCAATCCTATTTTTAATGGCGGTACCGGTGCGCGGGTACACAAAGATGGCTTGTCGACTACTGCATTTCCATCGGGCGTCAGAACAACATCGACCGAAGTGAACGAAATCACGTCGCCTCTCGTATTTTTACGACGGGAGTATTTGCAAGACTCTGGTGGAGCCGGTAAATATCGTGGTGGTTTAGGTCAAGTGATTGAAATTGCCCATACGAACCGAGCACCGTTTGTACTCTCGAAGATGTTCGAGCGGGTCCAACACCCAGCGCGGGGTCGTAATGGAGGTTCAGACGGCACCGTAGGTCGTGTATATCTAAAAGACGGGGTGGAATACGCGGGTAAGGGTAAGGAATGGATTCCAGCTGGATCGACTCTGGTGTTTGAAACTCCTGGAGGAGGGGGGTGGGGCGATCCTTCCTCACGCGACAGCTCCTTGGTGCAAGCCGATGTTGAAAGTGGTCTAGTGTCTCTGTCTCGGGTTTCGCAAGTGTATGACGCGGGCGAAGAGTAAGTTCATCTTACAGAGCTTTGACGAGTTGAATACAACACGCATTACTATTAAAGTTGTGGAAATAATTTAGAATGAAGTCGACGGAAGACGAGCCTTCCCTACCAAAAGAGGCTTATTACGCGGCTCCGAAACACAGATTCGAAAAGTTGTTCGATACTTCTGAATCGGGTTTAAGAGAAAAGAGTTCCCGTGTATTTTGGTTGCTGTTGCTTGTACATCTCCTGCTTAAAGTTATCGACATCTTATGGATTAAACACAATCCGTTTATCGATGGAGCACTAGTGTTTTGTATTTGGTTAATCTTTGTTACATACATTTGGTCGCACCCTCTAAATGAAGCGTTTCGTGAACTAACACCTACTTGGAGAAAGCGCGTACATTTATTCTTGCTGATTCTTTTAGGTTTTGCTTCGATTATGATGCCAGTAATGTGGATGATAGAGCACGCTCTTACGCTCACTTCATTTGATTTTTGAGACAACGAGCGGAGGGAGGTGAGGTGATCCAAAATCGCAAGTCAATCCATAGTTAAAGCATAAATTGACAGCGGCTGAGTGTTCCAGTCTTTAGTTTTAAAGCTTTAGTCCGCGCACGAAGAATAGAGGTCGGAGCGCGGTTAATCTCACTGTTGAGATCTGTCCTATTCAATCCCAAGTACTGTTCGTTCTTTGTCTGTCAGAAACGACTCAAGATGATCGATTTGTTCGTCAGTGTAAGGGGAATTTGAAGACTTTGCCGCTTTCTGAAGGAGCTTGAGAGCTGCTTTCGCTTGTGCTTCAGGAGTTGGGAGGTCGTCAATGTGTTTGAAGGCCTGTTGTGGAGAAAATCTCGACAGGAGTTCGCCAAAAAACTCAGCATGATCGTCTTCCGGTAACTCTTCTGTCAACTCGATCGCAGAGTTCATGTTGCGATCTTGACGGAAATAAGTCAGTCCGATCGCTACATAGGCGTTGAGTCGTCCCGGTCCCTCTCGTACTTGTGGCAGCAATTCTCTAGCCTTCGTTATATCCTGATGAGCGATCGAACCGACGATACTTCCTTCCCAACCAGAACCAGTTTCATCGACAGGATACTTGAGAGCAAGTTCAACTAAGGATGGAGCTGTATCGGGGCGAACACGATATAAAAGATCCTGCAGTAAGCTAGTGCGAGATTTACCCGAAGGGAGTTCCAATCCAGGGTTATCTAAGAACCACGTGAATGCTTCGTCGATGTCTTCACGTGCCCAGTTCTGGAGTAGATTCCCCATGATGTTCCATTTGGTTTCTGGATCAGATATCTCGTCCAGATATTCGGTGGTTTCTTTGGGATGGCGTGCACTCATCATCCATATCCCCTCTGCAAGCGCGACCTCTCTGTACTCAAGTGGAAGCAAATGCAACTGTTGGACCACCTCCATCGGTCGGTCTCCGATCCAAGTCTCAATCACAAGTTCTTCCAAGCGTTTCCTGAGTTGATCGAAGGGGACGTTCGACATAGCCACTAGTGCCGAGGTGGGATCCAAGTAAGACCATTGAGCGGCGTATTCAAACAAAACAGGTCTGGCAGTTTCGTGAAACAGTTGCACCGCCTGTTCAAAGACGGTACCGATTTCATCCGTTTGCATTCGGTTGGTTAATGTGCTACTGATTAAGCGAGTTCGAATACTACGGTCTTGGATAGAGTCTGCCAGTTCTGCAAACTTGGTGTATCCATCCTTCTCAATTACGACCAAACCGATCTGGAATAGTTGATCTCTTTCGTCGTCCCCTAATTTTTCAGCACTCAGTACTTTCTTCCATGCTTGGACTGGGTTATCATGAGGTTTATCGCTTTCAATCTTCTTCAGTAAGGCGTTTGAGTTGTAAGGACTAACCTCTAATCGCGCTGCTACTTGCAACTTCGCATCGTCAGAAAGATCCCGCGCGGCTCGAAATATCTGTTCAAGAGCCATGTATTTTCCGTTCCAGCTGAGGGTCGGAACATGATGTTCGGCATACGTCAGAGCTGCGTCAAGGTCAATCACCGTCCAGTCACGATAAATCAGCGAGGCTAATTGTTCGAACTGTGTTTCGGGAAAAGATCGGGCATGCGAAAGAGCTTGAATTGGATCAAGTGTCGCAAATTTTCGAAAAATCTGAACTTGTGTCGATTGCCTTCTTTCAACTCCTTGAATGCTGTGCGACTGGTCAATCAAATCCACTAGCATGAGAATGTCTGCATTTTGTAACATATCGTCGAGTGCTATAGAACTTTCGAAAAAGGTTGGTACCTCGAAAATTGATGCGAGGTTTGTAGACCCTCCCCTTACTGTATTAGCTTTGGTGTTTTCTGCATCGTCTGGGGGATTCACGCGGCGGACAGCACCAGACTCGTGAGCGTCTGACGTGGAGATTGATTGCACACCCTTCTGTTCAAAGGGATTGAAGAAAATGACTACTCCAATGCATAGGACGAGGGACAATCCTGTTCCGATCAGAAGGGGAACAGGCCGAAAGTGTAGGAAGGATTTTTTAACGTCTTGAGCGGGCACCGTGTATTCGCCATGAACGGATAAAGAATCGTATATGAGCGAGCAAATAGCGATTCGAAAATAGGGTTTCCAGTAGATCGTTATCCGAATGTACTAGCATCTGAGTTATTCGAAAGCTCGAATTTCTTCGAGTTGTTCTTCGGTGAAGTATCGATGAGAATAGCCGCCGAAGCCAGATTCCCAAATTATGTACCTTGCAGCTTCTTGTTGGTATTTGCGTTCCGGAAGTAGATCTAAGATCTCGTACAGTTCTACTTGGTCTTTGTTATAGATTGTGTTGATTACTGCTCGATAGTAACTGTCCCGAAAAACCTCTGATAAATCTGAGCCCAACTCGATGGCAGTAGACGACTCATTGTGTCTAACCAAGGCACTACCTATTTCGCTGTATGCTCTCTTCTTCGTGTCGTCGTGGTCTCGGACTTGAGGTAACATTTCGATTGCGCGATGTACGTCGGTTCGTGCTAGTATCTTGATAACTTCATACTCCAATCCCACCTGGCCTTCGGCAATCTCTTGACTGAATGCCGTGTTTAGGGCAAGCTCGGGATCTTCTTCTACAAGTGCTGGTATGACTCTCTGCAATAACATTGGTCGTAGCGATTTTTCTTGTGAACCAATCCAGTTGAGTGCTGAATGAGCATCTACTGATGCCCACTCTTCGACGAGATCGCGTCCCAACTCTTCGATGCCATCGGGTATTTCTTGCAGAAGCTCTACAGCATCTTGAGGGGACAGGCGAACAATCTTTTGTATTGCGTCTCCGCGCATGGACTGAAGATAATGACTCGGCAAATACTTGGGGAGGTGTTCAAACGCCTCGTAAGGAGCACTTTCAGCCCAGGCAAAGCTAATGTTTCGCATTAACCTGTCTTTTGTATTCGAGGGGTGAAAGTCTAATTTGAATACTGTGTCCAGTGCCGCAGCCGGATCGGTATCTGCCCAGACGTCTACGATGGTGAAGGCGGCAGCGTTTCGAGCACGGTCGCTAAACTCGTTGATCAACTCGAACGCTTGGCGTGGATCGTCTTGAGCGATGGGTTTAATTATCGGTTCGAGAATCCAACTTGGTTGGTCCAAATCGGTTACCGACTCAAACGCTTCAAATATGACATCAAAGCCTTCACGAGCCACCCACAGTTCGAGAATGGATGCTAAAGACTGAGCTTGGAAAACATTATTTTGGGTATCTTCTACGATAGCGTTCCAAGCACCTTGTGGATCATGGAATGCGCGTGCAATGTGAATCTGCTCTAGAATTTCAGTACCAATGGATTCATGCCCGAATTCGAGCGCGAGTTCCATAATACGATCTTCGGACCAGTCATCCTGCATTCTTAGGATCGCTTTCAAAGCGATGCGTCGATCCGAACTTCCGAGAGTTTTAGCGTGTTGTATAGCGGCATCCACGTCCGAGGTTGCCCACTCAAGAAAGATGGCCTTAACAATAGGTGCTCGCCGATTCCAAGCGATATCGAACGTGTGTTTCATTGCCTCCAGAGGCTCAATAACTGCGAAACGACGTAAGATTTCGACTTGAATAGTTAATCTTTGTTCTTCGGGACGAATATCCTTTGATTGTTCCAGCAACGAAATCACACGTTGTCGGTCCGCTGTCGCCAGTAATGCTCGAAGAGCTACTGATCTCGCGTAGTCATCCTGATAGGTATCAAGGCTTTCGAGGTCACGGGGGAGAGATATTTTCAGTGTGGAATGAACTTCTGATTGAGACTGGCGTTCTATCGGCGCAACACTGCCTGTCGACTCTGTGGTGGACTTTTTGTCTTCCGTCGAGAGCGATCCATAGACCCACAGTCCAAGTCCACACAACACGATAGGAGCTAACAATCCTACGCTAAACCAAATAAGGACGGGGAAGCGGCGATCTACCATTTTTGGGTTCGGAACTGTCTTCTACAAGCTCGATTGACATTATAACACGACCTTCGAGCAGTACTGTCCGTGTCGAATCGTTCTATGAACGATCCTCGTGTTTTTGACGAACGGGTACGATTATCGGTTTTTTATGTAAATGGTGCCCGGGGCCGGAATCGAACCGGCACGGAGTTACCTCCGAGGGATTTTCGTACCACTACGACTTTCGTCGCGGATCCTAGAGATCGATTGTGGTCTGGACTTTCTCTTCACCTTCCAAATTAAATTGACCAGAAGGGGGAGCCGTTAAGTCTCTACACTTTCAATAGTAAGAATATTGCTATCGCTTAGCTCGGGATTGCCACGATCTCACGGACCGAAGTTTCCCCGAATTTGACTCCATTCATCGTAGGTGTCGCCACCCACATGCTCAAATTTTCGATTAAGTCCCTTGCGTCTACCTATTTCGCCACCCGGGCATTACAACTCGTAGAGTAGGTCGATTTATTTTAAGAAAAAGTCTCATTTGATTGAGACCGCTCGACACTCACGGAAAACACTAGAATATCGCCGTTAATGCGTATGTGCCAAGCTTACGATAGTCAGCTTAATAACGACATCTAAAGTGTCGAGTTTTTAGCGTGATATACCATGTGGTAATAGTAGGCGCCCAGGTGTTGGAACTGGCAGACAAGCAGGATTTAGGTTCCTGTGCCTTCGGGCGTGAGGGTTCGACTCCCTCCCTGGGCACCATATCGTTTCATTGGTAATACCTCAGCTGCAAGCACAACCCGATAAGTGCACTTCATTTCACCTGACGATGTAGATTTGGGAACTTTGGAGATTCCAAAGAGTGACCGACTGTGTCTCGTAGCTGTTCAAGTAAAGGACTACACGCTTTCACTCTCGAGTGCTGAACAGTCTTACGTGTACTCAGTTAGCAAAACTCGGCGAGAACAGTATTCCTCTGGGCGGCGCGCAGCGCAGTTAGGGCTGAGTGCGTTAAACATTTCGGAAATACCAGTTCTCTTTGATGATCGCAAACCTGACTGGCCTCCTCACATCGTCGGCAGTATCGCTCATACCGAACGAGTAGCAGTGGCATTGGTTGGTTTTAAACAAGACTTTCGAGGTGTTGGGATCGACCTTCTTCCAAGATTTTCTGTTTCTGACAAAGTTCGAAATCGCATATTGCATGAATCAGAGTTAGACATTGTTCACGCGGGAGAGAACAGAGACTTGCAAACGGTGTTTTTTTGTGCGAAAGAATCGATCTACAAAGCTACGAATCCAGAAACTGACGAATTTCTAGGATTCCGAGATGTGTGCGTTCAAGCAGATGAGCTAACGACTGAATTTACAGCAAAGACTTTATCGGAGAAATTGTCATCTGCGCTAGTTGCGCGTGGTCGAGGTTATGTCTTTGAGGTAGCGTGTCATTGGTTAACGATGTTTTTGATTGAATAGACCTATTGTCAATGATTGATGCGTACGTTGTTTAGAACGGCGTGACCTTTGGAACAAACTAGTATTCAGTTTGACGCACAAGGCTAACACATTGTTCCACAAACCATGCTCTAACCCGTTTTCAGTTTACTACTTTGTTTTGCGAAGCTTACGCTTCGAAGCATCCAATCAGTCACCAAACACGCAAAAAACATAATTCCTGTGAACGCAATCAATAAGTTTTGAATGTAATGTCTTTACGTACATTGCATCAGAGAAAACAAACTCTCATATTCTCACGAATAGGTAACCAACAGACAAAGGTGTTCATCTAATTTACTTTTAAGGAGAATTCCCCTAACGAGGTAAACATGAGCATAACGTCAACTGGAAAACTACGTTCCATCGGACTAATCGTACTTGGCATCGTCGCTGGAGCTTCCATTTCAACGTTTGTAACGATCTCAATAATGAACTTCGCCAATGAAGCTGGGAAGGTTTCGCGGCACACAGCGGACGTATCGGTGGATCAACCTACGGACTCACTAGGCGCATCTCTTCAAAACGCGGGAAGGGAACAACACGCGCTCGAAACACAGAATGAGTCAAGCGTTGGCGCGTCGTTCGATAATCCTATTGATTCGTGGAATACGTTAATAAACGATGAAGTTAATGACATCACGCAACTTACCAGTTTGCTGGAAGTAGTAGGAATATTGGTAGAACAAGAGGGTATCCGAGCACTCGATCAAATCATCAACACGCCCTTGGATGAAAGCATACGAGAAACTATCCTGACGTCTGTGGTGCACATTGCTGCCCTGAAAGATCCACAAAGTGCTTTTCATGAAGCGCTGTCTTTATCGCGCGAGGCACAAGAACTCGCACTTCCGGCAATAGTCGAGGCTTGGGCTTACGTAGATCCCATGGTCGCGTTCGAAACTATATCCAATCTCGAAAAGAGTGGTATGCGCGCAACGTTACAGGGAACGCTGATCGGTGCGTGGGCTGAAAACAATTCTCAAGACTTGTTCGACAATCTAGATTTCTTGCCTGAGAGATTACGAGCAAAAGGAAAGGAGTTAGCTATGTTGGCTATCGCTCGTTCCTCTCCCGTTGATGCGATTGAATTTTTGGAGAGTGTCGATGACTTGATAAAGAAACGAGAACTCGCCACAACCATAGCCACTCATTGGGCTCAGCTTGATGTTTACGGTGCTCTCAATTGGGCTACGTCTTCACAACTGTCCGACGAACGCACTCGACACGAAGTACTCAGCATCGTTCTTCGGGAACTAGCCGACAAAGATCCAGAGTTAGCATTGCAAACCGCTTTAAGTCAACCGCTTTACGAGTCCGCATTCGGCATCGGTAATGGATTGGAGGAGGTCGTCATCGGACAAGTTGCGAAACATGACCTAAACAGAGCCATTTCAATGTTGCAGCAAGTGCGAGAAGGAGACACACGCGTCGAAGCGTACAAGTCCATCGCCCGAGAGTTGGTGTTGAATGCAGAGTACGATCGCGCGCTCGAACTGGGGCAGCAGTTGACAGAAGATGAAAGGAAGGATTATTTGAATACTGTATTTGCTTTATGGGCTCAGGAAGAACCGATAGCAATGTTGGAGGCGTTAAATACCTCAATTGCAGATCCAGATCTGAAAGCCAAAGGCGCAGCAACACTTTTAACCCAGAACTTAGTGAACACCAATGTTTTTGACGAAAGCCAAGTAGCACAATTGACTAGTATGATCGGAGAAGGAACCGTAGTAACATTCGGTGGTGATGCGGAAGGATTGTTTGCTGGTCAGATGTTTAAACAGGGTGAAAGTGTAATTATTCCAATGACTCAAAACGCAACCGATTCATCAACGATTCTTGATGCAAAAGAGTTGCAGAAATCTTTGCAGAAATCAATGGAAGAGAGCATCGGTGAAGCACTAAAAAGTATAGGTGCATCAGCTGGAAATGTTGAGGTGAAGACGGAGTTGAAAAATGCCAAAAAAGAAGATTCTGACTAGGCGCTTTTATTCGAAACAAGACGGGATCGTGTAAGAGTTTCTACAGTTTGCTCCATTTCGCCAGTGGAGTGAAAATAGCGTACGCGCGGGAATCTGCTGGCTGGTAATTGGTACTAGAGGTGTCTACCTAGCGTGCCTTTCAAGCTAAGGATTAAGGATTGATTGATTCGTCCGCTAATTCGTCGAGAATGCGTTCACGTATTTCTCGCTTGTATATCTTTTCCGATGCTGTTCTTGGTAAGCGCTCAGTTCGAATCCAAATGTGTTCAGGAACTTTGAACCGAGCGAGATATTGTTGAGCCCAGTCTTGAATCTCTTGAGCAGTCAATATTCCTTCCTGTTCGACGCAAACAACACACGCTAGAGCTTCGCCAAGCCTCGTATCTGGAATTCCAAAGACTGTACACTCGATGATGCTTGGGTGTTCGTACAAAACCGCTTCGACCTCTTGGCAGCTGATATTTTCTCCTCCGCGAAGTACGATGTCTTTTTTCCGATCGGTAATGTAGACGAAACCTTCTTCATCCAGATAACCAACATCTCCCGACTTTACCCAGCCATCAGACACTGCAGAACCAGTCGCATCAGGATCGTTCCAATACTCTAAACAGTTCATGATGCCCCAAATGCACAACTCGCCAGTTTCTCCTTGAGGTAGGTCGTTACCGGCATCGTCGATAGTCTTGATTTTCGTAATGGGTGGTATTGCTTGACCGCAACTTTTAGGTCGAAGTTTGAAGGCATTGCCCGTGATACTAGTCGCAAATCCCTGTGTTTCGGTCATTCCCCAGCCCGTGGACTGGCCACCCTTGGCAAGTTTTTGATCGATTTTTTGGAGTGTTCTGGTGCCATAGGAGCACCACCCCCACTGGCGGTTTGTAAGGTACTGATGTCATATTTGTGGAGGTTCGGTGATTGTGTAAGTTCCCAGGACATAGTAGGCACTCCATTGAACGCGGTGATCTTCTCTTCTTGAATAATCCTTAGAGCTTCTTCAACGTCCCATTTATACATTCCTACGAGTTTCCTTCCTCCTCGAAAGGAGGTGAGCTTTGCACCGCGGACCCAGTAACATGAAACGAGGGCAAAGGGACATATTCAGTAACTCCAACTCCAAGTTGAGACACTCTCTATATAATAAAAAAACGAATTTCATCTAAGTTAATTTAAGGAAATTATTATGAAGTTTTATCAACACCACAAGTCTCTAATCTTTCTTCTCGCGTTCGTAGGTTCATTTTTCGTATTCTCTGGACACGCCACCGCCGACGATGACGGATTCTTAATTAACCACTCAAGCTCCGATTTGAATTGGACCACCCAGCAAATTAGGTTTATTCAAACGGAACCCACTGATAAACAATCGAAAAAGATATCGAGTGTGAAATGGCTGTCAAATGAGGTTCCTGTATCGCGCAAAAGCATAAAGATTGGTAGCGAAGTTAGATCCCCGTTTCATACCCGAGGTAATCTCTCGAAATCATATTTCGGCTCAGTTGTACGAACGCCATTAACTATTGAGAAAATATTTCGAGGTAAATCGAGTACCTCATTTGAAATTTTGTTGAACAGTGGTGTAGATCCTTCCTGCACTGGGTTATATCATCGGATACCAGCACGCCTACAGAGTGGAGACATTGTAACTTATTTGGAGGCAAACTGTCAAGACTTTAATAAAGGTCAATATTATTGGATAGCTCTCACCGAGTTAAAGTTGGACGGACAAATTTATGCTTCCAAGACGGTAACAAAATTTGGAGCAAAAGTTAATTTCAGCCAAGTAGATACCTATTCCAGCACTAGTTGTTTATCGGGTGACTGGGTGTCGCGTGCGAAACTCACTGTTGGAAGCTCGTCAGATCCTGATGACCCCAGTGCGACTGTCATCTACAGTAACTCATTACAAGATACAATCACATGCCCCACTGCACAACCTCCGCCTCCACCGCCCGCTCCGGCACCTACCCCGCCTCCGGCACCTACCCCGCCTCCGGCACCTACCCCGCCTCCGGCACCTACCCCGCCTCCACCTCCTGTAGCGTAGGTTAAATGATAAAGTTGCAATATCCATCTCAGAAGATTTTTAAAGCTCATTGAGAATGCAAAATGTATTCCGCGTAGCACAGTGCGAGGTTCAGGTATGTAAACGTTCAATGAGAACTAGGGTGTTATCCCTGTGCGTACTATTGATCTCTGCCACGTGTTTCTTGGTTTTAAATGTGAGCCATGTGAGGAGTGGGGGACTGATACCAATGTTAGGAATACTCAGTCCACTCTATATTGCGGGCACACACGGGGACGACTTTTTTTCGGTTTTTTGTATAGGCTTGTTGTTAATTTCGATTGACAATCTACGTCGCGACGAAGACTACCGAATCGGTGAAGTTGTACGCACTCTTCCCGTAAGTAATTTTGATCTACTTGCAGGACGTCTAATCGGTAATGTCGCGGTCATCGGTATTCCTATGCTCTGTTTTCTATTCTTGATTTATTTTTGCGGAGTAGTCGCAGAGACCTTTGGACTTGATCTAGGTACGCGAATTGAACCCATAAGCGTGTTATCGTTTGTCGTGCTTGATATCATTCCGAACTTTGCGTTTTTCGGAAGTTTAGTGATTCTTTTGGCACTAGTTTTGAAGTCTAGGCTCGTGGCTTTAACAGTCACTCTGGTGAGCCTCTTTGGACTTTTTTGGATATCCAGTCGGCTTCCGCTGCATGTTTCGGGTCCTTTGCAAACAATTACCGGAAACTCAATCCTTCCTACCGAACTTGCTCCTTCGTTTCTCACTGGTGAGATTGTGTGCAATCGGATTGTGCTTCTCCTGTTTGCTGTGGGGTTCCTTTACATTGCATCTATTTTCTACGAGCGAACATCCGCAACTAAATCTAAGGAATTAGGCATTGCAGTGGTTTCCTTTTTCATTGGTGTAGGGTTGGTCGGTTCGATGTTCGGAGTTCAAGCTCGAACGCATGGACAAATCCAACAATGGATAGCGACTCACGATGAACATTTCCTCCCTTCAGCATTTCCTGACATACATGAGATTCGAGGTAAGATAACTCTTAACCCACCTCATAGTGTATCCCTGGCATTGACATTGGAAGTCAGCGTTGATCCGGAAACAATCCACGAGAACATTCTGTTTTCGTTCAACCCTGGCTATCACGTGACGACATTAGCAATTGCAGGAAATGAGATTCAAGACTACAAGTTTGAACATGGTTTAATGCGAATTCCAAAAGAGTACTTTGTCTCCGAAGTGTCGACACTCGACATCTCGGCCGAAGGATTGCCGGACGAGAGATTTGCTTATCTCGATTCTGTCGATACAGTTTCGAAAGTCATTGGACCGGGCGTTACCCAATTGCGACTCCTTGGGACAAGGACTTCTATTTTTCATCGGTATTTCGTTGTACTCTCTCCTGGAATTAAATGGTACCCAACCGCCGGTACCGCTACGAAAGAAGATCACTGGGAAGAACGAAAACGAGATTTTTTTGTCACAGATTTAGAAGTTTCGGTTCCTCCTCATTGGATCGTCGCTGGACCTGCTAAGAGGCAACGAGTTTCCGAATCAGAAAACTCAACATTCCGCTTCAAACAAGTACATCCACTACCCGAAATAGCCTTAGTAGGATCGAAGTTTGAACAAGCCGCAATTGAATACAATGGAACTCGGTTCGAAGTCTTGTATAGCAAATCACATTCGAACACAATTGAAGCGTTTGGTCCAGCAGAAGATGCTATTAAGCAACGACTCGAATCATTTTTGAACGAGCTTAGTTCCAAAGGAGTTGAATTTCCGTTTGGCGTAATTTCTTTGGTTGAAGTACCTTCTGACTTTCGAGTTTTTGGCGGGGGCGAGCGAATGGATACGATCATGAACCCACCTGGCGTCATGATGGTTAGAGAGTCAACGCTTCCTACAGTTCCATTGCAGGGACTCCTTCCCAGAAGTAGTCGCGACGAAGCGTCAACACTAAATAAACCTTGGGTGGAATGGCAGTTTAATGCCCTAACTTTCTATCTGCAACATCCAATATTTGAAAGCAATCCAACCCAAAATTTTTACAAGAATCTTGTGTCACATTCAACTAATGCGACAGGAAAGAGAGCAGGTATTCTTAATGGACTTATAGAGCAACTAAGTTTGCGTTGCTTTGATCGTTACGATGATCAATTCGATTTTCATTTAGCCATCAATCCGAGTGTATTAGATCTTGCATCCATTGACCCGTTTGAGACATTTTGGATGAATAATGATGCTCCCACGCGTTTCGATCTAGCGGTGAAGCTTGACCGAAGACGTCAAGCCATAGTCGATTCACCGGAAGTGTGGAATGTCATTGAATCCAACACTTTTCCACTTACCGATTGGGGACAACGGTCTGTGCACGCTACGTGGGCTATGAGGCATCGTAGTGCTGCTCTCGCCAAATTGTTATTTGATAAACTTGGATCTGACAAGGTTGCAGATACGTTAGTTAAACTGATCCAACAATATCGTGGTAAGAACTTTGTCTACGAAGAATTCGAGACACTTTTGAAAGACCAAGGAGTAGAACTTGAGGAGCTAGCTGGTGACTTAATCGAACTTCAAAGATTACCGGGCTTTGTAGTAAGTGATGCAACATCTCGGCCATATCAGGTTGAAGGGATCACATACTACGAAAGCAAACTCAACATACACAATCACGAGCCTGCCTCAGGTCCAATCGCACTGTCTTTGATTTACCACAGAGCGATACCGGATCGAAACGGGAATCGGTTGCATCCATTTCTCTTAAATAGTAATCAGTCTGTACAAGTGGTTTTACTGAGTCGCTATCCTATACAATACATCTGGATTGAACCATACTTAGCACGCAACCGTATGGATCTTCGGGTAGACCTGCCAGACTTTGAAGACTCAGATACACCTTTTGAGGTGCCGCGGGGCACCGTAGCAATCAATTCCATTGAGGAGATCGATCCGAAAGTTCAGCAGAGTACCACGATTACGATAGATGATCTTGATTTAGGTTTTAAAGTGAACGAAAGTAACGACATTCGGTCGGCAATTTCAAACCTTGGGAGACGGTTCTTTGGGACGCAGGAAGTTATTTTGGACAAAGGAATCCCAGTGTTTCGTCAAATTCAACGTCAGTCGCATAGTCATGTGTGGGAACGTAAAGTAGACACCACGGCACATGGAGTCTATAGGAGAACGTTTGCGATTAGTACGACGGGAGTTGGTGAGACTTTCGCAGACTTCGCTACCGAGTTACCGCACCTAGGTGAGTGGAGGCTCGAGTATTTTCTACCAAAAGGAGATTTTCAGGAAGATATCAAGTATATGGGGATTAAATCTTCAAGTAGTATGGCCTATTTTGTAGGTGAGTTTCGAGTGAACGTTCAGAACGGATCTGTTACTTCTACTGAGACCATTGATGCTATTAAGCTAAATTCAGGATGGCATGTCGTAGGTGACTATACTGTCGAGAACGAAAATGTAACGGTATCTGTATCGGATATTGCCCAAACAGGGAACGCAGTGATTGCCGATGCAGTACGATGGACACCAATTCAGAAGGAACGGAAATCGGATTGAATTCCGGCGACTAATTCAGTAACTTGTGCATTCTTGACTGCAGTATCGCTACTGTTAGAGACTGGAATATTCGAGTCGCAAAATTTCGAAAAAAGTGGGTTAGGACACGGGCCCCGAGACATGATGAACTCAAAGGCGGTCTACGACAAGTTTGGATCTTAGAACGGATTTCTCGACTAAGTGATGTTGGAAGTTTCTCCAAAAAAGTGTTCACCACGGTCTATTTTCGTCGTTCTTGTACCCCGGAGCAGGTGAATTTTCGGACGTGAGAGTCTTGGAAGTAAGACTTACAATCGAAGCCATGAACAGAGAGCGTTGGCAGTTCCGACGAGAGGTGGTGTGTTTTCTATACGTCTGGTCATTCCTTTGTCGGAACTCGACCGGTATTTATGGGTATTTCAAAAGTGAGGCTTAAATCTCATAGTGCTGCTAGGTGCAATTTCTAAAGGTTTCCACACAATGAAGATGTTAGCCTCGAGCGTGTTTCCGGGTCGAAGTACCATTGAGCGGAACCGAGATTGATCATTTGTATTCGCTAGCCTGTACTAGGAATTAGACTCGGCGTTGAACTTTCGGCTCGTGCTCGTGTATTTGCATTTTTTTGTGCCGAAGGGATAAACTTCGCTCGAAAATAATGGCTCATCGTGCATCAAACTCACGTGAAAGAAATAGTAGTCCAACACCTCTACTACGATTACAATCGTCGGAACTCATCGCAGTCAAACAAGTCTTTCGAATCGAAGACACCATACACTGTTTATGATATTAATTCGGAATGGACGGAAGCTCTAATTGAGGTGCCTAGGATTGCTAGAGGCGAAGGTCAAATGCGACAGCATCGCACTACTATAAGAAATCAGTTTTTGTTTCTTACCATAAACATTTGGTCTGCAAAATATTTTGCCAATGAAGGCTCGGTGATAAGAAGGAAAATGTCCGTGAGCGAAAGTACAAAGCAACCTGTGTCAGGAAATCGGCACGTAAATGTATTGAAGTAGCAAAGAAATAGGGTGTGCCTGCAACAATTAATGATTAGAAACTTGTGCTTGAGTCTCGCGACGAATCTGAGGTAAATCCCTCTAAATTGTTCATTGGTGTCGAACTGCGGAAAATAAATTTATTACTGTCCCTTAGCGCGAAGGGGACCCAAGATCTTCAACTCTTTTCTTTGAGGTGTATTTAGTGCAGAATAGTTAGTGTCTAACTCTCTCCCTTTACATTCGAAAATTTCTGGGCGACTACTCTGCAAATAACCGATACTATAGTGAAATCACAGTCGTTAAGCAAGAATGATGCTCAAAGCTTGGCATCGGAATGGTGCCAAGAGAAAGGACAAGGGTGGGAACTTTCGAAGCAATTGGGTGTAGGAGGGACAGCAGTTGTGTTCGAAATTCAATCGCCTCACGGTCTTCAAGTCTTAAAAATTTACGATGAAAAGTTTTCTACAGGACAACTAGGAAATATTGAGCGAACAAGAATCGACCAACAATTACGCTTCAACAACCATGAATGTCCATCGCTTGTTCGTGTGTATGAAGGAGGCTTGTATAAGAGAAGGTTATTCGTCTTGATGAGTCGAGCCGAAGGGATAAATTTGGAAAAGTGCCTTACTAAAGTTCCACGATCAAAAATTCGCTCAATATTGCATGACATTACTAAGGCGTGCATATTTCTAAGAGATCAAGGTGTATGTCACCGCGACATTAAAGCAGCCAATATTTGCGTTTCGAAAGATTTCAATCACGCGACACTGCTAGATATTGCTGTAATTCGAGATATTCATGATCCTCTAGGTGTGGGTACGGATCAGGACGGACAATTACCGGTTGTTGCGACTGCCCGTTATACACCTCCCGAATATCTTTTTCGCTTGGTTGAACCAGGAGCGGCACTTTGGCATGCACTCAATGTCTATCAATTAGGGGCACTTCTTCATGACTTAATTGTTGGTGCTCCTATATTTCAGGAAGAGTTCAATAAGACTAGAACGAATCGCTATCGTTTCGCATGGGTAGTAGCGACTCAAAATCCATCCTTAGCTGTCTTCGATGTGGAATCTGATTTGATCTACCTCGCGAGACGAGCTCTCGACAAGAATTGGGAACGAAGGTCGAAGATGTGCTTAGAGAGTTTTTTAAACCATCCCCGACTTCGCAAGGCGCGCGCTTTAGAGATGTTGGGACTGAAAAATTCTGCGGAAGTACGAGTTAAACCGACTATCCAAGAAGACAACAAGTATCTCGATGAGATATCCGGCCAGTTGCGCGATAAATTAATTAGCCACTTCCGTACGAAATATCACGTTACGGCAACGCATCAAGTCAATGCTAACTCATCAGGAGATGAATCACGTGTAATTGCGTTGCATTGGATAATAAATGACGATTCTGATCCAACAACTGTCAATGTATCGCTCCGCTACAAAATTCATCTACTTGAACGCAATAGTAATCGGCGATTCGAAGTGAATGTTGAACTAGTCAAAACACGGAATGGAAAGAATAAGATTGTTGCCGTAACTCTTCCTGACATTTTAGAGCAGGAGTACAATCCGGATTTGTTGTTCGTTCAATGCACAGCCGCGTTCGAAGACCTCGCAGAAAAACTACTATAACAAGGGATCAAGAAATTTTAGGTAAGACTCGTATATGTCTCTATGGTGGAGAAGAAAAGACGAACTCGATCATGACCAATTAAAACTTATAGATGGTCTTCCGTTGCGGGACAGTTATCTTGTAGTTGGTCCTCCTGGTTGCGGAAAAACTAACGTTTTACTTCGTCGTGCTCAGTTTGTTCGAAGTCAGAATTTGCCGAATATTATGGTTTTGACGTTTACACGAGCTCTCGCCGAATTCGTAAAGACTGGTTGCTTTGATGAACAAGGTCAAGAGATCTTTCCAATGAGCTGCGTCAGTACAATTGAGTCGTGGTTGCGGTCGCTTTATGTACATCACGACAAGTCACTACCAGACCGGCCTGATAATTTGAACTTGATTGAATGGAAGAAGCGCTTAGCCAAAGAAGCGATGACCTTTGCCGATTGTAAACGCTTGCCCAAATATGATGTCCTGTTTATAGACGAAGCACAGGATCTTCTCAAAGAGGAAATCAGCGTTATTGGAGCTTTCAGCAATTACCAATTTTTTGTTGGCGATGATCGACAGAAAATTTATATGGGTACAGCAGGGCTCTGTTCTATTAGAGTGAATCTACCGCACCAAAACATGCACAGACTGCGCTTCCATTACCGCTTAGCACCCGAAATTTGCAAAGTTGCAGACCGCATACTAATTTCAGATAGCGAGAGTACCCTTGAATCAACGTGTCACTACAACGGACCTGAGCCAGCGTCCGTAATATTCCACACACCACCGCTGACGAAAGAGGAACAAATCACGACTGCAATCAAACGACTTAAACAACAAATTCGAGTGTATGCAGACTTTATAGAACAGGGAGATCGAATCGGAGTTTTAGTAGCTCGGCGAAGACAGCGTGAAGAGATTTATGAAAGATTAGATGAGGAACCAGATCTTAAGAATAAAGTACAGATTGTTCGTTCTCGTTCCGAACGAGAATCTAAATTCGACCCAATCCTAAATCCACAGTGTTCTGTGTACATACTGACTCTCAAAGGGTGTAAGGGACTGGAGTTTCGAACAGTTCATTGGCTATTCGCTGATGATCTGAGCTACAGGTATCGTAACGAGGACTTCTATACGGGCATTACGCGTGCAAAGACTAGCGTTCATGTTTATTTCACATCGTCCCTTCCACCCGTTCTTGCACGCGCACATGCCCCAAACGAAGTGTTAGATTGGTGAAGAGCGATTTGTCTAAAGAGTTGCTGTATTTTAAAGTCGGCGAAGGGGACCTTAATACTCTCTTTCGTGGAAAGAAAATACCGGGCCTAAAACCGATAAACCTTACAAAATTATCTGATGTATTAGCTGAAGGTGAAACGGGAGTTTTAGTTGTTCCTAGTGAGTGCAAGAGAGAATCGATTAAGCCAATTGCAGTATTAACTCTCGACAATGACGTGAGAAGACTCTGTGGACGGTTTGCGCATGTCATACCAGATTTTGCTCCACTCAGCACCTGGTGTCATCTACTCAAACCAGACTTTTTCACGAGTGTTGACGGTGTCGTTTTCAAACCGAAACTGCGAAATACCGTGGCGGCTTGGAGTGGTTTAATAGTGGCAGAAACTATGCTACTCAGTAGTCGAATGCTGGCGGACGTTCGTATATCTGCTTGCCTTGCGTCGACTTCCTACGCTATTGGTAGAACAAAAGCCTTATGGCCACACGTTACGATAGATGAAATTATCGATCGTTTCGATCTAGCAAATGACACGTGTCGAAGATTTATAACGCGCAAAAGTCTTCAACACCGGATGCACCAAATTCGCTCATCATTTGTCCCGTTGTGGATTTGTCTGGATGCTTTAGAAAACAACTCGGATGAAAACACTAAAAATGAATTTACCCCCACTATAGAAGCATTAAAAGCTCTGCAAAACGCTCGTCAGTGTGACAACCCCGAAGAAGCGAGCGAGTTGGTATCACCATTGTCAGAGTACTTTGACGACGTGAACGCGTTTCATCGGTTTGCGGAAATGGTACCTGAAACAAGGCTGACCCTCTTTGACGAACTAGTTGAGAAATTCAAAGATGCTAGCCCAAAGGACTCGATTAGAAAAAGTGTTCTGGCTTTGCTCTGCGGATATCTTGCTACTAAAGTAGCAGGAGGTTCGGCGAGTCTTACTCTGGTGCGTCACTTTGCTGACGAATTTCCCCAGCTTATCGGATGGGCATATCTGGTCGGAAGTATTGGCGAATCAATCACGTGGACATCGGGATTCGACGGTCTTGGACGATTAGTCGCGCGAGAACTCAATAGACCGTTTCGGCTCGACGAGTCACCGACTTGTGATTTTTCGCTCGACGAAGCGGTCGTATTAATTGACAAAAAACTAAGAGACCCTCTCGTCCACTTAAAAATAAAGCAAGCTCGGAATCTCAGCGTTGCGCTCTTTCCAGGTGTGAATATTGCGATACCTACGATGAACGAAACCACAATCGTATCGGGCAAGACCAACTATAGACGGGAAACATTACGAACATCTTCAAAGAGTGACCTAGGTATCGTAAAACTACTCTCGGATATTTTGTGGCCGGAACTACAGTCACGAGTAGTTGAGGAAATCGTACACTTTTCAGAATCGACAAGACAGGGTAAGTCATCTTACTCACGGACGCGACGAAAAACACCCTCGAAAGCGGACACCGAATTACCATTTACCGATCATAAAGAGTAATTCCCGCTTTTACTCATTCTACTGACCGATATGATCTTAAATCTTATCATGGTTGACAGAGATTTAGTTCAAACGAGTTCGGTTAAGGACTGATTGGTACCTATGCCAATTCGTCGAGAATACTTTCGCGTATCTCCCGCTTGTATATCTTTTCCGATGCGGTTCTTGGTAAGCGCTCAGTACGTATCCAAATGTGTTCAGGAACTTTAAATCGAGCGAGATATTGTTGAGCCCAGTCTTGAATCTCTTGAGCAGTCAATATTCCTT
>CAZEFI010000006.1:0-83319 GCA_964511425.1 uncultured Pseudomonadales bacterium
CGATATTGCCGTTTGGATTTGTTGACGGGTAAACGTCTGTCATGTTTTGCATACCGCCTGTAACGGTGACTTCATCATTGACTACAAAGGAAATCTCAGCATCCCAAAGAAAAACTGCGTCGGGATAGTAGGCTGCTGCTGCATCATTGGTAGGAGTATCATAGTACTCACCGTAATATCGCATCCTAACCATCGCGTTGAATTGATTCACTGTGTGATTCCAGGTAGCAGTGATTCTGTTTGCGGGTTGCCCATCTTCGATCTGATTCTTGCGATTTTCAGAAGTAAAGTCTGGGTTGAATGAAGCCAATTCGACGTCGTTGAAGTTTGCTGCGACCGCAATATTGGACGAACCTCCACCAAATTCGAACTGTGTCGTGGCGACGATGTCAATACCTGAAGTTCGAAGCGTTTGCTGATTTGATAAGAATCTGACGCTAGAAAAACTCGAGGCATCGGCTACACCAGCAGCGAGAAGAGCTTGAATGTCCGCATCGGATAAATGAAATCGGCTCGTAAACGCAATACGATCTTTTACTTCAATGCTATACCAATCGACTGTGAGGTCGACATTACCTAAAGAACCGATGACTCCAACCGTCGTATTCGTGGAAATCTCGGGTGTCAATGGTTGTGCGCCTTTTTGAACCGCGATGGGATTTGTCGGGGGGAGCGTCGCAATATCCGCAAGTGCGCCCATATCAAATTCCGTCGTCACATTTCGTAGATTCGCTTGTCCAGCTGTCGGTACTCGGAAACCAGTACTGACTGCGCCTCGAATCGCGGTAGTAGAATTGATTTCAATGCGTGCAGCTAATTTACCGTCCAAGGTGTTCCCGTAATCGGGGTAATTCTCATAACGTAATGCACCACCAATGAGAAAAGTCTCGGATACATCAGATTCTAAATCGACATAGAACGCTGTAGAGTCGACACTGCTAATTCCTGCGTCCGTCGGTGGAAATCCAGGGAACCCGTTCGATCCAATTCCAAAACCCTGTGCGGCTAAATTTGAATCAATGTAGTAAGAATTGGGTTCGCCATTGCTTATTCGGAAAGAATCTCGTCTTTGTTCATATCCCCATGCGAAATTGACTGTAAGTCCGTTGTCAAGTGTTATTGGCTTTGACATATCCACATTAAATACTCGGTCCGTTTCAGTATATGCGCCGGATTCATAGTGTGTGGGAATGTCGTTTCGCAAACTCAGGAGTTGTGGATTAATCGTGTTGAATATGTAGAACAGAGCGTAACTGCGACCAATGGACGCACTGAGATCGAAATACCAGCCATTCTCAAGCATTCCTCGTACCCCTCCAACAAGTGACAAGTCGGCAATTTGTCCACCAAAATTAGGAGTAAATCCACCAGGAAATTTTTCAATAAGTGAATAGCAGTTTGGATCAGAGCGAATAGCTGCCAAAGCATCTTGATCTGCGACATAATCAACGATCCTAACAACAGGACAATTACCAGACATGTTCCCTGTGAGGTCCGCGACTTTTACGGTTCGTGTGATACCTTCTCGATCATTAACGGGCGAACCGTCCTCATAGAACAGGGCGACTCCGTCGTCGAGATCACCTTGACCTGGAGAAACGAGATCGCCATCATCGTCTTTCTTGAAAACCGGACTACCAAGGCGATCTAGGACGGGGCCACGAAATACTCCACCTCGTGTATGTGGATTTCGGTAGTAAAAGCCACCGACCACTTCTCGTTCGGCCCAATTCCCAAAGGCATAGGCTTCACTATTGTCACCAAATTCAACTCCGACGTTTCCCCAAATCTTAAAGTCGTCATAAATGTCGGGTGATCCCCAAATTTGTGCTGCTGGCTGACGTACGTGAGTATTGCCAGCATTGATCAAGTCTAGTGCGTCGGTACGTTGAGCACTCCGGCTGGTCGCATCCTGTTCTTTCCATTCTGCGGCGAAAGTTGCGAAACCGACATCGCTGAGTGGGAAACCGACGTATGAAGCGATTGAAACTTGAGCTCCGTCGCCTTCAAAGTATTGACCCGTCTTGACGTCAAGTAGGAAACCGTCGGTACTTTCGCGCAATACGAAATTCATAATGCCAGCGATAGCGTCCGATCCATATTGCGACGAGGCTCCATCTCTTAAGACTTCCACTCGATCAATCGCAACTGCAGGAATTACAGAGAGGTCAGGGGGTTGCGATCCACCTGAAGCCCCAGATCCAAGAAGTGCAATTACGGCCGCACGATGCCGGCGCTTACCGTTGACCAAAACCAACGTCGAATCGGGGGAGAGTGACCGAAGCACCGCTGGTCGTATAAATGTCGCAGCATCACTAATCGGCTCTAAGGATACGTTATAGGATGGTACCAAGGAAGCGAGGAGGTCATCCATGTCATTCCCTCCATTCGCCAGAAAGTCATCTCCCTGTAAGACATCCACAGGTACGGGGGAGTCCGCAGCTGAACGGTCGAGTCGTCGCGAACCGACGACTGTGAGTTCCTCAATTTCATCGTCTGCATAGTCGACCTCTTCCTCGTCGTCCTGCTGAGAAATCAAAATGGAACCGGGTAGCAATAATGCTATCAAGCAGATAAATTTGATGAATAAATTAGACGTTTTTGAGAACACGAAAACTCCTTCGAAAGATCTAGAGTGTTACATCAAACAATGACTTCATTCACGATAGAAGAAGCCATGCTTGCAAGTGGTGAATGGTAGAAATAACTACCATAATCACTTCATTTTACGAATCGTTACTGTTCGTATAAGTGGCAAGCAACAATACGCTCGTTTCCGTTCGTAGCAATGTTGCGCAACTCAGGTGTGGACGTACGACAAATATCCATAACTTTTGGGCATCGACTTGCAAAGCGACAACCAGGTTTAATATTCACTGGCGATGGAATTTCACCTTGAATTTTGGTGGCTGTCCTTGACCTCTCCAATTTCGGGTCAGGCTCTGGATTTGAACCGATCAAGATTTGGGTGTAAGGATGTTTCGGATCAAAAAACACTTCGTCGGCTGGTCCCACTTCGATCAACGAACCGAGATACATTACCGCAATTCGATCAGAGACATAGCGTACCATCGATAAGTCGTGAGCAATAAACAACAACGTGAGTCCAAGCGACTCCTTTAGTTCGCCTAATAAATTGATCACTTGTGCTTGTACAGACACATCGAGAGCAGAGATAGGTTCATCGCAAATGACGAAGTCAGGTTCTAGAATGAGTGCTCGCGCGATTCCAATCCGCTGTCGCTGGCCGCCTGAAAATTCATGGGGATAACGAGATACATGGTCCCCGTTCAACCCTACACGTTCCAACCATTCTCGGGTCTCTTCTTTAATTTCTTCGCGGTTTTTATTTGCAAATAATTTTGGACCTTCGCCGATGATTTCTCCAACTGTCATTCGCGGGTTCAAAGAAGAGTAAGGATCTTGGAAGATCATTTGCATGCGGTCGGCATATTGCCGAAAGTGATTAGGTGAAAATCGAGTTCGCAACTCTTTACCATTGAAAGTCACGGTTCCGGATGTTTTGGGATGAAGACCGATTATCGTTTTGCCTAGAGTTGACTTTCCTGATCCGCTTTCACCAACGAGACCGACAATCTCTTTGGGGTGAATATCTAGGGAAACGTCATCTACGGCATGAACCGTGTCTCGCATTCCAAGTTTGAAGTGTTTCGTCAGATTGTCGACCCTAACTAGAGGTTCAGTCATGCGTGCTGTACCTCTCCAACCTTCTGTTCACAAGCTTCATGGTGAAGCCAGCATTTCGAAAAATGTTCAGAAGAAATTGTAAATTCAGTTGGCCGCCTACTTACACATGCTTCCATGGCATAGGGGCATCTAGCGGCGTAGCCACATCCTTTCGGCGGTGAAAATAGATCAGGCGGACTGCCTGGGATGGGCAATAACGTTTGAACTTCATCCGGTCGGTTCGTCGGCATAGCACTCAAAAGACCGATCGTGTACGGATGCGACGGAGAGTAAAAAATTTCATCCACCGTCCCAGACTCAAGAATTTCACCCGCATACATGACAACTACGCGGTCAGCTACTCCGGCCACGACTCCAAGATCATGCGTAATAAGGATCAGTCCCATTCCAACTTCTCGTTGCAAATCCTTGATCAAGTCTAGGATTTGTGCTTGAATTGTTACATCAAGTGCGGTGGTAGGTTCGTCAGCAATGAGCAGATCAGGTTCACAGGCGATAGCCATTGCAATCATCGCTCGTTGAAGCATTCCACCCGAAAATTCAAACGGATACTGTGCCGCACGCTTTGCCGCTTCAGGAATTTTTGACATCTCGAGCAATTCGATTGCTTTCTTCTTGGCTTCTGCGCCGGACATCTTTCTGTGCAACTTCAAGGGTTCGGCGATTTGATTGCCAATAGACATCGTTGGGTTTAATGAAGTCATTGGATCTTGAAAGATCATACCGACTTTGTTTCCGCGAATATCGTGTCCATTGATAGTTTGGTGCCCCAAAATGTGGTGACCATCCAAGATGGCTTCGCCTTGTGTAATTTTTCCGGGGGGTATTGGAATTAGTCCCATGACACTCTGTACGGCAACTGATTTACCACACCCTGACTCCCCAACAATCGCAAGAGTTTCGCCGCGGTCTACGTGGAAGCTGGCTCCTCGTACGGCATGTACGATTCCACCGTACGTGGTGAACTCTACATGTAGGTTAGAGACTTGGAGTAACGACTGTGAACTCATTCACGTGACCTCATGCGCGCGTCTAAAGCGTCCCGTAATCCATCCCCCAACAAGTTGAACGCCAGGACCGTAACGCTAATGAATAACGCGGGGAATAGGAGTTCGTGAGGAGTTCTTTCCATTGTGCGAATACCGTCATTACACATTGCACCCCACGATGGAGTGGGGGGAACCACTCCCATTCCTATGAACGAAAGAAATGCTTCGGTGAAAATGGTTGCCGGAACTGCAAAAGTGAAAGAAACAAGCACTACTCCCATGGTGTTGGGAATCATGTGCCGTCCGATTAACCAACTATTGCTACCACCGAGAAGGCGTGACGCCTCTACGTATCCATGTTCGCGTATTTGCAACACTTCTCCGCGAACGAGTCTCGCAACCCCCGGCCAGCTTAGTAAAACTAGTGCGACTACCATCGCAGGTATACCACTTTGCCCAGCTTCAACGCTAAAAAGCACCATGAAGAGGATCATGAACAACAAGAATGGAAGCGCAATCACGAAATCCGTAAATCGCATGAGTATTGAATCTGTAATTCCACCAAAGTACCCTGCGATACTACCAATGAGAATGCCAATGATGATGAAGAAGGTAGGTGCGATGATTCCGATGGTTAGAGATACTTGCGCTCCCTTCATAAGACGTGCAAGCATATCACGTCCAAGATAGTCCGTACCCATAGGATGCCAATCGAGTAATACTGAGTCCCCCGGTTCGACGGAAGAGGCATCTGAGATATGACCTAATCTCAAGGCTTCGCCAAGGGTGATGTACAGTTTTGGTCGTACTTCAATCGAGGTGAATTCTTCAAATTCTGCGCCATTTTCATCCAAAGCTACAACCGAATACCAGTAGGGCTTTTGTTGAATATCCATTCGGTCTTGGAAGCTTACGTGGGTTCGATGTTCAGTCTCACCGATGGGCAACCCCAAAGGAAATCCAACTTCAGGTTCCAAGATGTGGCGATACACACGATATCCAGCCGCTTCTGGCACAGCATCCCATTTGAGAGCTACACTGGTCGTTCGTGGTTCACCGACGACTTCGACTGTCGTGGGTGCCCTGTGAGTGCCCGTAGGTTCATCGACAATCACTTCTTGCCAAACCGAATCTTCCGCGATGAGAATCGCGTTTCGATTGACCCAAGGAGCTTGCGAAGTCTTGTCCAAGTGTTGTTCGGTGTGGTCCACCCGCCAAAAGAGCGGTCCTAAATATGCAAATAGTAATAGGAAGATGATTACGAATAACGATACCATCGCTCTCTTGTTGGCAACCAGTCGTATCCATGCATCCTGCCAATACGATAGAGATGGACGGCTTGTCTGTTCGATGTCCTGCTTGGTCTCGACTGGTTTAAAGCTTAGTTCGGTCATTTGTTAAGCCTTACTCGAGGGTCGACCACTGCGTAGAGTAAATCCACGATGATCACCATGAGCACTAAGAAAGCACCGTAAAACACGGTTGTTCCCATTATGACACCGTAATCACTTTGTTGCACCGCGGTGACAAAGTACTTTCCTAGACCTGGGATTCCAAAAACATTCTCGACGACGAAACCGCCGGTCGTGATCCCTGCAATGGATGGGCCGAGTACCGTTAATACTGGTAGGATCGCGTTGCGAAGCTGGTGGCGAGCAAAGATTTTGGCGATGGGTACACCTTTAGATCTCGCGGTACGAATGTAGTCTGCGTTGACGATTTCCAACATGGATGTACGCATCAATCGAGTAAGAAATGCCATCGTTCCTAGACCAAGAACCAGAGCTGGAATCAGCATATGCCAAACGGTTCCCCACCCAGCCACGGGAATGTCGATTCCGAAGGTTTTGTTAAGAGTCACAATTCCTAGTTGCCCCACCGTCGCGAATACGAATGATGGTACCGAGATTCCCAATATGACAAGTATGATGATGATCACATCCGGCCATTTATTCCGATACAACGCGGTTAGAGCACCCCAAAGGATACCTCCTAAGCCGGCAAACACGATCGCGAGAATGCCGAGAGTGGCAGAAACCGGAAATTGTTCGGCGATTATGTCATTAACGCGCCGATTTTCGTGTTCGAACGACCAACCAAAGTCACCACGCAACATGTTGCCCAAGAATATCCAGTATTGGACAAACTCGTGCTTGTCGAGACCCATCCTCGCTTCTAAGTTTGCACGAATTTCTGGAGTTAGCTCTTTTTCATCGGCAAGAGGATCGCCAGGAATACTGTGCATTACCCAAAACGTAGCGGTCGCAATGAACCATACCGTAATGATCCCTTGCACCAATCGCATGGCAATGTAGCGGGTCATGGAATTAACCGTCTACGTCTTCATTGATGTACGCTCGAGTGTAGTCCGGATCCGTACCAACTGATCTGCGAGTAAGACCCTTGACTCGATCGTCAAACACGTACACGCTACCTCGCTCATATTCGAAGATGATGGCAGCTTCTTCGTACAAAATGTACTGAACTCGATTCATAGCGTCCATTCGAGTTCTCGGATCACTAGATTGTTGTGCGATTTCTACTTGACGGTCTAACTCGTCGTTGTGAAAGAGTCCCCGGTTATTGGCGTTCCAAGAAGTAAATAGGTCCCCAAAAGTTAGTACGTCGTCATAGTCCGGCCCCCATCCAGCCGCGACGATGTCATACTCGCCTGAGGTCATCTTCGCTAAGCGCTGTTTGAATATTTGCTTATCGATTTTGATTTCAATCCCTAACTTCTCTTTCAGCATGCTTTGATAATATTCAGCGTGTTTTGATGAAAATGCACTATCGCCAGTAAGGAAGACCAGCGAGGGTGGTTCGTCTAAGCCAAGTTCGTCAAGGGCTTTACTTAGATACTCTTGTGCGCTTGCGACGTCGCGCTTATGATCTGGTGCGGGGTATTCATCGCGGAAAAATCCTTCAACACCGCGGAGCCATACGGGAAATATTGACTTTCCTGGAATATTACCGGGAGTTTTCAGTACTTTAAACACGAGCTCTTCTGGATCACAAACTTGCTGTATCGCCTTTCTTAAGTTTTTGTTAGAAGTAGGTCGTTCCTCTCGATGATTAAACCCTAGATAGAACACGGATCCATCGCTGTGCGTCTCAATCCGCCATCTTTCGGATAACGCACGTTCAATGTTTTCTGCATTCAAACCAGCAAGTACGATTTTCCCTGTTGCAAACAGATTCAGCGCAGTATTTGGATCGGGCGTAATGTAGCCAAATTCGATTGCATCAAGCTTTGTCTGTTCATTGTTCCAATACAGTTCATTTCTTTCGAGACGTACATCTTTGTCATGTACCCATCGACTCATGAGGAACGGACCGTTATAGATCATGTCGCGAGCATTTGTGCCGTAATTGCCGTCGCGCGACTCATAGAATTCTTTGTTGATTGGCAGGTAAGTAAAGAATGCTAATAGCTTGATGAAGTAAGGTGTTGGTTGTTCAAGTTCGACACTTAACGTGAAGTCATCGATGGCTTTTGCACCTAGGGAATCAAGGGTCGCTTCACCCACATTGATGGCTTTCCCATTCTTTAACGGATACAAAACGAAGGCATACTGTGACGCCGTTGCCGGATTGAGAGCCGTTTGCCAAGCGAAAACAAAATCGTGTGCGGTCACTGGCGTGCCATTGCTCCAATATGCATCTTTACGGAGATGAAAGGTACCGGAAAGTTCGCCCATTTCCCAAGATTCGGCTACACCGGGTAAGATTTCATTTTCCGGTCCATAGCGGATCAGTCCCTCCATAATATGACCCAACAACATACCAGAGACCATGTCAGTGGCACGCGTCGAATCCATCTGCGGTGGTTCCGAAGTGAGCGACAGTGTGATAATGTTGTCCGCAATATTTACTGCGGAGGTCGACGTGGCACCGACGTTAAATTTTTCAGTGATAAAGCCTAAGAGGACGAGCAATACCATACAGAAGAACAGGGCACACAAGGCGTATTTCGTGAGTTGCCATCCAGGGCTCGCGGTTAGTCGAGGTTTTGAAGTTCGAATGGTATCAGCCAATTTAACACTCCACTTTGCTTCGTTCCTAGTGCTGAGCGGAATTCGACACGTACTCATTGGGTACGGACTATAACCACTATGGTTTGTCATTGCTTTGCCCCGACTGTATTTGCTCGAAATTCGACAATCGGTCGTAGCGAAACAAGATGTATGATAATTCTACGTTTAGGACGTTAGATTACGACACACGAGGACAGATATTTGACCGCATTGTTAACACATGAAGATTGCGTTGCGCACGAGGTACCCCGACGTCATCCGGAGTCGAGCGCGAGAATTCACGCGATACTGCATCATCTCGAGGAAACTGGATTAAAACAAGACGTAGTCACCTTTACTCCGGATTTAGCGTCTTACGACCAATTGGCTCGTGTTCATACCACAACACATGTCGAAACACTAAAACAGTTATCTCCATCAAAAGGCTTAGTTCGTCTCGATGTGGACACAGCGATGGGTCCGACTACCTTAAACGCTGCGAGGCGAGCTGCAGGCGCGACTACAACGGCGGTGGATCTAGCACTCCGAGATGAACACGTACGCTCATTCTGTGTAGTTCGTCCTCCTGGTCACCACGCGGAAACGGACCATCTCATGGGTTTCTGTTTGTTCAACAGCATTGCCGTGGCGGCAGACTATGCACTTGACCGCGTCAATCGCGTCGCAGTATTGGATTTTGATGTGCATCACGGAAACGGAACAGTTGAAATCTTTGCGGACCGTCCAGAAGTTTTAGTTTGTTCAAGCTTTCAATATCCGTGCTACCCGTATCGGTTGCAAGAGCTCGAGCGGTCGAATATTGTCAACACTCCCTTATCTGCCGGTACTGGAAGTCGAGACTTTAGAAAAGCCATCGAACGAGATTGGATCTCTGCTATAGAAAACCATAAACCAGAGTTGTTCTTGGTTTCCGCAGGTTTTGATGCCCATCAAGAAGATCCATTTGCCGAACTCAATCTAGTCGACGAAGATTACAGATGGGTTACCGACCTAATCGTCGATCTCAGCAAACAGTTTGCTGGAGGACGCGTTGTTTCGACGTTGGAGGGAGGATATGAGTTAAGTGCACTAGCTCGATCAGCTAGGATCCATCTCGAGTCATTGCTCTAGCGACCGAGAAGAACAGGTGATGCTTAGAAGCCGTCATTACAAAATGGACGATGTGTCGTAGTAAAAAAGCTATTGAGCTCGTGTTCGCGACTTCGATTGAGTATTGCCGCACGGCCGCAAGATTCGAGCTCGGAAAGGCTATTTTGACCGCTCAACAGAGTTGCAAGTCCGTTAATGTCGATACGAAAGTCGGCACTTTGCTTCGTCGACGTCACGGAACTGTTTGCACCGTCCGTTTCAAGAAGATAAGTACCGATATTCCATGGACACTCTCGATCTGTGGGAATTTCAAAAACGACCTTTGTTTGGTGCGGATAGGGACGACTGCCAACTAATTGCTTGACATTTACGGCGCGCAACCACAAGCCTTCAGCCCAACTGGCATGTAACTGTCGAGGTTCCAATAACATTAGAAAAGCTGGATCATCTGTGGGCACCCACATTTCGACCGATACTACCAAGTCGTGACTCCGGATATAGTTCCATAAACTACGATATGCTCCTCTATTGAGCGCAAAAAAATCACGAATAAATATCTTCTGGTTAGGACCGGGAATCTTTTCTCGGGATTCCGATAACCGATACGAGACAAAACCGTCTGGTACGCCTTTTTCGTCGTAGTGAAGGGCTACGTGCAATTTACACTTTTTATCCAAGTACGCCCGTTGCCAAAACACGTCGTGACGGTGGATTTGTAGGTTTTTATCTGCGATACATTGTTCGTGTAAGTCTTTGAGTATTGGAACGGACGAGTTTCGATCCGATCGAACACAAGAACCGACTTCTGGTTCTTCAAATTGAAACTCGCATAATCGAGGATCGAACTTACACTTGTACGCAGAAGACGCGAGTCCGTATCCAAAACGTTGGTAAATTGCACCTAACGTCGCCCATAGAATAGATGCTGCAACGTTGTTCTCATAGGCCCGCTCAAAACGAATCGAGATCATTTTTCTAACGAGTCCACGACGACGAAAATTTGGTTCAGTGCCCACGGATGTGACTCCATCTGCCCTAATAGTATTCCCATTCAATTTCATCCGGAAAGGGAATCCACCTGCTGTCGCGATAATTCGACCGTGATAAAACGCTGCAGTTGTCATTTCTGGTCGGAGCGGATCCGCAGCATCATCTTCTTCTGTTTGCGCGCGTTCGTCCGCGAACACGTACCGCTCTAAGTTAAAAAACTCTCGACGTTCGCTCGTTTTGATTGGTCGAAATTCAACTTCGTCTAGAAAACTCATATGCTCACTTAATGTCTACCTAGATCGCACATACGTCAAATTCTATGAAATAGAGTTAGAGTAAGAGTCGAGCTGATTGATTGTTGAACTGACCTGTAAGCATCGCCTGTGGCATCATTTCACTAAACTATCGCGGTATCAACGAAGGAGAAATAGTCGTTGGTGTTCATCGGATAATCTTTCAACATTCACCTTCGGTGCCTCATATTTGCCAATCTCAATGATTTCATAACAAAAATTGAGGTAGTGAATGTCGAATATTACGATGTAGTCGTCGGCACCACGCAAAGAATTTCCCGGCGAGTGTCTTACGACAGGAGTACAGATCATTAGAAGATGAGCCATTTCGATCAACGCGAAAGAGGGTGGTGCTCACGTTCATACCGCAACACTACATGTCTTGGGATCATCAAAAATTGAACAACCCATACGGATTGGGTTTTGTTTAGCTAGTCTCAGAGGAATACTTAAGTGGGTACTGATTCAAGAATAGTCTATCTATTTCGACACGGGGAAACCGTATGGAACACGGAAGGCCGTTACCAGGGAATGAAAGATTCGCCATTGACCGCGCGCGGCCGAAAACAAGCAACCCAACATGCAATAATGATGAAACAGTTTGGCATTGAGCGGGTCTATGCATCTCCACTTGGACGTGTCCGAGAAACATTGAGCTACATTCAGCAGCAACATACGATTTCAGTTCAGTTTGAAAATTGCCTCGTCGAACTTGGTGCTGGGGACTGGGAAGGTAGAAAATACGGTGAAGTAAAAAAACTCTACGCAGAGCATCTCAAACTACGAAAGGACAATCTCGCACAGTTCAAACCACCTAGAGGAGAGAGTCGAAGTGAATTGCTGTCGCGCCTGCAGACGATCCGACATCGTATTCTTGATGGAGAGAATAACGCTGTTAGTCCCTACGCAATTCTGAGTCATGGAGCCGTAACGAGAGTGTTGATCATGTCCTTGCTGGGAATCTCGATCGCAGAAGACCCTCCATTTAGTACCGACAACCATGTTGTTTATCGAATCGGAGTGACTGATAAAGACGTCGAAATTTGTCACTTCATTGACGGGGAAGGTCCTTCAGAGGGACTGTATTACGCAACGCCAAACAAATGAACCAAAATTTGAGTACCTATGAAGATAGATGTCCCTATCGTGTATGACTTAAACGTCGTCGGCTCGCAGGCAAAAGAGCTTGAACAAGCAGGATTTGCCGGTCTGTTTACCACGGAAACCAATCACGACCCGTTCTTACCGTTAGCTACTGCAGCACAAGAAACGAAGCACGTAGATTTGATCACTAGTATTGCCGTTGCGTTTGCCCGTACGCCTATGAATATTGCTTACGTAGCACATGACTTGAACAATGTGGCGCGTGGTAGGTTCATTTTGGGACTTGGATCGCAAATCCAACCACACATTACAAAGCGATTCTCTATGCCGTGGTCCAGACCAGCTGCGCGCATGCGCGAGTTTATTCAAGCATTGCACGCGATTTGGCGCGCATGGTACTCGGGGGAACGACTTGCCTTTCGCGGTGAATTTTATCGCCACTCATTGATGACACCGTTTTTCACACCAGACAATTTAGAGTATGGTGCTCCAAGAGTTTTTCTGGCTGCCGTCGGGCCACTCATGACACAAGTTGCGGGGGAGGTTGCGGATGGGTTGATCGTACACCCTTTTACTACTCTCGAGTATTTACACGAAGTGACATTCCCTGCATTGGAGCGAGGACTTGCGATCTCAGGACGAAAAAGAGATCAGTTTGAAATTTCGATGCAACCATTAATCGCGACAGGAGCTGATGCAAAAAAACTAAATTCCGAGAAGATTGCAGTGAAACAGCAGCTCGCGTTTTACGCATCTACACCGGCATACAAAAACGTGCTAGAAAGTGTTGGATTGGGGGACTTGCAGGAGCAACTGAACGCTCTTTCCAAACAGGGAAGATGGGTCGAGATGGGCGAACTATTTAGTAATGACCACTTAGGGCACTTTGCTGTTGTTGCAGAACCGCAGCAATTACCTTCTCTAATGGACGAACGGTTCGGGAAATTTGCGGACCGAATTTCGATTTACAGCAAAAATCTAACCCATAAAGACTACCACAACGTTCTACAGAAACTAAGTAACCTAGGATAGTACTAGGATCAACCGGCACTTCTGACTACGTTTAGATTATTGTGTTTCTCCATTATCTCTCCATTATTCCTCCACTTTTCTCAAAACATTAGTGGAACTTTCTTGAAATTTATTGGTCATTAGACCTGCAAGTGAACAGAACATTGATATAGGATGGGAGATTCGAACAACAAAATACAGAAACGTCGTTGGCGAACGTTTGCTGTATTTCTGTGCACTTGTTGCTGCGTTGCTGGGCTAGTACAAACGCCGAGTTTGGATTATGCCAACGACATAGTGAACGCAGTAACCGTGGTGAAACAACCTGTAACGAGTGTTAGCCCGGAAGATGTTGAAGCAGCAGTAGCTAACCTCTACCGGAAACAGGAGAAGCGAGAACTCGTTGGATCTATTGAGGCTAAGATCTCTGCACACTTTTCCATACCACCGAACGAAGCGAACCAATTTGCGAACTGGATCGTCCACTCCGCGGATAAGCACGGTGTAGATGAAATTCTTCTAACTAGCATTGTTGCCACGGAGAGCTCGTTTCGTAAAGATGTGGTTTCACATAAGGGGGCCGTGGGTCCTGCGCAAATCATGCCTAGATATTGGGAAGAATTTTGCTCTCCTCTCGACCTCAGCGTCCCCCGTGACAACATTGAATGTGGTGCTCGTATTTTGGCCCATCTGTTTGAACTATGTTGGGACGAAAGCTGCGCAATTCAATCTTACAACATGGGATTTCCGCGCGTGAAAGCTGGGAAGAAGTTTCCTTCTGTCGAACGGTATGAGCGCACCGTTGAAGCATTCAAGGACATGTTCGCGCTAAATTTCTAACGACTTGTTCAGTTCACAACTCGTCACTTTCTCCCGTTAGTTTGCTGCCCTAGGAATGGGTCTCGTTAAACTAGCCGGCAACTTTGCGTATCCTAATGGGCAAAAAATGGCGACATCAGAAGAACGATTCTTTAGCCGATTTTCGCTCGCATGCATTGAGTTCATGCTTCGCGTGCTTGCATTCTTACCGATAAGGATTTTGCGATCTTTGGGTTGGATATACGGAAATTTAGTCTATTTCTTGAATGGTCGCTCAGCGCAGACCACGCGCGTCAATTTGAGGGTATGTTATCCGGAGAAGCCTATGCGAGAACTGAAAACTCTGGCACGCAAGTCTCTGATTGAAACGGGTCGAGCAGCTCTTGAGATTGCTCCACTGTGGTTTTGGCGTCAAAACGCGCTCGAGAATCTATTGATCGAATATAGGGGAGAGGACCTTCTTCGGGAGAAGCTGAAACTAGGAGCGGTCATTGCAGTGTGTCCGCATTGGGGTAACTGGGAATTTACGACATTAGCACTAGGAGCAAGATTTCAAACCACCGCGTTGTTTGATAGTCGACGCTTAGGAAATTTTGCAAACCGTGTACTTAAAGCCCGAGCTAGGTTTGGATTTAATCTAGTACCAGTATCGGGTAGTGGATTGCGGACCTTGATACAAGCTTTAAAGCGTGGTCAAGTGATACTCGTACTACCAGATCAAGTGCCTACCCGTGGTAGTCACGTTCTCGTAGAGTTCATGGGTGTTAAAGCACAGACCACTTCCTTAGTACACGCACTTGCCCAACGAGAGAACGTCTCTGTAGTCCTGTTCACTATTCAAAGAGTACCGAAGGGTTTTGTTGTACAAGTGGAGGCAGCGGATTCACGGGTCGCGCACACGGATGTAAAAATCGCGACTCAAGCCTTGAATGACGAGGTCGAGCGTGTGGTGCAACGAGATCCAACGCAGTATCAATGGGAGTACAAAAGATTCCGCCGAGTACCGGATCAGGATGTATATAAGAAGAGCTAGCTAGAACTCTTAGAACTTCGCGTTTCCCTGTTGAATCGCGTTCAAGTAATCTCGGTCCAAAGGTTCATAAGTTACTGAACCCTTTTTGAGCACATAGACTGGGTCTGTGATTTTGTCAATGTCGTACCCATCTGCACGCAGTTCTTTTTTCACAACTTTAAACGTACTTGTTGTTTCTAAATTTGTTTGTACTCGGACAAAGATGGGACGTGCAAAATGCGGCAGATTTTGCGCGACGTATTTGGAGAATGTATTGATATCCAATTGATCGACGTTTTCGTTAAGACTGATTGCGACCATACCAGCGCGACCTTCAGTACCAGGAACTTTGACGCCGTATACATTACTGACCGCCACTTGATCGAATCCATTGAGGATTTCGGCCACTTCGTTAGTAGAAACGTTTTCCGAACGCCAACGGTAAGTATCCCCGACTCGGTCAACAAACTGAAAGTGGGTGTATCCTAACGAGAATCCTACGTCGATCGTCTTCAACAGATCACCGGAATTAAACCATTGGTCTCCGTCTTCAAAAACGTTCTGTAGAATTTTTTTCTTTGTGGCCTCAGGATCTGTGTATCCCTCAAATTTCGCGTTGGGGTTGATTTGTCCTAAGCAAAGACCTGGTTCACCAGGAGCTACTTCCATGCAACGACCATTGGTGTCTTTTACAATCTCATCGTTTTCTATATCGTATTTCACCAATGCGACTTTGGCGGCGGTGAGGCCGACCGTGCGATCTTTATTCATGATGTTCGCGAATGCGAAATTCCCTTCGCTTGCACTATAGAATTCCGTGATCCGCTTAATGCCGAACCGCTGTTTGAAGTCATCCCAGATGTCGGGTCGCAGTCCATTACCCATGATCGTGTGCAATGGGTTATCGGCATCGCTTGAAGTTCTTGGCATGTTATTAAGATAGCGCAGTAATTCACCCACGTAAATCATGTGCGTGACGTTGTGTTCGCGGACATCTTTCAAAAAGTTTCGCGCAGAAAACCTTCGTCGAATGTACATCGCAGCACCAGAGCATAATGCCGCAGAAAAACCTACAACTAAGCCGGTACTATGATATAGGGGGAGGCAAAGATAAATTCGGTCTCCGACACGACACCGCAATCCCGCAATAGTCGCTAAGCGACCCAACTGTAGGAATCGACGATTGGAGACGACTGCGGCTTTTGGTAATCCGGTGGTGCCAGAAGTAAAAACATAGAAAGCAGTTTCTGCTAAAGTGGACTCGAACTGAGAAGGCGGGTCGTCCGTGCTCTTGTCCGCACTTAATTGGTTCAAATCCGTTGCCCATTCAGGTGTTTCATCATCTCGATCCGGTATAGCCAATAGCTTTTCACGAGCGAGGTTTACCTCTTCCTTCACTTCCTCGATCGCGTTGCCGAGTTCGGTACCGAATACACACACCCTGGAGTTCGTTGTAACGATGCAGTGGCGAAGTGGTGCCGCTCGCAGATTAGTGTTGATGAGTCCGGCAATCGCGCCCAGCTTATTTATAGCAACAACCAATGCGATGAATTCAACTCTGTTCTGCATGACTATGCTGACCGCATCGCCTCTTGAAACACCTGTATCTTGGAGCGCGTGAGCGTAACGATTGGCTAACGAGTTGCATTCTCCCCAGTTAATCGATTCTTGTTCAAACAATATTGCCGTCTGCGCACGATACTTCTTCGCAGTCTCGCTGAATTGCAAGCCTACGCTATCTCTCATATTCCCAGGACGAGGTTTTAAACCTTTTTTGAGAGCTAACAGAGTTGGAATGTCTTTAATGACAGAAAAGAAATCAGAAAAGCTCATAATTTGTAATGCGATGTGACGAACCGTAAATGATAAGTGATTGCAATCGGAGTGGGTATAGCACTTTTCTGCAACAGATCAACGCCGTTTGCGCGAATTGGGGTTTCTCGCTCTTCGCCGAGCTTGCTTTGGGTTCAATTGATCAACAACGAATTCGGTATCCTTCTGTTTGGATACATTCACTTTGGTCTCAAACTTATCTGTCTGTTGAGGTTCGGTCCAGTCCTCAGAATCCTTTTGTTTAGACGCGCTAATTTCAGTCTCCAATTTGTCTCCCCATCGACGAATCTTACGGTCAAAGAACGGGATGCACGTCCCGATCATAAGTATTCCCAAAGGGAACATCCACAGACCTAAGATGGGTAAAAACCAGAATACACCACCGAGCATCAAAAGTGCCCCTAAGACAAGTCGTACGGCTATTTTCAGAACAACGGGAAGCTGGTCGCCGAAGTTTAAAAAGCGCAGAATGATCGTCTTGAACCGCGCGGACTTCAGAAATTTAATACCCTGATATACCAAATAGTAGATAATGTGTCCTCTAGTAGATCAAACTAAATTCAGAGAAATAAGCAGCTGAAACTGGTCGGAGAAGTAATACCAGATGCATAACGACAATTCTAGGTTTAAATGGCAATAAATCTGAGTTGGCCTGTTCTGTGTTGATTTATGATGTTCAATGAACGGTTTAGTCGAACATAACCGTGTGTGTAAGGATTTTTCTTCGTGCTTAGTCGAAAAATGTTATCAAAAGAGCTACGTTTATTCGTGCCTAGGATTTTGAGCAGTGGAAGCCGACGAGAACATGTCATTTGAAACATCATTGTCAAAGAACTAGGATTGCGAATCCACGTTGAGGGAGTTGATAGAAGAGACTCTAGGATCACACAATTGCACATAATCTTTTCTAACGTTGCTGATTTGTAGAACCTACTACGTGCTCCAAAAATTAAGCTCACAAATTGCTAACGCGATTAGATCTCGATCTATATTACCTAGGTTTCCCGACTCACTTTCGGTAACCGATGCGTACAAAGTACAGCATCAAGTCACCGTGAACCTTGGGATTGATTTAATTGTTGGAATTAAAGCAGGTCTTACATCCAAAGGGAGTCAGGAAGCGTTCGGTATTGCACATCCTGTACTGGGACGAATCTTCGAGTCGGGTCGATTGTTCTCTGAAACATCGTTTGTTACCATTCAAGGTGGATGTCTCGAATGCGAAATCGGCGTATGTATCGATGCGTCTGGTGCCCCAATTTCATTGTGTCCTGTCATCGAATTGCCTCGTTTTGCATTCAACGAACCGACCGATGCAATCGGTCCAAATTTGATTGCTAGTAATGTTGCAGCAGACCGCTATATCATCGGAGACTGCATGGAAATACCAAAATCCTTTGCCGCTCGTTCAGTGACGCTCCGACGAGATGGAGAAGTACTTTTTTCTGCAAGTCTTAGCGAACCCTTAGGTGGTCCGATGAATTCGCTTACATGGATGTTAGCTGAAGCGAATGTACGAGAGATTTCAATCCCTACCGAAGCACTCATGCTCACCGGAGCTTGCGGAGGCATCCATCCAGCGCTACCGGGTACTTATGTTGCCGACTATGGAAGTCTTGGTATTATTGAGTTCGAGATCAGCACTGACAAAAATGTGTAGAAGGTGCCTAAGTCAACTATGTACTTGCCCAGCTTTTAGAGTATCCTTCAATTTCGTAGTCAGTTGCGCTTACCATTAAAGGATCCCGGCAATCCAACATGACCGCGACCTCGTCAGTGTGTGTGTTGGGTTGCTCAAAAACCCGCTTTAACGCACCAGGATGTGGTCCGTGCGTTATGCCACCCGGATGATACGTCATCATGCCGGTATCGATGTGGTCACGACTGAAAAAATTACCCGCGTGAAAGAAAATCACTTCATCATAGTCTTCGTTGTTATGGAAGAACGGAACTTTAATTGCCGTCTTGTCTGTTTCAAATGGTCTGGGTACAAACGTACTCACCATAAATCGTTCGCTGACGAACGTCGCATGTGCGGACGGAGGTAAGTGGTATCGATGGCTGTTCACAGGCAAAATGTCGTCGACGTTAATTCGTACCGGAACTAAGTCCCCTGTCCACCCAATGGCGTCAAGTGGGTTGTAGGGATAGCCCATATTCGTGACTTTGTTGTGTTTCTTGATTCGTACGGTCCATGAGGATTCGTCTTGTTGAGCGCGAAAAACACTGTCCATCACGGGAGTGTCTAGCTTCGCTGGATCAAAAATCGCATGTGCCCCTAGCATGCCTTTGTCCGGAAGCGAGTATTGAGAATTCGTCGCCTCTACGAGCAATACGTTCATCGGTGCTTCATGCTCAACACGCCACATGGTACCTCTTGGTATCACTATGTAATCTCCCTTACAGATTGAGAGGTGGCCAAAGTCGCAGAAAAGATCGCCGTCGCCTGCGTGTACAAACATTAGGAGATCGCCATCTGCGTTTCTCGCTAACGACGACATCGACGTTGGCGTATTCCAAAGCAAAACTCGTACATGGGAGTTGTACAACACCTGCAAACTCTCCCATGGATCGTTGTTTTGCGGTACGTTTTGTAGATTGAAAGCTCGAGGTTGTAACTCGCCTTCAATATGTGACCATCCCGTCGGTGGACGCTTGTGATATATACGAGAGGAGGGACCGGAGAACCCCTCTCTTCCTATTTCTCGTTCGAAAGTGCCTTCCGGTAAATCTCGATGTGCTTGTCTAGACGTTTCGCCTTGTTGCCAGGTTGCATTAAACGGTTTCACTGAGTACTCCTCTTAGTTGCTGATCTCTCTCAATACTCTCAAACAACGCCTGAAAGTTTCCTTCGCCAAATCCTTGATTTCCACGTCGCTGAATAATCTCAAAAAAGATGGGACCGATCAAATCTACAGTAAAAATTTGTAGTAAGTACCCCGATTCAGGGGAACCGTCAAGCAGAATTTGGCGTTTACGCATCGCTTCGATATCTTCTCCATGACCTTTGACGCGATCATTGAGCATTTCGTAGTAGGTATCCGGTGTTGACTGAAATTTAACACCCTTCGCGCGCAATACGTCTACTGCCTCGAATATGTTGTCGGTGTGTAGAGCGATATGTTGAATTCCCTCACCGTTGTAGCGGTGCAAGAACTCTTCAATTTGCGATTTTTCATCAGCTGATTCGTTGAGAGGAATTCGAATTTTGCCACACGAGCTGGTCATGGCTTTAGATAACAGCCCGGTTTGAACACCTTGAATTTGAAAGTATTGTGCTTCATGAAATTCAAACACGTTTTCATAGAAATCTGCCAATTTTGATAAATTTCCACGAAACAGGTTGTGGGTTAAGTGGTCGAGATAGGATAATGGTCCAGTCGCGTTGGAACACACGTCCTGTTCTAAAACGAAATCGACATCATAAATCGTTTGATCGCCGTAGCGGTCAACCAAGTACAAATGGGAACCGCCAACACCTTCAAAAGCGGGAATCGCTAGTTCCATAGGTCCGACCAATGTCGAGACTCGTTTCGCACCACGTTCCGTAGCCAATTTGGTCGCATGTTGCGCGTCTTTGACCCGAATCGCAAAAGCATTTGCCGAATCCCCGTGTGCTTTAGCGAAATCGTGCGGTTGACCTTCCGATTCAGCGTTAATCAAAAAGTGAATGTCGTTTTGTTTGTAAAGTAAGACATTTTTGGAACGGTGGTTTCCCACATGACTAAAACCAAGTTTGGTAAAGGTATCTTGTAAGCCTTCTGGATTTTCACATGCAAACTCGACAAATTCAAAACCGTCGGTCCCCATGCTGTCTCGTCTTATCGACATAATTTACTCTCCAAATATAGTTTCATTATTATATAGTTTCAAATGGAACAAAGTTCAAGTTTGCAGTTGCAAAAGTTTATGCCGTACAGACTGTCGGTGTTATCCAACAACGTTAGCTCGTTATTAGCGTCGTTATACACGGAAAAATTTGGCATATCAATACCCGAGTGGAGAACGATGGCCGTATTAGGTGAGGAACCTGGACTCACGAGTACTCAAATCGCGTCTCGTGTAGCTATGGATAAAGTAGCGGTGACGCGGGCGGTTCAGAATTTGATCGAAAAACAGTTGGTCCGACGCAGTTCATCACAGGTGGACGGGCGAGTCTCTTATCTAAATCTGACGCAAGCGGGTCAGCGGGTGTATGACGACGTAGTACCGATGGCACTAAGCATCGAACGAGAAATTATGGGCGCACTGGCACCGAAAGAAAAGAGCTATTGGGACGATATGCTATCCAAAATGGAACATCGCGTCGACTCCCTTCGCAGAGAATTATTCGTTCTCGACAAATGATTCGGTAGTACTACGCGCTGTAGCCCTCGCTTCCTGATTTCGTTTAAAGTACCGAAGTTTCTAAGGCAGCCATTGCTGCTTCAAGTTCTTCCACGCGCCTTCGCACTTCAATCAGGTACGATTCGTCTCCTTCGATTTCTCCGATTTTCTCAAGCTCGTATAGCACAGAAAGTCCCGCGTGTTCGATTGAAATCAAGCTAGCAGTACCAAAAGCTACTGCAGATGTTTCGGTCTCTCGTAAGGTCTGTAAAAACGGTACCAATTGATCGTTACTGAAAAATTCATGAACGATCCCTTCCGCTAACAGAGCTGGTAGAAGTGGAAAGTCTGTTTCAGTTGCTAATATCGCTACGGGATGAAGATCATTACGTGTCAAACTGTCTATGTTTTCTCGAACAAATTCATTCATTTTCAAGGCAATCTTTCGCAATTCCATCGTGTTACCGCGTTGGTCGTATTCATATGCGATCACACTCAGCACGTCTATGAGTTTTTGTTTATGCATTGACTCATCGTTTAACCAACCCGTAAGCTCAGACGAAAGTGCTTCCATCCAATCGGCGTTGTCGTAATCTAACAACAGATCGAAACTTTGGAATACGAGATCGACAGCTGATGGGGCATTTGTTTCGTATAAGCTAAACCTGCTAATACCAGGTATCGAAATACCTGTAATAGAGGTATAACTGTCGATCGCAGCCTGAACTCGATAGTATGGTGGCGGAACGTAGACTATTGAACTTGTTGATCTCGCTTCCAGACCCGAAAATTCTTTGGACGCCTCCACCTGTGCGGTCTCAAACAAAGGTTTAACGTACTCCAGTGCTTGTTCCCATTGACCTGATCTCCCGTAAATAGATGCTATGTGGATAAGGGGTAAAGCTTCATAACCTTGAAGGAGACGATTACTTTGCGGGAACGTCAACAACTCGTTCAAACTAGGACTGAGCTTCTGTGCTATGGGAATGATTTCTTCAACGGGATACACTTTGGCGAGAAGCTCAAGAATTACTATATCGCCAAAATAGGAAGATTCTGGACGATCGTCGTACCGGCGTAGGAGCGGTAATATGCTGTGGACAAAATCGCGACTGTGCTCACGAGGCATCAACTCTACGACATCGTCAACAATCGTACTAACGTCTACGTGTCCACTCGACTCCGTCATGCTGATGAAACGCACGTTGTTGAAGTCTCCAAACTTGGCAATGCTTGTAACCAACAACTTGTAATATTGGAGGGCGTTCTCCCAGTCCTCCAGTCTACTGTAGAACTGTGCTATATTCAAAATTTGCGAATTCGTGTAGCCGGATAAGCTCTCTGTCCAATTGAAGAACGCAGTCTGCAGCTCTTCAGTGAGTTCTTGATTGACTTCGTTCGACAGGAACATCCACAAAGTAAACTCGTGGTCGTCCGCATTGTTCGAAAGCACTTCTTCGGTGAGTTCAGCTAAGCGGATGTCTAAGTCTTCTTGGTGATGAGCATAAGCACGTGCAACAAGCTCATACCATTGAGGCGAGCTTCTTCTGATCCAGGGGTCTTGAGATCGGATGAGCACCTCCAGTTCGCTGCCAATCGAAAACTCTTTGATAGTCTTGTCAATGAGCTTTTCTGGTTCCCCGCTAGTGTCTTCTGTTTCCTGTTCAACGTAGCTTGCGAAAGAACTGACAGAACCGCCACTTGGAAAAACGACGTATCGATATAGTGAGTAACGGTCGACCTCGGTTTGGTCCGCTGGCCAATTCATAAACGTTCTCAGTGCGTTGCCGATGTAAGAAAACGGATCTTGGTTAAGATTTTGAAGGTTTATGTTCCGCCAGAAGTGTCGTACCACATTCGCGACTTCGGTGTTCGTATTTTCCGGTCCCATGAGTGCTAATTCACCAGCCGCTCGGCTCACGTTTTTAGGTAATCCTAAATTGAGTCGAGCACTGTCGTTCTGTTCTGGTTCGATAGCGCGAATCATGTGCAGTATGGCATCAGGATGAGCGATATTAAGGTTGGGAGACTCGTCGTTGCGAGCAAGAATGTCATCCATGACTTCTTGGTAGCGAAGATCATCCCCGCCATCCTGTGCGATGGTGAGAGCAGTGTCGTAATGTTCCTGTTTTTTACTCCAAATAAAGTATGCGGCTCTTAGCGGTTCAATGGTTTTATCCCTTTCGTAGTTTTCGCGAAGTAGCCGTGTGATTTTCGTCTTTTCTTGAAAGTCTCGACCGATGATGTATTGCAACAAAGTCATTCGGCGAGATTCGTCGTCTGGGAAACAAGAAGTCAGACTTCGCATAACTGCTTCGGTATCCACGACTGGTGCTTCCTCTATACCATAGATATTTAGGTAATCTCCGCGTTCGTCAAGAAAAGCCGCTTGCTCTTCGGTAGGACAATCCCCGTCGATCATATTCTCTAGCATCTGTAGTATTTCGTCAGAATACCCCTCGTCGACTACCCGTTGAATGTAATATTGATCACGGAGTTCACTCTCAATCAGTGTTTTGAACGCATCAAGCTTCGAACCTTCAAAGTAGTCTGTGAGCATACTATCTACATCAATCGCTAATTCGGTCTTTACCGAAACTGCATTTACGATATCTCGTAATACTTCTAAGTTGGAGATTTCAATATCAAAGTCGAGGATAAATGGGTATACATAGTTCAGTGCGAATTCCTCTTGAAAGTCGATCTGATTGACGAAATTAATTGCTAGCTCACTCAACCAATCTCGTTGGCTACTATTGAATTTCTTTTTAAGAAGGTCCTGAAAAATGGAGGACTGTTGGTTTATACGAACGAATTGTGGTGTGCTCGTGTCCTCAGGTTGTTCCATTGTATGTTCAAGATATACTAGGAGCTCTTCGGGCTCATCTCGCAGTGCCAAGTACGCCCAAATACTCGAATCCGCTGGATAGTAACCTTCGACATACCGTCGAACTTCCTCATCATCGAGGATAGCCATGAAATCTTGGATAGTCTCAAATATTGGGCCGTAGCTTTCCTCCAGAACCGCTAAGAATTCAGGGTCTTGAACAATTGTTTGTACTAAACGTATTGGTTCATCAGTTAGTTCTAATACTGCAGAAGACACTAACCGTGCGTATTCTCGGTCATCTAACACCACTTTCGCATAGCGAACAGCACTTTGAATCGCGCCTTCATTTACCCAATCTTGAAAGATATCTGAGACTGGCTTAGGTGGTTCTGTAAGGTTGAGTAATCGAGTAAACGTTTCCACATCTCGACTTTCAATCGCGGCAGCCAACTCCTCGCTTAACACATCTGTCTGATCATCTGTTTCTTCCTGAAACACTGCAGGTAGCATATCTCGGAGTTGCGGTACCATGCGAATTCCGAAATGGTTATACTGCCTAGTGAGATGGTTTGAGAATTGTCGAACAGTTCGAAAACTGTCGTAGTATTCGTGGTCTTCTTCAACTTCATCTAGACTTTGAAGTTCTTCGAGTACATCTATCGGTGGCGAATTCGCTAGAAATACTGCAGCAAGTTCCAGATCCATGTCATTCACGATGTCGGGTCGATCCAACGCACCGCACAATCGTCGGATAAACTGACAAAGATAGTTGAGTTGGGAGTAACGAGATAGCGGAAGTTCTTCACCCTCTGCACGTAAATTTTCGACGTTACTGAGAACGCGCCGAAATACTGTACGAATCTTTTCAAAGTTAGTCTCCGACATCGCGTCGTTATGTGGCCAAGTTGATATCACTCCTTGTGCGTATGCTTCGTAGTAAGTCGTGTAGTCTCGATTTACGCTAGTATTTCGCGATCCGGCAAAAATATAGCTCGGCCGGCGGATTCTTCCCGGATTCACTTGAGGGGCATCGGTATGAAGTTTTTCCGGCTGACTCTGAAGGACGTTCAACATGCCATTAAGATAGAGTGTGTTCGCTACGTCGTACTGAAAGTTCGCTTCTCGAAGAACACCAGTTTTGATGAGTAACGTATTGTTATCTTGATTCAAGGACAGGGCATGGCTGTAGAATGACAACGCTTGCTTCGTATGCCCTGCCTCTTGGAAGAGATCCGCTTTGGTTTGATTCACATCCAGATCGCCGGTGATATCTCGTATCAAATCGAGTGATTTCTCAGCTCCAAGCGTATCGTCTCTTTCTAATAGAGTTTTCGCGAGAGAAATATAAACCTCTGGCGGTAATGCCTGACGCAAACCGATGAGTCGTCGACCGTAGACTAATTGTCGCTCGGGATCGCCCCTTTTAGCGGTGAAGGCAAAAAATCCTGCGTCTTCGGTTGCCATCGTGACTAACTCGCGCAACACCGATAACCGGCGAATTCCCGCTTGTGAGATCGAATTTTCAATCGCGACAAACTCCGCCTCGGTGTCTAATGTCTCTGTTGCAATTTCGCCAAGCAACGTATACAGATAAAAGCGGTCTTCTGTTCGAGTAATACGCTCCAAAATAATTCGATGAGCCCACCGGAACTTGGCTTGATGTTGTCGGGGTAGTCGAAATCCGAAGCGATTCTGCCCAATCATGTTCAGAATTCCGTCGATAGCAACCACAAATTCGTTGTCGTTCTTAGCGTGTTCGGCTACGTACTGAAACACGGCGACTGCTTCGTCTGTCCGATTAGATTCCTTAAGGAGTTCACCCATTAGCAATAGGTTATCACTATGTTGGGGTTGATGAATAAGTGCTAATCGATAACTTTCGATCGCCTTCTCAGTAAACCCACTCATCGATAGGACGCTAGCTTCAAACTCTCCCGTAACTGCTTCTTCGTCGTATTTCTTCAACTCTTCTAGCCAATGAAGAATGTCTTCAAGTTTCTCATCACTGCTTTCTACTTGATTGAATGCGACCATGTTCAATACGATGTTTTGAATGTGTTCAAGCCGATTCTCTGGATCGATTTCCTCTAGCTTTCGAAGAACGGTGTCGTACTTGTCAAATTCGTTCAATTGCACGTAGATGGAACCCAACTGTCTGAACTTCTCTACTTCGGACATCTCCGAATACGCTGCAAATTCTTCGACGACTTCTGCCGCGGTAAACGAGTCTCCAATTTCGGTGTAAATGCGTACGAGTAGATTAATCTCATTTCGATCAGCCGTACGATCCCAAAGCTTGTCCTCCAATTCGATCGCGAGATCAGCAAGCACGTTCAATTCTGCAGCGATCAGGAGAAATTGACTTTCTGCAAAGCTCCGTCGCGCGGGGGCTCGTTCGGCGAGCCAAATTTCTTGCCATAGCTGTAGCGATTCTTCTTTGTTCCCATTAACGCTGTGAAGCCATGCTAAGCGCATGCGATCATCGTATCCTAAAGGCTCACCTGTAGTTTCCTCCAGTTTGGTAAAAATCGCTAACGCATTCTCGTACTTTTGCAGTCGTTCAAATCCATCTGCGACTATACGTAGATCTCCAGAGTCTTCCGGTAAATCTTCGAGTAATACGTTCAATGCTTCTGTTGCTTCGTTGTAGCGTCCCTTACCATAGTGAGTTTCGAAAAGAAAAATCTGACCAGTAGTAGAAGGTCCGTGCGTGTCAGCATGTCGTTTGATCATTTCGAGGCTTTCAGTTTCAAAACCCATTTGGTTCATATAACGCCCAGCGTGGGTCAAAACATCAATGTCGGAACTATTGTTTTCTTGCAATTTACGCCACACTTCCCAGGACATTTCGCGTTCTGCGATGCTGATGTAGTGTGAGGCTAACCCTGAGTACCAGAGTACGACATTCGGTTCCTCGTCAATGAGGCGTTCGTACTCCTGAATCATTTCTTCTGTACGTTTAGAGATGTCGTATATTTGCAATAAGCGATACCGTGCGTCAATATCGTCCGTTTCGTGTTCAATAGTGTGATACAGTGCAATGGCATCGTCGTAAAGCTCCAGATCAATGAGTAGATCTATTTGTAAATCAATCAGGTCTCGATCTTTGTCTTCATAGACTCGCAGTATCTCAAGTAATTCCTCAAGCTTCTCTTGCTTGCGGTAAGTTTCGTCGACTAAGGTCAGGGCGTACAGGCCGTCAAACCGTGTTGCTGAGTTTTGGTAAGCGATCCAGGAATAGGTTTCTGCAGTTTCAAAGTCTTCCGACGTCAGTCCCCATTCGGTGAGTCGGAGGAGCTGCCGGAAATAGTGCTTGGACTCTGGGTCAGGACGATACAGTTCAATCGCTTTCGAAGGCTGACCTAAGATGGCCAACGTTAGCGCGGCCCGATTTTTGAACTCTTGATTCTGTTGTTGCGCTAAGGCGTACAAGTCATCCACGTTGGTGGTGTTCACCCCAATCATCGCTAGGCGAATTCGAATGAACTCGCGTTCATCATCCAGTTCGGTTGACTCCAAGGTCTTGTTGTACCACTCAATCGCGTCGCGCTCTTCGCCTTGCGCGTCAAGCAAACGTGCTTTAAGAAGAGTTCCATCGGTTGTTTCGTGCAAAACGAGGGCTTGGTCTACCGCTTGAATTGCTTCTTCAAAATTTCCATATCTCCAATACAAGTGCCCGATGCTCAAAAATGACTTCGCTCGATACGCGTTGGTGTTGTTTTCGTCCTCGGCGATCAAGGTGAGCGCAGCAACAGGTTCGTCAATGCTCCGATTTGTTTTTATTGCATCGGTGTACACTGTGTCGATGAGCAACAAAGATAATCGGTCTGGTTTCGCATTGTCTTCTGTCAATTCATTTATAGGCGCACCAAGGGTAACACTACACAGGCTGACGCCAAGGATTGCTATCAAAATTTGGACGTAATGAGAAAATAGCTTAAGTTTCTGAGGCTGCATGAAAATCACTAAAAATAATCGACGGTACTTATGAATTTACTTTGAGAATGAGGTCGGTGAATCCGTTTCCAACTTCAACTATCGAGAACGACTAGTGCGGTCCAACATTGGTGGTATCAAACACAAAGAAAAATTGACGGCACCGGCCGTAGACCCGATCCAATCAAAGTTTTTTCCGGATGTACGAGCTTCTCCTAACGAATAAACGATTTTAAGGAATTTGTCGTACGTTGGCTGATTTTAAATCGTCTGTGAAAACTAAAAAATATTTGTGCGAACACAGTACAAATCGAACACGAGCTAGATTCGGTGAGTACAAACAGACTTAGTTGGATTGTTCTTCTTGATATACTCTATTGAAGTTATCGAGAGCTTCTTGTAATCGAGCTGATGGTTTTCGGCTAGGTCGTTGCGGGGTGGGTGCTTCAGAAATTTCTTCCAAGAGTTCCAATTGTTCGCTAGAAAACACACTGTTCTCCTGATTGATTGCATGGAGCTGCCAAGCTATGCTTTTTCTCAACCACGGTGAGTCCATCGTTTCGAGTTTTTTGTAGAGCCTCGTGGGGACTTCGCGCGCAAGTGTCCCTACATAAGAACCCAGAGCGTATCCCTTGTTATCTTCGTATTGAACGATTAGATTTATTGCTCTTTCCCATTCATGTTCATCGATTGAGCGTTCGATTACAGCATCATAGGCTCGGGTTCTCGTCCTGCCCTGTCGCACTAACGGTAGCAGGTCTGCGGCGACATCCAAGTTGTCGTTGGCAGTCCAAACAACAACCAGAGCTTCCCATCCTTCCTTAGACTCTTGGAGTGGTTGCGTCACTGCTGTTTCGACAGCAAGTTTTGGGTTCACCCGACCAAGAGAATAATATGCTGTAAGTGTCAAGTCTTGGCGAATATCAACTAAGCGTTCATCCGACTGGATCCAATCAAGCGTACGGCCTAAATCTGTCAATGCCCAACTTTTAACCACAGCTTTGGCCACAACATTTCGGTATTTTCGATCGTTAATCTCACTGAGCATACTTCGGACACGCTCAGGTGACTGTTTGGCAATGTACGTCAGTGAGGTCTCTTGTGCTTTTAGTTGTAATGATTGCGGTAGCTCATCAATACTATTCAATAGAGATTGAGGGTTGGTTTGAGCCCACACCCACAACACACGCCGTCGCAACCTCTGCTGAAATGCACGAGCTATAATCGCATCGGTCGCGTCCAGAGCTGTACGTCCGTCGGTCGCTGCCCATTTAGCTACCAGATCAACTGCTAGTTGAAGATATTCAAGTTCTCTCTCGCGCCGAGTTCCCGTAAGTGCCAGATCAAAAGCTAACTGCGGGTTAGTTTCAAAAATTTCGGTGCTAACATATTTCGCTGTTGTCAACAAAGAAAAGTTAGAGGGTAGAGTATGTCGCATTTTCTCGAACGCGACGACGCCATCTTGGACAATCCAATAGTACGCTAGGTTTGCTAACATCTTCTCTTGTGAGTCACTCAGCGTCTGAAGATCATCTTTATTCTTCCAAACGAATGAGGTCCACTCTTGGGCGGGATCTTCAATTACGAACGCGTCCGTGCTCTTCCTTAAAACCTCCAGCGCGACCCACTCACAATCGAGCTCTCGCGCAATTTCTCGCCGCTGTTGATAAGACAAATCCTCTCGGGATCGAACAATACTGGAGACCGCTCGTAGTTTGTCTTCTAGATCAAGATTACCCATATAGTTCATTGCGTCGGCTAGATTGACCAATGACCACTCGCGAAACACGAGCTCCATTAAAGGTGCGCGGGTATCATCAAGAATTTCTCTCTCAATGACTGCTAGGGCAGCTACAGGATCGACAGTCGACCATGCCTGAATCATTACTCGCTGGATGTGTTTCCGTTCGTTTGAAGCGTGAAGATGTTGTGTGTATTTCCAATATTCTTGGATCGTTTCGTTATCTACGTTCGCGAAAAATTCATAAAGTAGGTGAGTACGGGTCAATAGACTGTCAAACTGGGAATTGTCTAAGAAACTCTCGAGCTTGACTGGAGCTATTTGCTTCGTAGCATCCTGGCTGGTGTTTGGTATCCCTTGGAATGTTTGAACTGGTAACCCTGAGAGATCGGTCTCTATGGGAACAGTATTGTGGATACCGCCGGCAACGATGTACCCGAGTGTAACAGATCCGGCGGTTAGAACGAACGCTACCATAACGCACAAGAGCCAGTAAGGTGTTTTATGATTTGTGATCATACTTTGGTTGGTTTCAGAAACGTTCGGGTATTAACTGTCCGGCTCCGCTTCTAACGCTTCTCGAAGTTCGTCATACGCTGCGCGCAGGCGTTTTGAAATTCGATCGGGTAGTTCTTTTCTTTTAGAGAGCTCTATCTCTTGCAAAAGCGCGATTTGTGCATCAGTAAACACGCTTTTACCTTCGTAGTGCACAAGCAGCTTACGAGCTGCCTCTGTTCTAGCTTCGACTGATCTTATCACTTCCAGCGTCTCAAATAGTCGCTCCGGGGCGAGCCGAGCAAACAAGTCAATAGAGTTCGGTGCTTTGGACTCAAGGTCACAGAGATCGATGAATAGCACGCTTGCAGTTTCGAAGTCCGAGTCGAATAGTGACGTCATGACTCCGAAGTCATAGGTATCGTATCTGGTCTCTCCAGATCGAGCCCGCGGCATCATTGCTACGGCGGTATCCATGTCCCGAAGTATCACTTCATAAATCACGTCGCGCTCCCAACCGTCACCGTTGGTTTTAAGTGGTTGTTGCAGTGCTGTTTCCAAGGCTTGTTGCGGATCTATTCGAGCATACGTTGTGAATGCCAGTTCTTTCAACGATTCCTTTTTATGGGCAACAAGAAGCTCTTCGTCAATCCATTGCAAAGTACTTGAAAAGTCAATCACGGCCCAACTTGAAACTAGTGCTTCGGCAACTTTTTCTCGATTTCTTCGAGTCGGAAGCTCACCCAACTTTCCGGCGACGGTTTCCGGTGCGTACTTGGCGAGTACAGCTAACGCAATCTCGTGTGCGAAACTTTGCAGGGTGTCCGGAAGTTTGTCGAGATTATCCAGAAGTACGTAAGGATCAGGGGTAGCCCATTTCTCCAGCACTAGTTGTTGCATTTGACGGCGCATCGACCGTGCTTCTATATCGTATGTTGCTTCAAGTGCTTTGTTTGGATCTGAATCGGCCCAACGGGCAATCAGTTCAATCGCAACTTCATGGTAGTCTGTTTCCTCTCCTTGGTACACCCCGTTGAGAACGAAATCAAGGGCTAATTGAGGATGTGTGTCAAGTAATTTATCTGCAATAGACTTTGCTACGCTCACCAAGGAATAGTTGTCTGGTAGGGAATCCTGCATTACTGCAAATACGTCCACACCCTCTTGAAGTACCCAAGAGTGCCCGATTTCTGTGAAGAAACCGAACTGTTCTTCGCTGAGATGCTGAATGTGTTCATAATTTTCGTTCACAAACAACTTCCATTCTTGCTCGGGAACCTCAATCACCGCATCGCTGATGCTGTTTTTGAGCCCCGTTGTCGCGACCAATTCACAGTCTAGTTCTCGCGCGAATTCTCGTCGTACTTCGACGGACAAATCGTCTCGAGCAAGGACCATACCTGAAACAGCGTTCTCTCTATGTGCTTTGTCTAAGGTGCGCGCGAAGTCAATAGCATCCTCTAGACTCGATAAAGCCCACTCCCCAAAAATGTGTTGAATTGAAATGTCTTGTTTGTGCTCAGGTAATTCTTCCTTCACCACACGAATCGCAGCAACTGGATCGAGTACTGCCCACCGTTGAATGACTCTTGTTTGAACTTCTTCTTGGAACTTGGGCGTTTGCAGTGTCTTCGACTGTTCCCACATTTGTTGTACAGATTGGATATTAGCTTGCGAAAGATGCTTCAGTAACGCCTTTGTTCTCGAATAGAAATTCCCAAAATGAGAAGCGTTCTCCAGATCTACAAGAGAATGTTCCGCAAACGAAGGTGCTAGTCGATCGACTTCTCTGACTACTTCATCTGTTAATTTGTTTGTAGCCGTCGACCGATTAGTCTCCGATGTGCTTGTTTTGTTGAACCCAGCAAGCCCGTAGCCGAAGAAGAAGCCGCTTACCATTAGGAACAATGCCGCAACGCCGCAGATCAGCCAGCTAATCTCTTTCCGTACTGCAATCATAAGATGCTAAGTTCTCTGACACCAGTATCAGCCTAGATGATACCTCGAGTCTTTAGAGTACTTCTACCGTTAAATCGTTACGTACCTTCTATATCCCTGAGGCTAAAGAACTCCTCCGTTGAGGGGGTTCTCAAAGAAGATTTGTTGTGACTTCATAGTTTGTTGTAGCAGGTTTACAAAACTCGAACTTCCAAGGTATCCAACGCAGATTCAAGTGCTTCAATTCGTTCATCCAAGTCAGATACGAACTCTTCCTCGTCAACTAACGCACCTACCTCGCGAAGTTCTTTGAGAATGGACAGTCCTGACATCTCCACAGGAATCTCCCGAATAGCAAGAAAAACATCGTCTGGTTCGCTAGTCTCGCGCAACTTTTGGATTAACGATACTCGTTGTTCTGTTGTAAAGAAACCGTGGCTAATCATCTGTGCAAATAACTTTGAAGAGACTGGGAATTCAGCCTCTGTTGCAAGATAGGCGAAAGGTGCAAGGTCACTTCTGGTAGGATTTTCTAATTGCCTCGCGAGCCACGTGTTAAGTGCAATTGCGAGACCATTGCTACTTTCAAATTGTTCTAACTTGTAAAACTCGTTGTACAGAACAGCTAGAAGTTCAACGACAAACTTTGTCTCTACAGTCTCTTTGTCTAGGAAAGAGATCAAGCTTGTAGTCAAGCGATCCATCCACTCTCCGTTTTCAAAATCAAAAATCTCGTCTCGTAAAGCGAACAACAGCTCAGCACTAGATACGAACTTTGGATTTGGGGGTTGTGGTTGTCGGAAGGGAATCGTAATCCCAAGTGAGTTAGAAAACTCTCTAACTAAGGTACTTAAATAGTACAGATCGTCTGATCGGTTGTAAAACGAGTCTTGTCCTACATTAAGATCGCCTATGTCGGAAGACGAAGCGACATTTTCCTTCACTATCAGCTTTTCAAGTTGATTGAGTGCTTCCCCATATTCCGTATCGTCGATCAGAACACTGATTCCTTTCAAGAGAGGTATTGCTTCAAACGGTTTTAACCGTGTGTTGTGTCGATCCGGAACAATTGTTGTCGACCGAACTTCTCGCGCAAGTTCGAATACCTCGGCTGGTCGAAATACTTTGCTAAGGGATTCTAGGTTGAACACGTCAGACATAATCTGTCCCAGTTCTCTGTCATCAAATCGCTGAACGATTGGTAGCATACTCTTGACGAACTTTCTACTTTCGGTAACGGGCAACCATTCAATAACATCGTCTATAATGAGAGATACGGAGAGTTGCTGTTCCTGACTGTAGTTGTAATATCTTTGGCTGGTAAACTCGTTAAAGTCCGCACGATTCAGTACCAAGAGTTGGTAAATTTCGATCGCCTCGTCCCACTCTTCCAATCCTGCGAAGAATCGAGCAACATTGAGTAACTGCGGTTGTGTCGGATCGTCAATACCTCGAGCCCATTTCTTGAAGTTCGCAATCACATCGGGTGAAGGTGGGGTTTGAGATTCGTTTGTGAGGTGCATCCACATCATGAATTCATGTTCGTTGGCAACACCTGTGAGGATCTTGTCAGTGAGTTCTTGCAATCGTTGTCGTAGGTCCTCGGGATGGTGCGCGTAGGCCGCGCGAATTACCTCATACCACCGCGATTTCTCGTCAGTTCGACTGCGGGAAAAGTACATGTACTGGTAAGGGTTATAAGGGTTAGTCTGAGATCGGAGTAGGAGTTCTAGCTCCCGTCCTAAAGGAAAATTCTTCGTTGTGTGATCTAACAACCTCTCGTAGTCTTCCTCCACACCGTAGGTGCGATTTGTAAAAGACAAATATGAGGACCAGTTAAACGCGAAATTACCGAGAAAATAGGAACTGTATCCATAAAAGTTCACACGATTGATCATTTCCTCGTCGAAGGGCCATTCGAGGAACATCAATGACGAAGAGCTTCCTATGTAAACGGGAGAACTAGTGTCCAAATTTTGAATGTTTATGTTCCGCCAGAATAGTCTGACGGCTTCTGCAGCATCTTTCGTGGTTGCAGTTTCGTCCAACTCCAAAATCTTGGTTGCCGCTCGCGTAATGTTCTTCGGATAACGATTCGACATAGTAGATGCAGACGAATCTTGGGAAGGTCGGAGATCGCTCGGAGTCATGTAGTACAGAATATATGCCTCAGTGTCGCCAGTGCGCCAACTTTCGTCATTTCGAGCAACGATATCCTCGATAACGTCCCGGCTGCGGAGATCGGGACCACCGTCGGTCGCAATCTTTAATGCATCTACGAAAAACTCTCGTTGTTTATTCCAAAAGTAGAATGCGGTACGAATTGTTTCGTTCTCTGGATCTAATTCGTACACTTCATTGAACAGAGCTCGCGCTTCTGCGGGTTTGTTTTCCTGTAATGTCCATCGAAGGAGTTGTGTTCTGTAGCGTGTTTCTTCCGGAAAACATTGCTTGAGTGCGCGGTAGTAATCATTACGTAGAGTTATATATTTTTGTCGGTCGGATACAAATCGATTGAAGCTATTTAATGCGTGGTTTTCAATCTTAGTAACTTGCTCGAGTGTTGGACAGTCTCCGTCAACAAAACTCTGTACTGAAGCGACTATCTCGTCTTGAAAATGACTGCCGATTAGATTCTGCAACCGGTAACTTACATATTGATTCGGTTCCACGTCCAATAACGTGAGAAACGCGTCTTTCTTTGAACCTTCGTAGTAAGCCGGAAGCACTTCTTTAAGCTTCCAGTCCTCAGCCATTCGCTCGTCGACGGCTTCATAGACTTTCACGAGAACATCAAGATTGTCTGGGTGTGCGTCGAATACTGCGACAAGGTCCCAAACATATGTCGTTACATACTCCTCTTGGAAATCGATCATTTTTACCATCTCTATGGTCGCTTCTTGAAGAGTTCTCTTTTGCGATGCGTTCAACTTCTGCGATATTAATTCCCGATACATTGCAGGTAGGCTATACAGATATGGTTGCCCAGGTCGGGTATTGTCTGCTATGTTGTTTACGATGTATTCGAACAATTCGATACTCTCTGAAGGCTTTTCCCACTTCTGTACATACCTCCAAAATCCAGAGTTTCCGTATTGAAGGGTTTGTCGTAAGTGAGTGTTGTCAGGTATCTCGAGCAGGTCTTTAATTTCTGCAAAGCTTTGAAAGAATGGGCCAACTACTTCTTCTAAGTCGGTAATTAAATCTGGATCGGTCGAAATCGTGGCAAGTAATCGACTCGGTTCCCCTTGGAACTTCCCGCTAATAATTGGAACCATGCGGGTGTATTCGCTTTCGCCAAGAGTAGCACGTGCGTATCCCAATACGTCGCGAGGATTTGCTACTCCTACAGACCCCTGCATGTACGGATTAACGGGCAGGGAGGGTTTTACGTCATCCTCTGGTTCATCCAAAAAGTCGTAGAAAATTTGAGCCACCGGTTTTGGTGGTTCAACGATCTTTAACAGGCGCGCAGTACGCTCAACGTCATTACTTTCAATTGCTTTATTCAGTTCCTGCGAAAGGAGCTTCACATCTTCTGAGGTTTCGCTCGAGAGTTCCTCGGTAGTATCGCGCAGCAATTCCTTGAGTTCATCGGACAAGTGCAAACCGTTCGCTTCGTAATCAGTTTTAAGGTAATCAGCAAAACTAACGGCTTCTTCCTCCCCTGGCATCATGGAACTGGTGACGGAAATCAAACCTCCCATCGATTGCATCATAGTTGCCGCCATACGGGACTCGGCACTACCAGTAGATTCGCCTTCTTCCGCCGATTCATCGTCTGATTCCTCAAGAAAAACACGTGCTAGTTCCAAGTCCATTGCGTGTGCAAACTCGTAGTGTTCTAGCACGGAACACAATCTTCGCACAAAACGACAAAAGTAATCTAGGCGCGAGAAACTCGTAATTTGTAATCCTTCATCGCGACGGGGTAATGTTTGAATGTATTCAAGCTCTTCATCAAAAAAATTGCGCAATATTGCAAATTGTTGCGCTGATTTTTCTGGATCTTGAGGCCAAGTAGCAATCAAGCCTTGGATCAATGGTTCGTAGTACGTGTTGTAATCGCGATTTACGCTCGTGTTTTGAGCACCGCCCCATCCCATTCTAGTACCAGCTACGGGTACTCCAGCGTACAACTGCGCTGGTTGGCCGCGCAGCACATTCAGTATACCTTTCATGTACAAGTCTGCCGCGACCTCTTCCTGTCCGTTTCCTTCTCGTAATGCAGCTGTCTTGATTAGCAAGAGAATGTTGTTCTGGTTAAGCACTAGCGCGTGACTATAAAAAGCTAATGCTTTTTTATAAAAACCAGCTTCTTGAAATAAATCTGCTTTAGTTTGATTCACGTCTAGATCGCCTGTAATGTCTTGGATGAGGTCAAGTGCTTTCTCCGCGCCGAGTTCATCGTCTTGAGACAATAATGTTTTTGCAATGCTAATGTACACTTCCGGCGGTAATTGTTGGCGTAAACCAATGAGACGGCGCCCGTAGGTGATTTGCCGGTCTGGATCGTTAACGCTTCGCCCATAAAAGAACCAACCTTGACCGGGCGTAGACATGGTCACGAGTTCCCGCAAGACCGACAAGCGACGAATTCCGGCTTGAGATATAGAGTTTTCAATTGCCACGAATTCGCTTTCTGTATCAAGAAATTCGGTCGCAATTTCAGCAAGCAGGGTGTATAAATAAAACTTATCTTCTCTCTGCGTAATTCGCTCCAAAATAATGCGGTGTGCCCACTTAAACGCGGCTTGACGGTTAAACCCTAAGCGTTGCCCGAATCGTTGTTGACCAAACATATTCAAAATTCCGTCGATCGCGACGACAAATTCGTTGTCGTCTTTGGCGTGTTCGGCGATGTACTGAAAGATTGCTACTGCTTCATCAGTTCGATCTGATTCTTTCATTAACTCGCCCATGAGCAACATGTTGTCGCTGTTATCAGGTTGTTGAACTAAAGCTAACCGATAACTCTCGATGGCTTCTTCTGTGAAACCACTCATGGACAGGACGCTAGCTTCAAACTCTCCAGTTACGGCATCATGATCGTACTTGCGTAATTCTTCGAGCCAATAGAAAATGTCTTCAAGACGGTCTTCGGCTTCTTCATTCACGGTGTACGCCACAGCATTGAGAACGATGTTTTGGATATGTTCCATTCGATTCTCTTCATCAATGTCCACTAATTCTCGAAGGACTTGGTCATACTTGTCGTATTCGTTCAATTGGAGATATACCAAACCAATTTGACGAAGTCGCTCTGTTTCGGACACATCAGAGTAAGTTGCGAACTCTTCGATAACTTCGCGCGCACTGAAGGCATCGCTGACTTGCGTGTATATTCGAACGAGCAAATTAATTTCGTTCTTATCGGCTTCTTGGTTGTAGAGTTTGCGTTCGATATCAATCGCAATTTTTGCTAACTGGTTCAATTCGGCGGCTAGCAATAAAAATTGAGCCTCTGCGAAATTTCGCCTCGCCGGTTTATCTTCCTGGAGCCAGATGTCTTGCCACAGGCGCATCGCTTCCTCGCGATTACCTGCGACACTTTCCAACCACGCGAGACGCATGCGATCATCATAGCCGAGTTTTTCTTCTTCACTTTCTTGGACTTGCACAAAAACTTCTAGGGCAAGATCGAAGCGCTGCAATCGTTCATAAGCATCTGCAACAGTCCGGAGATCACCAGAATTTTTTGGTAGCGCAGCACTGAGTGTTTGCAGTTCTGCAGTAGCTTCGTCATAGCGTCCATTCGCTAAGTGTTTTTCAAATAAGAAAATCTGCCCCGTAGTCGTCGGACCGTGTTTTGCTCGATGTCGTTCAACAATCGCCATACTCTCTGCTTCAAATCCCATTTGCGACATATAACGACCACCATGAGTCAAGATGTCAATGTCGTCGGTATTGTTCTCTTCTAGAAGAAACCAAACCTTTAATGACTCTTCTGGCTGTGCGACACTTACGAAGTGAGATGCGAGCCCTGAGTACCAGAGTACCGTATTCGGTTCTTCTCGAATGAGCCGCCTATATTCTGCTACCATCTCATCGGTTCGTCTGGCTACATCGTAGATCTGTAAGAGTCGGTAACGAGTACTAAGATCTGTCGGATCAGTGTCCATGGATTGAAACAGAGCGATTGCTTCATCGTATTGTTCAAAGTCCGTCAAAAGATCAATGTGTAGATTCGTCAGGTCTTTATCTTCTTCTTTGCGTGCTACAAGTTCTTCCAGTAACTCTGGAAGGTTCCCAGCTTTGCGATAGGATTCGTCCACCAAGGTCAGTGCGTACAAAGCATCAAAACGGGTTTCAGCAGACTCGTACGCAAGCCAAGCATTCTGTTGTGCGAGTTCGAAGTTCTCTGCGAGGATCGACCATTCCGTGATTCGGAGTAATTGGCGAAAATAGTATTTACTTTCTGGATTTGGTTGGTACAGCTCGACTGCTGTGATAGGGTGTCCCAACACGGCCAATGTGAGAGCTGCACGATTCTTAAATTCCTGGCTCTGTGCTGCGGCTAAATCGACTAACGCTTCGACGTTCGTGGGTTGTACATCAATCATCGCAAGCCGAATGCGAATGAACTGCTGTTCCTCTGCAAGTTTGGTGAGTTCGAGTGTCTTTTCGTACCATTCGACTGCTTCTCCCTTTTTTCCTTGAGCATCAAGCAGTCGTGCTTTAAGGAGGGTGCCGTCTGTAGTTTCTTCAAGCTCTAAGGCTAAATCTCCTTGTTCGATTGCACTGTCGAACTGCCCATAACGCCAATAGAGATGCGCCATTGAAAGGTATGACTTGACACGAGTTCGCATGTTGGTACTTACATCTTCGGCAATATTCCGCAAGTCTTCGATGGCTGGATCTAGATTTCGATGTGTCAGAATTACATCGTTGAATACTCGATACACAAGATCTAAATCTAAGCGTTCTTCCGTTTTGTTTGCTTCGTGGAGTTCCTCTAGCGGTTTTGCGAAAAGTGTCGCAGTCATTAAGATCGTAATGACTGATAGGAACGGGACGAGTACTAGATTTAAACGGCGTTTCATTTTCATAGGTAAGAATTTCTTCGAGAGTTGATTGAAGTTGAAAGTAGCTCAACGCTTAGTATAAGTATAAAGTAGTTGATATTCTCCCCTGCCGATGAGCTACTCACTCGTTGTGATAGGGGCTGGAGCGAGAATAATGGAGTGTGTCCACACACTACTTCAAAGTTCGTAATCCGAACGCTAGGCTACGATAGGACGGGTGAAACCGAAGTAGCCGTTTAATTCATTCAGTGATTACTCGCCAATATTGAAAGTCGGCACTGTTTTTGCTTGAATTAGAGTACCGTCGTTTCTAACTCTTGATAGGCGTCTTCTAAGTTTTGAATTCTCAAGGAAACTACGTCTACAAAGTCCTCTTCGTTCGCGCGTCGAGCAATCTTATCGAGAACTCGAAGCACCGACAGACCCGCGGATTCAATAGAGATTGATTTTGCTGTGTCAAATGCTACTTCCGCAGTAGTCGAATCGTGCAATGTGTTCAGTATTGTTACGATATCGGAAGGCTGTAAAACGTCCAGTTCGAACGCATACTTTACAACCTGTGGGTCTAGCGGAAATTCCGCGTCAATCGCAAGCCGGAGAAATGGCCGAATGCTGTGTTGATCTAGCGAACGGTGATATTGCGTGAGCCACGCGCTTATTTTTGACCATGAGTTTGCCACTTTCTCGGGGTCGTCGCGCAAGTTGTACTCGAAAGCAATCACCGAAAGCATTTCGATCAAACCACGTTCATCCATGTCTTCATTGTCGAGCCACTTTGTCAACGATGTGACTAGCAAATTCATCCATTCGTCGTTGTCAAAATCGAAGATTGTGTTTCGTTCTCGGAACAGTGCCATCACGTTCGGCGATACTAACGGAACCTCCGCTTCTGAGCCCATTCCCTCGGGACCTCCGCTGACATTGATACTAACGGGACCGCCACCACTAACTATCGCCATGGAACTCAACATCGCTTGGGCTTGCGCTACACTCATTGAAATCGAAGAGCCTCCCATAGAAATCACACTGCTACCAAGACTAGCGTTGGCGAGAGCTTCAGCATTATCTTGTTCGTCTGATTCATCTTCTTGCACTTTTATGAAGATAGGTTTCAGATACCCGATAGCTTCTGATAATTCTCCATTAGAAACTAAAACGCGTATTACCTGTACGAGTGGTGACACTTGTTCGAATTCAGGAGCGACGCTTCGTTTCGCATTATTTAGAAACTCTTCCATAGAAGGTCGTATTCGTTTTGCGACATCAAGTACTTCGTTGGTGGGATAGACACGAGACAACAATTTCACCGCTGTAGCGTCAAGATGATGTTCAGAAATTTCAAATTCAAACGGTCGTACCATTGGCAAAATTCGCTCAACAAATTGTTGTGCGTGCGATTCCGATGTGTGCTCTTTTACGGTGTCGATTAACCCAAACAAATCGACGGGGTTATCAGGCTCATTACCATATCCGAAAAACCTGTTTACTTGACCAAATTGAGGGTCCGTACGAGACAGATCCAGAGCATACAACGTGAAGTAATCAATTGCTTTATCCCAAACTTTCGCACGCGCGAACATTTGTGCTATGTTGAGAATCTGACGTGGAGTGTGACTTGTTTGTTCCACGACCCACTGCTCAACTTGCTCAAGCAGATCTGATGTCAATTCCTGTTCAGCACTGTTGGAGAGATATAGCCACAGACTAAATTCGTGCTTATCTGCTGATTCTTCCAAAATTGCTGAGGTAAGTTCAGCTACTCGTTCGTCGCGCGCATCCGGATGGTCTGTGTAAGCCTTCACGAGGAGTTCGTACCACTGTTGCGAATGATCTCTCTGTACAGGCGATTGTGCAATGAAATGTAGTTCTAGATCGCGACCGACAGAAAACTCATGCACCACCCAATCTAGCAGTGCTTCAGGCACTTCAGGTTGTTCAACACTCTTTTGCATGAGATATTGCGCCAATGTGCTAGAGAAGTTTCCCATCGGGTATCCAGAGTATCCGTAGAAATCGATGTTCTCGAGCTCGTTTAGGTCAACCGGCCAATTCAAAAACATTCCTAACGCTCCACCGGGCAAGTAAAAGCGTCTATCTCCACCTAAATTTTGAGTGTTGAGATTTCGCCAAAAGAGCCGGATGGCATCGCCTGCATCGGTCGTCGTATTAGTGTCATCAAGTTGTGCAAGTGCGTCGGCCGCAACTTTGATGTTCTTCGGTATAAGGTCAACCATAGAACGTCCGGGAGGCATGATTCCTTCGAACATATTGCCTCTGGCTCGAATCTGTTGCAAGATGGCGTCTGGGTGATTGCCATAGGAGTATCTGGATTCGTCGTTGCGCTTCAATATGTCGTCCAAAATATCTCGCTTCGTTAGATCAGGTTCACCGTCGTGTGCAACTGCGAGAGCCGCGACGTAGTCTTCCTGCTGCTCATTCCATAGGAAATAGGCAGTACGGATACCTTCTACAGTGTTGTCGAACTCATACCCATTCCTCAATTGTTCCGCAATTCGACTATTCACACCGCCTTGGATTGAGGTAACAATCAGATTGCGCAAGTACTCTACATTTTCCGGGAAACACTCCAATAGACTCTTCCCAAGTTCGTACTCATCAATCTCCGCGTCAAAACTGGGACCGAAGAACCCTCGACTAGGTATCAACATCGCAATCTGATCTTCAGTAGGGCATTCTCCATTCATCATTGCCTTAAGCATCGCGTTTGCTTGTTCTCCAAAGTATTGCCTGATCGCAGATTGCACGGAGAACACCCAACGAGTGTCTAAGTTTGACTCTAACAATTTGAGAAAAGCAGCATCTTTATTTTCATCAAAAAAGTCTTCGAAGATCCCAACAACATCTAGACCCAATTCGGTCTTTTGAGTGATCATGTCGATGACATCTAAGTGTAGGTTTTGATTGTTCTCATGAACTTTGAAGTTGAGAACTAAGTTCAGCAAAGACGACATAACATACTCGTCTTGAAAATCGATGTGACTGATCAGGTCCGCCGCAGCAGTTTTGAATCTGTTACGTTGTTGCCGATCCCACTCCAATTCGATCAAATCTGAATACATACTGATATGTTCGTAAAGTAGGTTCCGCATCATCGGGTTGTTGCTAGGAGGCTGAGCAACCTGATATTCGAAGAACTGCAAGAGTTCGTCGTCGTTTTCGCGAGTTTTTAAATAGATCCAAATGCTTCGGTTGAAGCCATAAGCACGGGATAAAAATTGTTTAGTTTCAGGGGTTTCGAGCAAATCGACAATCTCGTCAACTGATTCAAAGAACGGTCCGTAATCTGCTTCGATCTCTTGAATGAGGTTTGAATTCCGTTGTAACAATTGAATCAGTTCTTGCGGATTTTCTTTGATTCTTGAAACGATAGTCGACGTAAGACGTGCTACCGTCACTTCGTCAAACAACTGTTTCGCGTATCGCAGTGCTTGTTGGTAATTTCGATTGGATACCATGTCGTAGAACACTTCTTCCACGGGTTCCGGTAAGGTCATAATTGCCGCGAGCCGTGTAATGCGATCAACATTTTGTTGTTGCACCGCTCTGGTGAAATCTCTAGCGAGTGCATGGTCGTCAACGTTCTCTTCTGAAGCGAGGGCATGATCTTCCGTACGCCGGTCCTCAGGTACCATCGCGTGAATTTCATTGGGTATCTTGAGCCCATACATCTTATACTGGCTTTTTAGGTACGTATAAAAGTCGGCAGACTCTACGGTTCTCGTGATCCTATCACCACTGGGAAGTGTAATCGTGGTCGTAGAGGTAGTTTTCTCCGGTTCCGGTGCGTCGTTTTTGCTTGTAGCGTCATCTGCGTCGGTTGCAGGATCGATGAACACTTTAGCTAGCTGCTGATCTCGGGCATAGACAAATTCTTCTTGGCCAACTGTTGCTCCAAGTCGTCGTATGAACTGTGCAAGATGATCTAAGCGTGAGTAGCGCGGTAGATGGGCTTTTTCTTCGTCACCTCTCATCTCAATCACGTTTGCAAGTTCGTTCTGAAACATCGCGTCAATGTCCGTGAGATTTGAGGCAACTTCTTGGTCGTCTTTTGGCCAGGTCGCGATTACTCCTTGTGTAAAAGGCTCAAAGAATGTTTCATAATCACGATTCACACTTAAATTCCGGCTCGCTCCAATCATCTGCACCCCAGCAGGAAACATCGATTGAAGATTTGAAGGTGCTCTTGATTCGGTATGAAGTCTATCGGGTTGGGTACGCAACACGTTCAATAAGCCTTTCATATATAGTGTGTTAGCGACATCGAGCTGGCCGTTCGCTTCTCGTAATACAGCCGTCTTTAACAGTAGGGTGATATCGTCCTGATTCAGTGCTAACGCGACACTGTATGATGCCAGTGCCTTCTTAGCATAACCAGCTTCTTGAAACAAGTCAGCTTTTGTTTGGTTTACGTCGATTTGGCCGGTGATGTCCCGGACTAAATTCAAAGACTTTTCTGCACCTAGAGTGTCTTCTCGTTCTAACAACGTTTTCGCCAGACTGATGTAGACTTCTGGTGGTAGCTGCTGTCGAAGACCAATTAAGCGGCGACCGTATCGGAGTTGGCGTTCCGTGTCTCCTGCTTTTTGATTCAGCGAGTAGAAGCCCGCGTCTCGAGTCGACATGGTAACCAACTCGCGAAGTACGGAGAGGCGGCGAATTCCCGCCTGTGAAATTGAATTTTCGACCGCGACGAACTCTCCCTCGGTATCGAGAGTCTCCAACGCGATTTCACCAAGTAAAGTGTACAGATAAAACTTGTCTTCGCGTCCAGTGACTCTCTCCAGAATAATTCGGTGGGCCCACCGGAAGGTGGCTTGGTCGTTAGGTGGAAGACGTTGTCCAAATCGTTCCTGCCCAATCATGTTGAGAATGCCGTCTATCGCTACCACAAACTCGTTATCGTTGTCGGCGTGTTCGGCTACATACTGGAATACTGCTACAGCCTCATCGGTGCGACCAGATTCTTTCATCAAGTCACCCATCAGCAGTAGGTTATCACTATGTTGAGGGTGTCTGACTAACGCGTACCGGTAACTTTCAATTGCCTCTTCCGTGAATCCGCTCATTGAGAGAACGCTAGCTTCAAATTCGCCGGTAACGGCTTCCTCATCAAACAATCGTAACTGCTCCAACCAATGTTGGATGTCCTCTAGCTTCTCATCGCTCTCCTCTTGCACCGTAAAAGCGACCATGTTGAGCACGATGTTTTGGATGTGTTCAATTCGATTCTCGGGGTCGATTTCTTCCAGTTGTCGAAGAATTTTGTCATATTTGTCGTATTCTTGTAGTTGCAAATAGACCAACCCTAATTGCCGAAGTTTCTCCACTTCGGGTATGTCCGCGTACCTTGCATATTGTTCAACAACCTCTGCGGCGGAGAACGAATCGCCAACCTCTGTGTAAATACGCACTAGTAGGTTAATTTCATTCTTGCTCGCCGTCTTGTCCGTGAGTTTGTTTTCAATGTCAATTGCGATTCGAGCGAGTTTATTAAGTTCTGCAGCGATTAATAGGAATTGCCCCTCGGCGAACGCGCGCCGGGCTGGAGAGTCTTCTTGGACCCAAATTTCCTGCCACAACCGCAAAGCTTCCTCGCGGTTGCCGATCACACTATGAAGCCATGCTAAACGCATTCGATCGTCATATCCCAGTGCTTCTCCCTGGTGTTCTTCCACCTTAGCAAAAATCTCAAGGGCGTTTTCGTATTTTTGCAAGCGCTCGTATGCATCTGCGACGGAACGTAAGTCACCGGCGTCTTCCGGAAGATACTCTACGAGTTCATTCAGTGCGGTGATCGCTTCGTTATTTCGCCCTTTGTTTAGGTGAACTTCGAAAAGAAACATCTGCCCGGTCGTTGTTACACCATGAGTGTCACGATGTCGTTCCACCATAGCGATACTCTCTGCTTCAAAGCCCATTTGACCCATCAATCGGCTAGCATGAACCAGTATGTCAATATTGTCAGAATTGTTCTTTTCTAACGTTTCCCATACCTCTGCAGCGCGGGCCGGTTCAGCGACAGCGACATAATGCGAAGCTAGTCCAGAGTACCACAACACTGTGTTGGGTTCTGCGGTAATGAGACGTTCGTACTCTGCGATCATCTCATCGGTGCGTTTCGATACATCGTAAATCTGCAATAACCGAAAACGGGCCTCGAGATCGGTCGGATCAAGCTCCATTGACCGGTACAGTTCGATGGCTTCGTCATAACGCTCTAAGTCGCTCAATAAGTCGATATGAAGATCTACAAGGTCTTCGTCCTTATCAACACGATTGGTAAGTTCATTAACGAGAACGTCTAACTCATCGCTGTGTCGGTATGCCTCATCGACCAACGTTAGTGCGTAGAGTCCGTCGAATCGAATGTCAGTATTGTCGTAGGCTAACCACGCAAACTTTTGTGCCGATTCATAGTCTTCCGCAATGATTGCCCACTCAGCATACCGAATTAATTGGCGAAAATATTTTTCATCATCGGGATTTGGTTTATACAGTTCAAGTGCTTTATCGGTGTGTCCGAGTACCGCTAACGTAATAGCGGCTCGGTTTTTGAATTCTTGATCTCGATTGATTGCCAGCGAGTAGAGTGCATCGACGTTTGTTTTGTCGGTGTCAATCATCGCGAGCCGAATTTGAATAAATTCTTTTTCGTCTGGATTGTCAGTACGAGCAAAAGCGTTTTCGTAGTGAGCGAGAGCTAGTTCTTCATCACCGTTAGCATCTGCTATTCTGCCTGCTAAGACATAGTAGTCGACGTCAAGTTCACTTTTTAGCTCCTCGTTTTCTGCGAGTAAAGTCAGGATTTCTGTCGCTGTTGGTAGCTGCCCGTAACGCCAATATAAATGGGCTACTGACAAGTACGATTTTGTTCTATGCCAGGGGGTGTTTGAAGGATCTTCAGCTGTTTCCGTCAGCGTCGACACAGCATCTTCAATGCTTTGGTTTTCTATGATCGACTCGTTAAACACATCGGCAATCGAGTCTAGCGATAGTCTTCCTTTCTGTGCGTTACTGTTGTTCAGCAACTCTAGGGTAGGTGTTGTCGCAAAAATCGTCCCGCTAGCTACGAATAGTGCTAGACAGATCAGCGAGGAGGTGAGTGGTGTGACTTTCATGGAAAGGACCCTCGTCGTGTCATGTGTGCAGTTAGCTCGCTCTAGGCCAGCGTCGATAAATCAAATCTGCAAGATATGTAAATAGTGCTAATAGGAAGATCCATGGTCGAAAATCAAAGATGCCGTAAGCTACACTTCCTAAACTCACTGTTTGAACCAACTCTGTCGAGTTGGTTTCGGCTACGGACCTGCCACCAGTCTGTTCGGCAAGTGCATCAAGGTCTAAAGCATTTAGAGGATCAACTTGATTCTCTGGTACTTGATCTGTGGCAGCTAAGCTAACCAAGCGCCATTCCCGCGTGTTGAAAGTATTACCTACACCCATGAAAAGGTCAGCTTTCGCAGATGAACGGATATCAGCTTCGAATAGTCCCGGTGCAGTCTCATCAAAATTTGGCGATTTCTCCGTGTTCGGTGTTGAATCGATCTCGTAAAGTTGTAATGTCGGTTTCAATCCTGGTACCCGTGGTACCCGATTAGCGATGACCGTGGTATTACCATACTGTCGGCGTACTTCGGTTTCAAATACGCGTACTTCAGGTGCTGTTTTACGAACTATTCGTCCAAGAAATTCCGAGTAATCTTCCCAGTTATTCCACGTTCGCGTACCTTCGCCGACTGGCTCGGTCATCAATGCGGTTACTCGTCCCAATCCAAACAGCCAAGTGGCAACGACTGGATGTTCAGTTTCTTCAACTGCAAGCAAAACTTCTGCCCCATCTTTTGCAGAAACTTCAACATAGCCGTTGAGAGGTTCGATTGTTTCTGGTTCAATGTCCCCCCACCAACCAGTACCCGCGCTTGCAACTAGTTGAAATGCGCCGCGCTTATACATCGGGGATTTCTTGGTTGACGATTGTTTAAAGATCAAGTCGATAATTTGAAACTGATTGCCGACTGCATAAAAGCGGCCACCTCCCCAATTCGCGATGTCAGCCATCACTTGGTTGTGTCCACCTTGCCCAACTAATACGGTAGAAAGCGTGATTCGGTCTCGATTAATTCGACGAACCATCGCTTCATAGTTCGCATCTTCGACGCCGGCATCAGTTATGAGAATAATGTGCTTAAAGCGAGTATTTACGTTTTGAAGACCGTAATAAGCTTCCTGTACTGCTGGAAACAGAACTGTACCACCAATTGCTTTCATTCGACCGATCGCACGGTCGACCTCAATCTTGTTAGTCGCTGGTTGCATGGGAATTGCCCAGTGTTTATTTCCGTAGAACTCGACGATTCCAATTCTGTCGTGTGGTTGTAATCGTCGGACTGCCAGTCGGGCAATGTGCTTGGCTAATTCAATTCGACTTCCAGCCATTGATCCCGAAGTATCAAGTATGATCGCGACTCCGACACTGGGATCAATTTTGTCTTGGTCCCCGGGAATATCCACTGGGAATAGATCTGTGAGCGGCGAGTCGTGATAACCCCCATCGCCAAAAGCAGCTTCACCACCACTGTGGATCAACCCCATCCCGTCTTCTTGTACCCTGTTTGCGATATTGTCAAGCAAGGCTTCATCTAGCGAACTAGTCGGGACATCGTCGAGCAAAACTACGTCGTAAGGTTCAATCGGGAAAGTTCCGTCTATCGATAGTGGATCGGGGGCGTCAAGCTCAAATCCCGATCCCAATAAGCGTTCTAAGTTATTTTTTGCTCCAAGTTGCCGTTCTCCCAGATACAGAACTTTGACTGGATCTTGAATGGGAAGAACGGTCCGCATGGAATTGTTGGTCAGATCAGGATCAAGAGATTCATCAATGTTCAAAGACACTTGGAGTTCCTTAAAACCCGGAGTGTCGACTCTGAATGAAAGCACGTGGCGAACACGCCCGTTACTGACAAGCGGTTCACTCTCAACAAGCGTTTCGTCCTTTGCAACATCGCGTACGACAATACTAAAGTCGTTTGCGTTGCCCACAACATCAACGTAAATTTTCGCATCATCCCCAGCGCGGACATCATTAGCTTCTACGCCACTGAGGAAGATATCCGAATCATCTCGTAATTTGACCGAATTCACAGGAATACCACGAGAAATCAAGTGGTCGTACGAATGCCCCCAATGCTGGTCGGTCGCTAAACCATCGGAAATAATTGTTATTGAACCTTGTTCGCCAATGGGAATCATTTGAGCTGCTTTCTCTAAGGCGTCGCCAAGCGGTGAAAGTCCGTCGTTTAAATGGGTAAGACTTCCTCCTTCTATGGCTGGTTGTTCTCCGCCGATTTGAACAAAACTGACATCGCCTTCTCTTTCAAACTGAGCGCGCAGATCTTGGGCTGTGTTAACAGCTTCGAGTCGTTGTGTCTCACTAAGGCTAGAGGATTGATCTAAGATGATGGCGAAGTGTTTGTCGTCGCTGTCAGTGACAAACACTGGTTTCATTAATCCTACAGTAATCAGTGCTAGGATCACGGACCTGATGATCATGTGCGGTAGCCGGCGTTGCCCACCGGGTAAAAACCAGAGCACTGGTAATAACAAAAATAGTAACGCAAATAACGGGTAAGTAAATGAAATGTCCATGTTAGGGCATTAGTCTCCGTTGATATATGTACCACTCGGTAACAACTAAGGCTAACGCTAACAGCATCAGCCACGTAATGAGTTCCCAAAGTGGATAAGGTGAGGGGGTAGTAGTAGTGGCACTAGAGAGTGTTGGACTAGCATTTCGTACTGTGGTGGTCTTGTCTAGAAGGGAAATTACTCCAGGAAGTTCATCGGTCAATTCAAACTCACCAGTTGAGTTCCGAACGAAATACGTGCCCACTGCGAGTTCAGAAAGTGCATCGGTGTCAGCGAGGGACGCACCGGAACTTTGTTCTATCGCTTGTTTACCCGCAGCCATGTACGCGTACCATGGTGCTTCGTCTGCTAGGTAGCGCATGGACTTGGAAATAAACAAAGGGAAGCTAATGCTCTCGCGAAAGTTGAACTCGTCTTCGACAATCGGCAACCAAACAGATACAAAACGCTGAGTACCAAAGTGCAATCGCACCGTAATTTCACGTTCAATCTCTTGTGCAATTGCAGTGGCGTCGATTTGTGTCAAGCCGAGTCGTTCAATCGTACGGTCTAATGCTCTTTCGCTATTCACATCCTGCGGTCCAACATACCCAATTTCGAAAGCTTGTTCTTGGACGGTCTCCGCCACAACTCGAAACGTGGGAAGCGCAGATGGAGAATCTGTGGGTCCCAGCACGGCTACTTCTGCTTCATTCTCAGACACGACGATTAACGCCGAATCAGCGTTGATTGCGGGCAGAATCGACTCTGGAACGTTCGGTCCGATGTAGATTGGAATTTGAGATCGCGTCGGTAAAACCAAACTGGCTTCATTGTCAAACTCAAGATCATCTTCGCCCGCTAGTGATACCTGTAGTTGTGAACCGTCCGCTAGAACATCCCTCAACAAAAAGTCCGAATCTCCAATTTCTATTAAACTGTCGCCTGATATTGGTTGGTCGGCAACAGTTATGGTTAAGTCGTTTGAGCTCACGGTATCAGCGTTGTCATGCAAAACACGTACTAGCACGTCAACTTTGTCCCAAGCTCCAGAGATCGGTTCCCCTACACCAAGTGCCACGATTCCGCGATTGGAAAACTCTCCTTCGTCTTCGGGAAGACGTTGTTCAACACTCATGTTTTCAGGTAAATCGTCGATAACTTCTGGTGGAATAACCGTTCTCCCATACACGGTAACAATAACTTCATTCTCTGCATTTACAGCATCCCTTGCGAGAAGTCTTAGTTGGTCCTCAACACTCGACCGGGCAGAAGCTGGGGTTTGATCGTCTAAACGCTGTTGGAGTACCTTGGTTTCTTCGTCAGACGCAAGTAGTTTCAAGTTGTGCTCACCAGCGAAATACACTTCTCGTTGTTGACTCGGATAGGAACGCACATCATCGAGAAGTTGCTGTTTCGAGAGATTAAAGTCGTTGCCAACCGCACTCTGAGCTGAACCGTCAAGAATGAGTGCGTAAAAATTTGCGGTTGCAGAACGGTCGGTTCGCAAATCAGCAAAGCCGAGCCATAATAGCCAGCAAATCAACACCGCGAGTAACCAAGCTAGCCAATGTTTGAATCTTTGTCGGAACACACGCACCGGAGCATCCCGCACTGCTTCCGCCCAAAAGAGCGTCGTTGCGACAGGTAGGCGTGTATACCTAATTCTCAGTTGTTGTAACAAATACAAACCCACCGCCAAGGCGGCCAGACCTGCACCGAAGAATAGAGGGCTTAAGTTTAAAAGGTTCATACTAGTAGGTTTCTTGTTTGGAACATCAAGCTCAGCTGATCCAAGATATCTTTTTCCGTGTCGATTTGAACTAAGCCGGAACCGAGAGAATCTGCAAGTTCGATGAGGTCTTCGTTAAATGTGCTGTAGATACGCTTGTATTCACGAATCACCTGAGGTTCAATGGTAACGTCTATCGCATCTTCCAATTCACAATCTACTAGACGCAAATCACCCACGATCTCAGGATTCAGTTCGGGGTCAGCATCTTCTTCTTTCGTCAGCTGAATCAGCAAGATTTTGTGTCGTACTTTACGTATAGCTTCATCAATTGCTTCGATCCCAGAAGGATCGAAAAAGTCCGATATAACGACGAGCAACCCGCGGCGAAGTTTCTGGTGGGACAATTCTTCCAACACGTCAGACAAGTTTGTGCCATCAAGTTCGTCGAGCTCAGCCATTTGGCGAGCAAGAACGATCAATTGACCCTTCGATGAAATTGGTTTTGTTTGCATTTCCAAGTTGTCTGAAAACGAAAACAACGATACGATGTCGTGTTGTCCGGAGGCAATTGCACCGAGAGCGAGAGCGGTCCGAAGACCTGCAACGATCCTTGGTGGATCCTCAAGGTACATGCTCTTCGACAAGTCGACGAGCAGATAAACTGGCAAGTCCTGATACTCTTCGAATACATGCACGAAGAGCCGCCCTAAGCGTTGATATATGCTCCAGTTTACCGCGCGAAGGTCATCTCCGGGAACGTATGCTTTGAAATCTTTAAATTCTTGTCCGAACCCACGATCGTGCGACAATTGTTCGCCATGACGACCTTGACGAATAAATCGCTTGATTCGTAAATCAAAAACTTCTAATGCACTTAGAAACTCCGAGTCAAAGAGTTCCTCAAATGTTAGTCTAGCCACTTCCGATGGTCACTCCTAGCCTTAGTTAACGGCGTGTGGAGTCTTGACCTGTTCAAGAATGTCGTCGATGAGTTGATCCGGGGTCACGTTACTTGCTTGCGCTTGGAAGTTTAGAATGAGGCGATGTCGCAACACACCGTGAGCGACGGTTTTTACGTCGTCTGTACTTACTGCGAAGCGATCATTGAGTAATGCTTGAACTTTACCAGCAAGCATAAGCCCCTGGACACCTCGTGGACTCGACCCGAGGAGGGTATATTTTGAAACGCTTTCGGGGGCATAACGGCTTTCAGGTTGTGTCGCCATTACCAGTTGAACAGCGTAACTTTTGACATTTTGGGGTACAGCAACTGCTCTCGCGACTTCCCGCAACTCAAGAATAGTCTTTCCGTCTGTCACGGGTTTGATGCCGACAGTTTCAGAACCGGTAGTACGGTCGACTATGTCTGCATACTCGTGTTCTTCAGGATAGCCAACAATAAGTTTGAACAAAAATCTGTCGAGCTGTGCTTCGGGTAGTGGGTAGGTACCTTCCTGTTCAACCGGATTTTGTGTTGCCATAACACAATAAGGTTCTTCTAAGTGAATGGTTCGGCTACCAACGGTGACTTGTTTCTCTTGCATTGCCTCGAGAAGTGCGGACTGCGTTTTGGGAGTCGCACGGTTGATCTCGTCGGCGAGAATTAAGTTACTTATGAGAGGGCCTTGTTGGAATGTCAATTCGTGGCCTCCACCAGAAGTTTCTGTTAATACCATCGTGCCTTGAATATCGGCAGGCATCATGTCGGGGGTAAACTGAATTCGGGAGAAATGCAGATGTACCGCGTCACTCAAACAACGTACGATCATGGTTTTTCCAAGTCCAGGTACACCTTCTAAGAGTACGTGCCCTCCAGCTAGCAGTGCGGTCAACACGCCATCAATCACAGCCGTTTGACCGACCATCATCTTTTGAACTTCGGCTCGTATCTCGTGAAAGACCTGTTTGAAGTGTCCCGCTTGCGCAGCTACCGCTGAGTCGACTTGCGTGGTTGCTTGATTTGCCATAAATGTTCTCTCTTAAAAATTGTTAAAAGGTTAGTTATTAGGGGTGGAATTCTGGCGCAGATCGAGAAAATATTTTTTCGCGACATCTCGCATCCAGGGTTTTAATTCAGTGCGGGAGAATGTACCGATATTGTCGTCCATTTGTCCCCGATTCTCACTGTTTGTGGTTTGAACCTGGTTGGGGATTGGGACCGACCTTTCGCGTTGGACCTTAATCCGCCCAACGTTTATTTGCGACCGTAGTTTGTCAGGCATGGGAACCCCAAGCAGCATTGCCGCGACGCCGCGGGTTTTCTTAAGTCCACCGGGACCACCTCTGCCATTGTTTTCTTCATTTTCTTCAAAGCCGACGCCAGAAGGCGTAAGCTGTCGATCGACAGGAGCTTTTCTCTGATTGAGCATTGGCTTCGCCGCACTTGCTGCTTCTTGTTCTTCGTCCTCTTCATCGTCAGACTCTTGGTCGACATCTTGATCAAAATCATCTTCGCGCGAACGGCTGTGCTGCTCTAACATTTCAGTCGATGCCGACTGCTTGCCAGAACCGGTGCCTTTACCCCCCGCGATACCGCTAGCAGAGTCGTCCTTTTCTTCTTCTTTGGACTTGTTTTCTTTCTCCTGTTCGTTCTTTTTATTCTGCTTCTTCGGTTCAGCTTCTTCTTCTTTTTGTTGTTTTTCGTTACCTAACCCAGCGATATTCGATGCTGCTTGACCGGGTTGATTCTGTTTGGAAGCACTAGCACTCAAGCCACTTTCGGATGATTGCTGTGGAACACTTTGAGCTTCCTGCGATTCCGCGAGCGACGACTCGGAACTGGTCGCCTCAGTGGCTTTCTTCATCTCCGCCGGCTTTTGTTCTTCCGCGACGGGTGAATCGGGATCCGGTACATCCGTTTCCGAACTTCTGTCTTCCGGAAATACGGGTGGCTTGACATCCTCCACAGAATCTTGTGGTGAAGCTTTCTCCGGCATTGCTACCGCCAGCTCCAATTCAGGAGTCTCAAACTGTAGTCCATTGGTGGAGAGACCCAGTACGAAAATCAGTATTGACGCGAATACCAGAGGCCACTTAATGGTGTCCATCGCAGGTTTGGCGATGTCAATGTTCGCTAATGGAGTTTGTAACGCTTTTTCTGCGTGGGGCATAGCATCGACAATAGCTGCTTGTTCAAATGGCGTGGTATCATCTTTAACTCGGAACTCATCGGCCGACTGCAATCGGTCTTTCAAGCCAAGCTCGCGATCAAACAAAGCAATTGAAGTTTGTCGGTTGACGCTTCCGAAAGAGAATCCGATTAACGCCCACAATCCAATAAAAACTATTGGTACGGCGACTACCAGAACAATCGCTAAAAGTACTGCTAAGGTAAGAAATGGACCGAACCCATAAGAAACCGTAGCGTATTGGCCGAGGATCGCGAACAGATAGGAAACAAAGTAGCCGATCGGGAATGCGATTCCCAAAAGAAATACAATCGGCCACGCACGAGCTAAACTCTGTTTCGTCTCGTGATATCGACGGGATTCCAATGAATACAGGATTAGCCAAAACCCAGCGGGGATGAGTAACGCGATCAATATCGTCCACAACAACCCCCAACCAACCGGTGCTAACGAAAAGCTTGAGGTTACCGCGGTGGTCTGAAAGGCTTCGTAGATCTCGTAACAACGAAAACCAAAATACCCAAGGGGAAAGAGCAGGGCAACAATACCCACCGAGGGCCACGCCTTTTCCATTGCCCCCTTCAGGGCAAACCGGCGCAAATACCGAGAGCCTTTTCTTGCCAATAAATCTAGATTTTGTCTTAATTCGTTCATGATGCCTTTTTCCGTACCACGGAGTTAAAGAAGTTTCTGTCTAATTCCCTTTGCAAATGCTCCCGACAAGCACAACGATTTCGACGTACGTAAGTACTCGGACGCGCGGGAAAATATCTACGTCGCTTCATTTACAAAGTTATGTATTTTATGCTATAGCAATACACGCGCAATACGTCGAACAAGTAAATACGTTGCATTGGAGTGTCAAACGGCTAACGAGCGCAAAGATTTAGTGTGACGGATCATCGAGCACGTTTTTGCTCACAAATCGTACCCCCTTGTTTTAAGAAGCAGTGACTTCCTTGTTTTTTCCTAAGAATTCTGTCGAGTCCTCTAAGTGACGCGGTAGCTAACAAAACGGTTACTTTGAGGAACTGTTTCGACTGTTTTGTACGTAGCATCGCTCAAAATAAGCTCAAAACGCTGCACGCAAATATTTCGCTGTTTTAGATACGCGTGCTCTAGTTTGTTGATTGCACGAAACCAAGTGTTGTGTCGCTCATGCTAGCGTGTGTGTTTGCATCTACTAGCGATGCGACGGTGCATCACCGAGTAGATGTGGGGACTTTCACCAATTTGGTACGCACATGCGATCGCTCCGAACCCACCGATAATACCCAAACGTAAGGGGGATCATCGTTCCGATGGTGTAGGGCGTCGTGCGATTTGTGCTGCTTTTTGTCCTGGTAAACCTTTAGGTAAAGTCGTTAAAAATTAGTCGTTTGGTGTGTTGTTCTGGCGGAGGTCGAGAAAATATTTTTTCGCGACATCTCGCATCCAAGGTTTCAATTCAGTGCGGGAGAATGTACCGATATTGTCGTCCATTTGTCCCCGATTCTCACTGTTTGTGGTTTGAACCTGGTTGGGGATTGGGACCGACCTTTCGCGTTGGACCTTAATCCGCCCAACGTTTATTTGCGACCGTAGTTTGTCAGGCATGGGAACCCCAAGCAGCATTGCCGCGACGCCGCGGGTTTTCTTAAGTCCACCGGGACCACCTCTGCCATTGTTTTCTTCATTTTCTTCAAAGCCGACGCCAGAAGGCGTAAGCTGTCGATCGACAGGAGCTTTTCTCTGATTGAGCATTGGCTTCGCCGCACTTGCTGCTTCTTGTTCTTCGTCCTCTTCATCGTCAGACTCTTGGTCGACATCTTGATCAAAATCATCTTCGCGCGAACGGCTGTGCTGCTCTAACATTTCAGTCGATGCCGACTGCTTGCCAGAACCGGTGCCTTTACCCCCCGCGATACCGCTAGCAGAGTCGTCCTTTTCTTCTTCTTTGGACTTGTTTTCTTTCTCCTGTTCGTTCTTTTTATTCTGCTTCTTCGGTTCAGCTTCTTCTTCTTTTTGTTGTTTTTCGTTACCTAACCCAGCGATATTCGATGCTGCTTGACCGGGTTGATTCTGTTTGGAAGCACTAGCACTCAAGCCACTTTCGGATGATTGCTGTGGAACACTTTGAGCTTCCTGCGATTCCGCGAGCGACGACTCGGAACTGGTCGCCTCAGTGGCTTTCTTCATCTCCGCCGGCTTTTGTTCTTCCGCGACGGGTGAATCGGGATCCGGTACATCCGTTTCCGAACTTCTGTCTTCCGGAAATACGGGTGGCTTGACATCCTCCACAGAATCTTGTGGTGAAGCTTTCTCCGGCATTGCTACCGCCAGCTCCAATTCAGGAGTCTCAAACTGTAGTCCATTGGTGGAGAGACCCAGTACGAAAATCAGTATTGACGCGAATACCAGAGGCCACTTAATGGTGTCCATCGCAGGTTTGGCGATGTCAATGTTCGCTAATGGAGTTTGTAACGCTTTTTCTGCGTGGGGCATAGCATCGACAATAGCTGCTTGTTCAAATGGCGTGGTATCATCTTTAACTCGGAACTCATCGGCCGACTGCAATCGGTCTTTCAAGCCAAGCTCGCGATCAAACAAAGCAATTGAAGTTTGTCGGTTGACGCTTCCGAAAGAGAATCCGATTAACGCCCACAATCCAATAAAAACTATTGGTACGGCGACTACCAGAACAATCGCTAAAAGTACTGCTAAGGTAAGAAATGGACCGAACCCATAAGAAACCGTAGCGTATTGGCCGAGGATCGCGAACAGATAGGAAACAAAGTAGCCGATCGGGAATGCGATTCCCAAAAGAAATACAATCGGCCACGCACGAGCTAAACTCTGTTTCGTCTCGTGATATCGACGGGATTCCAATGAATACAGGATTAGCCAAAACCCAGCGGGGATGAGTAACGCGATCAATATCGTCCACAACAACCCCCAACCAACCGGTGCTAACGAAAAGCTTGAGGTTACCGCGGTGGTCTGAAAGGCTTCGTAGATCTCGTAACAACGAAAACCAAAATACCCAAGGGGAAAGAGCAGGGCAACAATACCCACCAAGGGCCACGCTTTTTCCATTGCCCCCTTCAGCGCAAACCGTCGCAAATAGCGAGAGCCCTTACTAGCCAATAAATCTAGATTACGTCTTAATTCGTTCATGATGTCTTCTTCCGTGATACGGAGTTGGTCAAATTACAAGGTGCCCCTCCCTTTTGCACACAGACAAACTTATGCACAATCGTTGCGAAGTCGTTTAATAGTCGCAACAGGGATCTGATTAATTCGTCACCCGATTGGTAAAACACAATACTATTATTCTACCGCACAATATGCGTCATGTGTTCACCAAATGAATCGTTTCGCTGAAATTTCCTACCGTCTTTTGCATAAGCCATAGTGGTAAACTAACCAGAAGTTGTCAAGATAAAGTTCATCCAATCTTCAATCGAGACTTTACTGTTGTTGAAATTCAAGAGTGAACAACTCGCAGAGCGTTGGTAGTGACTCGAGAGCTGACCTGACGGTTACACTGATGCAATGTAGGGGAAGACTTCCTTAGCAAGGGATAGCTCTCAAGGTTCGCCGATATCGTTTTTTGAAAGACTATTTCGCTCTTTTTGTGGAGAGCTCGACCGCTAAAATTATGAAGTTTCTGAGCCCAACCAGTTTTCCTCTTTTATGAGTCGCACTTTAGATTTTCTCGACATGACGAAGCCGCGTGTAGTGCTTCTCATGTTGTTGTGTGCGCTTGTCGGGATGCTTTTGTCCGTTCCAGGTTTCCCCCCAATATTGTCGATTCTGTACGGATTGAGTGGTATCGCTCTTGTAGCGGCTAGCGCGGCAGTCGTCAACCATGTTGTCGACGCTCGGATTGATCGACACATGGCTCGAACGCGCAATCGCCCGGTTCCTACAGGTCGAATACGTGGTCGCGATGGACTAATCTTTGCGGTTGTTTTAGGTTTTGTAGGACTCTTGGTCCTATTTGTTTTCGTGAACCCTCTCGCAGCTTGGCTTAATCTCGTTTCTTGGGCAGGCTATGGTCTTTTTTATACGTTCTTTTTGAAGCATCGAACTTCACAAAACATTGTTATTGGGGGACTATTCGGAGCTGCTCCGCCACTCTTAGGTTGGGTTTGCATTACCAACACCGTTGAACTTGAAGCACTCATACTTGTTGCTATCATATTTTTGTGGACCCCACCGCACTTTTGGGCGTTAGCAATTGATCGTGCCAAAGACTATGAAACTGTCGGTGTTCCAATGCTTCCACTTACTCATGGCGACCGTTATACGCGGCGTTCAATCTTGGTGTACACCGTGCTACTTGTAGGTCTCACAGTAGTTCCTTTGATTATTCGAATGAGTGGGTGGTTGTACTTACTATTAGCCTTAGTTCTCGGTCTCGTGTACCTAGGTTTTTCGGTAGTTATGCTCGTGAACGACAACCCAAAATTGCCAATTCTATCGTTTAAATTTTCGATTGTTTATTTGGCGGTACTGTTCCTTGGTTTAGTCTTGGACCATTATTTTGTGACCGTCTAGGTATTGAACTTTTTGACATAAACACTATCTATTGGAGTGTAATCAAGTTTTGTATCGTTAAAATACCAACTTGTTCTAAGTGGGATAAGTCCTTCCACTTATACAAAAGGTACAAATACACCACAAGTGTATGCGTACCAATTAAGAATTTCATTTTCGTGTGTAACCAAAAGTCGCCCACGATTCATCTAAATCCTCACAAGGGAGTAAGGAAATCATGCAAATTAGAACCAAGTCCATCGTCCATCAAGTCATTCGCCCTGTGTGGAATGCTTGGATGCGATTCGGTAACCACCATCTGTCCTTGACTACCGTACACGCTGACGCGGTTAAAGTTGGACACGAAACAGAATGCCCAAGCACTCAAGCGTTAGAACCGGGGAGTCAACAGTACTCTCCCATACAAGCCGAACATTGATTGTCTCTTTCAGTCTGGGGAAGAATTAAAGAGTAACGTAGTTCGAATTAGGTTGAGTCGTTTCGAACCAGATCGGACAATTCTGTGCGCGCCAAGTTGTGTGGTGCTGAGTTTTCTATCTCGCGCAACGGCTGCGCAGTCATCCCTTTGCGGTGTATTCTTGCACTAACAGTTCCGTATAGAGTTGACCGCTGTTTTGGTGTCCGGTCAAGTGAGATGATCAAGTTCTCCATGTCCTTAGGATGTAATTCTTGACCGTGCTGTGTTCCTGCTGCTCGGGAAATACTTTCGTTCATAAGCGTACCACCGAGGTCATTGCATCCTGCATTAAGCATGGTGCGCACGCCTTCGCGTCCTAGCTTCACCCAGCTGGTTTGAATGTTTTGAATGTGCGGGAAAAGTGCGATGCGCGCAACCGCGTGCATAAGCACACTCTCTCGGAACGTCGGCCCGCGTCTTGCTTTACCCTTAAGATAGATGGGTGCTTCCATATGAATGAATGGAAGTGGGACGAATTCGGTGAACCCCCCAGTTTGTTGTTGAAGTGTGCGAATGCGCAACAGATGTCTCGCCCAATGTATAGGTTGTTCGACGTGACCGTACATAATTGTGGCGGTGCTTCTAATTCCGCACTCGTGCGCGGTCCTCATTACTGTGAGCCACTGCTGGGTATTGATCTTGTCTGGGCAGATGATCGCACGAATTTCGTCGTCCAGAATCTCGGCAGCTGTCCCCGGTAAAGTGCCTAGTCCCACCTGCTTCAAATCGAGTAAGAAATCCTTGAGAGGTCGGTTTAAAGTTTTAGCACCCTGCCAGATTTCTAATGGCGAAAAAGCGTGTACGTGAATTTCTGGGACGGCATTCTTCACTGTTTGCACGACGTCAAGATATTTCTCACCAGTGTATGCAGGGTGTATTCCACCTTGCAGGCAAACTTCAGTACCCCCGCGAGCCCACGCTTCTTCCACTCGGCGACTGAGTTCCTCATTGGATAGGTCGTAAGGACGACCGCGCAGATTTTCAGCTAATTTTCCCTTTGAGAAAGCACAGAACTGACACCTAAAGTAACAAATGTTCGTGTAGTTGATGTTGCGATTAACCACATACGACACAGTGTTTCCATTGACGCTTCGTCTGATGTCATCCGCGAAGTTGACGACTGTGTCAAAATCGCGGCCGCGAGCGGAGAATAGACTCTCGATTTCGGTTTCTGTGAGATCCCGATTAGTCGATTCTTGTAATACAGGGTAAAGCGAAGAGTCTGCTCTTCTTCGCTCTTGAACGCGTTGAATGAATTCTTCCGGCGGATCTGTCAATGTCCCGGGTGTCCAAGAGTCTGTACGTGGCAATCCCTCAGCGTCGACCTGGTCTAGGACTCGAGGTAATAATTGTGACTCAACCCACTGATCGTTGATAAAACGAGGATAGATCGTTAAACGTTCCTGTAGCTGCTTTCCTGTTGCCTTTGTAGTTCGCGCTAAGCTCACCAAATGAGGCCATGGTGCTTCAGGATTCACGAAATCAGGTGTAAGCGGTGAGACACCACCCCAATCGTTTATACCAGCATTTACAATCGATTCGAGTACATTTGGGTTCAAATTTGGTGGTGCTTGAATCGACATCATCGGTCCGAAAATTAGCCTGGCTACGGATATGGTCCAAAGTAGTTCTACGTCGGAGGGTTCAGCAGCGTTTGCCATCAGCGTGTCTGGCTTGGCTCGAAAATTTTGCACGATCACTTCTTGGATATGTCCAAACTCCCGGTGCAATTGCCTTATATCCAATAGCGACTCGATTCGTTCGGTGCGAGTCTCACCAATTCCGATTAAGATGCCAGTGGTAGTCGGAACACGTTGCTCGCCAAGCCGCCGCAGGGTTGCCAGCCGGACCTCAGGTACTTTATCGGGAGAACCGTAATGTGGCATCCCCTTTTGTGTGAGTCGCGCTGCTGAAGATTCCAGCATTATTCCCATTGACGGTGCGACTTGTCGCAAAGAGACGATTTCCTTAGAAGTTAAATTACCCGGGTTGACATGGGGTAACAGGTTCGTGTGCTGCAGTACTTTTCCGGCGACGTGAGTGAGGTAGTCAATAGTAGAAGCAAAGCCATTATTTCGCAGCCATTCGCGCGCGACTGTATAGCGTAATTCTGGTTTTTCTCCGAGAGTAAAGAGTAATTCCTTGCATCCCAATTTTTCACCTTCGTGTGCAATTTTCAGCACTTCGTCTATGGTGAGATAAACCGACTCCAATTTCCGGGGAGTCTTCGCGAAGGTGCAATAGTGACACACATCTCGACACAGTTGCGTTAGTGGTACAAAAACCTTTTTCGAATAAGTGACCGTGGCACCGAATCCCTCATCACGGAGAATACGTGCGGGTGCGGCGATATCTTCTAAGCTTGGGACAGTAACCAAGTCGTGGGCAGCATCTGCTGAAAGAACATTATCGAATTTCATTCGCTGACCAAATACTGTTTGCCTGACGAACGGTCATTGAGACTAGTTTGACGCGATCTGGGGAGTGTCGGGTTCCACAAAGCTACTATAAACTTTTGCTATACTGGATTCCGGTTGCACATGCAAGACCTTCATCAGATCTTCGAACGTGTCTACATCGCATGAGAAGGTTTCGATCTGCAAAACCCGTGTCTCCAGTCCTGTTGCTCGAGCGTTTTGTTGATGTGCTTGAAAGCTCTGACCGTTAAACACGTACTCAAACGCATTCGGCGGTGTAGATATAACGCCATTGGTCCCTTTCAATCGACGATCGGGAATAAGGGTAATTTGCTTGTGACGGGTGGCGGCGTAGTCTATATCTTGCGCGGAGATAAGTGGTAAGTCGGCTGGGACTACAAAGGTGGTGCTACAGTTCAATTGGTCCGACGCAAAACAACACGCCTGAGTTATAGCGTCTTTCAAATTACTTGTCTGTGTCTCCAGGACAATGGTGTTTGTCTCTGACGTGAATTTTGCTAACTGGGGTGAATCTGACACCAGCAAGATTCCAGAAACTAGCTTTGCGCGCAAACACGCATCGACAACCACTTCGAGCATTGTGGATGCGAGAAGCTCGCGTTGCTTTAATGTGAGTCGATCTGACAATCTACTTTTTCCGAAGGGGGGTTCTTTATACGGCACTATTGCCCACATTGAGTTCATTGGGTGAAAGTCCTACCAAATTCCAAAGTCTCTCGCGCCAGATGTATCCGAGACTCCAGAGAGTTCATCACCGTATTCTTTGCGACACATTGAATGCCAAGTTTTAAGATATTGTTGCAATTTGAAAAATCTAAACAGTCAACAATTAGTCCGCTCAGAAAGTCTGCGTAATGCTTCGCAATTGTTTCGTTTTCTGCGGTGAATCCAAGTTCAGCCATAATTTTTGTGGTGGGTCCCTTCAGAGCTCGTCCTTGAACAATGGGAGATATCGCCACGACAGGGACATCGGTTTTTCCCAGAAAATTTCGTAAAGTGGGGATTGCTAGGACCGGGTCAATCGAAAGATAGGGGTTAGAGGGGCAAATAACTACCAATGAAATTGTAGCCAAATCTAGGCGTGGATTTAGTCGCGCAGTATTTGCGCCAACGTATCTTAATCTCAACACGCGCGGACGACACTGGTGCTTCACAAAGTAGTGTTGAAACGAGAGGTCTCCGATGTCTGATTCCACTACAGTAGTTATTGGATCATCGCTCACGGGCAAAACCGTGTGCTCTATACCCATCGCTTCGACAATCTTCTCAGTCGCGTCAGACAGCGAACAGTCTTCGCTCAAGAGTTGTGTTCGAAGCGCATGGACCGCGAGATCTTTATCTCCCAATTGAAACCAAATTGGGCCTCCAAGATCTTTAAGAGTCTCCATAAAAGTCCAGGATTCATTGCGTCGCCCCCAACCTCGAGTGGGACAAGCGCGGTCCGCTAATGTGTAACAGAGTGTGTCTAGATCTGGTGATATGTGTAGTCCACAGTGTTGAAAATCGTCGGCGGTGTTAACCAGAAACACAACCTCACCAGATTGCAGTACCTTCGTGAGTCCGAGTGCCAACTTGGATCCTCCAACTCCTCCGGTGATTGCTAGCACCGTCATAGAAATAAGTCATCTGTCAGCGGTCGATTCCCGCGATGAGCACCGTCTGGACCACTTGTCGAAGGTGCGCCTCTCACGATCACGGCTGGAATTCTTTCAGTCGTTTCGCCCATCACTAGGAGAGCTGCCGTTGCGATCGAATCTGCCCGATTAGAAACTGTGACGTGCAGTTCTCGGCCAAATAGATCTTGGTGCCCGCGTCGATCATCTAGTACCGCAGTATGTGCTACACCGATGGCAATGCCTATGCTCCCTAACCGCCATGGCCGATTTACTGAATCGCTAATTATTACACCAATGTTTGTATTGGTTCTTTCAGCTATTTTGGCACGGATTTTTAAGGCAGATTGATCTGGATCGTGTGGTAATAGTAACGCATGTTCTCCGCCGGTGTGATCTACATTAGATTGGTCAATCCCAGCGTTTGCCATCACGTATCCGAGCCGATGGCGGGTAATGATGACCCCTCTTTTTTGCCGTACGATTCCTGTGGACTCTTGTAAGATCAATTCGACTAACCTTGGATCTTTATCAATTTCGACAGCTAGTCGTCTTGCACTTTCTGATGGATTTACCGAATCAAGTGAAACTCTGCGGTCTTCGGCTTTGGATACGATCTTTTGAGCAACCACGACGACATCGTGGTCTTTCAAGCTCACGCGAGAAATTTTTAAAGCTTTTAGAATTACAGATGCTAAATCAGTACCAGCTTGAATTAAGGGGATACCTCGGAGAGGTAAAACCTGTACGCTCACGATTATCTAGTCGTGGTTGTTACCAACGATTTTGATACCAGAATGCTCGATCGGGTAGCGTTTGTTAATCTGAATTAGTATGCTTGTTAGAGATTCTGCAGCTGTTGCGTTGTCGATAGGTCCGGCGTGCCATGCGCGCATACCGGCATCTTCTGCAAGTTGAATCACCGTGTCGCGGGCGGTTTTCTTGTTACCACTCACTAGGACATCGCAGTCAATTTCAACATTTTTTTTAATCAATTCTGCCGCGATATTCTGAAACGCACTAACGACCATGACTTCGTTTCCCAAGTAATCTTGTGCCCGTTTTCCAGCACTACCCTCTCGAGGGAGCTGTACGGTTCCTACACGTGGAGGGACCAGTGGCACGGTAACGTCGATGAGAATCTTTCCTTTAAGACAGTCTTTGACACTAGCTAATGTGCTCATCTGGTGTGCAGCTGGGACAGTGAGCACGACAATGTCCCCTGCACGCGCGGCTTCGCTATTTTCCATCGCCTCCACGGCGACATCTGGATAGGATTTCAAAAGACTCTTGACTGCTGCTTCTGCTTTGCTTTGAACTCGGGACCCTACTATGATTTTGTGTCCAGCTTTACTCCAGCGATATGCAAACCCGGTCCCCACGTCACCGGTCCCGCCAAGTATCGCGATCGTCTTACTTTTGTTGTTAGAAAACAACCTTTTCATGTATTGGTGATTAATGTAGTCGTCGGTTTATCGACAAACGATTTTTTTGATACCTCTAATGTTCCCATTATGTTTATTGTTCGTTTCGTTTTTTAAGACATTTTCTGGCACTATTAATCTGAGTACCACCGAAATTACCGTGTATTACTCGTTCGGCCGAATTCGCTAACGAGCAGAAGGATGGCTACGTATATGCGCGACGATTTCTGCGAGTATTCGGGGAATCAAAGGTTCCGGTAGATCGTGTCCCAATTTTTCGATGATCACGAGTCGAGAATTAGGAATCGTTTCTGCAAGATCAATGGAACCAAACTTATCGACCAGCGGGTCATGGTCTCCGTGAATCAAGAGTGCTGGGACTTGCAGCTTGGAAAGACGCGAACGACGATCTCCATCGCCGAGAATAGCCCCTAATTGCCTTAGCACACCGTCGGGACGACTAGCTCGATCATAGGCTGTTTCAACAAACCTGCCAATCCCAACTGTCGACGAGTCGAAATGCGGCCCACCAAACATTTGGTTGGCCGCTCTTGATGCATTGATACTGTCTTCCCGAGTAGGGGATACTACTGTCGCACCCAGAGCACCGATGATTTCGGGTGCCGGATCGGGAATCTTTGGGTTTCCTGTCGAACTCATTAGCAATGACAAACTGAATACACGCTTTTCGTGGTTTAGTGCAACATACTGCGCGATCATCCCCCCCATAGATACACCCACTAAATGAGCTCCAGATTGCCCGAGGTGATCAAGTAAATGAACAATATCTTCTGCCATGTCAGCGAGTCGGTAGGGCGGTTCAACGATGGATGGATCACTCATGGCCTGAATAAGTTGGCCAATTTCTGGTGTGGATTGCTCAACACCAAAAGAGAGGCCCGCATCGCGATTGTCCATCAATACAACTCGAAATCCTTCTGATTTCAACCCTTCAATGAATGATTCCGGCCAATGTACAGTCTGACATCCCAGACCGTGAATCATTAGAATAGGTGGATCGGCACGAGACCCCCGTTGTTCAAAATATATAGCGCCGCGGGGAGTGTTAAATGTTGGCATAGAAGTCGATGAACGAAGTATTTCAGACACGATTTATACGCAAAGCACGTTCCTTTACAGGATGTAGTGTTTTTCTGCCGTGAATTTGGATTTTGATTTCAGACATTTTGGAGCACTATTATGAAGATTATGAAACTTGTCTTCGTCACGGTTCTAGGGTTGTTCGCTAGTGCTGTGTTGAGCGAAGAGTATCAAGATAATTGGGGGCCGGATGTGGGTTCCGAATTGCCCGACTTAGCTGTCAAAGACACCGAAGGCAGTGATCGTACAGTCGACGACCTTCGCGGAGAGAGCAAAGGACTGTTGATTTTTTTCGTTCGAACGTCCAATTGGTGAGGGTACTGCAAAAGGCAACTAGTTGAGTTGCAGGAAAGAGTTGCAGAATTTAATGAAGCTGGTGTTGCTGTCGCGGCAAGCACCTATGACGACGTAGAACAGAATGCCAAGTTCAAGAGTAGCGAAGAATTAACTTACCCATTGTTGTCGGATCAAGACGCAAAGACTGTTAAAAGCTTAGGGATTCTCAATGAAGACCATGAAGAGGGGTCCTTCGCGTACGGTGTTCCACATCCCGGGGTGATCTTGGTTGACGCGGACGGTAAAGTGGTGCTGAAACGGGCCGAAGAAAAGTACAGTAACCGCCCGTCTATGGACGCTCTACTAGAAGACGTGAAACAGTTTACCACGGAAGCATCGACGACAGAAACTGGAGACGAGGAATCCCCGGAGGAATAGTTTGAACTATTGGAGTCTATCTGCCTAAGAGGATTAGATGTTACCTTTAGTTCGACCCCATCCAAACGCCGAGATCGCAGGAGCTAGCGAAATTAGGTAACTCGCACGCCAAGCGATCCCGTTTTCAAGTGCTCGTGTGTTCTCAATGAAAATTGGGATCGTTATAAATATCACGAGCTCGAGGGAAAGCCAAAGACATAGGATGAAATAGCATGGAGGCACCCAATTCCTCTCACTGTGCTTCCTTATTCTTATCCAGGCCAGCCACTGTGCAGCAAACGTTAACAGAAAAAAGGTGTAGGTACTGTTCGATCGGATTGTTCGACAGACTCCGCAATCAATCCCTAAAAAGGTCATTTGAGACATTAGTGCTATCGCGCCGATACAACCTAAAATTGTCGGTACGAGCACGAAAATTGGTTGAGTAGATGCGGTACCATGTTTCCAGCGAGCCATGTCTAACCAATATACAAACGCAAAAACTGCAACTGGGATCATGGTTAACTTGAAAACGTAGAAGCTTGCACCGGAACGTCCAGTACGACTGATACTTGTGCATCCTTCAATGTGTGGAATACACCAAGTGATGTAATCCTCAAGGTACGCAAATATAAACCCTGTAATAGAACCCAACCAAAAAAGCATCAAGATCAGAATCGGTCCAAACTTGAACCACGGGCGGAATGTAGCTTGATTCATTTGGTCACGCTCTTGATTACTAAGCATGCCTATGGACTTTTGTGTGAAATTATGGGTCTAATGTGTGATGTGGGTCGGTCTTTCGATCGTATCGCCATGCGAAAAATTTAGCCCACCGAACCGAAATTTTACTTGAATCAACGGTATCAAGATTACTACAATGACACAAATGAAGAGTCGACTTACAAGACTAGTAACTACTTCTTTCTTGGTCGGGGTTTTCACATTAAGTACTGGCTGTCAACTGATCGTCTCGTCGGCTACTAACCGACTTTTTAAAGATCTCGAAACATCAATCTTGAATAGTGACGATCCCGATTTGATTGCAGCTGGGATCCCATCTTTTTTGATCCTGCTTGACGGTATGCTAGAACAGAATCCACGTGATGTTTCTCTGTTATTGGTTGCCGCGCAACTCAAGAGTTCCTACGCTACGGCGTTTGTCGATGAAATAGAACGACAAAGGCGGTATGCTTCTAAAGCCCGAGAGCACGCGCTGAACGGAGCTTGTTTGGACAACTCAGATTTATGTGAGTTGGATAAGATACCGTTCGACGATATGAAACGAGTATTGGGTACCTTGGATCAGTCGGACCTTGACGTAATTTTCGTACTGACTGGAGCTTGGTTTAATTGGATTCTGGTACACTCGCACGACTTCCGTGCACTCGCACAGATTTCAAGAGTTCAATTACTTGTCGAACGAATGCTCGAGCTTGATGAAGGGTATGAATTCGGTTCCCCACACATGTATATGGGAGTGTTTAAGTCTCTCGTACCTCCAACACTTGGGGGTGATAGTGACTCCGCGCGTTATCACTTCGAGCGCGCGATTGATCTCAGTGAAGGAAAGAACTTTTACGCCAAGGTATTGTTCGCGGAACGCTACGCTCGGAATACACTTGATCGAGAACTCCACGATCAATTGCTGGACGAAGTATTAATGGCAGATCCGGTTGTAGACGGACTTACCCTACAGAACAGGCTAGCACAACAACGCGCGCGCGAACTAAAAGATAACGCAGATGATTTCTTTTAGAACGTCACGTTTAGCTGTCGTTATATGTACGTTTTCCGTGTTAGTTGGTGCGTACGGCTATTCAGCCACAACTATAAAGATCGCGACCACTTACCCAGATGGTACAGCCGCTTTGATCGAATTGAAGGAAGCTGCGAAGTCAATTGAAGAACTGACCGACGGCGAGGTAAAGTTCAAGTATTATGCTGGTGGGGTTATGGGAGATGATTTCACCGTGAAGCGCAAAATCAGAGCGCGACAATTACACGGAGGAATTGTGCAGACGAGTGTTTATACGTCCGAAGTTCCCAACTTGAACCTTTACAGCCTTCCCATGCTGTTTCGAAACCACGGCGAAGCTAATGCAGTACGAGAAAAGTTAGATCCATTACTTGTGCGTGATTTAAAAGAATCTGGTATCGTACCGCTTGGGTTCATTGCAGTAGGGTTCGCTTACGCGATGGGAACAAAACCAGTGGGAACAATTCAAGAAGTTCGCCGATCAAAAGTGTGGGCTCCCAAAGACGACGAGGGCGCGAAACACAATTTGAAAGTGTTTGGTATTAATCCAATTCCTCTTCCTGTGGGTGACGTACTTACTGGCGTTCAAACGGGCTTAATCGACACGATCGCGTCGCCTCCAGTAGTTGCACTTGCGCTACAGTGGCACACGCAGGTCAAATACATGCTAGACATTCGTTTGCAGTATGTGTATACGATTTTTGCCCTTGATGAACGAATGTTTAATCGATTGACCGAAGAACATCAAAATGTCGTACGAACAGTCATGACGGGAGCACTTGCTCGGGTAGAAGCGAAGTTGATTGAGGATCACGACGAAGCTTTTGACGTCATTTTGGAGCAGGGCGTTGAATTACTCACGCCGAATGATGTAGCTTTCCAAGAATGGCGCGATCTAGCCGAGGACGCAGTTTCCCAATGGCTGGAGAAAGGTTTGGTGACTCGGGAAGGTTACGAACTATTGGACGAGTCTCTCAGACAGTTCCGCAGCGAAAATGCTCCGTAAGGTAGGACTGTTTTTGCGCTGGCTCGAGTCAGCGGTTCTAGTTGCACTTTTCCTAACTCTGCTTCTTGTAGCAGTCGCTCAGGTCTTGTTGCGAAACATCGGCGAACTCTCGTTCGGACTGTCATGGGGCGATGAATTGATGAGCATGGCGGTCCTCTGGATTACCCTTGTCGGTGCGATGATTGCCGTCCGCGAGAATGGTCATATTCGAGTCGACATAGCGGATCGCATCCTTCCCCCACGTTGGTCGAAACCGACATCTATCGTTGCGAACTTGTGTGCCTCTGTGGTTTGCTTTGTAATTACCATCTTTGCGACTGAAAATGTGTGGTTGGAATATACACAACCAAGTGCTGCGGGGATTTGGGTGCTTCCTTTGTGGGTACTAGTGGCGATTTTTCCATTTGCGTTTTTCGTCATGGGTGTACGGTTTGCATTGAGTATTTTTGTTCAACCAGACGAATGATTTTTCTTTGCATCATCGCGTTGGTCATTATGGTGGTTGCCGGTGCACCGTTGTACACTGTTATATTGACCGGCGCGATTTTTGGTTATTTAGCAGAAGATATTCCTTTATCGATTGTCGCCGTTGAAATGCTCGGTCTTGCTGAAACACCTTTATTAGTAGCACTTCCTCTTTTCACGTTTACCGGTTACCTGTTAGCAGCATCAAAAACCTCACAACGACTGTTACGTTTGATTCAAGCACTATTTGGTTGGGCACCGGGAGGTTTAGCGATAGTTGGATTTTTGCTTTGCGCGATCTTTACCGCACTCACGGGGGCATCTGGAGTGACCATCGTGGCACTCGGCGCGATACTGTTTCCAATGCTACTGAAAGCCGGCTATTCCGAAAAATTTAGTTTGGGTCACATCACTACCTCAGGTAGTCTGGGATTGTTGCTGGTCCCAAGCATTCCATTAATTCTCTACGGTATTGTTGCGTTGCAAGTCGCGACGCAGCTAGGAGTTGAAGAAAAGTTTTCGGTCACCGACATTTTTATCGCAGGTTTGGTTCCACTTTTTCTAATGGTTGCCGCATTGTCGCTTTGGACCGTGGTGCAGCACCGAAAACTTCCGACCACCTCTTTTGAACCAAAAGAAGTTTGGCTTGCAATGAAACAGTGTAAATGGGAATTACCACTTCCACTACTCATCCTTGGAGGCATTTACGCTGGTATCATCACTATATCAGAGGTGGCGGCGATCACGGCACTCTATGTGTTGATTGTCGAAGTACTTATTTACAAGGACGTTCCACTTAAGAAACTACCCTCGATTATTCAGGAATCGATGGTTATGGTGGGAAGCATCATTTTGATTCTTGGCAGCGCGTGGGCACTGACGAACTATTTCGTGGACATTCAAATCGCCGAACATTTGTTTAAGTTTATAAATGATCAGATATCCAATCCCCTAGTGTTCTTAATACTGCTCAATATTTTTCTCTTGATTGTCGGTGCATTACTTGACATCTTCTCAGCAATCGTGATTTTGGTTCCGTTGCTGCTACCAGTGGCAGTACGCTACGGTATTCACCCCGTTCATCTCGGAATCATTCTGATCGCGAACTTGCAAATTGGTTATTTCACTCCACCAGTAGGAATGAACTTGTTTATCGCAAGTTATCGTTTCAAACGCTCAATTTTGGACTTGTATATTGCCTCGATACCGTTTATGTTGATATTGCTGGCGGTATTGATGCTGATCACCTATGTACCATTCCTGTCGACATGGTTCTTACATTTTTGAAGTTGAGCTACAGTTTTTTATCGGTTCCGTTGCTTAACTGAAACCACAATGATCTGGAATCCGTACCTTAGTAGTGTCGCGAAGGTGATACATTTCTTCCGTCCGAATCGAACCATGGACAATATTGTGATGTCTACACACGAGTTGGCGTGAAGGAGGATGTGGCGGATAGAACCTCAGAAACTCGACGGTGTACCATCGGTGTGATTTGGTGCATCAGCAAAAATGAACATTGACGTAGATTGAGCCTCTATGGTAGTTTACATACTGCCTTAGTTGACGAATTTGGACACTGAAGAATCATGAGTAAGGACTACATATCGGATTTCATTCGTGAGCGAGTCTCAAAAGACGTTCGAGAGGAGCGAATCAGTGGGGGAGTGGTAACGAGATTTCCTCCTGAACCGAATGGATATCTCCACATTGGACATGCCAAGTCTATCTGTTTGAATTTTGGAATCGCCAATGAATTTGGAGGGGTCACTTATTTACGTTTTGACGATACCAACCCTCTCAGTGCAAGTGAAACATTTGTAAAAGCCATACAGAACGACGTTAAATGGCTTGGTTTCGATTGGGACGATCGCTTAACGTTCGCTTCAGATTATTTTCCCCAACTCTATGAGTTTGCAGAAGAATTGATAAAGCGCGAAAAAGCATTTGTTTGTGAATTGAGTTTTAAAGAACTTCAACAGAGTCGGGGAACGTTGGTAGAACCGGGTGTCGATAGTCCTTTTCGCGACCGAACCATAGCGGAGAATCTGGATTTGTTTCGCCGAATGCGTTCAGGAGAATTCGAGACCGGATCAAAGACTTTACGGGCAAAAATCGATATGCGCGCACCGAATATCAATATGCGCGATCCTGTGTTGTATAGGATCATACACGAGCCGCACTACCGTACTGATTCTAAATGGTGCATCTATCCTACGTATGACTTCACTCACTGTATCTGTGATGCTTTGGAAGGAATAACCCACTCCCTGTGCACGCTGGAATTCGCGGATCACCGATTGTTGTATGATTGGGTGCTCGACAATATCAACATTAACTTTCATCCACCACAAATAGAGTTCTCTCGCCTAGGCTTGGAATACAACGTAATGTCCAAAAGAGTGCTCAGTCAACTGGTCGAAAAGCAACATGTGTCCGGTTGGGACGATCCCCGATTACCGACATTGTCTGGACTTCGAAATCGCGGCGTACCGGCCGTCGCGATTCGTGATTTCTGCCGTCGCGTTGGAGTCACTAAACAGAATAACTACATCGAAACCGAACTACTAGATTACTGCATTAGAAATGCGTTGGAAAACACGACGCGTCGAGCGATGGCGGTAAAACAACCGATTACAGTAGAGATTACAAATTTTGAAGGGGAGGATGTGGAACTTAAAGCACCATGGCACCCCAAAAACTCGGAGCTGGGTGAACGAACAATTACATTCGGTAAAACGATTTACATTGATCGTGAGGATTTTCAGTTGGACCCGCCACCTAAGTTCAAGCGACTAACCCTAGGTGGATTAGTTAGACTCCGATACGCGTTCATTATTGAGTGTGAGGACATTGAACGCGGTGAAAATGGTGAAATTATCAAAATCTTCGCAAAGTACTTTCCAAGCTCTCGGAGTGGTTCAGATACCAGTGGCTTAAAACCTAAAGGTGTAATTCAATTTGTAGCGTCAAATAATGCTCACGAAATCGAAATGCACGAATACGATCGTTTGTTTTCTGTGCCAACTCCACGTTGGGAACATCTCGAAAGGCAACTTAAGGAAGATTCGTATGTCGTCCACCATGGGTTCGTCGAAAAGGCAGTCACAAATATTCGCGGAGAAGCTAGTTTTCAATTTGAGCGTCTAGGTTTCTATTACCGTAAACACGAGCAAGGTTCCACACAAGAGCTCGAAGTATTTCATCGAACGGTTGCCCTCAGCCAAGGCTGGAAACCGAAACGTTGAAAATTCCCTCGCGGGACAGTTTGCTGGCTGCTGTGCCACGTATTGCTCCCTATGTTCACAGAACACCGGTACATCAGTGTCAGACCTTAGACAGACTAGTGGGTGCGGAACTGTTTTTCAAGTGTGAAAATTTTCAAAAGACAGGTGCATTTAAAGCCCGTGGAGCAGTGAACGTCATCATGCAACTAGCGTCCGACGTACGGTCCATTGTTACCCATTCTTCCGGAAACCATGGTGCTGCTATTGCCTGGGCTGCCGGATTGCGCGAAATGCAAAGCTTCGTTGTCGTACCAAAAGATGCTTCTCCGTTCAAACGTCGAAACATGGAACGATACGGTGCTACCTTGATTGATTGTGGTCCCGATCTCGCCAGTCGAGAAACCGAATTAGAAAAATTTCAGAAACAACAGAACGCCACGTTCATTCATCCGTACAACGATGACCGCATAATCGCTGGACAAGGCACTGCTTCATTGGAATTATTAGATAGGGTGCGAAAACTCGAACAGATATGGGTACCGGTAGGAGGTGGAGGGCTAGCGAGTGGCACTATCCTCGCAGGGAACGGAAATGTCGAGGTCATTTGCGCCGAACCTGAGTTGGCGAGAGATGCCTTTTTATCGTTACAGACCGGAGTGCGACAACCACCGTTATCGCCACTAACTATCGCAGATGGTTTACGGTCGTCTTTAGGGGAAATCAACTTCAATATTCTTCAAGCTGCGAAAACGCAGGTAGCTTTAACGACGGAAGATTCGATCAAACGTGTGGTGGGGTTGGTGTTTGAAATGATGAAAATAGCGATAGAACCGTCGGCGGCTGTCGTTATTGCAGCCATGCTAGACAATCCAACTATGGTAGGGAAGCGCGTCGGCGCGATATTGAGCGGTGGAAATGTTCCGTTTCGATCCTGTTTTGACTAAGCTCGGGTACCTTTGACAGCAGAACTACCAAACATCCCAAGTTTCACGAAGCCAGTCATCGCATCCCCATTCACTTCTACAGCAAACTCCAATGTCATCGGCATGGGTTGATTGATTTTTACAGACCAAGTTAGTTTATTTCCATCTACTTGGCCATCGGTAATTGGGGAGGACCCTTGAGTAATCGAGATATCTCCAGTAAATACATCACCATCGGCCTCAACGGATACTTCTGCTGTTTGTTTCCCCATTGGTGTATTTACTTCGATGTTCCAAGTACCGTTAACTTCGCTCATTCTGTTCGTTTTATCCTAATTTTTGTGTGATTTTGAATTTGGAAAAGTGTATAGGGACGGTGGCGGGAACAGAGCAACTTTGTACCACACCAAGACGCTTTAAATTATACGAAGCCCTTGTGTACCAACTTCGATCCCCAATTACGTGTTAGTAGACGTTAGCAATAAATATCTCTTCGTTCAATGCTGAACTCGACCAAATTTTGACCACCGATTTTCGATTTATTAATGAACGATTTGAGTCAAATTGATTAACTCATGGTCGCGTTCTTCCCAAAAACTGTGATAATTTAAATTTCAAGCAGCGTTCTTGGATAAACATATGCGACGAAAAAACGAAATTTCAAAAACATTAATCAAGATCGTATCTCTATTTACGCTCTCTAGTTTCATCTGCTCCATAGTTGTTCCAGAAGAGTTGCAAGTAGCAAGAGTTTCCCCAGCTGGAGACGATGTACCTAGGAGGGCGAGCATTGTCATTGAATTTAGTAAAGACATAGTAGCATTGGGTGATTCTTTATTCAATGTAGAAGACGTTCCAATCACCATTGTCCCTGCAGTCAAGTGTGAGTGGAATTGGGTCAAACGAAATGCCCTTACCTGTAATTTGTCCGATCGCTCCGTGCTCAAACTTGCGACCGAATACACCGTTACGATCAATCCTGGTATTACTACCGAAGCAGGTGAGACTCTAACCAAACCTTACGTGCACAAGTTTGGTACGAAGCGACCAACGATTTACAACGTGCGAGTGGTAGCTTGGGCGGCTCCAACGATTCCCATTTTAGAAGTGAGTTTTGACCAGTCTGTATATTGGAATTCGATTAAAGATAAGATTAAATTACGTACCGGTTCTATCGGTCAAACAGACTCGGTCGTGTGGTCTTACGAATACTACCAAAATCGCGCGTTCCAAAATGAATATTTCGGTATAGATCGCATCAGAGTGACCAATGACGAAGTCGCTTCACGGTCTTGGTTTGTGCTACCGCATCGGGGATTGAAAGGTGGTCAAGACATTTCAGTCCTACAGCTACCAGGTGTACGGTCTACCGCAGGAAACCTGTCTCACGAACAGGAACAAAGTTATCCATCTGTATCAAGAACATTTTCAGAGTTTCGCTTTCTTGGAATCGTATGTTTCGATCTTCGAGACAATGAAATCAAGAAGGTGACTAAAGTACAAAACATCCCGTTGGTGTTGTGCGCACCGGATCGTAACGTCTCATTGCTGTTTAGCACGCCACTAAAGCCAAAGACATTGAAATCATTGATTGTGTCCAACCCACAGATGGCTAGTGCTTTCCCATCTCCTGCTTGGTCGCGAAATCCGTATTTTCATTTTCGCACAGCAGAACACACTCAACAAGTAGCGTACAAGATGCCCCAACCTCTCCAACCAAATACGACCTATGAGTTACGTTTTGGCGAGATCGACGAAGCAGTGGAGTCGGGAATGCCACCATTTCACGATGTTTTTGGTCGTGAAATTCGAGGAATAAAACGAATCAACATTCAAACTGGACACTATCAACCTCGGGTTGACCTAAATCCATGGTTTTCGGTTGTAGAGCTGGATACAAATCCGACCATCCCGGTGATCAGTCGAAACGTCGACACGCTCAACGTGGAATATGTGAGCCTTGATGGCCGAGGAGCTCACGAGAATCAATTACGAACGCTGAATATTCCCAAGGATGACAACACGTTACTAGTCCAAGATCTCGGCTTGCGTCAGGTACTCAACGGTTCTTCGGGCGCGATGCTGGGATTTATTCGCGCGACACCTAGATTCGAAGTCGCCCATGGGTCAGTAGAGCAGTCATTCTTTTCTCAGGCCACACCGTATCAAGTCTACTTTAAAGAAGGAGCAGTGAATACGTTAGTTTGGGTAACTGACATGCGGTCAGGAAAACCAGTCGAGGGAGCTCGTGTTGAACTATATTTAGCACTCCCTAAACATTTTGCGATAGCTCCATCGAATGCACTGACAACTACTACCGATGAAACTGGATTGGCGAAACTGGCCGGCAAACTAAGGTACAACGCCGATCAAGAAGCTTCTAGATATGGGATGTATCTCGATTGCGATGAACCAGAGTGTCGCGTAATCTGGGTAAAAGTAACAGGCGAACGAGGAATTGCGGTTTTACCGATCAATGCTTACACTGAACTTGCACTTCCGAGAGATGCGAACGAAAAGCGGCGTACGTATAGATGGTACGCAGACGATTTGATTCGTCTCGTCGGGTGGGGTACCACTAGTCAAGGAGTGTATCACAAAGGTGATACAGTGAGATTTAAAGGGTATGTTCGAGATTGGTCGGACACGCACCTGCAGTTTCCTCCAAACGGAAGATATTCTCTGCATATACGAGGTCCTGACTGGAATGTGGTGTACTCTCAGGAAACGATAGAACTCAATGAATTCGGCGCATTTGAAGGCGAATTTAAGCTCTCTAAAGCCGCGACGATGGGCGAATATCTTTTTGAACTTTCGTATGAGCACACACGAACGAACGAGTGGGATCCGCAAGCTCAGGGAATTCCGGAACTTACTATTGAGACTGACATACATTTTTTCGTCAGCGACTTTACACCTAATCCAATTCGTGTCTCACAAGTAATCCATGGTGAAGAATTTCAGTTTAACGATCCGTTCCGGGTTACTACTACTAGTGAATTTCACGCCGGTGGAGCTTTTCGAGATGCTAAAACCAGAGTAACCGTGTGGATCGAACCACAACAAATATCTTTTAACACTGATACCACGAAGGAGTTTCGGTTTAATCATTCTGATCGCCAGAACTGGGCAAACTTGTTGGATCGCGACACTACTTCAGATAAAAACGGCAACAGTGCAAGCTCGATTTCTCGACTACAAAGCAACGTTTATTATGGAACTCTTGCTGTAGAGTCTGCTGTTCAAACTGATCGTGGAAAATTCGTAACCGCTCGTTCTTCGGTCCGTTACAGAGGAGTTGATCGGTACATAGGGTTGCTATCCCCTGATCACCGGATTCTCCGAGCGGGCGAACCTTCTACGATAGAGACGCTCGTTGTTTCTAAAGACGGAAAACCAAAGGAAGGAGCACCCTATGAGGTTAGGGTGTATAAGCAAGTTCTTGTTTACCTAGGATCACCTAGTAGTTCGCCCCGAGCTTCGTATTCCCGAAATTACCAAAGTCGTTGGGAATTAGTCCATCGGTGCAGTGGTGAGTCGGCAGCTCAAGTTTCGTTATGCACGTTCACCTCTGAGACCCCTGGTCGATATCTAGTGGAAGCGTCAGTACAAGATACAAATGGCAACTTTCATAAGTCTGATCTTAGTCTTTGGGTCATTAGTAGCGAACTTGTTCATTGGAAAGATGGCACGAACGACGATAACAATTTCCTACAAATGTCCTGCGTCGAGAGCGAGTTACAAGTTGGCGAACACGTGAGATGCGTAGTCGAAAATCCCTTACCCAACGCTCCAGCTTTAATCACAATCGAACGTACTGGCGTCATTGATCAATTTGTGCAATGGTTCGACACGGGCAACCCGGTGATTGAGTTCGAAGTAAAGCCAGATTACATGCCTGGTTTTTTCCTATCGGTCATTGTTGCATCACCGCGCGTGAAGGATAGTCGACCCAATATGGCAGATCCAGATTGGGTTGACACCGGTATTCCAAGTTATCAGATTGGTAATGCATCCTTTGATGTGACTGATCCAGGTCGAGATTTGATGATCGAAGTGAAACCAAATCGTACTAAGTTCGAACCTCGAGACAAAGTGTCTCTAACGATTACTACGGATCGAAATGATCGTAAGTCGTTACCGGTGGAATATGCTGTGATTGTTCTTGATGAGGCAGTCCTTGACTTGATCACAGCGCGGACCTCATATTTTGATCCCTCAGATGCGTTTGATCACTTCGGCAATTTAGGAGTAACGAACTACTCTTTGATTCATAATTTAGTCGGATTTGGGACTCGAGAAGAATCATCCGACGAAATGGAAGAAATGGAAGAAATCGTAACAACAGGAACGTACATGCCAGTAAGCGATCCGACAGTACTTCAAGTTGTCGGGCGTGAGTTAACCGACGAATTTCGTACGATTGAACGATTTGTTGCATATTGGAACCCGTCTGTTGTTGCTGAGAACGGGCGCGCCAAACTCTCGTTCAAGTTGCCGGACAACTTGACATCTTGGCGCGTGCTAGTGCTTGCTGCGAGTTCAGACAATCGCTTCGGTTTTGCACAAACCTCCATTGTCGCTACAAAAGACACAGAGATTAGGCCGATGATCCCGAATGTAGTATCGGAAAATGACACATTTGAGGTAGGAGTGTCGATCTTCAACCGCGCTGAACGGAAACGTACGCTTGATGTTAAACTTATCGCGACGGGTCTCCTCGCCGATCCTAGAGGTGCCGAACTTATCGAGACAATCTCCCTTGCCCCGTACGAGCGTAAGACTGTTTCTTACTCTCTTCAAGCGGGATCACTTTCATTCACTGCAGACCATTCCAATACTAACGAAAAAATTGAATTGGTAGCGCGCGCAGGTGATAGCGTAGACCGTGATAGTTTGTACGTTGACATTCCTGTACGTGCGGCGAGGGTGAAAGTAACTAGTGTGGACTACGGAATTTTGGACGAGGGTATAACGAGGATTCCCTTCACAACCCCACCGCTCCTGCAGAATACAACAGGCTCGGTTTCCGTTGACATCTCAACGCAGGATCTGGGGAGTTTGGAAGGAGTTTTTGAATATGCGAGTTCCTATCCTTACAGTTGCTGGGAGCAAAAGATTTTTCGAGCAGTGATAGCATTACAAGTAAAAAGTCTCGAGTCTCACACAAAGCACCAAAACACGAATTGGATTGAACCGGAAGAGATAATCAGTTCGGTGTTAGATTCAGCGAGTGATTATCAAGCACCTAACGGAGGTATGGCGTTCTTCGTACCTTCAGATGAATATGTCAGTGCCTATCTCTCAGCATTTACCGCGCTAGCGTTTTCCTGGTTTGAAAAATCGGGATATGAACTTAATTCAATGGTAGTTGAGCGATTGCATGAGTATTTGCGAGAAGTATTGAAAGAGTCCGAGAGCTTTGCTTTGGGAAATAGCAGCGCACAAGCAACCATTCGAGCGATTGCATTGCATGCACTATCCAGTTCTGGCAACCTTTCTCCCGCCGATTTCCTGCGACACACAAACGAACTTCAGAGTATGAACCTGTTCGGCCTAGCCCATTTACTTATGGCCTCGATTAATGTCGACAATGCTGAAACGATAACGGAGCAAGCGTTCGAAAGCATAATGAATAGAAGGACTCTTGTAGATGGGAGCGTGGAATTTGTCGAGAATCTACCTACGATTTATAACCTTATTCTTTCTTCTCCTGCTCGATCTAACTGCGTGGTATTAGAAGCACTGTCTAGGTACTCGCAAGTAGCACCGGAACGCGTAGAACGCGACGAATTGTTTCCACTTACACGGTCAATCATGTCCTTCCGCGGAAACCGTTCGCGGTGGTCTAACACGCAGGAAAACGTGTATTGTGTGAACGCACTTATGACCTACACGGACTATTTCGAAGAAGAAACAAATTTAGTCTCTTCAATAAACCTAGAGAATAGTGATGGCAGTATGGTGACCATTGCGTCTGGTTTGCAATTGGGAAGTGCTGTGAAAAGTCACAGATTGGTGCACTCTTTAGCTTCAATGGTCGCTGAAACACGCGGGGACATAGCGATAGAAAGAAACGGAACAGGAAATGGTTTCTACACGGTGGAGTTATCTTACTTTGTTGATGCGGACACCGAAATGACTCGATTGTCCGGGTTTGAATTGAATCGTGAATACTTAGTGAAACGTGACGGAGAGTGGCGTCGATTAGATGCAACTGAAAAGGTTGTGCACGGCGACATTATCACTGTAAATTTATTCCTAAACGTACCTTCAACCCGCTATCATGTTGTCGTAGATGACACAGTCCCTGGCGGTATAGAACCCGTGAGCAGAATCTTAGATACAGATTCCTTGGTCGATTTGAGAGGAGAAAACCGGCTCTCAAGCAACAGCGCTTGGTTTTCAGAGTTTAAAAATGCACGTGGTAATCCGTGGCCATTCTACCACACTGAAAAAGGACACGCCAACGTCAGATTTTTTGCTGAACGCGTACGACCTGGAAAGTATCGATTGTCTTGGGTGGGACAGGCGATCTCTTCAGGAGAGTTTCACGTTGTACCGGCACACGTGGAAGAAATGTATCGACCTGAGATATTTGGGAAGTCGACATCGCGCGTGCTACAAATCAATCGGTAAACCGCGCGGTTAGTACTCAATCCTCCTTTACGAGAGCTGGGTCGTCCGCATCTACCTTTTACGACAAACTTGCGTGAACACAGCTAATTTAAACAGTCTGAGTGTTGTGGAGTTTTAGTTCAAAGGTTTGGAATCGCGATCTTCACGACATCCGTAAGTGTCTCGACCAAACTGATCTGCATATCTTCGCGTACAGACGAAGGGAGTTTTTCCAGTTCGGACTCGTTGTCTTTGGGAAGGATCACGTGTTTGATCCCAGAGCGATGAGCAGCAAGAATTTTTTCACGCACGCCACCAACGGGTAAAACTAATCCTGAAAGAGTAAGCTCTCCGGTCATCGCGATGTCGTCGCGCACAATCTTTGAACTGTAAGCGCTAGCAAGCGCGGTAGCCATAGTAATTCCCGCGGAAGGTCCATCCTTTGGAACCGCGCCTGCAGGGATGTGAATGTGTACTCCGGATTGCTCAATGGCTTCGCGATCAATATGCAATTGATCTGCAACGGACCAAATATAACTTCGTGCTGCTTTCGCCGATTCTTGCATCACTTGACCAACGTGACCAGTGATGGTTACTTTGTCGTCTTTCGAGGTTAAAGACGCTTCAACATAGAGCACATCACCACCTGCTTCCGTCCAAGCTAGTCCTGTTGCAACTCCATTGGTAAGAGTCCGTCGATTTCTGTCTTCTCGAAATTTTTCGGGACCTAGTAACTCGACGATGTTGTCAACGTTTAAATTTCCCCGAGAGGTCTCTTCGAGAAGGCTGTTTTTGGCTCGTTTCCGAGCAATGCTTTCAATTGTTCTTTCCAAGTTTCGCACGCCAGCTTCGCGTGTGTATCGACGTACCACATGTTTAAGACCCGCGTTAGTGAATTTCATTTGAGGTTCTTGCAAACCAGCGTTTAAGGTTTGGCGAGGTATTAAGAATCTTCGGGCGATTTCGATTTTTTCTAATTCACTATATCCTGTCAATTCAATGACCTCTAAGCGATCTAGTAGTGGTCTCGATATGCCTTCAAGGTTGTTAGCCGTAGTGATAAAAAATACTTTGGAGAGGTCGAATGGTAGGTTCAGGTAGTTGTCTCGAAATTCAACATTTTGTGCGGGGTCGAGCACCTCCATCAATGCTGCCGACGGATCTCCTCGAAAGTCACTTCCCAACTTATCGAGTTCGTCCAACATCAAAACTGGGTTACGAACCCCGCATCTTCGAATCGCTTGAATAATGCGACCGGGCATTGACCCAATATAGGTTCGACGATGACCGCGCAATTCGGCTTCATCGTGTAAACCACCCAGGCTCATCCGTTCAAATTTGCGTCCCATCGCTCGCGCGATTGATTGTCCAAGAGATGTTTTACCAACCCCCGGTGGGCCGACAAAACAAAGAATGGATGCTTTCGCCTCTGGATTAAGTTTTAAAACGGCTAGGGACTCGAGAATTCGGTCTTTAACGTCTTCTAAACCAAAGTGATCTTCTTCCAAGATTTCTTTAGCGTGGCTCAATTCTAAATTGTCTTCCGTGACAATATTCCAAGGTAATTCGGCGACCAACTCCAAGTAACTTCGAGACACTTGGAAATCAGAAGCGTGAGGTGACATCCGTGCGAGTCGGCGTAGTTCTCGATCAACTTCCTTTTTCGCGTTTTCCGGTATGTTCGATTGTCGTAATTGCTCTTTAAGTTCAGCGATCTCATCATCGTTTTCGCCCTCACCCAATGCCTGTTCTATTGCACGTTTCTGTTGTCTCAGTAAGTGTTCTCGTTGCTGTTGTTCCATTCCCTCGTGGGCAGAACTTTGAATTTCGAGTTGAATTTCGGCGATTGACAATTCGTTCTTGAGGACTTCCAAAACATAGTCCATGAGTTTGTCGACTTGGTCAATTTCAAGAATTTCTTGTGCTTGTTCTAAGTGAAGATGTTTCGCGTAGGATGCGATACGATACATCTGCGTAATAGGGTTCTTGTACTGCCCGACGAATTGTTGATAGACTTGTTCACTCTTATCCGGGTTGAGTACGCTTGCGATCTTTTGTGCGTATTCCAACGCTGTGGCGTGAGTAGCAACCGCATTTGCACTCACCTTGGGAAAGACATCGGCCAGATTGGTTAACTGGGTGTATTGCGCGGACATATACTCTTTTTTGTTGTACACCCGCTGTATTTGTACGCGATGTTGCGCTTCCGCAATAACTTGTGCGCCCGAATTACGCTTATCTACGCGCTTGATAGTACACAGTGAGCCTATCGCATATAGGTCTTGTTTGACCGGGTCTTCCATCTCTGCATCGCGTTGCAGAACAGTCAGAATTGTGTGATCTGATTCCCAAGCCTTATTCACGGCGCGAAGCGACTTTTCCCGGCCGACTGCAATGGGTGCGATCTGCCCAGGATAAATCACCAAGTTTTTAAGTGGTAAAACAGGTGCAACTGCCATCTAATGTACGTCTATTTTTGATTTGATCATCACCAATTAAATAAGGGCATTCATAGTGAATTCAACCCGACTTCGCCCGATTGCAAGAGGTCAGGTAAGTTAGAAGTCAAAGATTTGAACCCAGACTTCTCCTCTATAGATGATTTTAAATGATTTTTGGAAATACTTATTGCGTCGATGGTGTTTTGATTCGCATTGATCTCTGCTGTTTAGACACAAAAAAAGAGGGTAGTGTACCAGTTTGAAGTTATAACTATAATATAGTACATGTTAAAAGCTTACTGCTATCGAATCTACCCCACAAACGTCCAGCAACGGATTCTGCGGAGGCAGTTCGGTGCAGTACGGTTCGTGTACAACTATTTCTTAGCAGAGCAGCAAGACCGGTATGAGAAGAAACAACCGCACTGGTCGTTCTTTGACCTGTGTCGCGAACTGGTAGAACTTAAACGAAGTGACGACCGCGCATGGCTCTATCGGACGAATGCTCAGTCCTTGTGTCAAAGCTTAAAGAATTTAGATGCTGCGTATCAGAATTTCTTCCAGAAACGCGCGGGTCATCCGCGGTTCAAGTCGCGGCGCAACGGACACCAGTCGATGGCATACCCACAAGGTGCCTATTTGGCCGGGAATCACCTCCACATTCCGAAACTGGGTCGCGTCACAATTCGACTGAGTCGACCTTTTTCGGGAACGATGAAAACGGTGACGCTCAAGAAAACCCCGACGCACAAGTACTACGTCTCGATTCTGGTCGATGATCAGCACCCCCTGCCCAAGCCCATTCAAGAACTGAACCTTGTGAGCGGAGTGGATGTGGGTCTCAACCATCTAGCTACGGTGGCGAGTGCGACGGAGACCACGAAATATGAGAATCCAAGGTTTTATGCGCACCACCTACCCAAGTTAAGAC
>CAZEFI010000007.1:0-82235 GCA_964511425.1 uncultured Pseudomonadales bacterium
ATCAATAAAAAAGACTTGCTAAATGGTAGATTGTCCCTAAAGCGCGCTCAGACCCGCTGGTAAATTGTTTTACAGTTAAGTTGGTTTCCTGTGCGAACCAAGCCGCGGCCTTCATTAAGATGTCGCGCTCTTCTTTGAGATGTACGTTCTTGCGTTCCGACTAAGTTTCACCAAGTCTCGATCCGTTGATCGCATCCCTTCCTCACCCAGCTCCGAATCTTCCAAATCGACGGTTCAAATTCTCTCGCTAATGACAAGTAAATGTGATTTGCGTTCGCTAGAACCACAAACTGTTCCCAATGTTCTTCGGGATATCTTTTCTACCCATTTGTTGTTCCTCGTGTTTAGTGGTAAATAACTTTTGCCCACGAACATGTAGCAACTTCAAGGTGTCTTACTGGTATTGGTAGCTCACATAACTACATTTACCAATCTATTGCTAATACTCGTGACCTAGAACCTCGAACACTCGACGCACTAACCCACGCGCATCAAAGTCATTCTCGTTTTCTTCGATCCATTCTTCGATCACAGGACGAGCAAATTCCTCTCGAATTTTTTTGATTTCTTCGCCCGCGTACACAATCTCAATGAGATTTTCGCGTAACATCGGCAAATTTTCTGCGTCTACACGCTCATAAGCTAAACGCTGTTGCTCCGCGATTTTGGGTTCGATTTCGGTAAGTAGATCTTGATACTGAGACGGGAGCTTGTCATATGCACGAGTCGACAAGACCACGGGACAATCGGCTGTTCCAGGCGAAAAATTTGAGGTAAACCAATCTGACACTTCATGAATTCGATAGGAAACATGCGCATAAGTGAAAGGGAAAGCGGCTGCATCCATTGTTCCTGTTTGCACACCTGTATACACCTCCGTCGCGGTTGTACTCGTCGGAGTAGCACCGATTTTCGCAAGAACGTCGCCAATTCCACCTCCTGCTCGTACATTCAATGCCTTCCAGTCCGCAATAGTTCGAGGCGGTTTTCCCTTTCCCATTACTTCATACATTGGCAAATATGATGTCGAGTAAATCTGTGCTCCCCACTTCGCCATTTCTTTCTTCACCTGATCATGCTGGTATACCGCTTTGCGGACCTTCACGTGATCTTCCCAGCTTTCGATCGGGAGGAACGGTAAAGACAGCACCATAAGCCCAGGATTTTTCTTAGGGTGATAGAAGTTACACAACATGGCACCATCAAATGCACCAATAGAAATTCCATCGAGATTTTCACGAGCTTTGGACAAGGCTTCACCGTAATGGAGTTTGATTTCCCAATTTCCGTTCGTAGCTCTTTTTACCTCTTCAGACAACGCATCAACAATCCGAGTCCCAGGGCGGGTAGTACCCCACAAAGAAATGTCCCAACGTAGTTTTGGCCCGGCCACTTGCTCAACATCTTCTTCGGAGTGTATCATCATACACACCAGTGCGATAAGACAAATCGATGTACGCTGCATCAAAAGAAATCTGTTCATGACAATCATCGATCGCTTCCTCAATATTTCAGACCGGTCACATTACGGAAGTTGAAAGTATCACTTGGGATTCAATCAGACTACACACGAATTATTTATAAGTAATTCTTTTTCGAGACTTAGGGTCATGTAATTTATTGATGCAAAAATCCGTGAGTTAGGACGCTGAAGAATAATGATGCATCTAAGTTTCTGTCGTGTAGATTTCTGCTCCCAGATGTAGGAAAGTAGTATCCGGTTGTCTGGTGGATTTTCATGGTCATATCTCAGAATTCAACGGTCAGGATACTAACTTACCCCTGTCCCTTCACACAAGTTCGAAGGATTCATGCAGAAAAATGGTTTGCTATTACGCTTTCAAAAAAGTCTCGTCCAAGCTTCTCAACACGTGCAACCTGTACACTAACTTTCTGATGTCTACGAACAGCAAACTGTTCTTTCTTGGACACGTAGCCGATTTCACGTATATCGGGCACATTTGTACCAATAATGTGGTCAAGCTTCTCATAATGAAAAGATTTTGCTGGTTCCTCGCGAGCAACATGAAGGACGACACGACTCTCACTGTGCATTTGAGGAGTGGCATAGCCAAAAAAGAACAAGTACCTAACTGTTGATTCTCTGTGTGTAAAGTCGAGCCTAAAAAACCAAGTCCGTTTCACGGAGACGCGATTGCTAAGTGCGAAGTACTTCTCAAATTCTGGAGTACTATACTCGTGAAGATAGATTGCTATAACTTTGTTTTCAGCATTCCAGGCGGTGACAGTTTGTCTGAAATAACTTTTCAATAGTTCCATCGCACTCTTCCAGACTTCAAACTCATTGTGAGTGCGCATTTTCGCTCGCTCAGTTACCTGCCCTGATAACCTTTTGATCAATTCGCTTTGTTGTTCTTGTTCCACCGCTGCTAGCTCCCACTCTTCAAGGCTTTCCTCTAAGCATTCTGCAAGTAGTATCAGTAACGGTGTCAGATCCGAGGTTTGAGCGATTTCCAATGCGTCGCAATATCGCTCACGATCATCTGTTGTAATAATTGCAATCGGGTAACCATAGCGCATTAGAATTAAGTTTTGAAGCAATCGTGCGACCCGCCCATTACCATCTATAAATGGATGAATCATCACAAACCAGGTGTGGGCGACGCCAGCGGCGAGAAAACCATCTACACTTGCAAAAGACTCTGCTGAAGGTATGCTAATCCTTGAAAGCCATCGGCAATATTCTTGCATCTCTACAACGACACTCTCGGGACTCGGTACGGCATACTCCGAACCACTAATTTTGACTTCGACTGTTCGATAGGAGCCGGCTTCGTCATGTATTCCACGCAGCACGAGGTCGTTTAAGCTGCGAACATCTGTCTCGGTAATCGCACGGTTTGATGAACCTGCTAATTTCTCTAAAAAATCGAGAGCATGTGACAGATTCCTAGCTTCGGCTTGATCTTTTAAAGATTTTCCAGTGAGCGTAAGACCACGTGCGACTACTAGTTGTGTCTCTCCAAAGGTAAGCTTGTTTCCCTCAATGGCATCAGAATGGTAAATGTTCTTGATGCGAAAGAACTTTCGGATTCGATGCAAAACATCTTCTGTGAGTTTGCCTTGTCGTCGCATTTCTTTCACTCGATCCGCAAGTTCACCCAATCTCGCGATAACCCTATCATCATGGACGTACGGCGTGCCTTTGATTTCAATCTCTGCCATGTTTAATGCAATCTATAGAGTTTGTCTACTTGGTGTGAATCTATTTATCACGTCGTAAGGATAGGAAACTTGAAGTACTATTTGTCCTCCGAACGTGGTCTCGTTCACGTTGTGTGAACTCTTACAATTCCAACAACCAGATACCTTTAAAAAGATAATTTGTCAAGAATGTGAAATATTCGAATTGTATTTGTAATAATTGTAATAATGTATATGTAAAAGTACATAGTTAAGAACCTGAAGTGGACAACGTCAGAGTGCTAAATGATTCTTGTTTACACAGTTCTCTAGAATCCCATCTCGTAAATATCTCGCAGCTGTACGTGCAGTTAATCGTCGAATATCGTAGAGACTTTCAGGAGCGATAAACGCAGTATGCGGAGTAACTACGAGACGATGCTTAATCCAATCTTCACCTTTCAACCAAGCTTTGATCAACGGAGTCTCCACATTCATTGGCTCTTCCGGCAACACATCTAACCCAGCTGCCATCACAATGTCGGTTTTCATGGCTTCGTAGAGTGCATCGAGATCGACAATAGGTCCACGGGCAGTATTAAGTAGCACACAACCTCGTTTCATCTTCTTGAACAGGTCGGCATTGAATAATCGATTTGTACGGTCGTTTAGAGGCGCGTGAATACTCACGACGTCTGACTCTCCTAGTAATTCCTCAAGCGTGTCTGCACGTCGAACTCCAAGTGCTTGCTCGATCCCGTTTGGTTTGTTGGCATCGTAGAACACAACGTCCATCTCAAACGCCTTTGCGCGCAGAGCGGTAGCAACAGCAATGCGACCGAATCCGATCAGTCCTAGAGTGAGAGTCGAGAGTCTCTTCGCAAACGGAATAGTGGTCATGTGCCAGTTTAGATCCGGCCGGGCATGAAGCAATTGATCGTGGTAGGTGATTCCTCGAAAAATTGCAAGCATCAACGCCATCGTATGGTCGGCAACCTCACGTGTGCCGTAATCGGGGCAATTACACACAGGAATATTCCGTGCAGTCCATCCCGCGACATCTACATCGTCATAACCGACCGCTGTCTTGACAAAAATCTTGCACTTTCGCAACTTTGCCATGTTTTCAGGGGATGGCTGAGTACCCACAATTCCGTCGCAGATAGCCCACTGTTTGTCAGTGACGTTGTCCATACCTCCGGCGAAGATTGCTTCGACATCTTCCCCGAGACCTTCAAGTTCAGCCGAGTTGTCCCGTTTTGGATCGCGACGCGGCCAAAGTACCCGAAGAGTCATTTTTGATCGCTACACGAAATATCGAGGTTCAAAAGCCCGAAGCTTGTACCACGCTTTGAACTAGATCGATTAAAGGAGTGGGATAGATACCAAAAACTAACACACACAAACCGAGAAATGATAGGATTCCTAATCCGGTCCATGGTATATCAGAAATCGTCCCAAATTCGTCCGACGGTTTCTTGATCGCGGTAAAAACAATTCGTAGGTAGTAATAGATACCAATCGCGCTACCGAGCACCAATGCTCCAATCAACGTCCACATACTACCGTCAATCCCAGCGGCAAATACGTAAAACTTTGCGACGAATCCTATAGTGAGTGGTATCCCTGCAAGAGAAATCGCGGAAACGATCAAAACTGCGCCTGCAGCAGGTTGTCGCCAAAACAAACCACTAACGCTTTCGATCGTGTCCAACTCTCGTTGCTGGTTCGTAGACAACACAGAAATCACTCCAAACGCGGCCAACGTCATCATAAAGTAACCGACCAAATACACGACAACGGTTTCGTATCCGAGTGCCTCGTTGGACTCAACGAGTAGTAGTGCGATCAGGAGATACCCCATATGAGCAATGCTCGAGTAAGCCAATATGCGTTTCAAATTTGTCTGCAACAAAGCCAGAAGATTACCAATTACCATCGAAGCACAAGCTATCACGATGAGTGCAAATTGGACATTGCCAGAATCTAAGACATTTCCCTCAACCGCGTACCGAAATACAACCGCAAATACCGCACCTTTGGAGACGGTCGCTAGAAAACCGGTAATGACCGAGGGCGCGCCGTGATATACGTCTGGTGTCCAGATATGAAAAGGCACTAACGACAGTTTAAAAGCGATTCCGCTCCAGAAAAAAGCGTTCCCTATCAAGTACAAATATTGCGATTCCATACTCCCGTCTGCGGGAAGAGTACTCGCAAATTCCATCGAACCAGAACCTGCATAAATCATTGCCATTCCGAAGAGCAAAGCAGTTGAACCCACGCCAGACAAGACTAAGTATTTCAATCCAGCTTCCAACGGCGGGCGTGCTTTTTCCGGATAAGCGATCATCGCATAGAGTGATATTCCAACAATCTCTAACCCCAATATGAGCGAAACAAAATGGACTGCCGCGGGTAACACTAGACTTCCTAGAGTTGCACACAACAAAAGAAGATAAAACTCCTCTTTGAATCGAACCTGGGCACTGAGAAACTCACTGCCGAAGAACGCTACAACAAGTGCTGCGAACAGAAACAAGATGTTGAACAGATATGCAATACCGTCAACTTTGAACAACGGCGTAATTTGTACCGCGCCATCGCCTAGCGCACTATATGCGAGAACATGTGAGAGAATTGTCACAATCAGGGTGATGATGGTGAGTACTGCAGCGACTGCGTGAGTTCGTTTGATGGATACACCGATCATGACTACCAGTAGCCCGCCGGTGAGCACCATGTAAGGAAGTCCTGCTTGAAACATCGTTGCTAGGTTCATGAATTTCACCCAAGCATGGATAAGAGTGTTTGTGGATGGATGCCCACCCACACCAGCGCAATCATCAACAACACCATGACGCTCATTTCCCGAAACGCGAAATCAGGTATTTTGGGAATGTCAGGATTGGGAACTCCTTGAAACGACCTTTGCATTAAAGACAACCCATAGACTGCCGCTATGACTATACCAATGGTTGCAAACACGGTAAGGACAACACTCTGTTTAAAAGCGCCGATGAGAACCAAAAACTCTCCGATAAAGTTTCCGAGTCCGGGCATACCGACCGAAGCAATCACGAAGAACATCGTGACCGCGCCCATGCGTGGCGCGCGTACCCACAGACCACCCATCTTTGACATTTCGCGAGTGTGTAATCGTTCTTGCAGGGCACCGGCCATCATAAATAGAGCGGCTGTTGAAAACCCATGAGCAATCATCGTGATGATTGCACCTTGAGTCCCGAGTTCAGTGAATGAATACACGCCAACTAGGATAAAGCCCATGTGTGCGATGGAGCTGTATGCAACCAATCTCTTGAAGTCTGTCTGACTATACGCGAGATAACCACCGTACAAGATGCTGATGACACCAAGGGTCATTCCCCACATCCAAAATTCTTGAGATGCTTCCGGAAACAAGGTTACGACGAAGCGAATAATTCCGTAAGCACCGGTTTTCAGCAAGATTCCTGCCAAGATAACCGATCCCGCTGTGGGAGCTTGTGTGTGAGCATCGGGTAACCAAGTATGGACGGGAACACTGGGTAGCTTAGTGATGAATGCGATAAAGAAACCGAGCATGAGCAACCGCCCGGTTGCCCCGCCAATCTCTAGAGCTTTTAACACCTCGTAATTAAACGACAACGTCCCGCTAATGTTGTAGTGAACCCAAACCAACGCGATGATCGCAACGAGCATTAATAGCCCGCTGATTTGTGTGAAGAGGAAGAACTTCATTGACGCGTATTCTTTTTCTTCGTGCCCCCAGATCGCGATCAAGAAGTACATCGGAATCAGCATGACTTCCCAAAAGAAGAAAAACAAGAAGAGATCAAAGGCTGAGAACACACCGACCACACCAGCCATTACCCAAAGGATGTTGAATTGGAAGAACCCATGACGAGTCTTAGTCTCTGTCCAAGAAGACACGACTGCGACAATTCCTAGGAAGGTTGTGAGTCCAATCAGCATCAGAGATAAGCCATCAACTTGGAATCGAAAGTCGATCCCAAATCTAGGAATCCAAGGTTCTTCAAGACTTGCGTAAATCCCGTTTGCGTCAGGACCGTTAAGCCAAATCACTAACACCCACACGGTTGTGGCGATGAACGTGAATAACGCGATCCAATTGGGAAGTGTCGTATGCACCCGTTCAGACAACCACGCGACCACACCAGCGCCAAGAAGTAGCAAAATGAGAAGTACCACGGTCATACTATATCCACATTACCGTTAGCAACACTAGCAATAAGCCACCTAGCATCGTGAAGGCGTACCAACGAACGTGGCCCGTCTGAAACATCGACAGAATGTGGTGGAACAAGCTAGCCAAGAACTTGATGAGTTTAAAGAACAAATCGACAATATCGTTTCGATTCAGACGAGTCTGAGCAATGAAACGGAAGGGATTAACGATCAGTGTGTCGTACACCTTGTCAAATCCCCATCCACTTCCCCAGAATTTGCTCATCAACTCACTCAATCTGTTCTTGATCAAGCGGCGCCGATCGATTAAATCTGATGCAAAAAGGAAGTATCCAAACACCACCCCCGCTAAAGGGATAGCTAACGTGAGTAAGGCAATGGGATCGAAGTGAAATTCTGCGTGAACCCCTTTATCGTGGAAGAGATCACCGGTAAACTCAAACCCGAGCCAACCGCCGGCGATTGATAGAATGGCGAGCAATCCAAATGGAATGACTGTACGAATGCGATTCGGATGCCAAAGCGACTCTCGCTTTAGCTCGTGTACTTCACTCTGGGACTTACCAAAAAAGGTCAGCACCATCATGCGTACGGTGTACAGTGAAGTCAGAAAAGCCGCAATAGCAGCCACTGTCCAAAACAGTGTTGAGTACTCGGTTTCACTCTTCCAAGCCGCAAGCAAGATTGCATCTTTACTAAAGAACCCCGATGTGAGAGGCAAGGCAACGAGCGCCGCGGATCCAACCAACATCCCAATGAACGGGACTGGTAGTTTCTTCCACAACCCTCCCATTTTGAACATATCCTGTTCGTGATGCATCGCTAATATAACCGAGCCACTCGCAAGGAACAAAAGTGCTTTGAAGAACGCGTGCGTCATCAAGTGAAATAATCCTGCAGACCAAGCACCTACCCCAAGAGCGAAGAACATGTACCCAATTTGGCTCATAGTTGAATAGGCGAGCACCCGTTTGATGTCCGTTTGTACCAAAGCGGTAAAGGACGCGATAAAAAGGGTAATCAACCCCACGACAGCCACACACAACATTGCGGTGGGCGACAGAAGGAAAAAGTCCTGCATGCGTGCGATCAGGTAAACACCCGCAGTGACCATGGTCGCCGCATGTATAAGTGCGGAAACTGGCGTTGGACCGGCCATCGCGTCGGGTAACCACGTCTGTAGCGGAACTTGTGCGGACTTGCCGACAGCTCCACCCAGCAACAATAAACAAATAATCGTGGTCATCGTCGAGGCATCTGTCATGTTTTCACGAGCAAACAACAATCCTTCTTGGATATTGAGCGAACTAACCTCGTGGAAAATAAGGAATAACGCGATAATCAAAAATGTGTCGCCCACACGTGTTACGACGAAGGCTTTGCGCGCCGCATAACCAAACTCAGGCACCTTGTGAAAGAATCCTATCAACAGGTAACTACACAGTCCAACGCCTTCCCATCCGAGGAACAATAACAGCAAACTATCCCCCATGACCAGCATGAGCATTGCGAAGACGAAGAGGTTCATGTAACAGAAAAAGCGACTGTAGCCTTCTTCTTCGCTCATGTAGCCGGTTGCGTACCAGTGAATAAGGAAGCCGACACCGGTGATCACACTAACCATGACCAACGAGAGTTCATCTATCCAAAGTCTAAACGATACGTTGAAATCTCCGACGATCATCCACGTCCATGAAGACGAGATATACTCGGTGGCATCGGAAGATACAAACTGCCAAACGACATACCCAGTCACTAGCGCAGACAACCCAACACTACCGGCTCCGATAATCGATACGACTGACCTCGGTAATCGACCTTCAGTGAGGAACAGTACCAAAAAGCCCGCTAGCGGTAATGCTGGTATGGTCCAGAGCAAATGCATCAGCCGTTGAGCTCTTCCGCCCTATCAATGTCTAGTGTTTCAAAGCGTCGCGACAACTGAACCACCAGACCCAGAGCAACGGCTACTTCCGCCGCGGCTAAAGCAAGAATGAACATGAACATGATCTGTCCATCTGGTTCTCCCCAACGTGCTCCTGCCGCAACAAACGCTAGGCCACATGCATTCATCATGAGTTCGAGTGAAAGCAACATGAAGATGATGTTTCTACGAATTAATACCCCGAACGCACCAATCAAAAACAGAATGATCGCGAGAAAGAAAACATGCTCTAGTGGAATATTGATTGCGGTAGTCATGTCAGTTTTCTCGCCGCTCGTCCAAGTATCTTCGTCCTAGGTGGAACGCACCAACCAATGCTGCCAACAGCAACACACCAGCAAGTTCAACACCCAAGAGATACTCGTGAAACAGTACGGTACCGACTTCCTTCGGCGGCACTACCTGTCCCTCGATCATCGCACTGTTTTCTGTTTGTAGGACAGTGAACCCAAATACGATAAAGAGCACTCCAGAGAGAATCGCTGGGAGTACCCACATACCAGGACGCAACCATTGACTCTCGCGTGCTACAGAAGACCGGCCAAGATTCAACATCATGACGACAAATAGGAACAATACCACAATCGCACCAGCGTAAATGACTATTTCAAGTGCTGCGGCAAACGGGGCACCCAATAAGAAGAAAATCACCGCGATTGACAACAGGGTCACCACCAGGTAGATCAACGCGTGCGACGCATTCTTGCGAGTGATTGCCAAGATCGCTGTTGCTATCGCTACACAGGCGGCGACGTAAAACAACCAAAAACTCACTACATTGAGCTCCGCTTCATCCTACGGCAATAAACTCCGTACATTCTCGGGACTGTTCTCGTTTTGTGCTTCCCCTTTGTCTTTACCGGCAATGGTCTTACCTGCTACCTGCCAAAAACTGTAGTCTGGGTACTTTCCGGTACCTTCAATTAGTAAGTGTTCTTTCTCATAGACCATGTTGTTGCGATCAAACTCACAGAGTTCAAAGTCTGGTGTAAGTTGAATCGCGTAGGTAGGACAAGCTTCCTCACACAACCCACACATGATACAACGAGAGAAATTGATTCGAAAGAACTCTGGATACCATCGACCATCCTCTTCTTTCTCAGTTTTTTGCAATGCAATGCAATCCACTGGACAAGCAACGGCACAGAGATTGCAAGCAACACATCGTTCTTCTCCATCCGGGTCGCGAGTCAATATGATCCGTCCCCGGTATCGTGGTGCTTGATAAGGCATTTCCTCCGGATACTGCACCGTTTCGTTTCGTTTGAATAAGTGCACGAATACAGTCCAGAGTGTTTTAATTTGACTCAGCATATCTACCCTCTATTGCGTCCCAAGCAAGATGGCACCGGTGATCAAAATATTGAGTAGCGACAAAGGTAGAAGAATCTTCCATCCCAACGACATCAGTTGATCGTAGCGCGGGCGTGGGATTGCGGCGCGCAACAGGATGAAAAAGTTGATCACGATCAGCACTTTAAAACCGTACCAGACAAGACCCGATAACAATTCACTCGGCAGAAATTGAGGTCCCAACCAACCACCGAAGAACAAGACCACTATGAGCGCGGAAATCAAAATTAACGATAAGTACTCTGCGGCCATAATCAAAGCAAACTTCATCCCCGAATACTCCGTATGAAACCCAGCTGTAAGTTCGTGCTCTGCTTCCGGAAGGTCGAACGGCAAGCGATGAGACTCAGCTAAGCCCGCAATCAAAAAGATCACCAACCCCACACACTGAGGAATGCAGAACCACAGGTCTTCTTGTGCATGTACGACATCCCTTAGACTGAACGACCCAGTGAGCATGACCACTCCAAGTAACGACAAGCCCATAAACACTTCGTACGTAACCATCTGCGCAGCGGAGCGTAAACCACCGAGGAGAGAGTACTTGTTATTACTAGCCAGACCGGCAAGAAGAACTCCATAGACAGCGAGCGAAGACATCGCGAGAATCCACAGGATAGCAATATTCGAATCAGCAATGATCAGACCGGGACCGAGTGGGAGTACCGCGTATGCCATGAGCATAGCACCCGCAACTATGATCGGCGCGAGAATGAAGAGCACCCGATCACCAAATGGTGGTACCCAATCGTCCTTGGTGACCAACTTGATCGCATCTGCAAGCGATTGCAGAATTCCAAACCACCCTACTCGATTGGGTCCTAGGCGATCCTGGAAAAAGCCTAACAGGCGTCGTTCCCACCACACCAAGACAAGAGCTCCAACCATGGTACCACCGATGACCGGGAGGATCAGCACGTAAGACCAGTTTATGTTTTCGAAGAACATCAGCCTTTCGCAATCACCTCTGGGTCTATCCCGGGTCGATCGACAAACTCTGGGTCTACCGACATTCGAACTTGCTGGGTTTCAGCCGGCGAAAATTCAACGAGCCCACGCGGCATCCCCACTACCCCCTTGGGTAGTCGGGTATCAACTCGAACTGCTAAGCTCTCCGGTATACCCTCGATTCGTACCCCGTTTCCGTGTTCGACGTTTAATGCTTCTGCATCAGCTTGGCTGAGGAGAACAAATGGCGCTGGAATGCGGGCTCGAATCGGCCAAGACTGGTTTGACATCTCGTCTGACCCAAATACTAAATGGATTGGAACCAGTTCGAAGCTACCAGTTTCTCGCGATATCGTCGGCGTGTCAATTTCAAAATACCCAAGCTCCGCACCATTCGTAGCTATGAGTCTGAGACCGGGATCGCCACCAGCGAGTTTACCTGCTACTTCCTGCTGGAATTTAAACACGGATTGATTGGAATTCCATCCTGGAGACCACACGTATGGGATGGTGGCACCATTTTGATCTCCCGGATTTTGCCCTTCCATTGAGTAAGAGAACGGTGTGTCGGTGTCAACTGCTGCTTTCGGTTCGTGGATGTTGACCTGGGCGTTCATCGCTGTACGACCGCTATAACGATGCGATTGTCGAGGGATTCGGGAAGTCGTGTCAATACGATAATCAGAACTTGGAGCGATGTCCCGCAGTTGTGCGAAGGTTTGGTTCGCACATTGTTCCAGCAGAGCGGCATAGGAATCCCAACGTGTTTCTTTTTTCCCTAGGACTTCGGCAAGTCGATTCAACCAAGACCATGCCGGCTCGATTTCATCCAATGGTTGAAACACCTGATAAAAGCGTTGTGCTCGAGATTCGTAATTCACAAACGTACCAGTTTGTTCGGCATAAGTTGCTGCAGGAAGTATGACTTTCGCGTGTTCTGCGGTACGGTTCTCCAATGTGTCTATCACAACCAACTGGCTGGATCTAAGTGCTCTGTCCACTCTCTCTGTCGAAGTACGCACATACAAGTCATTTTCTAACACAATCGTGCTTTGACCTTCGGCGATCTTTTCCAGAGCGGAAGAGAGCGATAATCCGCCTTCGAGGAGTGATACTCCGACACTGTTGACTTCGGTTGGAATAAAGAGAAATAAGCTCTCAACACTTTGTTCATGAAGTGCTAAACAGATGTTCGCGGCTGCTTGGACCAGTTCTACGCTCTGTAGACTTGACCCTGAAACTATCAACGGAGATTGAGCATTTCTTAGTGTGCGCGCTACTACACTCGCGAAATCGTCTGCATCATCTGACGGTGTTCGTAGCTTGGTCCAAATCGCTTCACCAGTACCCACAAGTTCAGAGATTGAGCCACTAGTTGTCTGTGTGGCTATGTCGTCTAAGCGCGTAGTTGCAGGAGTCGCGATAAATAGAGCGTTTCTTTCATTCTGCGCATGACCGCGTACACCTGCATCCTGCCAAGTTGGTATGTTCGCATCAGTCGCCATTTCAAACGACTTCGTACGAACGGCTTGGCGCACAGAGAGCGCAACCCGAGCGGCAGTATTCGAGATGTCTTCACCAAGAATCAAGATCGCGTCCGCTTCTTCCACCTGTTTCAACGTCGGTACATTAGTGCCCTTCCAACTCATAACGTCGAGGGCGGTCTTAATGATGGCCAGTTCGGTATCGTTTATCCCTGCACAGAAATTTTCCGCCCCAACCAGCTCGCGTAGGGCAAAATTATTTTCGAAGCTAGAGCGGGGAGAACCGATACCAATTGCACCGCGTGATAAGGTCGCTCCGGCTACCGTGAGCGCGTTCGTCAGATCTCCAAATTCAAACTCGCCATTCTGTGTACGCACTCCTGCGTGCTTTATTCGCTTTTCGTGATTGACAAAATGTGAGCCAAATCGACCGCGATCGCACAGAAAATATCCATTCAATTCGCCGTGATAACGATTCGTAACACGTTTCAATTCTCCATACCGTTCCGCAGGGAACACGTTACATCCAACAGCACATCCGACACAAACCGAGGGAGCAGACTGTAAATCCCACTTTCGCGAATAAGACTTCGCGAATGGCTTATCGGTAAATACTCCAGTAGGACAAACTTCGACTAAATTTCCTGCGAATTCGCTCTCAAGGGTACCATCTTCGAATCGGCCGAAGTACATCCGCCCGCGAGATCCAAAAGCTGCAAGATCGGTACCACCCGCATATTCATCGTAGAATCGGACGCACCGATAACATGTGATGCATCGATTCATTTCGTGTCCGATAAACGGACCGAGATCTTGGTTCTCCCAAGTTCTTTTGGTGCCGCGATACCGACGCATGGAGTGTCCAGTCATCACCGTCATGTCTTGAAGGTGGCATTCCCCTCCTTCTTCACAAACAGGACAATCGTGGGGGTGGTTTTCCATGAGCCATTCAATCACGGAACTCCGGAAATTTTTAGCTAGTGGAGCTTGCACCGAAAGGCGCATGCCATCAGATACTGATGTCATGCATGCCATGCCAAGTCGCCCGCGCGTGTCTTCTTCGTCCGCATAGGTAATGATCGCACACTGTCGGCAAGCACCAATAGACCCCATGGAAGGATGCCAACAAAAATATGGAAGATCTAAATGCTGAGACAGTATCGCTTCCAACAGGTTTTCACCCGCCTTTGCTTGGTACGTTCTACCGTCTATGTAAATCGTCGCCACGTCGTTTTATTCCAGGTTAGCCAATATCGACACTAGTTTTCTCGGTATGGACATCGTTTGTTCTTAATGTGATCTTCAAAGTCCTCGCGGAAATATTTCAAAGCCGACTGCAACGGTTCAATCGCACCAGTTGCGTGTAAACAAAAGGTATTTCCAGGAGCTCCAATATAAACGGCACTTTGTTCTAATAGTTCAAGGTCTCCGGTTTCACCCTTGCCATTTTCTATGTCCGCTAGCAACTGTTCAACCCACGGCAAACCTTCACGACACGGGGTACAAAATCCACAAGACTCTTGCGCGAAAAAGTGTTGTAAGTTGCGCGCCATATCCACAGGACAGATCGAATCATCCATCAAAATCATCGTACCAGTACCCATGCGACTTCCAGCCTCTTGAATAGTCTTGTAGTCCATCGGAAGATCAAAGTGCTCTTCGACCAGATAGTCGGTAGATGCGCCTCCAGGGAGAATTCCACGTAACTTGTAACCGTCCTGCATTCCACCAGCGTGATCATCAACCAATTCGCGGATAGGTGTTCCCATCGGCAATTCCCACAATCCTGGCTTGTTCACACGACCGGAAATTCCGTAGATTTTTGTCCCAGAGTCTTCGGTCAGTCCAAGATCGTGATACCACTGAGCACCATTCCGAATTATTGCGGGTACGTTGCACAAAGTTTCGACGTTATTGACGATCGTAGGTCGTCCCCAAGCCCCGCTGGCCGGAGGAAATGGCGGTTTATAACGTGGTTGACCACGCTTACCCTCCAACGCGTTGAGTAACGCGGTTTCTTCACCACAAATGTACCGTCCGCCGGATAAATGGATCCGTAAATCTAAATTAAAGTCCGAACCGAAAATCGACTTTCCGATGTAATTCTTTTCGCGAGCTTCTTCAATTGCTTGTGCAAGCTGACGATTTGGTTCGTGATACTCGCCGCGAAGAAAAACGTATGCCTTTTCCGCACCTATAGCATAGGATCCCAGAATCATCCCTTCTATCAGAGAATGCGGATTAAATTCGATGAGATAACGATCTTTAAACGTACCTGGTTCCATTTCATCCCCGTTACAAACGAGATATTTGTAGCCAGGAGTTTGTGGTTCACCTTTAGCGAATCCCCATTTCACTCCTGTAGGAAACCCGGCACCGCCGCGACCGCGCAAATTAGCTTCCCGTACTAGATCGATTACCTCTACAGGAGTCATGTGCTTTAATGCCTTTTGCGCCGCCGTGTAGCCACCACCCGATTCGTAATCCGAAAGCGTGACTAATCCTCCGACTTCCTCGACCCGCCCAATCAACGGTTTCGTATCTTGCAACGACACTTACGAGTACCTCGAAAACAACTCTGCTAGATCCTCTTCCATCACAGGACCAAAAAGATCTTCATTAATGATCATTGCAGGAGCTCGATCGCATGCACCTAAACAAACTATTGGGATTAACGTGAAACGATCATCGGTTGTTGTTTCACCAAATTTAATCCCTAAGTGTTCCTGCACTTTTTGAGCGAGTCCATCAGCACCCATTACGTAACAGGACACACTATCGCAAACCATCACTACATTGCGTCCGACTGGTTGTCGATGAATCAGGTTGTAGAACGTAGCAATCCCATCCAGTTTTGCTGCTGACATATCAAGAAATTTCGCGATCGCTCGCAAACTTTCATCTGAGATCCAACCGCGGTGTTTCTGAACAATCATCAGTGCATCTATTGCAGCGGATTCTCGATCCGGTAAGTGGGCAACTTCCGCCTCTATTTCGGATCGTTCCGCGTCGCTCAACGGCGAAATCAATGCAACTGTACTCATCGATCGACGTCCGCCATCACGAAATCAATACTTGCGATGATCGCAATTAAATCCGGCACCATAAAGCCATTACTGATAAACGGTATCTGCTGTAGCGCAGGGAAGGACGGGGTCCTAACTCGAGAACGGTACGCCATAGTTCCACCATCCGAAATGGAGTAGAAACTCGTCCAGCCTTTCGTTGCTTCGACGAGCGTTGCCGACTCTGACGGTGGGATCACGGGACCCCAACTCACATTGAGAAAGTGATGTATGAGCGTTTCGATGTGTTCCATCGTGCGCTCTTTCGACGGAGGGGTGGTCAGTGGATGGTCCGCCTTATAGGGACCTGAAGGCATGTTGTCTGCACACTGCCGGATAATGCGTAGACTCTGGCGAATCTCTTCTACTCGAACGACGCACCGGTCATAAGAATCTCCGTTGCTAGCGGTCGGAATCTCGAAATCGAACTGCTCGTAGGAACTATACGGGCGGTTTTTGCGCAGATCCCATTCGTGTCCTGTCGCACGTAGCGACGGCCCGGTTATTCCCCAGTCTAAGCCTTCGGAAGTGTTATATGCGCCAATCCCAACGGTACGTCTCTTGAGAATATTATTTTGTAACGCCATCGTGTCATAGTGATCAAGACGAGCCGGCATGTAGTCACAAAAGTCGGTGACCATTTCGTACCAACCTTCAGGAAGATCATCACAAACTCCCCCGATCCGGAACCAACTTGGGTGCATGCGCCCGCCAGTGATCGCCTCAACAATAGAGAACAACCGTTCCCGGTCCGCAAACATGTAAAAAACTGGCGACATTTGGCCCACATCTTGAGCGAACGTGCCATAAAACAACAGGTGACTTGCTATTCGGAACATCTCCGAGACCATCACTCGAATCACCTGAGCACGCGGCGGAACCTCGATACCAGCCATTTTTTCGACGTTCAATACGTACGGGAAATTGTTCATGACACCGCCGAGGTAGTCAATCCGGTCGGTGTAGGGAATGTATGTGTGCCACGATTGCCGTTCAGCCATTTTCTCTTGACCGCGATGGTGGTAGCCGATGTCGGGAACAGCCTGAACTATTACCTCACCGTCTAATTGAAGGGCAATTCGAAATACACCATGCACGCTTGGATGGTTGGGTCCGAGATTTAAGAACATGAAGTCTGTGTGTTTAGTGGACCGGCTCATCCCCCACTCTTCCGGTATGAACCTTAACGCTTCCTGCTGCGCATCCTGAACTTCGTCAGGTAAAGCAAATGGGTCCATCTCTGTGGCGCGTGCGGGATGTTCTTTACGAAGTGGGTGTCCTTCCCATAAAGGAGGTGTCAATATGCGCCGTAAGTTCGGATGTCCATCGAATTGAATACCGAACATGTCAAAAGCTTCGCGTTCATACCAATTAGCGACTGGATAAATCGATTCAACACTAGCTATGGAATTGTCTTCGTCTTGTAAAGGAACTTTGATGCGGAGATCTTGATCTGCTGATAACGACATTAAATGGTAAAACACCGTGAAGTCGGAGGATGGCTGATCCTCACGAAACTTCCTATGTCGTTCATCGATTGCCGATAGATCGAACATCAACTCAAAACAGTTTTTAGCGTCGTGTTTTAAATAGTGGAGTACTTCACTAATTTGGTCGCGCTTAATCCAAACATTCGGTATCCCGTCAGCGGTTTGCTGATAGTGGCAATCATCGCCAAAACGTTTACCCAACTCGCGCGCAATGTCAGAAACATCGATCCCAGGCGTTGGAGCAGTTGCTACTTCAGCGTTCACGTCGCTCGTTTTTTACCCAGTAAGTCTTTCGACAGTGGTGCTTCTCCGACAGTGTTAGGTTCCGCTAGTTCTCGAGTTTTCATCCGTTCGGGTGTATGCCGATCACGTTGACTCGGTTCGTACTTTGTCGTGACACCGCTCTCGGATATCATCCAAGACAGCGGGCGGGGCGAATTCTTAACCGACTCTTGGAGTAAAGTTAATCCCTGCATAAATGCTTCAGGGCGAGGGGGGCAGCCTGGAACGTATACATCAACGGGTAAGAACTTGTCGACTCCTTGTACGACACTGTAAATATCAAACATGCCACCTGAATTTGCACACGATCCCATTGAAATAACCCAACGAGGTTCCAACAACTGTTCGTAAAGATGCTGCAAGACTGGAGCCATTTTTCGAAACACGGTTCCCGACACAACAATTAAATCGGATTGTCTTGGAGTCGCACGAATCACTTCTGCTCCAAAGCGAGAAATATCGTGGCGCGAGGTAAATCCTGTTGCCATTTCTACATAACAGCACGATAGACCAAAATTGAACGGCCATATTGAATTAGAACGTGCCCAAGCAACTAAATCTTCAAGCCGCGCGGTGAGGAAACTTTTCGCTGCTTCTTCCTGATACACCTCGTCGGACTGAGACATCAACTCATCCGCTGCAGTTTTGACTAATCGCCAGCGCATTAAGAAGTAACTCTCCGAGAATATGCGTCCGGCGTGGTATGGCGTGATTTGATTCCCCAATCTAACGCGCCAGTGCGCCATTCATATGCAAGTGCAATCAAGAGCATGACAATAAAAACTGCAACCGCTATGTAGCCCATCCAACCAACTTCCCGGAACGCAATGGCCCAACCCACAATAAAAATTGTCTCTAAATCAAAAATGACAAAGAAAATAGCGACTAGATAAAACTCTATCGACAAGCGCATGTTTTCGGCTTCACCGACAGGGACGATTCCGGATTCATATGGTATGTCTTGCGCACGACCATGACGTGCTTTTTCGCCAACGAACCAAGAGAACAACAAGGTTGCGGACAGAATCAATACTACGGCTAGTGTGTACAGAAGAAACGGTAGGATTTCAACAGTCACTGCAACTTAGCACCATGCATAAATAAGAAATTGGACAAAAAGAAGGGGTGAACTTGATCGAATTAGAGTGGTTAGCGACGAGAGAATAGAAAACCACGAGCACTCATGTCGTGTACTCTGTCCTCTCCTCCAAATCGATCCAATTGTTTAGCAAAAAAACTTATGAATATCGCAAAGTCCACCCTAGTGAACTGCGGTCACATTTTATTGAGACAACGCGGTTGTACGTACTTCGAGTTCGAAATCCAACTACAAACAAAAGTTTCGTATACTTTGTTCGAAATGCAATGATGCTTCATCCTCGCAGAATTGCGGAAATCGGAAATTTCACCCCAACACAAACTTGCTCATGACGACCGATAACTCTGTTTCCTTCTATCAAGAAATAGCGGAATCACGGCCACAGTTGGTGCGATCTGCCACTGGCCTATTAGCACTAAACGCAGTAATCCTGCTCGGTTGGTGGATTGTAGTTCCAGCTGATGTAGAAAGTAACGGCGCGCAGTTTTTTTTCATTCTGATGTGGGGGGCGATCGCATTCGCGATATATCGTGGCCACAGTTGGGTCCGATATGCAATTGCTGTTGTCGTCGTAGCAGGGCTAGTAGAATTTATCAACGCCTACGCACCTAGCGAACTCATCAGCTCTTTGAGTTGGGACGAAAAAGTCACCAAGTCGATTGGCCTAATTACCGTGTTATTGCTGTTTTACCCGACTTCGCATCGTTGGTACAAATCCGTAAAAGAAACTCGTAAGCGGTACGAAGCCGCACAAAAAACTGGTTCCTAGTTCTTCGAATTCACGATCCTGTGGATTGGGATTAACGTGAAACTCGGTATCACGCCCGGTTTGGTATTGATTGTCGTGTGTGCGGTTAGCACGCCATTTGTGGTAGCAGGGGTATTGTTGTTTCTGCCTCCATCTTGGACGTCTACAACGATAGGATTAACGTTTTTTCTCTTCGCACTCTACGGTACAGTCGTCGGTGTAATCACAGCTGTATGTATGAACGTTATCGCCACGTTCGGACTTCATCAAATTCTCGTGTTTTCGATTACCGCGTTAATAGTGAATCGAGTTAAGCAATTGATGCTTTCAACGCCTAATGAAGTTGGAATTGTGGAAGCCGCAGCGTTACTCATCGTCTGTTTGCTCGTATTTTGCGTGACCCTTTTTATGCAAAGAAACAAGCAGGACTAATCGCAAAACTAGGAGGTAAAAAATTATGCGATACATCACAACTAGATTTATTGGTTCAATTTTGGTGCTATTGGCCACTAGCTGTTTTTTACATGCGGAAGAAGAAAGCACCGTTGAGATCATTGAAGACGTCATTTACGGGCATAAAGCAGGAATGGCACTTATCTATGATGTTTTTAAACCCGCTCAACCCAACGGCACTGCGTTGATTTTCATGGTGAGCTATGGTTGGCGGTCACCGTGGCAACCTGCCGAATACCAACAAGAGATGTTTCAAAAATATTTGGATCGCAATGTCACGGTCTTTAATGTGTACCACGGGAGTTCTCCGCAGTTCAAAGTCCCCGAGGCCGTGAGCGATGTCCGACGGGCAGTACGACACATTAGACTACACGCGGACGAATATGAGGTCGACGACGAAAAGTTTGTAACTTTCGGTTTCAGTGCTGGTGGACATCTAAGTCTCATGTTAGCACTAGACAGTGATTCCGGGAACGAAAATGCGCAAGATCCAATTGAGCGAGTATCAAATCAGGTTGCCGCCACAATGGCAATTTTCCCACCGGTAGATCTCACCGATTTTGTTGGACCGTCAGAGAGCTTTCCAGCATTGGATTTCGATCCAGAATTAGCGGAAAGCGTATCGCCAATCTTTGCAGTATCGAAAAACGCCCCTCCAATCTTGCTTGTCCACGGAGACCAGGACGAACTAGTAGACATCGAGCACAGTGAAAGGATTCGTACAGCGTTGAAGAACAACGGCAATTGGGTGCATCTTGAAGTGATTGAGGGAGCTGGACATGGTTTTTACGAGGAAGCACACAATGAACAATTTCAAAAGGCCGTGTTCAATTTTTTAGAAGAGCACAAGTTTGTGTCGAAGAAATAACAGCTACTAGTAAAGCAATTCCAATCTTGAAAAGATACGAGAATTGAGATCGTTGAGTAAATAAATTGACACCGTCTTTCCACGGATAGCATGGTATTAAGTGGAATCGTCGCAACAAACGTTTGAATTGAGAACAGTGGCTCAGACTAATCGTCCCGCTGCTCACACACTTTATTAAGAATCACAAACATCTCCAATTAATAGCAAGTCCTACAGGGATTCTCAACAGGGAAAACAGTTACAAGAGGTGTCCCCAATTGGTTTCGGAGTTAGCTCTGTTTCACTCTTCGCGAGCCCAAACCGACGAGGAAGTGTTTGCGCTACTTCAGACCGAAAATCGAATCTACAAATTCAATCTCCTTACAGCGTATAAGCAGATTCCAGTTGTTCTTAGTATGGAGAATTTTTTTGATTGAAACACTCTTTTGTTGGATTCTCTCAATAAATATCGTAGGGATAATGTAGAAGTTTACTTCCGAATCGCCATTGTCCCTATGGCAATCCACGCCAACAATTACGTCTGCGGTTTGGGTGTTATGGACGTAGGATTTAACATCTGACTTGTACGAACGATCTGCACCTCCTCGGACTCCACCAGAAAAAGGGACGGACTTGCTCTTACTAACGGTCTTGACCTGAACTCGAATAATTTCGTGAACATTCGTTTCTACCAAGATGTCATAAGTCGAATGAGGAAGATCAACGCGCGATGCGTTGTACCCTCGCTCTAGCAAAGCGGCTAGGAATCTACTTTCGTTAGCAAAACCCTTGGCTGACGCTAGCTTACCTTTAGATATTGAGTGTTGAATTTCGGTCATTTACGCAAAACCAGAACATAGTCATCATTTATCCGTTCTTTACGGGGAACTTTGATAAAGTGGTTAATAATTGTTGAAATAAAACAACACTCAATCGAGAATCCAACTTTAGATGCTTCTACACAAAGATAACGCCAAGTTTCAAACTCGACACCTCGAATACGATTATTTCCCACCACAATTACGTACACCGCACCACGCTTGAGAACGCGGTAGACTTCTTTAAGGTTTGAAACCATGTCCCAGAGATACTTTGTCGCGATAAATGCTCGTCGAGGATCGGATTCGTATATTTTTGATATAGCTTGATCGGCTTCGTCACATCCAGAAGAATGAAGATCTGCATATTCGCGTGCCCGAACAACCTCGGTACCGATATGTTTTTTCTTCAATGGTTGCAACGAGCCGTTCGCAAAACCGAGCCAGTACAACTCAAGCTGATGTGTTCTCGGATAGTCTACTGCATTAACGTAGGGAGGTGAAGTGAGTGCTAAATCAATACTACCATTTTTAATGACAGGCATATCGCGTGCATCAACATTGTCAGGAATGAAAACATTCCCAGACGGCTTTAACAATGACAACTGTAGCATGTTCCTTACTTGAACTTCGGTTCGTTTTAAAAAGAGATCTACAGCCATCTTCGGATGCACTTGTTTGTTCAAAGATCGTCGGATCACAGTTCTCGTACAATTGTTGTCCGCCTCGGACACTTGTCTGATCACAGATGAGAAACAGATACGGAAGAAATTCTTTGTATGTTCGTCCGTACAAGTATTTTCAATCTCTATCTTTATGTGTGCAAGTTCCTTGAGTATAAAAAGTTGGAACCAATTGTCACGATATGGAAATTCTGGCACTCCATCTACGTGGGAGGGTTCTACATACGCTTCCACGCATTGACGAAGTTTTTGCCATGTGTTTACAAGTAAATCTTCGTTGAGTACGGTAGTTTTTACAGATGCCAAGGTTCGAGCTAGCGGGTCTACATCTACTCCAATGCTGTGGCGACCCAGAATCGACGCTTCAAGATTTGTAGTACCACTACCCATGAATGGATCTAGCACTAAATCGCCTTCTCGAGAATACCTTTTGATAATCCATCGTGGCAGTTCTGGAAAGAACTTCGCAGGAAACTTGTGGATTCCATGAGTGAGTGCACGTTGATCATGACTTATGAACAAATAGCTCGATCCATTCTCAATCGGTAAGGAAACTGGGATTTCACCTTCGATACGCATGGGTTCTTGAGATTGGTCAGAATTGATTTCGACGGTCGAGACCTCGTTTACTTCACCGACTCGTGGCAATTCTAATGTGGCCATGTATTTATCTTATACTCGAACTAATCCGACCGAATATTCGGAGATCATGTGTTGGAAAAGGGAAATTGACTTAAATCCTACCATACTGTACAATATTATATATATCTTGTGCGGTGATACAACCAAGAGTATTCGCAAAAACTCATCTCAGAATTTACCGGATCCCTGAATTCTCATGCACCAGTGGTGCTACAGAAAATCACTGACACTAAAACCTTTTTCCAATAAAGCTGCATTTTGTTACCAATGGCTGCACAAATATCAACGATTTGTCTATATCCCGATACGTACTTATTGGCAATGATCTTAGGTCCATGATCGACTCAAATTCGAGATCGCCGCGGCGTACAAAACTATAGTTCAACTCGAGACTCCGATTGGCATAGACGGAAACAAGACTAATTACTGATCTTCATCTATCGGGATGTACTCAATTGATACAAGAATCTTGGAATCCACTCGAAATGATCTGAACGGAATGTGTCGTCGTTGGAGACGCTGAGTAACTGCAAGGCATGAATTTATTTAGAGACGACAATAAGCCACTCAGTCGCTCGAGTTGTAAATTCAATGATCTCAAGTATCTTCACTGTTCGTGCATTGTAGTATATGTTACCATTTGTTATAATAGAAATAAACAGAATTGATGTAATATTTTGCTATTCTAGTGTACGAACGTTAATGCCCCCACAATTGAACGAATCAATCTCAACCCAAAATGAATTTAAGCCAAAAAACGCACCAAAAAATTTCATCGACGGACGCGGTCAATCATGGCTCTATAGACTTCTCCGACGATTCGGTGGAAAGACCATATACGTCTATGACAAAATATACCTAACGAGGTATTACCTATTTGGAGACGGAAGTGGTAAGTCGTTTGAGCTCTATGTACACCATATGCATGCCACGGACAGTTTCCGATGGTTACACAATCACCCTTGGAAGTGGTTCATTTCTTTTGTCTTCGCGGGTTCCTACATTCAGGATACCTTCAATCGACAGACCAACCAATTTGATACGCAGCACGTTCGATGGTTAAATCTCTTTCGAGGTTTAAATCGATATCACGCGATTCGAAAGTTACCCAGTGGTTCTGCCTGGACTTTGGTTCTCGCGCCCCCAAAGTTAAAAGACTATAACTGGGGCTATTGGAACGATGAAGCTAATGAGCACATTGAAGACAATCTAATCGGACACGAATCAGCGCGCATTGAAGTCTTCGGCAACAAAGTCCTGAAAGACTAAGCCTCTAGTCATTCTAACTTTGCGTTCTCGAGCGATTGAGACTCATTAGATTTATCTATTTCGGTCTTACTCGTAAATCGAAAGTGACCTTCATTTACATCTACTAGGATGGTACTTGGTGGCGAAAACTCGCCGGCTAATAACTTCTTCGCTATTGGGTTTTCCAAATACTGTTGAATAGTTCGTTTAAGCGGTCGAGCCCCATATACCGGGTCAAAACCAGCTTTGCTTAAAAGATCGAGTGCTTCCTCACAAACTTCGAGACTGAATCCTTGAACTTGAAAACGTTTTCTCAAATACTCTATCTGTATCGCGGCAATTGAACGAATATGATCAGCATTCAATGAGTGAAACACGACCGCCTCATCAATTCGGTTCAGAAACTCTGGGCGAAAGTGTTGCGCTACAGTGCTCATCACACTCTCTCTGATCTGAGTAGGTGAACGTTCTGAATCCGTTTGAAAAAGATCCGATCCTAGGTTTGAAGTCATGACGATAACGGTGTTCCGAAAATCTACTGTACGGCCTTGACCATCAGTCAGTCGACCATCTTCCAATACTTGCAGTAATATGTTGAATACATCCTGATGGGCTTTTTCGACCTCATCAAGTAGTAACACAGAATAAGGTTTGCGCCGTATTTTTTCTGTGAGATAACCTCCTTCGTCATAACCGACATATCCAGGAGGGGCACCAATCATACGTGCCACGGAGTGTTTTTCCATAAACTCGGACATGTCCAATCGAACAAGAGCACTTTCTGAGTCGAACAGAAATTCTGCTAAGGCTTTACATAATTCAGTTTTGCCAACTCCAGTTGGTCCGAGGAACAGGAACGAACCATTGGGACGTTGCTCTTCCGCGAGACCAGCTCTGCTACGTCGGATTGCGTTCGCGACTACATTTACTGCTTCATCTTGACCGACAACTCGACGGTGTAAAACTTTTTCTAAGCGAAGCAACTTTTCGCGTTCGCTCTCTAACATTCTCGCCACAGGGATTCCAGTCCACGCAGAGACAACTTCCGCGATTTCGTCTTCAGTTACTTTGGTTCTCAATAGTTTGAAGCTACCATTTTGTCCCTGAGGATCGACGGTTACCTGAGCGGCTTTTTCCAATTCTGGAATCTTTCCGTAGCGGAGCTCGGACATTCGGGCAAGATCACCTCGACGCTCTGCAGCTTCATATTCCATGCGAGCTGTTTCTAATTGTTCCTTGACTTGATGTGTGCTCGAAACTATTTCTTTTTCAGACTGCAATACTTTATTCAACTCATTGAGTTCCTGCTCCGCGGTATTAATCGCTTCGTCTAGTTCCTCCAATCGTTTAACCGAACCATCATCAGTTTCTTGCTTAAGAGATTCTTGCTCCATCTTCATCTGAATTAACCGTCGATCTAGTCGATCAATCGTTTCAGGTTTGGAGTCTATTTCCATACGGATTCGACTTGCGGCTTCATCTACGAGATCAATCGCTTTGTCCGGGAGTTGTCGATCAGAGATATACCGGTGCGACAAAGTGGCTGCCGCTACTAAGGCCGGATCGGTAATTTCCACCCCATGGTGCACCTCGTACCTCTCGTTCAGTCCTCGTAAGATAGCAATCGTGTCTTCAACGGAAGGCTCGTCTAGCTGTACCCGTTGGAAGCGACGTTCTAAGGCTGCGTCTTTTTCAATGTATTTCCGGTATTCGTCTAGTGTCGTCGCACCGACACAACGCAGTTCACCTCGTGCAAGTGCTGGCTTGAGCATGTTACCTGCGTCCAGAGAACCTTCAGTTGACCCAGCACCGACCAACGTATGTAGTTCGTCAATGAAAAGGATGACTGAACCATCTTGATGTGCTAAGTCATTCAGAAGAGCCTTCATGCGTTCCTCAAACTCGCCACGATACTTCGTGCCGGCTAACATTGCACCCATGTCCAGAGCGAGCACTCGCATGCGCTTCATACTCTCAGGTACGGTTTTATTTACGATTCGTTGGGCTAAGCCTTCGACAACCGCAGTTTTCCCTACGCCAGGTTCGCCAATCAATACTGGGTTGTTCTTCGTACGACGTTGTAAGACCTGAAGAGTTCGTCGAATTTCATCATCGCGACCGATCACGGGGTCTAACTTCCCACTTTCTGCACGTTCAGTTAAATCGATGGTGTATTTCTTTAACGCGTCTCGCTGCTCCTCCGCTCCAGGGTCAATTACTTTAGCTCCTTTACGAACACTTTCGATGGCAGATTTGAGAGCTTCTTTTTGAACACCCCATTTAAAGAGAATTTCGGAAATCTTGTCATTCACCTCGATGATTGCTAACAAAAACAATTCGCTCGCAATGTATGCATCTTCGTTCTTCTGAGCGAGTTTGTCCGTGGTGTTTAACACACGGGTTAGGGTGCGACTAGGTACGACCTCACCGTTGCCACCCGTAACCTGTGGTAAGGACTCGAGGTTCTTGTCGATTTCTTCATTAATTCCCTTCATATTGCCGTCAGCAATCGCCAAGATGCTTGGAATGGTACCGTCTTTTTGTTTGAGCATGGCACCCAAAACGTGAACAGGTTCTAAAACTTGATGGTCGTGTTTCAATGCTAAGCTCTGCGCATCCTGGAGTGCCTGCTGGAATCCTAGAGTTAGTTTGTCAAATCTCACTTTCTGTCACATACTTGCAGTTGTTGCCATAAACAATAACTAGGGGCAATTTTTGCAATCACAAGGAACAACAAGATTTGTTGTAGCAGAAATGCACGAAACAAGGTCGCGATGCAAAGCTCACTTTTGGACTGAATTTAGGTCATGGTGAAGAACGTTCTTTTCTCACCGGAAACAACAATATCAATTGATCACGTCACGGACGTTTTGAACGTTGATAGTGATAGATCGAACAATGCGACTACCCCTCGGAAGCGAAATCTCAATCGACCAATGATCGACTCTCAAAGTACCCATAGATTAACATAACAGTAAGACCGTTTAACTAGACAACAAAGTGTTCCACGTGGAACATATGTACATATTAATTCCCTGTATAACGAGCTTCAAGAAAGTTCCACCATTCGCGAATAAGAGATATTTGAAACCTACAGTCTGGAAATAGCCCATATTCCCACAAACCGACAGAGTTTCATCTCAATCTCTGCGCGCAGGTCAATGACCTTGTGCTCGTTCGTAACATCCTAGTCGTTGAAGGTAGGTCGGAGCATCTACAAGTGTTTAACGTTTTATTCAAGAATCACGTCAAATTAGTATTACAACAGTCCCTTTATTGGGGATCTGCACTGTTTGTGATCACTTTTGCCTTCGTTCTGTACAACTTGTACTTTGTCGATCAAGCCACGACTTTTTGGGAAGGTGAAACCTCTCCGCCAGCAAGGTACATGGTGATCTATTTGGGGGGAATTCCCCTTGTTCTCATGATGTTGGTTTCTTGTTTCCTAAGTATTCGAACACTCGCCAAAGATTCCCATTCTCGGATCGAAGAAGTATTGCTAACAAAACCGTTTGGAAACCTTGTTCACGCTCTGAGCGCGACTCTCGCTTCAACGCTACTGTGTGCACTTCCGATCATCGGCTTCATTTTCGGTGTGTACCTAGTAACACTTACACAAGGATGGTTCAATGCCGATGTCGCTGAACCGTTTGAATTCGTGAGTGTGAGCGTTTTTTTGTGCTTTACCACGATTGTTTCGCTCAACTTTGTTAGTTTACTTTGTTATTACGTTTACGCGACTTTTAAAGTTGCAATTCTGGGTCTCCTCGCGAGTGCAGCGATAGTCATTCTCGCTATCTACTTATTCACCCGTGTCTCGTTTAACCAGTTCGTCTTCTTTGAATTTTTACCCCTTGTTGGAGATGTAGCCTCAGACATGATTGGGAATAAGCTCAAATTCCTCGATTACACTCGGTTTATCCTCTTTCTTTGCCTGGGTGCGACATTGACCGTCGGCGCAACCTGGTTGAAATCGCGGCGCGATGAGCAAGAAAGAATCCGTGCGATATTAATCGGACACTTTGGTGCGATCACCTGCATAAGTTTCTCGATCTTACTCGCGAGCTGGTTCAATCACTCGTCGAACGAAAGTAGTTGGAAACGGCATCTTATACATGGTACGGACGGCATGACATTGGATTTTCAGCGCATAACCGGACGAGTTGACCTAAGACCCGGAAAAGCTATGGAAGCTGAGATCACCATCATTGGGACTTCGACAGACAACATTGCACCAAGAGATGAGTTAGTGTTCTGGCTCAACCCTGGTTTCAAAGTTAATTGGGTTCAGGATGATGGTGGGGACCTTCCATTTGCACGAGATGGGAGCAGTCTCCGCGTGACTTTACGTCGAGGGATAGATCCCGGCGAAAGTGTGGAAATCACCATTCAATATCGAGGAAAACCCAACACCCTATACGGATATCACGACAGTGCTCTCGATGTAGAAAAAGTACCTTTTTGGGACCAATTAATCTCCTATTATGGAATGAGTGCTAGCGTCTTTGATCGAAAGTACGTCGCGTTGCCCCATGCAACACATTGGCTACCGACTTCGACCATGCAGTCAACACTGGGTGCCGGCAGCATCGACTTCACAGAAGCAAATTTGTCCATTACGGTACCGAAAAATTGGGTGACTACATTGACCGGGAACGTTACCACACAAGAACTTAGCTCGACCGACGAAAGATTACGCGCGCTCCGATTTACCTCTCGATCACCAATGGCTGGTATTAGTTTGTATGCGAGTGATATGAACAAATATGCGACCTACCTAGATCCCATTGATCTGTCGTTGGAACTGTACGCTTCGGATCGACACCTACGTTCATATCAAACCAAGGAAGACAACGAGAAATACTTGCCAGTCTTCAAATCATGGTTGATCGACAAGATTGAGGAGGCACGAGCCTTAGGGTATTCCTTCCCTTGTGATTCCTATCGTTTAATAGCAGTACCGAGTAACCTGCGACTTTACGGTGGAGGAAGTTTGATGAACTCTACTATGACGGAACCGTGCACGTATTTAATTCGAGAGCACGGTGCTATTGCATCAAACCCGAGACCCATCCCGAAATTTAGAGGGGAAGATTTCGACTATACACCCATGTATCGAAATCAACTTGAAAGCTACTTCGACTCACGGCACAATGGTGAGAACTTAGCTCTCAGCTTACCCAACCATTACTTCGAATTTCAAACAGGAATTGTAGGATCTGAAGGGTTGTTCTTGAAGAAGATATTGTCCTACCTTCACAATCACACATGGTCTCGGGTACCACCTAATCCCACACCCTATTCACCGAGCGTTTTCTTTCCTCGCGCGATGCAAGTTAGAAGAATATCGCCGAAAGCAGAGTTTCTAGCTGACTTTCACGGTATGGTGCAGCAGATGGACGAAGCTACACTGCAAATGGTCTTAGGAAACGAGTTGTCTATGCGAAAATCCTTGACCACCTATGTCAAACGATACACTAGACATATCGATCAAACGGGAGTGGTTTTCAGACGCTTCTTGGAAAGCGACGCAGTAGTAAATATAGCTGTTCACAATAGCTTGCAAACTCTCACAAATCTCGAACCCAACGCCCTAAGACAAGAAGCGATTCGACTACGCTGTATAGCACTAGCAGAGAAAATATATACGATTCTTGGCCGGGCGGACTCGAGGTTACTCTTGCAAGAAATTTCAAACATATTTCAATATCAAAACATTAATGTATCCGATGTATTCGACATCGCTGATTCGCTTGATCTACCCGTGAGAGAAATCATGGCTGGATGGTTTGATGAAACTGAGCAATTTCATTTTTCGTTTTCTCCAGCAACGTATTCACAACACATAAATCCGGATACCCAAAAAACTTACTACCAAATTAGATTTGCTGTTGCCAATTCGGGAAGCACCACGGGAGTGTTTCACTCGAGTCTCCGCGTTGCTCCCCCGGCAACCGAGTCTGGTTTCTCAATGAGTTCAGGGGAAGATCGAGAACTTTGGTTAACAAATTTGAACAATTCGGTTTACGACAGAGGACCACGCCTATTAATCCCAGCTGGCTCAAGCCGGGAAGTTGGGATCGTAACATCACGCGTTCCTTACCGAGTGAATCTCTCGTCATCCGATGTATCGTTCGTGAATGAGGTCAGTTTATTGGTGCAACTCGAATCTCCGGTCGGAGATCTAGCGGAGCAAGATCCACTCGAAGGTACGTGGCCAAGTACTTGGGCACCGGAACCAATTCATGGCGTTGTCATCGACGATGTCGATTTACCTGTCCAGCACGTTGACGATGGAATTATCTCCTACGATAAAAATTTGGAAATTTTTGACTTCGGTGGTGCGTGGGGTACCTCACGAAAGTCTTTCGTTTATACAGAAAATTTGAAGAAAGCGAAAGTGTTCTTGGAATCTGAGCTACCTGCCAGAGATAAGTGGCAAATCGAGTTCCACGTCCCAGATATTCGTGGTGCTCAAAACATCGGACACCGGAAAAGACGGATGATGGTATCGGGACGAACGTACTTCCGAGGCAAGTTCGAGGGAGGGTACGAAATAGAGATCTCAAACGGTGATCAAAAAGAGACGTTTGAGACTGAAGTGTACAAAAGCGACTACGGTTGGCACACAATCGGGCGTGCGGAACTTACGGCTGGATCCGTAGATGTCACCATCAAACCAAAGCTAGGGACAGAACAACTCTTTTTCGATGCTATGCGGTTTGTGCGCGCTAGTGAAGAGTAGGCGTGCCCAGTGAATTTTTCGACCATGAGAGTTGAGAGGTTGAAACACGGCACAGAAAAAGAGTTTCTTGATATGCTCTCTCACAAAGTCGCGACGATCTGAACCTATAGAGATCGATCGCGAGCAAAATGAACGTATCGCTATAGGTAGGGGTAGTTGCTCTCCATGGCACTTTTGCGTGCTAACTTTAAGACTTTACTCTGACACTTAGTCTTCGGAAAGTCTGTTTCTGAATAGTCGTTATTTGGGTTCGATATCTAATATGGTCGATGAACCACCGACAATTTGTACACGCGTTCCTTTCGGGATCGCAGTATCAGAACGTACCGACCACCGAGTATCGCCAATTTGCGTGCTGATTTGCCCAGGGCTGCTCAATGCATCTTCCATGACAAATTCGGTACCCACCATACTTCCGACTTTGTCATGCCACTCAACATCCTTCTTGGGATCGGTTGTACGAAAGAATTTGTAGTAAATGAAGGTTGCGGTGGTCGCAGTGATTGCAAAGATGACAATCTGTACGATAGCATCCAAATTTGGAAAGATGAAAGCAACGACTGCCATCGCAATTCCCGCAACAGCAATTCCTAATAGAAATCCACCAGCTCCTAGAACTTCTGCTACCCCAAAAACCAATCCGACTCCTAACCAAATAAGAGCCCACATATTGTTCATCGTCGTATTCCTCCTTGCGAAGAGTCGTCTCGTGAAATCTCTTTAACGATTTCGCTAATCCCTGCAATCGAACCGATTACGTTGGCTGCTTCCAACGGAATCATCATGACTTTATTGTTTTGAGAAGTTGCAAGTTGCCCGAGTGCATCAACATACTTCTGCGCCACGAAGTAATTTATCGCTTGGTTATCACCCTGAGCGATCGCTTCAGACACCATCCGAGTCGCGTTTGCTTCGGCTTCCGCTAGCCTTTCCCGTGCTTCAGCTTCCCGTCGAGCTGCTTCCAACTCTCCATCTGCTTCAAGAATGGCTGACTGCTTTTGCCCTTCAGCGACTTGGATTGCCGCTTCGCGCTCTCCTTCCGCTTCCAATATCTGAGCTCGCTTCTCTCGCTCAGCCTTCATTTGTCGTCCCATGGCTTCTACCAAGTCGGCCGGTGGGGCTACATCGCGAATTTCGATGCGCGTAACTTTGGTACCCCACGGATCGGTCGCTTGATCAACTTTTTTCAGTAGTTCCACATTAATTCGATCTCGATTCGATAGGATTTCATCAAGTTCCATTGAACCGAGAACCGCACGGATGTTAGTCATTACAAGATTCTTAGTTGCAAGCTCTAGGTTCGAAATTTGGTATGCGGCCTTAGCCGCGTCGAGCACCTGATAAAAACAAATTGCATCACAGGTTACCAGTGCATTGTCCGAGGAAATCACATCCTGAGCTGCAATGTCTAGGACTTGTTCCATCATGTTGAATTTCAGTCCAACTGCCTCAACGACCGGCGTAAGCAGATTCAGTCCAGGCGTTATCGTTCGAGTGTACTTACCAAAGCGCTCAACCGTCCAATGAAATCCTTGAGGTACTATGCGAATGGCTCGCAGAATCACTACAAGGGCGAATAACAAAATTAAACCGACGACAACGGCGATTACTACTTCCATATCAGCACTCCTACCATATGGTTAAAAGAAAAGCAAAAATCGTGCCCAGCATTGTATTCAACCTCCCGACGGTACCTCTTCAAAGGGAATACCTTTATCGACACGCACATCTTGCGGTAATCCTAAAACACGTTCCGCTAGTATATTGAGCATGATTTCATCCGTACCACCGGCGATGCGATATCCGGGTGAATTTAAAAACGCGTCAAAGTATTTCGCGCGTTCAACATTTGCAAGCATCCCAGCCAGTTCCAATAAATCCAAAGCGAATGAGGCCATATCCTGAACTTTTGAAGCACCAACGAGCTTGCCGATAGAGTGCTCAGGACCCGGAGTTTCACCGCGTGAAAGAGCAGTAAGAGCACGATATTCTGTGTAGCGCAAACCGCTCTCTTGACAATACCAGTTTGCCAGCGCACTTCGAACTTGTGAATCGTCAATCGCGGGACGACCATCTATAGTTAAACGACTCGCAAGATTGAAGACACTCTTGAACGCAACATTACCATCTCCCGATCCTAATTCTGCCCGTTCATTCATCAAAGTCGTGAGTGCAACTTGCCAACCTTGGCCTACCGCCCCTAATCGATGCGTGTCTGGTACTTGTACGTTTCGGAAAAAAACTTCGTTGAAATTTGAAGCCCCGGATATTTGTTTGATCGGTTTAACGTCAATTCCGGGAGACTTCATGTCGAGGACGAAATAAGTCAATCCCTCATGCTTGGGTACAGTGGGATTGGTTCGTACGACAAGGATTCCGAAATCACTGTAATGTGCGCCTGAAGTCCATATTTTTTGCCCATTCAAAACCCAGTTCTGTCCGTCTCGGATCGCACGTGAATTTATTCCAGCAAGATCGGAACCGGCTGAAGGTTCGCTAAACAATTGACACCAAATGTGTTCCCCCGAGGCTAGCGCAGGTAAGTATTGCCGCTTTTGGTCGCTAGTTGCCCAATCCATTAAGGTCGGTGCCACCATCCCTATCCCGATGTCAAATATACCGGAGGGTACGTTCCGCTTTGATTCCTCCTGTCGCCAAATTACCTGTTCAATTACAGAAGCGTTTCGACCGCCAAATTCTTCTGGCCAACGAATGCATGCCCAACCCGCATCATATTTCCTTCGTTGCCAAAGCTTACACCGCTGTATCTCATCCAATCCCGCTAGTTCATACTTGGTTGGCTCATTGTTTTGCAACCAACTTCGAACTTCTTGCCGAAATCTAGCTTCTGTCGGTGTGTCGTTGAAATCCAATTGTCGTATCTCTTAACGTAAAACCTTTATGCAGCTCTATTTCGTCGTTCATGAGCGGTTATCAAGCGATCTTGCCACCATTGTTCGCTGCCTATGTTCAAGGACAGTAGTTTAGATCTCCGGTAGTACAAGTGACAGTCGAACTCCCACGTAAAGCCCATCCCGCCATGTGTTTGAATATTCTCTTTAGTCGTGTAGCTAAATGCTTGGATCGCGCTCACCCGACAAGTCGCCGCGGCAAGAGGTAAATCTGCATGATTTCCAGCAAGAGCCCACGTTCCCCAATAACAATTCGAACGAGCTAACGTGTGCTTCACGTACATCTGCGCTAGTCTGTTTTTGATCGTCTGAAAGCTACCTATTGGCCGACCAAAAGCATAACGAGACTTGGCGTATTCGATGGCTTGTGTCAGCGCGCTTTCAGTTCCTCCAACCTGTTCCCAGGCGAACATAACAGCTGCTCGATCAAGCACATCGTTAACCTGCTCCCAACCACGTCCCACTACGCCGATTAACTCAGCTGACGACGTATCGAATTTCAGATTAGCGTGGGATCGCGACGGGTCAATAGTCTCAACAGACTCGCTTACGAGATCACGAGATTCGACACTGTAGAGACTCAAACCTTTGTCCTCATCAGAACGAGCTAGAACCATCACTAAATCTGCAATGTCTCCGTCCGGTACGGCAATTTTTTTGCCCGTAAGCTTCCCGTTCCGTGCGACGGTTTGCACATTCTGAGGTGTCGGTCTACCAAGATCCTCAGCGAGAGCTAAAGTACCAATCACTTCTCCCGACGCTAACCTTGGCAACCATTCCCTTCGTTGCGCCGGAGATCCATTTCGCAACAAAAGCTCAGCAGCTAAGTACACTGACGACGCGAACGGGACCGGAGCGAGAGCACGACCAAGTTCTTCTGCAATGACCGCGAGTTCGTAGTAACTAAGACCTAAACCTTCATATTCTTCGGGAATTACGGTAGCTAACCAGCCAAGATCAGATATTTTTTTCCACAATTCCTTATCAAAAGGTTCGTTCCCTTCTAAAATTCTCCGAACCGCAGTAGTTGAACATTCCTGGGTAAGGAAAGCACGAGCTTGTCCTCTGAGCAATTCCTGTTCTTTAGAGAATTCGAAGTTCAAGATACGGCGACGATAATAAGTTCAGAGTAGCAAAATATGAGAAGATTTTAGTGTCCCGGGTACGTTTGCAACATGGTTGATTTTGATTACCGAAGTATCGGATTCGTCCGCGTGGGCGCAGTTGCTCCTGGAACGCAACTAGCCGATCCTCAGGCGAACGCAGAGATCATGTTCGGGCACTACCAAGAAATGACTGATGCTGGATGCGCGATCGTGTTATTTCCAGAACTGTCCCTAACGGGATATAGCTGCGAGGACCTGTTCTACACTCATGAATTACGAGCACAGACCATAAACGCTATTTGCTTCTTAGCTGCTCAGTCGAAAGAAGAGGTGCTAGTGTTCGGTGCTCCCTTGACGTTCGGCTCCACGAAACAAATACTGAACTGTGCTCTTGTCTGCGCCCAAGGCGAAGTCGTAGGTGCTGTACCGAAAATCGCAATACCGAACCACGGCGAATTTTATGAACAACGATGGTTTACTTCGGGCGAGGATGTCGAATGGCTCTGCCGGCTTGAAGGAGAGGAATTTATCGTTAGTGCTAACCAAACATTTTCGGTTGGGATGGACGTGAAGTTTGGTATCGAAATCTGTGAGGATCTTTGGGTACCGAATTCACCATCTCATAAGTTGGTTGCTAACGGTGCTGAATTAATCCTTAATCTTTCTGCGAGCAATAATCTCGTCACGAAAACAGCCTATCGACGTGATTTAGTTCGGGTACAGAGTGCTAAATGTGCTTGTGCATACATGATGGCTAGTGCCGGACCATCGGAATCCTCAAAAGATACCGTGTATGGTGGACATCTACTCGCTTATGAAAACGGAGACTTGTTAGGTGAGTCAGCGCGCCATTTGGACTTGCACAAACAGTTGATCGTCGACTTTGACATTCACCGTATTGCGTTTGAACGCGCTCGATCATCTACGTTTCCACCTCCAGATATGGACGACGAAATATTGGATATTCCTTTACCTCCGACACCGCCATTGACGGAGACTGTGCGCAAGGTCAACCCGACCCCATTTGTACCGAACGACGATGACCAACTAAATACACGATTAAGTGAAATTTTTGATATTCAAGTTCTTGGACTGACACGCCGCATGCAAGCTGCCAGGAAATCAAACCTCGTGCTCGGACTGTCCGGTGGAGTTGACTCTACACTTGCGCTCTTAGTGAGTATTGAAGCACTTCGTGCGTTTACTGAATGGAACGGACAACTAATCGCTGTTACGATGCCTGGATTTGGCACCTCGAAACACACTTTAACGTCCGTTCGCGAACTTGCCTCGGCAACGAAAATTCAACTCAAGGAACTGGACATTAAAGATGCGGTCCAGACACACCTCGAACTAATCGAACATGATGGTTCTCGCGATGTTACTTTCGAAAACGCTCAAGCTCGAGAACGCACCAAAATTCTCTTCAATCTGGCTAATTTACACGACGGAATCGTCGTGGGATCTGGGAACATGTCCGAACTTGCGCTCGGTTGGTGCACGTATAGTGGTGACCACATGAGTTCCTACAACGTGAACGTGGGCGTACCAAAGACCCTCGTTCGATGTCTCGTGCGTTGGTACTCGCAAACATTCGCCAAGTCCGACTTTCGATCGGTCTTAGATCGCATTCTGAAAACTCCTTCATCACCCGAGTTGTTGGAACCGAAAGGGGAGAAAATCTCCCAAGAAACTGAGAAAATCATCGGTCCCTATGAAGTCCACGACTTCTTTCTTTATTACTTTATGCGTACTGGTGCAACCGTTCGCAAACTCTACGAGCTCGCTAAACTTGCGTTCGCCGATAGTTACACACCGCAAGATTTGAAGTTGTACTTGACTATCTTTGTCGATCGCTTTTACCGCTCCCAATTTAAACGCACGACTTTACCACCGGGACCCAAAGTAGGAACGATCGGCCTGTCTCCACGATCCGATTGGCGCATGCCGGACGAAGTTGACCCTAGTCACATCATGGAGGAGGTACGCCATCTTTAATACGATGACCCGAATACTAACACTGCTCGCAAGTATCCTAATTCTGGGGATCGACACGCAAGGTCAAAGCTCGTCACGACAGTATTGCGGCGAGGAAGGAGTTTGGCTCCAAGTTCTAGGATCCGGTGATTTTGATCTAGACAATCGCCGCGCTACGGAGAGTTATCTGATCTGGGTTGACAACACCGCAACATTGTTGATCAACGTCGGGGAGGGAACCGCGACACGCTTCGACGAAAGTGGAGCTAAATTTAGCGATATCGACGCGATCTTGCTCACTCAGAACACGATAAACCAGACTGCGGATATCCCTGCGATGATCGCGAGTTCCGCTCGGGCGTATCGAGACAAACCTTTGTGGGTGTTTGGACCGAAGGGCAACGACGAACACTTCTCAACTACTGATACATTACAAAAGTTACTAGGTGAAGACAGTGCCTATCCACAACTTGCGCCTGTACTAAAACCTGTTAATACGTTAGGTTACTCCATCCGAAGTAAAGACATCCTAGCCATAGGTCGTCAACGTTGGTCCGATTACGGTACTGAAACCTATCAGTTGTCCGCTATTCCAGTCCACCACGCAAATGTACCAACTCTCGCTTGGCGGGTAGATATTGGAGACCATGCATTAGTGTTTGCGTTGGCATTCAGTAATCGCAAAGACCTTGTAACAACTTTTGCGAAAGATGTCGACATCATCGTGTTTACACATGCTCTGCCCGTTGGTAGTGTAGGACCCAATACCGAAAAGTATTTGTTACCGAAAGAAATTGCGAAAATTGCAAAGAACGCGCAACCACGTTTTATCGCCTTGGGAGGTCGCGGCTGGCGTACAAAGGGTCGGGAAGCACACTCCGTTGAACAAATCCAAAAAGAGTTTGAAGGTAAAATACTTCTCCCCGACGACCTTGAGTGTTGGGGGTTGTAAGGTTAATCGATAGGAGTTAAACTTTGGGAAAAGGCGATTTACGTACCCGACGCGGTAAGATTATTCGAGGTACAAACGGCAATTCGCGACCTAAGAAGAAAAAAATAGTACCACCGAAAAAGAACACCGACGAGAGTTAGCGTACTCTTGCGTCGCCGAGTTCGACACATTAATCGGTGCTATCTGATGGGGTAATAGGCGCGCGACTCATCGCGACGAATTTCACCGTCCTGGACGAGTTTCGACAATGCAACACTAACATTTTGTGCCTTGTTGCTCCTTACATCGATTCCCAACCCCTCGCAAATGGCTTTTCGCCGAATACCAGGTTCTGACCGAATTAATTTTAGGATCTGAGTACGTCGATTTCCTGAAACGCTTCGACTACCAGCAACGGTACGTTCATATTGCAGGATAGCTACCATTTCCCGATCAAGAGCGGCTATTTGTTCCTCAATATCTTTAATTTGTTGTTCGTATTCTCGTTTCAGTCCTAAGATACGACTACGCTCGTTTGCAATAAACTCCGCAAAAGACTTTGCTTCCATCGGTTCAATATCTCTCCGTCCAAATGTTCAAATAATGTTGACCTATCAAAACACTCTTTCCAACCGTTTAATAGGTTTATTTTTACTTAGTACTATTGTATTTTAGTGGAACACAATTAAAACGATAGAAACTTCCTGAAATAATATCAAGCCTGTCGGTTTACCGCATTTTTTCTAACTACCCGCATTCGAATTGCCATTATCGAACATGTTTATAAGAACTATTAAATTCGCAATAAAAGGAGTCGAATTAAATGCTCAAACGACCGTGCCAATGGGGGAAATAACCAAAAGGTTAAAGAAATATTCATTGATTAAAGCAATTTTTGGAAAAAACCAGAGATTAGTCGCGCGTACGCGTAAAGAAAATGTCAAGTTATACCGTTTGGGAGTACCATTGTTAATACTTGGTAAACCAGTGTTATATGCGCGAATAACAGAGGCTGGATTAGGTGCTCATGTTATTGGTCGTTTTACTTTTCCGATTTATAGTCGAGTGTTCTTTTGGTTAGTACATATAGCAGTTCTTACACTTTTTGGTCTGGGAATATTTCGCATAGTTATTGCACATACTTATGACGAACCCATACTGTGGTTCCTATACGGAACACTCGCTATATTGACAGGCGGGATGCTCGCTTTCATGCTGTACTCTTGGTATAGTTGGACCTGGTACAATCGCAGAAACGATATGGAAACACTTGCCGAAACTCTTAAGCTGGTTTTACTTGATAGTTTACCGGATTCCAATGACCACACCTAATAGTTAGGCGGATCGTCCATCAACTCTGCGAGCTTGAATGTAATATCGCTTTCGACATTCTCAGTTACCTGCGGAGTCCCGTCCTTCCTCGCAGGAAGGTAAACCCACGTACGTACGTATCGAACGGCTTCGGAGTCGAAAACCCCTGGAGGTTCTGCGCTCACGACTGACACATTGGTGACCGTTCCGTCAACTTGGATATCATAGCGCACCGTAACCGTCCCGGTAATTCGTGCTTTTTTCGCTTCCTCAGGATAAACGAGATCGCCAGTCGACAATATCTGAAACGGCCGGTACGACGAAGATACACACCCTCCTAGAACGACTACACAAGACATGCACAGCAGCCAATATAGCTTGTGCCTGTACATTACATTCACATGTTCTGTTTTCATAAACGTTGATTCGCAAACGCTGCTAATTATCCAATGGTCGAGGACCGTTACTCCGAGCTATCAATACAGGCACATATGGAGCCATATAGTTCTTTATACATCGAATTGAAACACTCTGCATTTTCGAACTGTTCCAATGCTCGATTTCTATTTTCACCGATTCGTTCTACTTTGAAGTAACGATCACCAAGAATATGGTCAGTTAAAAACCGTACACCCAACATCATGCTCATGTATATCGGTGCGTAGGCGTATTGTTCTGCGTCTTCTTTTGAGACTGGAAACTGCTCAAAAAATCCCTGACATACGGACAGTAATCTTTGCTTGAGTCGCATGCTGCGCTCTCTTCCTGTTGCGATCGAACGTACTAGATCGCCAAAATCCCAAGCAGGATATCCCCACATCAACGTATCTGCATCAACGATACGAACAACTTCATCACTGTGAAGATCAAACAAAAGATTGTTGATTTTGCAATCGCCGTGAATAATTTGCAGTTCCCCAGTTTGTGTTTTCGTATTTACTATCTCTCGACATTTGTCGACTAGTTTTCGATCAACGTGCTCTTCCGATCCGTCCCCAGCAATTTCAAGAACATCTAGATAATGATCGAATCGATGAAAATTTGGGATCACCGGCTGCAATCGAGCGTTGCAGTTGCTTAATCGGCGCAAAAATAGCCCAAAAGCTCTTCCAGCAGCATAAACCATCTCGTCCGGTAAAGTTTGAAAGTTTCTCGATGGATAGTAGACCATACACTTCCAAAAATATCCGCTGTTGTCCTCATAACAAAATTCACCCGTAACGGTCGGTACGAGCTTAGGCACCAAATCGCGAACGTGTTCATAGACTTTTAGAAAATTTGTGACCAAGCTCTCTGGATTAGTAAAAACCTGACTATTGATACGTTGTAGTACCAAACGTTCGTCAACACAGTAGGTGTCATTGATTAGTCCCGAGCCAAGGTTGACCGCTGAACCAGACAGTTCCCATTGAGTAGCGACGTCGCTAGGAATCATCAGCAAATGCTATTGCGATAGGTAAGAGATATTCGCCAAATGGTCCGAGCAGTGTTGGATCATATGGTGTCAATCCTAACGCCACGTCTGCAATTTTTGCAAGTGCTTCGGAAGCTGGGCGGAGTTCAGACAACTCTGGGTATTTCGTAACACAATCGTCAAAAGCAATAAATTGACTTTGCCATCCGACAATCCACGGTGAAATATCCTCTCCGCGCTTGACACGTTGTGTCAAATGAAAAGTGGCGAGACTTTCTGGAGGAATCCTGTCTATGACTCGATCAAGAGGAGTTTGTTGATTGTACGGGCGTTCGTATATGCTTTCGTCGTGCCCCGCAGCACGTGCAAGGACACGGTCCATCGTGAGTGTACGACCGTACCATTTGACCGGTTCCAGCATTTCAAAGAGAGGGTTCAATACCGTGCATGGATGAATAGTTTGAATGTTCTTCAGATCTGGAAAATTTAATTTTCGTAGTCCTTCCAAGTTTGAGCTGAGTCGTTGGTACATGTCTTCGACGTCTATACCGTCATGATCGCTCCAAAAGCGTTCGGCGATGACTGGAGCACGTGTCCAAATTCGCGAATGTAGGAGTTCGTCAGTAACCAATTCCGACCACATGCATGCTTCACCACCTAGTATCGGACCGGATTCACCTTGAGGTAGCTTCGGAAAATCTCCAAAATCTTGATGCCAGCGCACACCTTCTTCAACGTGAGCCAGTACAGCATTAACTCTGACTTTTGCGTCCGCTTCATGCCACTCTCGCGGCGACATATCGGGTGAATAGACATAGTGCAAAGACGCTGGGTAGTGCAGATCCAAATAGTACGGCGCGGAGACTATCGTAGGATAGCCTGCTGCTACCGACGTCTCGCGGGCACGCAAGCCGCGCCACGCTTGAACCGTAACAGTTCGAGGTAGAGTCTCATGCAAGGCTTCATCCCAAACTATAGTTTTTTTATTCAACTGAGCTAAGCGATTACACACTTCGAGAGTGAAATGGGCTTGAATGTCTTTTACACTCTCAAGCTGCAAATTGGTAGCCCACGCTTGGACCTTTGGCGAATTTTCCCAAAAATGAGGGTCGACTTCGTCTCCACCAATATGGACGTATTCGTCAGGAAAAGTGTTAGCTACCTCCTCGAACAACGTGAGAACCGCGTCCATCGTTTTCGGGTTGGATGGATCAAGGCAATCTCGATGAGCACCAAATTCTTTCTGTTTATGTTCATTTACGTCACCGAAACCCCATTCAGGATGATGAACCAACCAGGAAGTTGTATGACCGGGTACGTCGAGTTCCGGTACAACTCTAATTCCGATGTCCGCCGCGTAGGCAATGAGTAATCTCAATTCGTCCAGCGAGTAGTGGTCTGAGGAAACGAGTTCGGGAAACCGTTCACTACCAAAACGAAATCCTTGATCGTCTGTCAGATGCAAGTGAAGGACATTCATCTTGTAGTGATGCATAAGATCGCAACAACGATATAGTGTTGGTAAGGAGATAAAGTGTCTAGCTACGTCTACAAGCAGACCACGCCATGGATGCTTTGGTCTATCGGAGATTTCGCAGTCGGGTATTCGTCCGTTAAATCCAACCCACAATTGAGCTATCGTGCTCAGAGCCGCGATCGCACCCCATTCTTCTACCGCGTGAACGTGGATCTTGTTTTTATTTACTTTTAGGACGTATTGGTAGTTGCTGTTTACTTGCGGTACCGAATTGACGGGGTTATCGTATTCACATGAAAACGAGTACTGTTCAAGATCTAAACGGGACAACAAACGGTGAATTCTTGGCGAACTACAAGGTTGCTGAGAAGCAATCGAGTCGCACTTTCCGTACTGTTGACCAAACAGAACTTTTTGGGGAAATGGTAGTAAGGGTGGTTTCAAATAGGAATAGCTACAGATTCGTGTATAGCTAGAGATTCAGTTATTGCTTGCGGATATTTCTGGTCCAGGCAACAGTTTCCACTACGGCGCAAGCAAGTTCAACTCCTTTGTTAACTTGGTCGGTGGTTGCACGAACCAGAATCTGATTCATATCGGTAGCAGGAATGATCCCGTTAATCACGATGATGTCGTGTTCTAAGGATACTTTCGTTAAGCCATACGCACAAGAATTGAGAATCATCTCAAAGTGTTGTGTTTCTCCTTTTAAGATGATTCCTATGCAGACGATTGCCGACAACATTGGATCGCTCTCTTTGAGTACGCGCACTGCATGTGGGAATTCGTAAGTTCCCGGTAATTGGTGGCGTTCAACTTCTGCCTCGTGTCGAACTAGTAGATGTTCACACTGATCAGCAATGTTGGTGACATGCTCTGTATGCCACTTCGAGGTGACTATTGCGACTTTGGTACCAGAAATGTGAGGTAAGTCTTCTGTATTTACATGCTGTAACGGCATGAGCTTGTGGTTATTCCGGCGGTAACTCTAGGACGTAGTGGTCAGATGATACCCTGGAGAAGCCGGCTTTTTTAACGAAACAGAGCAATTCAGCACAACGTACGTGTACTACGCGCCCACCTTTCGACTCAATTAGCCCAACTGCATGAAATAGCATCCAACGACCTAAACCTTGGTCTTGGTATGGCCCTGCCACAGAGAGCGATACCACAGAGAAGTTCCACGTATCCAACTGTTCGATTGCGTACGCGGCGATCACCATATTATTGTCCTTTGCAATACGAATCCAATCTAATTCGGCCTCAGAGAAAATTTCGCGCTCCAGCAACTTCTCAGGCCGTTCGTGCCAGTGTGGTCTATATATTGGGAATCGTCTGGGAGCCGATCGTTTTTGGACTCGAATTTTCGATACAGAATCTAGCATTTAGCGATGAGCACCGCGAAGTCGCAACACTTCGCTCTTGAGTGCTTGCAAATCAACATCAAGTGCTTCGACAGGTGCCGAGATAGCAACACCTAATTTCGATCTTAACTGCAAGGAACCTTTCCATAGTCCGCCACCATGATGTGTAAATTTGGAACCCCACAATCCTTTCAAAGCAGCGGGTATTACCGGCACTGGTGTAGTCTCAAGAATCTTCATTACGCCACTCTTGAACTCTCCCACCTCTCCATTGGGAGTCAACTTACCTTCAGGAAAGATACACAACAAGTCCCCTTCTTGGAGACCTTGTTCAATGTCGACAAAAGCCTGGTCATATGTGCCCGGATCTTTGGATTTTGGTGCAATAGGAATCGTTCGACACGCGCGGAATAAATAGTTCAAAAACGGAGTGTCATACACATCTTTCGCCATAACAAAGCGAATTGGTCTCCGTACCGCACCAGCGAGTACTAAGGCATCTATGTAACTCACATGATTACAAACAATCAGTGCCCCACCCTTTTCAGGAACCAGATCTATCCCTTCATGATCAACGCGATATAAGGAATGTGAAAGCATCCAGACCACGAAACGCATGGTGAATTCGGGAACTTGTAAGAAAATGTAGACCGAAACGACTGCGTTGAATATCGACATAAAGAGGAACAGTGAAGGAATATTCCATCGGAACACCTTTAGCCAAATCAAAGACCAAAGTGCACCGCAGACGACCAACAGAGCGTTCATAACGTTATTGGCGGCTACGACCCGAGCTCTCCGATCCACAGGAGTACGTACCTGAATCAGTGTCTGAAGTGGCACTACATAAATTCCCATGAAGAAACCGATGCAAATCATCTCTACTATCACTCGATAAGAACTGGGTGTTTGCAAGAATTCCACTACAGTTCTTGGGGCCATTTCAGGAATAGAGTTCAACGCAAAGAATAGATCGATTCCGACAACGCTTATGAAAAAAGCACCGATAGGAACGAGTCCCATTTCTACGTGCCGGCGGGATAACTTTTCGCACGTGAGAGAACCTAATGCAATCGAAATCGTAATGATTGATAAGAGAAGCGTGAACACACTCTTCGTGCCGTGCAAATAGTCCTCGGTGAGGTTCGGGAACTGTGCTAAGTAAACGGCACCGAGACTCCAGAACCAAGCAACTCCAAGTATTGAACGCATGACCGAACGACGTTCGCCTGCGATCTTCAATAATCGACGAGTTACTTTAATTGGATTCCAGCTGGGTTTACCGGTTAAATGGGAACGAGCTCGTGGAATATAAAACGAAGAGATTAATCCGACCACTGCTACGCCAATGATCAATAAGGTCAACGCAATGGGCATAACATACGCGACATCTCTTTCTTGCTCGGTCCCAACTAATTGTGTCCCCATAATCGTACCGAGTAGGATCGCAACGAAAGTACCCATCTCCACTACACCATTGCCTCCTACAATTTCCGTGTTATCCAGATGTTGTGGCAAGATCGAAAACTTCAAGGGACCGAAAAACGCAGACTGGGTTCCAAGTAAAAACAAAACTCCAAGCATGAGCATTGGTTGCTTAGACCAAAACGTCAACGCAATGAGAAATGCAATGATTAGTTCACCAAACTTGACATAGCTAATCAAGCGAGACTTCTCGTAGTAATCAGCCAAGGTGCCAGCTGTCGCCGAAAACAGGAAGAATGGTAGGGACAACAATCCCTGTGCAACAATCACGTAAATGTCTTCATGGTTTTCTGCTACGAGGACGGTAAACGTAAACAATGCTACGAGTCCGGCTTTATAGAGATTGTCGTTAAACGCACCGAGAAACTGCGTCACGAACAGCGGAAGAAACCGTCGTAACTTCAGGAGACCAAATTGAGAATTCGCAGACAACGAGATGGTCTTGCTAAGCTGAATAGGTCAAGTTATGTACTCCAACGGGCTCGTTGAATTTCGGTCGATGTTGCGCTAACAAGCGATACACCGTATAAACTGAAATTATAGTGCATGGAAAAATATAGATATATGTATATATGTATATTAGTGAAGGTTGCCATAAACTTCTTAGTTTGCGCTATAAAATGAGTGTTAGATACAATGAGTCAACGAAGGAAAAAACTGCGATTCTCGTAGTTAACAGTACGTGAAATGCTTTCTCAACGGAGAATATCAATGAAGTCATGGATACAACTTTTCTGCCTAGCAGTTGTGGGTATGGTCCTGCTAGCTGGGACCGTATATGCACAAAGTAGTTCGGGTTCCCGGAGTAGCTGGCGGTGGCAGTCGCAGGAACCATCAATCACCGACATTCGTGACCGTTCAACGGAAATTTTTGAAGTACTGGATGCTAACGAAAACGGATCCATCTCCTTAGATGAAATCGATCTTGCAAATTTGACTGAGGAAGAAACCGCCGAACTTAGCAACGAAGAGTTGCGATTGCGTCGTCAAAGGTCTCAGTTAGCCTCAAGCATGTTCCTCCGTTGGAACGAGGATATGGATGCTTTTGCCCTAAGTGATATCAATGGCGATGGTTTTATGACGCGGGAAGAATATGAAAACCGCAGATCAGTCCTTCGAACGCATATGCTTGAAGAAGGAATTGCTCTCTACGATAAGGACCGCAACGGGAGCGTTGAACTCTTAGAGTTCAATGCCAACCTAACCGACTTGGAAGAAGTCGACAAAGATGGTAGTGGAACTCTTTCGAGGTCGGAACTGTCCAAGATCGATAACCGTGAGCTGATGAGAAGCGTACGAATGAGCCAATCACGATCATGGGACTCGCGACGTTGGAATTGGGGTTCAAGTAGTCGTAGTTCACGTTCGACGCAATCAGTGAGACCTGATTCAAATCGATAACTAGTGTTGCTTAGTGTCCTGTATCGTGATCGTAACCATTGGGGCGAACTTGTTCGTTGAAAGACAAAGAACCGGATTCCACGTTGATGTATCGCGTACAACAAGGAGATGAACTCGCGTTTAGACAGCTCATGAATCGGCACCTACACGGATTACATGCCTACGCTTACCGCATGTGTCACAGTATCGAAATAGCGGAAGAAATCACGCAGGAAGCGTTTTTGAGAGTCTGGACTCGAGCTCAAACTTGGAAACCGAACAAAGTACAGTTCTCCACATGGCTGTACCAAATTACTCGCAATCTGTGTATTGATCTTTTTCGCCGACAGAAAGCACAATTCGTCGAAGATGTTGACTTGTCTCAAATTCCCGATACTTCCGCGCGTCGAGATGAAACTCTAGCTATTGCTATACAACAGGCAGTACAACAGCTACCCGAGCGACAACGGACAGCATTTTTACTTTGCCAAGTACAAGGATGGTCTCAAATCGAAGCCGCTGAACTTTTGGAAACTTCGCCTGACGCAGTAGAGTCGCTACTCTCAAGGGCACGTAAGACTCTTCGTGTGAAACTTGCGGATCGATCTTAAGAGAAACAGGATAAAAAATGGAACTAACGAAATTTGAAGAATCAATAGACCGTCTGGGTCCTAATCTCGACACTTGGGAAAACGAGAGCGATCGCCAACAGGCTCAAGCTTTGCTTCAGTCTTCCGAAACCGCGCGAAAATTACTACGGGAGGCACAAATAGTCGATGAATTACTACCGCAAGCGTTATATGTACCAACACCGCAAGGACTAGAACGACGAATCATGGATGTCGTTGTCGCGTCAAAACCTCTTCATCGAACCTGGCTACGAATTTGTACCAATTGGATTCTCAAACCAGCATTAGCCGTTGTACCGTTAGCATTGGGATTTTTCATTGGATTTTCGCAAGCGCAACACTCCACGAATATTGAGGACGAAATCACTACGGTTCACTTTGAAGACTATACGAACATCTTATTCTTAGCTAATGACTAAAGATCGACGTATCGTCGTTGCGTTTTTTGTGTCGGTGGTCGTAAACTTAGCCCTAGTTTCATATATTGTTGGTAACCATCTAGCCTCGCATCGATCCGATACGATGGCAGATCCTAGCTTTGCGATGTCGGCGATCACCCGATCACTATCTGAAGAACGCATCGAAGAGTTGATGCCAGACTATCTTGGACAGCTTCGAGAAGACGTTCGACCACATTACCGAAAACTTCGTGACGCACAGACTCAAATATATCTTGAGTTGACTGCGAAAGAATTAAACCGGGAGCAACTCGAACTCTCGATCGACAACTACTGGTTGATTCGCCATAGTGCCCAAAGCGTCGCAGATGCAGTATTTGTCGAAATGTACGTACAACTCAGCGAGGAAGAGCGAAGAGAAGTAACGAGTGCACTTCGGGGTGCACGTGCTCGATACGACGAATGGCGACGGTCTCGGATGCGGCGCACACAGGAAGAGGTTGACGAGAACAATCAACTTCGTGGCGAACCCGATGCACCGCTAAAACCATCTGAAGAACCATAAGCTTTGAGCGATCTATGGTCGCTTTAGATCATTTCATTGAGAAGACTCTCGAGCAGTACCCCAAACTTTGGAACGAATACGACTCTAAATGGAGATCTCCCTGTGAGATTGGTGCTCCTGTAGAGCTAGCACAGGTCACTGCGATCGAATGGCGACCACAATTGAGACAAAACGCGGATGACTTTTCCGGCTTAGAAAACGCCTTCGAAACAGAAATTCATCCATCGATTAAAGAGTACTACGGTTCGTACTGGTCAGGTGGTCTCGAGGCAACCTGCAACGAAGGGCACGTTAGTCTCATGTTTCTGTGGAATGACGAGGATCGCGACCGCTTGCGAGACAACATTATTGGGCACGCGCTCGCACAAAAAAGGAGTCGTTCGCCTTTAAGTATCTTTTTTGCGTGTACGGATCCAGCGTCAGCTTATTTCTTAGCAGTAAATAACGCTACTGGTGCTGTCCAGCTTGAATTGCCGGGCCGAAAACCAATCCGAACGGTGGAATCTAGTTTGTACGAGTTTCTTGACCGATTAACTCCTGCACCTCCGTACTTACATCCCGATCGCGTGATTTTGAAACAGTTGTATTTGAAGTAACGTACACGCTCAGCGGTCAAACTGAGACTCTAACGAAGAAACTAGCGTAGGACTTGATCATACATGAGTGTATTCATAAGCCTGTTCTATGAATTGATGTCGACTTATTATTACTTGTCTTTCCTTCGGACGATTTTGTTTCCAAATCGAGTAAATATTTTTTTGTATCAAGTCCTCCACCAAATCCCGTGAGTTTTCCATCACTCCCAATCACCCGGTGACATGGTATGATAATCGCGATTGGATTACGATGATTAGCTTGGCCCACCGCCCGAAAGGCTTTTTTCCGACCGATACTATACGCGATGTCTCGATAAGACCGTGTCTCTCCATACGGAATTCGTTGCAGTTCCCTCCACACCTGCGCACTAAAAGAAGTATCCGGTACTCCGAAATCAAGTTCAATATCAAATTCTCGTCGCTGACCATGGAAGTACTCGACTAGTTGTTCCTTAATGTCTACGAAATAGTCTGTCCGACGAATCCACGATGGATCGATAAAGAGCTTTGTGTTTCGACGTTTGAGAAAAGAAAGTTGTTTGAGTTTTGAATCTTCGCCTTGAAGCAATAAAGGTCCAACGGGACTACTCAATATTTCGTAATTCATTGACGGGGCCTGGAGCGAAGTTCAAATTCTAAACAACCACTTAGGTAAATCTCATCTCTGCGATTGAAAAGTACTCAAACACTTGCTAAACTTAACAGTTTAATCTTTTGAAGTTCAAACATTGACCCGACCAAGTTCTCATATTTCTATTCGTGGTGCGCGCACACACAATTTAAAGAACGTCGACCTTGATATCCCTAGGGATAAACTCACAGTAATTACCGGTCTGTCTGGTTCAGGGAAATCCTCCTTAGCTTTTGACACTTTATACGCGGAAGGACAGCGCAGATATGTCGAATCTCTATCGGCATACGCTCGGCAGTTTCTTTCCATGATGGACAAACCTGACGTAGACCACATAGAAGGGCTCTCACCAGCGATTTCGATCGAACAAAAATCGACATCTCACAATCCCCGGTCGACAGTCGGGACCATCACAGAAATCTATGATTATCTACGGCTTTTGTTTGCGCGTGCCGGAGAACCGAGATGTCCTGAACACCACTTGCCGTTGACAGCTCAATCCGTTAGCGAAATGGTCGACGCCGTCATGAACCTTCCTACGGAGACTCGCATCATGGTGCTAGCACCAATAGTGTCGCAACGTAAGGGGGAACACGTCCATGTGTTTTCTGATTTAGTCGCCAATGGATTTGTCCGTGCAAGAGTCAACGGATTGGTCACCACGCTAGAACACCCACCTAATCTTGACCGATATAAGAAACACTCGATCGAAGTGGTAGTCGATCGCTTAGTCGTACGCGAGGGCATTGAGCAGCGGTTGGCTGAGTCCTTTGAAACAACGCTCAAACTTGCTGATGAAGTAGCTATCGTAGCACCTATTGACGATACTTGGGAGGAACAAACTTTTTCTTCAAAGTTTGGCTGTTCTCTATGCTCATACAGCATTAGTGAACTCGAACCGAGGATGTTTTCCTTCAATAGCCCAGCTGGAGCATGTGCCGCATGTGATGGCTTAGGAACGGAAGTTGAATTTGACCCGAATCTTGTCGTCGCGGACCCACGCTTAAAGCTAGCAGAAGGTGCAATCTTTGGTTGGGATAGGTCAACTTCATGGCAATGGGCAATAGTTGAAGCACTTGCCCGTCAATTGAATTGCGAAATTGACCGACCCTACAAACGACTCCCAAAAAAGTTTAAGGAAGCGTTATTTTTTGGGGTATCGGAACCGCTACCGGTGCAATTTCATGGTAAGACTCGTAAAAGAACGCACAGAATTCGATTTCGTGGCATCATCGGCACCATGCAACGTCGATATCAGAACACCACATCTCAAGATGTTCGTGAGAAGCTACAACCCTTTATGAGCGTAACACATTGTTCTGGGTGTTTGGGAAGTCGATTACGTAAAGAATCACGGCACGTATTTGTCAACGACGCTTCCATTGCAGACATCACCGCGCTTTCTATCGAGCGAGCCCTGGCATTCATTGCAGAACTAGCGTTAGTTGGGCAACGAGCGGTAATCGCGGAAAAAGTTTTAAAGGAAATTCAAGCGCGACTGCAATTCCTCGTTAACGTTGGATTGAACTATCTGACTCTAGATCGCGCCGCGAGCACCTTGTCCGGCGGCGAAGCTCAACGCATCAGATTAGCGAGCCAAATCGGTGCCGGGCTTGTTGGAGTGATGTATATCCTTGATGAACCTTCAATCGGACTGCACCAACGGGACAACGCTCGGCTACTGTCAACCTTGACGCACCTCCGGGATATTGGCAACACCGTAATTGTGGTAGAACACGACGAAGAAGCAATACGTACCGCGGATCACATTGTCGACATCGGACCGCATGCTGGTGTACATGGCGGTGAGATTGTTGTCCAGGGACCGTTATCGAAGGTTTTGCACGAACGCAAATCTCTAACAGGACAGTTCTTAAATGGAATACAATCAATCGAAGTTCCACCTAACCGTGCAACGTACTCTAAGCAAGCCACAATCACTATCAAAGGTGCTCGCGGGAACAACCTAAAAAGTGTCTCCGTCGAATTTCCAATAAGCTTGCTAACTTGCGTGACAGGTGTTTCAGGTTCCGGAAAATCAACATTGGTGAACCACACACTCTACCCTGTAGCCGCACGCCTGCTCAACCGTACGACAAGTGTTAGTGCATTGCCATACGATGAGATTCGAGGGTTGTCGAACTTAGAGAAAGTAGTGAATATTGACCAAAGTCCCATTGGTCGTACTCCGCGCTCCAATCCAGCTACCTACACTGGGCTCTTTACACCTATCCGAGAATTGTTCACCAAGACAAACGAGGCTCGCATTCGTGGCTACAAACCGGGCCGATTCAGTTTTAATGTAAAAGGAGGTCGTTGCGAAGCTTGTCGTGGGGATGGCTTGATTAAAGTCGAAATGCACTTTTTGGCAGATGTCTATGTAACCTGCGAGACCTGTGGCGGTAAACGCTACAACCGTGAAACTCTTGAAATCAAATACAAGGGTAAAAACATACACGAAGTGCTTGACATGACGGTGGAAGAAGCTCATGAGTTTTTTGCGGCGATCCCGGCGATTAATCAAAAACTTCAGACGTTACTAGATGTCGGACTCTCATACATGCGACTGGGACAAAGCGCGACCACTCTCTCAGGTGGCGAAGCTCAACGAATCAAACTTTCCCGAGAATTATCGAAAAGAGATCGAGGCAGAAATCTCTATATTCTTGATGAACCTACCACGGGATTGCACTTCCACGACATTAGATTGCTGTTGAGCGTACTGACTAGGCTTAGAGACCACGGTAATACTGTCGTAGTAATTGAACACAACATGGATGTAATCAAAACTGCGGATTGGATCATCGATCTTGGCCCCGAGGGTGGCGCACAAGGCGGCGAAGTCATTGCCACAGGTACGCCCGAAGAAATCGCCGGATGTACCGAATCGCACACGAGTACCTTCCTCAAGCAAGCTCTAATCGGTGCTAGGACGATGGCTAAAACCGCCTAGTATCTTTTACTGCGGCGGTGGCTAGTCTTCTTCGGTCAGATCTTCTTGAGGCCGATCTACAAATTCGATAAAACATATCGGGGCGGAATCGCCTTGGCGATATCCCGCCTTTGCGATGCGGGTAAAACCACCTGGTCGCTCTCGAAAACGTGGTCCAAGTTCCGTGAACAGTTTCCCTACGGCGGCTTTGCTCCGTAACCGAGCAAATACCAATCTTCGGTTTGCAACAGTATCTTCGCGTGCCCGAGTAACGAGTGGTTCAATATATCGCCGCAACTCCTTAGCTTTCGGAACCGTAGTTTGAATCTGTTCATGCTCGATGAGTGATACGCACATGTTTGCAAACATTCGTTTGCGATGTGAAGCTGTTCGATTGAGGTGTCTACCAGTCTTTAAATGTCGCATAATCGATTCTACTTCCAGATCTGTCTAACGTGTGGGTTATGAAATACGGCTGTATTACGACGGTTGTTTCCAACCTGGAATCGTCATTCCCAAAGCGAGACCACGAGAAGCTAACTCCTCTTTAATCTCGGTGAGCGACTTCCTACCCAAATTTGGAGTACGAAAGAGGGTTTCTTCGGTCTGTTGTACTAACTCGCCAATCGTTGCTACATTCTCTCCCTTCAAACAATTGATTGATCGAGTCTTTAAATTTAATGCGTCTATAGACTCATAGAGAAACGGATCAATATTCGTTGCTTCCTGGGCTTGGAAAACTTCTTTCAGTAAATCAGGATCGACGAAAGGTGCTAGTTGTTGGGTTAATATCGTCGCCGCATGCCGCACTGCTTCTTCTGGTCCAATCGTACCATTCGAGTCCAGCATCAAGATCAATTTATCCATGTCGGTGCGTTGTTCTACGCGGGTTTTCTCCACCTTGTAGTCAACGCTCCGCATGGGGCTAAAGGACGCATCTAAGCGCAAGCGACCAATCACCTTATCTTCTTCACTAATTGTGAGTTGATCTGCAGGTTCATAACCGCGACCGCGTGCCACAACCGCATCAATTCGAATTGAACCGTGTTCGTTTAGCGTGCACAAATGATGTTCTGGATTTGCAACTTGAATGTCATCTCCATGAATGAAATCGCCGGCAGATACCTCACCTGGACCAGTAGCCGACAAGCGCATCGAACTCTCATCGCGCCCGTTTAGGCGGACTGCAACTCCTTTGAGATTGAGACAGATGCTCAACATATCTTCACGGACTCCCGAGAGAGTGGAGTATTCGTGCAACACATTGTCGACGGTGACTTCAGTAATCGCCGCACCAGGCATGGATGACAAGAGGATACGTCTGAGCGCATTTCCAATCGTGTGTCCGTACCCTCGCTCCAACGGCGTGAGCACAACACGAGCCCGAGTTGGGCTGAGAGTTTCAATTTCTAGATCACTTGCTAGCAACAGGTCCGTACCCATTATTTTCATAGGTTAGATATTCCTCCGAGTATTAAGCGTAGACTGTGAAATTACTTGGAATACAGTTCTACGATGAGATTTTCTTGAATCTCGCGTGGTAATTCTTCTCGATCAGGCAATCGTTTAAACACGCTGCTCCGGTTCTCAGCATCGACTTCAATCCATTCAACGTAACCGCGTAAGTTCGCAAGCTCCGTCGCCATACCTATTCGATGCTGTTGCCTTTGTTTCTGAGCGATTGAAACCTCATCGCCCGGCTGAACTTGATACGACGGTATGTTCACAACTGCGCCATTCACCCTGACTGCTTTATGGGTTACCAATTGCCGTGCTTCAGCACGCGTGGACCCAAAACCTGACCGGTATACGACATTGTCCAGCCGTGATTCCAACATGAGTAGTAAGTTCACTCCAGTTGCGCCCGACTGCTGATCTGCTTTTTTATAGTAATTACGAAACTGTTTTTCAAGGACCCCATACAGACGACGTACCTTCTGTTTTTCCCGTAGTTGAATCCCGTAATCGGACATTCGACCACCACCTGCCGCGCGACGAGCACCATGCTCACCGGGAATCTTGTTCTCTTTACACTTCTCGTCCATAGGACGAACACCGCTTTTGAGGTATAAGTCAGTTCCTTCGCGCCGCGAGAGTTTTAGTTTTGGTCCGGTGTATCGTGCCATGGTAAATTCCTTACGGTCTCCGCTTCTTCGGTGGACGGCACCCATTGTGTGGAATGGGCGTGACGTCGGTGATGCTGTTAATCCGTAATCCACCAGCATTCATTGCTCGTATTGACGATTCTCGGCCTGGGCCAGGACCTTTGACGTACACATCAACACTTTTCAACCCATGATTTTCGACCATATTGGTGGTTACGCTTTCCGCAGCGGTTTGCGCAGCAAATGCCGTACTCTTACGAGTACCTTTAAACCCAGCGGCTCCCGCACTCGACCAGCCTATAGTTCGGCCTTGTCGATCTGTAAATGTAATGATGGTATTGTTGTATGATGAATGAATATGTGCGAGACCGTCCGTAACGATGCGTTTGCCGCGTCTTCGCGCAGCTGCGCTCTCGCGCGAACCTCGTTTCCCTTTTTCAGCCATATTTATTTCCTAATAATTCGGCGTGGTCCCTTACGGGTACGTGCATTCGTTTGTGTCTGTTGCCCACGGACCGGTAAGTTTCGCCGATGACGCAGTCCCCGATAACAACGTAAATCCATGAGACGCTTAATATTCATTGAGTTGATCCGGCGAAGGTCTCCTTCCACGGTAAGTCCATCTACGGCTGTTCGCAAACGGTTCAATTCATCCTCAGACAGATCCTGAATCTTCTTATCTGGCGCAATTTTCGCAGATTCACAAGCTTGTCTCGCTGTTGTGCGTCCGATGCCGTAAATGTACGTCAACGAAATTGCTGCGTGTTTATTGTCCGGTATGTTGACCCCGGAAAATCGTGCCATACTTCTTAACCTTGTCTCTGTTTGTGTCTCGGTTCCTTCTTACAAATCACGTAGATGACGCGCTTCCTACGCACAATCTTGCAATTCCTACACATACGTTTTACCGAAGCTCTGACTTTCACGATTTCTTGGACTCTTTATGCTCGCCTAACGTGTTCTACGACTGTAATTTCGTAAGTTCGACTTTTCCATTAATTTCGCGTAATTACTGGAAAGTAAGTGTGCCTGGATCTGAGACATGAAGTCCATCGAGACTACGACGACAATCAATAATGCGGTACCGCCTAACTGAAATTGAATGTCGAAAAAAGCACGCATCAATTCTGGAACCAAGCACACAGACGTAACGTACAAAGATCCAAAAATGGTTAATTTGGTCGTAACGTCATCAATGTGGTCTGCTGTTTGTTGTCCAGGACGAATACCTTGAATATATGCACCCTGTCGTTTTAAATTGTCTGCAAGTTCTTTGGGATCGCGCACAATCGCAGTGTAGAAGAAACTAAAGAAAATAATCCCAGCCGCAAATAACAAAATGTAAAGTGGTTGTCCCGGGCTCAGTATCAACGAGATCTCTTGCAAAAAGCCCAAGCCTTCATTCTGCCCAAACCATTGCGACATCGAGGCTGGTGCAAGTAATAAACTCGATGCAAAAATTGCCGGAATCACGCCTGCCATGTTTACTTTAAACGGTAGATGACTTGTTTGTCCTTGGACCATACGGCGACCTTGCTGTCGCTTCGCGTAATGAATAGTGATCCGGCGCTCCCCTCGTTCGATGAAGACAACGAATCCAACCAAACCGATCGCAAAGACCAAGATTAAAAAGAGAAATGGCATGAAAATCAATCCTTCTCGGGCCATTTCGAAAGCTCCTGCGATTGCAGCAGGAAACCCGGACACAATTCCGGCGAAAATAAGTAGAGATATCCCGTTTCCAACCCCGTGTTCGGTTATTTTTTCGCCGAGCCACATCATGAATAGTGCACCAGTTACCAAAGTAACGAGCGAAATGAAGAAAAATCCAAATATGGAACTACCTGCAAACGGGAGTCCCTGAGCTACCAAAGTGCTCGTAAGTGCTACACCTTGAACAATCGAGATAAGCAAGGTGCCGTAGCGAGTGAGTTTGGTGATCTTGCGGCGACCAGATTCGCCTTCTTTCCGGAGTTGATTCAAGCGGGGGTACATCATCGTCAGCAAATTCATGATGATGCTCGAAGTGATATACGGCATCACGCCGAGAGCCAGAATACTCATACGTTCTAATGCGCCGCCTGAGAACATATTAAATAGATCGAGTATGCCACCCTGTTGACTATCGAAAAGCCGTTGCAACGCAACCGGATCGATACCGGGCACCGGAATATGTGTACCGATACGATAGACGAGCAACGCAAAGAGGACAAATAGGAGGCGTTTACGAAGTTCCGTTGTCCCAGTTTGAACTCCTGCTAATGCTGGTGCGACTGTAGCCATCTCAATACTACTCTTCTACCTTACCACCAGCTTTGTGAATCGCTGCTGCAGCACCATTCGTAACCTTGATCCCTCGAACGGTCAAGGCTCGGTCAATGTCACCTGAGTGAATAATCCGTGCTCTTTTAATATTAGCAGTAATTAACCCTGCGGATTTCAAACTTTGAAGATCAACGATTTCACCTTCTATGGAGTTCAGCTCGTGCAATCGGACTTCACTGGTTACTCGTTGAATGCGCGAACGAAAACCGAAGGTTGGAATACGCTGTTGCAACGGTAGCTGCCCACCTTCAAACCCTCGTCTTACGCCACCACCCGACCGAGAGCACTGTCCTTTGTGACCTCGACCACATGTCTTACCTAATCCAGAAGAACCACCTCGGCCGACACGTTTAGATGCCTTCCTACTACCCTGCGCAGGAGTCAATTCGTTAAGTTTCACGATTTGGGTGCTTCCTTCACTTCTAGCAAGTAGCTCACTTCATTGATCATCCCTCGAATGGAGGGTGTATCTGCAACGATTACTTCATGGCCAATACGACGTAAACCCAAGCCACGGACACAAGCTTGATGTTTCCGCAGTCGACCAGAAATACTCTTCGTAAGCCGCAGCCGTATCTTAGCAGATTTTTTAGCCACGACCGCGTACTTCCTCTTCTGTCTTGTCCCGCTTGAGAGCTACCATTCGAGGAGATCTCATGTTGACTAATCCTTTGACTGTCGCTCGTACGACATTTGTTGGATTGGTTGAGCCATAACACTTAGCAAGTACATCGCGCACTCCAGCGGCTTCAAGAACGGCGCGCATCGTACCTCCAGCAATTACGCCGGTTCCTTCCGAGGCAGGTTGCATGAATATTTTGGAGCTACCGTGTTTGGCGACGATGGGATACCAAAGCGTGACTCCGTTCAGTTCAATATCAAACATATTGCGTCGTGCTACCTGTCCCGATTTCTCAATTGCTTCAGCGCGCTCGCGGGCTTTACCTCGACCAAATCCAACTCTACCAGCACCGTCTCCCACGACGGACAGAGCAGTCCAAGAAAGTTGTCGACCTCCCTTGACGGTCTTCGCGACTCGAGTGGACGATACGAGCTTTTCGACTAATCCTTCTTCCCGGATTTCTTCTGAATACGCCATGTTTAAAACTCTAATCCCTTCTTGCGAGCTTCCTCTGCTAATGCCTTGATCCTACCATGATAGAGATAACCTGATCGATCGAAAGCTACCTTCGAAATTCCCATATCTTTTGCCCGAGCCGCGATCAGCTCTCCAATTTTCTTAGCGGCGTCTTTATTTCCGGTCTTTTTCAATTTGAGCGACTTGTCTAGCGTGGAAGCCTGAGTTATCACTTCGTTCCCCGTACTATCAATAACCTGTGCATAGATGTGTTGTGAAGTTCGATGCACACTCAAACGAACAGCCCCTAACTCCCGCATCTTATATCGTGCTCGCTTCGCACGTCGTCGCCGTGAAAGTTCTTTAATGCTCATGTTCTTGTTATTTCTTTACTTCTTTACGTTTGATGTATTCGCCCTGATAACGTATTCCCTTCCCTTTGTAAGGTTCTGGCGAGCGCTTACTTCGAATATCCGCGGCGACTTGCCCAACAAGTTGCCGGTCTACGCCAGTAATTACCACTTCAGTCGGCGACGGGAGATTCAGTTCGATCCCTGTTGGTGGGACAAACTCGACGGGATGAGAAAAGCCCAATTGCATTACAAGCACATTATTTTGAAGTTGAGCACGATAGCCTACCCCTTCTATTTGTAACCGTTTTTCCCACTTATCGGAAACTCCCTTGATCATGTTCTTCACAAGGGCGGTAATCGTTCCAGTCATAGCGCGGGCGTGTCTACTCGTACCGGTCGTCTGAATTCGCAAGATTCCGTTTTGTTGTTCGGTACTGACCCCGTCCGAGCGTGGTACCGAAAGTTCACCATGTTTTCCTTTTACACTAATTGTTGAGTCGCTTACCGCGACTTCGACACCCGATGGAATGGCTATCTCTCGCTCTGTGATCCTCGACATCTCAAATCACCTTAGAAGACGGTACACAACACTTCACCACCAACACCGGCACGCCGGGCAGCACGGTCCGTCATCAAACCTTGATCGGTGCTCACTATTGCGATTCCTAAGCCCCCATTTACGCGAGGTAGCTCATCTTTCGTTTTATACGTACGCAAACCCGGTCGACTCATGCGCTTTAAGTCCTCAATCACTGAAATGCCTTCCAAGTACTTCAGCTTCACAGTGAGTATTGGTTTTACGGACTTATCGACAGAATAACCGAGAATATAACCTTCATCCTGCAACACTTGACATATTGCTTCCTTGATCTTAGAACTCGGCATTGAGACGGTAAGCATCGAAACCATGGTAGCGTTGCGAATGCGCGTAAGAAAATCGGCAATGGGATCATGCATGCTCATAGAAACTACCAGCTAGACTTCTTCAATCCGGGTATCTCACCGCGCATTGCGGCCTCCCGAAGCTTAGTTCGCCCTAAACCAAAACGGCGATACACACCTCGCGGACGACCGGTAATTTCACACCGGCGTTGGATCCGGATAGGGTTTGCATCGCGGGGCAACTTTTGTAGTTGTAACTGTGCCTCCCAACGTGCATCATCGTCGAGAGCTCGATCATTGATCTTGGCTTTCAATTCCGCACGTTTCGTCGCGTATTTGGCAACTTTCTGTCGGCGTCTCTTCTCGCGTTCAAGCATCGATTTTTTTGCCATCGTTAGCTCCGGAAAGGAAAGTTAAAGGCTTGCAGCAACGCTAGTCCCTCAGCGTCGTCGCGGGCAGTAGTAGTGATAGTCACGTTTAAGCCACGAAGAGAGTCAATTTTGTCATAATCAATCTCAGGGAAAATAATCTGCTCGGTAATTCCAAGCGAATAGTTCCCCCGACCGTCGAATGACCGAGGGTTGAGACCTCGAAAATCACGCATACGCGGGATCGCAATTCCGATGAGACGTTCGACGAACTCATACATGATCGTCCGTCGTAAAGTCACTTTACATCCAATGGCATTGCCCTCGCGGATCTTAAACGCTGCTTCAGACTTTCGAGCGCGCGTGACTTTTGGTTTCTGTCCAGCAATCTTTGTCAGGTCGTCTACCGCACCGTCCAACAACTTTCGGTCGGCAATAGCCTTACCTACCCCCATATTGAGGGTTACCTTCACAAGTTTCGGTACACGCATAACGGACGTGAAACCATATTCGGTCATTAACTTAGGTCGGATCTCATCAATGTACCGTTGGTGAAGATTGTTAGATGAACCGTTAGTCTTCAATTGTAGCACCGTTAGATTTAAAGAAGCGCACTTTCTTACCGTCTTCAACGCGAAAGCCTACTTTATCTGCTTTTTCAGTTTCAGGATTCAAAATCGCAACGTTAGAAATGTGAAGTGGTGCTTCTTTTTGTAGGCGACCGTGACGCTCCCCAGGTTTTCTTGCTCGGGTGTGTCGCGTGATTTCATTAATCCCACTCACTACAACACGATCTTTGCCTCTAAGTTCGACCACATCACCGGTTCGACCTTTGTCTTTCCCAGCCAGCACAATCACCTCATCATCGACTTGAATACGACGCACCTTCAGAGCACCTCTGGAGCGAGTGAAATAATGCGCATGAACTCACGGGCACGTAACTCTCTTGTTACCGGCCCAAAAATGCGAGTGCCGATCGGTTCTTTAGCTTCATTGACGAGTACTGCTGCATTTTGATCGAAGCGAATCACCGATCCATCTTGGCGCCGAACACCTTTCTTTGTACGCACGACCACTGCGCGCAATAACTGACCTTTCCGGACACGACTGCGTGGCATGGCTTCCTTGACGCTCACACGAATGACATCGCCAATGTGCGCGTATCGACGACGAGATCCTCCAAGCACTTTAATACACTGCACTTTTCGAGCACCGCTATTGTCTGCAACATCAAGTACTGTTTCACTCTGGATCATGTCTGAGCTTTCCTAACCCGTTCATCTACCGACAGTAATTTCCAAGACTTTGCCTTGGATACAGGACGACATTCTTGAATACTTACCGAGTCGCCAACTTGCGCTTCGTTATTCTCGTCGTGAACTTGAAACTTTGTAGACCGTCCAATAATCTTTCCATACAATGGATGCCGCACGCGTCGGTCGACGCGCACTGCAATCGTTTTATCGGCGGTATTCGCGACAACAAGACCGCTCACGGTTCGAGCATTCGTAGTTTGCGACTCAGCCATCGCGTTTCTCTCGTATTATGGTGTTAACTCTTGCGATGTTCCGCCGTGCTTCTTTAATTAAATGTGTTTGTGCTAATTGATCTGACGCACGTTGAAAACGCAAATTAAATTGCTCTTTCTTGAGATTCACATACTCCTCTTCAAGTTCTTTTAACGACATGGCACGTAGATCCTCTGTTTTCATTACATCGCCTGTCTAGCAACTACGGTCGTGGCAAAAGGTAATTTACTCGCAGCAAGTTGAAATGCGACACGCGCATCCGCTTCGCTCACACCAGCGAGCTCATACAACACCCGTCCCGGTTGAACCTGTGCGACCCAATATTCGACCGAACCCTTCCCTTTTCCTTGTCGCACCTCAAGTGGTTTTTTCGTAATCGGTTTATCGGGAAAAACGCGAATCCAAACTTTACCGCCGCGCCGTAAAGATCGAGTCATCGCGCGACGAGCTGCTTCGATTTGACGTGCAGTCATTCGACCTCGTCCGGACGCCTTCAACCCATATTCTCCAAAACAAACTTTGTTACCACGTTGGGCTAGACCGCGATTGCGACCTTTTTGTTGTTTACGGTACTTTGTTCTCGATGGTTGAAGCATGATTAGTGCTATTTACCTCGCGGTGCGGTTGATGTTTGTTCTTCTGTATCGCCAATAACTTCACCTTTGAAGACCCAGACTTTCACACCTAAGACTCCATACGTAGTCATCGCCTCTGCTACCGCGTAATCTATGTCTGCACGTAAGGTGTGCAATGGAACCCGGCCTTCTGAATAGACTTCTGATCGAGCAAGTTCCTGTCCATTGAGCCGGCCCGATACTCGCACTTTGATGCCCTCGGCTCCTAATCGCATTGCGTTTTGGAGAACGCGGCGCACAGCGCGACGATATTGCACGCGTCGTTCCAATTGTTGTGCAACATTGCAAGCTACTAAATACGCATCCAGTTCCGGTTTCCGCACTTCTTCAACATTGATGACCACAGGCCCGCCGATCCGCTGTTGCAGTTGACCGCGTAATCGCTCAACATCTGCTCCCCTTTGTCCGATGACCATACCAGGTCGAGCTGTGTGAATCGTGATTCGGGCATCTTGCGACGGTCGTTGAATGTCAATTCGACTCACGAATGCCTGCTGTAACTCGGACGCGATGAACTCCCGAATTTCATGATCATTCTTTAGGAACTCTCGGTACTTTTGCTTATTGGCATACCAAATCGAACTGTGGTCACGAACAATTCCTAATCGGAAACCATTTGGATTTACTTTTTGGCCCATGTCTATTCCAACTCCCTAATCTTCATCAAGGCGATCAGACACAGCTACGGTGATTTGGCATGTGCGTTTTAGGATACGATTTCCTCGACCGCGAGCACGCGCACGAAATCGCTTCATGCGAAATCCCTCATTTACATAAATCTCACTGATGGAGAGTTCGTCGATATCAGCATCAAGGTTCTGTTCCGCATTCGACACCGCAGAGTCGAGAACTTTCTTCACTAATTTGGCACTCTTTTGCACATCGTGTTCGAGAATACTGAGTGCTTCATGAATGTTGCGGCCACGAATCTGGTTCGCAACGAGTCGCGCTTTTTGCGGGGACACTCGCAATCCTCTTGCTATTGCTTGTACTCGCATACCGATGTTTATCCTTCCAGTTCCTAAACTGCCTTCGACTTTCGGTCGCCAGCGTGTCCTTTAAAAGTTCGCGTCGCCGCAAATTCGCCTAATTTATGCCCCACCAGTTCTTCGGTGATAAACACGGGCATGTGTTGTCTGCCATTGTGCACCAGGATGGTTAAGCCAACCATTTCTGGTACGATCATCGATCGGCGAGACCAAGTTTTAATCGGTCGCTTGTCTCGACTCTCTTGTGCTTTTTCTACCTTTCGTAGTAAGCTCGTATCTACGAATGGACCTTTACGAATCGAGCGTGCCATCGTTAGTTACGTCCTCGGCGACGAATGATCAGCCGATCGCTCGGCCGTTTGCGCCTTGTCGTATGCCCTTTGGTGGGGACTCCAGTCGGAGACACCGGGTGACGACCCCCGCTCGATTTGCCTTCTCCACCACCATGTGGATGATCGACGGGATTCATCGCCACGCCACGTACGGTTGGTCGAATTCCGCGCCAACGTTTGGCACCGGCTTTACCAAACGAGCGTAAATTGTGTTCCGTATTCCCCACTTCTCCTAATACCGCACGACACTCGCTCAACACCCGACGCATTTCTCCGGAACGGAGTCGTAAGGTAGCATAGTTACCTTCGCGTGCGACCAACTGAGCCGAAGTTCCAGCACTACGTGCCAGTTGAGCACCTTTACGAGGTTTAAGTTCGATACAGTGTATTAGGCTACCAATTGGAACATTTCGTAAGGGCATGGCGTTACCAGACCGGATCGGTACTGTCGACCCAGAACGAATTTCTGCCCCCGGTTTCACACCCTTCGGCGCGATTATGTACCGACGTTCTCCGTCGGCATATTTCAACAATGCAATATTCGCACTTCGGTTAGGATCGTATTCCAATCGTTCCACGATTGCAGGAACGCCGTCTTTTTCCCTTTTGAAGTCTACTTTTCGGTAATGCTGCTTGTGCCCTCCACCACGATGGCGCACGGTGATCCGGCCTTTACCATTTCGACCCGCTTGTGAAGGCTTTGGTTCAAGCAGTGGCTTATATGGAGAGCCCGTGTGCAAAGACTTATCAACGACTTTTGCAACAAAACGGCGCCCCGGCGAAGTTGGTTTTGTTCGTACCACCGGCATTAGCGTATCTCCTTCGTTAAATCAATACGCTCACCTTCTCTCAGGCGCACATATGCTTTTTTCCAATTCTTCCGGTTGCCCGACGGCATCCGTTGAATAGCGCGACGAACAGGTTTACCTTTCACGTTGACCGTCGTCACGTTGTCGACTACCACGTCAAACAATTGTTCAACGGCATCTCGTACTTCAGCTTTCGTTGCATCGTTCGCAACAACAAAGCAGTACTGATTCGCGCGCATACCCAGTCGAGTTACCTTTTCCGTCACGTGAGGGCGATCCAGAACCGTGTATAGCCTATCTACTTTCATGCTAAGCGAGCCTCCAATGCGCGAACTGACTCGACATCCATGAGTAATTGGTCCGCGCTAACTAACAACCGAGGGTTAACACCTGCGGAAGTTTGGACAGATACGTTTTTTAAATTGGCGACAGCTTTCTGTAAATTTTCAGAGGGTGCTGTTAGAACGATTATTGGGTTTTGAAGTTTGAGTTTGTGAAGAGTTTGTTGGAGGAGTTTTGTCTTGGGTTGGTCGATGTCGAGTGATTCGGTGATGGTGATTCGTTGCTGTCGTATTAACTCAGAAAGAATACATCGCATTGCGCCCCTGTACATTTTCCGATTGACTTTTTGCACAGCGACGAATGGTTTATTTGCAAACGTTACACCTCCACCGCGCCAGATAGGACTGTTTCGCGTGCCGGACCGAGCTCGACCAGTACCTTTCTGTCGCCATGGCTTTGCACCACCGCCACGTACATCGGAGCGAGACTTTTGCGCTTTAGTTCCTCGATGTCCGTTTGAAAGATAGGCTTGAACGACTTGCTGCACCAAAGCCGCATTGAACTCGACGTTGAACACCGCATCGTTGAGTTCCAGACTCTCCCCCGAGTTGAGTGCAACTTCCATGATTCTTACTCGTCGTCGGGTGTAGTTGTCGGTGGGGTCTGCAGACCTTGTTTGACCGCCGGTCGTACAAGTACCCGTGTTCCAGGAGCACCAGGTATCGCACCTTTAATCAATATCGTATTTCGTTCGGTATCGAGCTTCACAATTTCCAAGTTTTGCGTTGTGACTTGCGTATTGCCTAACTGACCAGCCATTTTTTTACCTTTAAAAACTCGGCCGGGAGTTTGACATTGGCCGATTGATCCACCCGCACGATGCGAAAGTGAATTTCCGTGAGTAGTATCCTGCCGCTGAAAGTTCCACCGCTTGATTACGCCCGCAAATCCCTTCCCTTTGGATGTGCCGGTGACATCTACGAATTGCCCTTCAAAAAACTGAGCAACTAATAGCGACTCGCCAATTTCAATATTGCGTTCCGAGTCGGAAACCCAGTGCCGGTCCAGTCGAAATTCGTGCATACTATCGCCTGTTTCGGTCTGACTCTTAGCCAAATGACCTAGTAGAGGCTTAACACCTCGACGATGCCGACCAGTCTTGCGTGGTTGCGTTCCATGAACAACTTGTATGGCTTTGTAGGAATCGGTGTCTTCCGTCTTAATCTGCGTTATTCGGTTTGGTTCTGCATGCACCACAGTGACCGGCATGGAAACGCCATCCGATGCGAATACGCGAGTCATCCCGCTTTTTATACCAACAATTCCAATCGCCATATCTATGGTTTTTCGTTTGTGTAAACATAGCAACGAACGCTCAAACATGCCTTACCCGTGAAATCTCACAGGTTAGCACGCTACTCGCTCTAATTGCTTGAACTAAACAGAACCCAATACCGCGCAGCCACCAAAAATCGAAGACTCCGCATTCGTATTTACAGTTCTGTGTTACTTCGTATCAATCTTTAAGTCTACGTCTACTCCTGCCGCTAACTCAAGATTCATTAACGCATCAATCGTTCGTTCTGGTGGATCAACGATATAAAGCAATCGCTTGTGCGTACGAATTTCATACTGATCTCGAGCGTCTTTATCCACGTGTGGTGAAATCAACACCGTGAATCGTTCCAACTTCGTCGGCAGAGGAATAGGTCCCAGTACTCTCGCACCGGTCTGCTTCGTCGCCGCGATGATATCTTCCGCGGATTGGTCGATCAGCCGATGATCATACGCCTTAAGTCTAATCTGAATACGATTTTCTTCGGCCACTCAGCCCCGTACCTCACGGAAATTTGCAATATTTCAATGCTTCGGTTCCGGGGCAACCCGCCCGAATGCGTAAAGGAATAGGATTTTACAGATGGAAAGCTCGGTTGCAATGGCATCCGAATAGAAACTCAACGAAGTCTAATAACCACCATTTTGTACGCTGACCAGATAGAACGGCAAGCACAAAAAAGGACCAGTTAAAACCGATGTGGAGAAAGAACAGCCTTACCGTAAAGGCTCACGGTAAGGCTGTTTGAATCCAATCGTTATGAAGAGCTATAGACTATTGAATAATGCTGGTTACGACACCAGCACCGACCGTTCGCCCACCTTCACGAATAGCAAAACGTAAACCATCATCCATCGCAATGGGGCTAATTAATTCAACATTGATTTCCACATTGTCGCCAGGCATTACCATTTCCACCCCTTCATTCAAGGTGACTTCCCCAGTTACATCCGTGGTACGAAAGTAAAACTGCGGTCGATAGTGACTTTGGAAAGGCGAATGACGACCACCTTCTTCTTTGGATAACACATAAACTTGCGCGGAAAACTTAGTATGAGGTGTAATCGAACCAGGTACGGCCAGAACTTGACCGCGTTCCACTTCGTCCCGCTTGATTCCACGTAGGAGCACTCCGATATTCTCACCAGCCCTCCCCTCGTCGAGGAGTTTACGGAACATCTCCACACCAGTACAGGTTGTTTTGTGTGTCGGCCGGATACCGACGATTTCCACTTCATTTCCGACTTGGACAATACCTCGGTCAACTCGCCCGGTAACCACGGTACCGCGACCGGAAATCGAGAATACATCCTCAATCGGCATCAAGAACGGCGCATCTACAGGTCTTTCTGGTTCCGGTATGTAATCATCGAGTGCTTCGACAAGTTTTCGAACAGAACCTGCACCGTCATCGCCTTCTTCACCTTCCATCGCTTTCAGCGCGCTACCAGGAATAATGGGCGATTCGGGATCAAATTCGTAACTCTCAAGCAACTCCTGAATTTCCATGGTTACAAGTTCAACAAACTCGTCGCGGTCCGCCTCGTCCAGCATGTCGACTTTATTCAAATAGGTGATGATCCTTGGGACACCCACCTGTCGGGCCAACAGAATGTGTTCGCGAGTTTGTGGCATCGCACCGTCGACCGCAGATACAACCAAAATAGCACCGTCCATTTGGGCAGCACCGGTGATCATATTTTTGATGTAATCCGCGTGTCCGGGACAGTCAACATGGGCATAGTGTCGATTCGGCGATTCGTACTCGACGTGTGTGGTAGCGATCGTGATTCCACGGGCTTTCTCTTCAGGAGCGTTATCGATTTCCTCGAAGTTCTTGACATCTCCAACACCGGCATCTTTCGCGCAGATCATGGTCATTGCTGCTGTCAACGTAGTCTTGCCATGGTCGACATGACCTATCGTACCGACGTTCACGTGCGGTTTTGTTCGTTCAAATTTAGCTTTCGCCATTGTCTCTCTTTCTCCCTAGTAATAGATTAATGTCATGTTTCCAGTGATGTCTCAACGCGCTTTAATCGCATCTGCAACGGTCTCCGGAACTTCCTCATAACGATCAAATTCCATGGTAAAGGTTGCTCTACCTTGAGTCGTCGATCGAAGATCGGTCGCATAACCGAACATCTCCCCAAGTGGAATCGAAGCTTTAACAATTTTACCCGCAGGGTTCTCGTCCATGCCATCAATAACGCCGCGGCGACGATTAAGATCACCTACGACATCGCCGAGAAAGTCATGCGGAGTCACAACTTCAACTGCCATAACCGGTTCCAATAATACCGGGTCTGCACGGTGTGCACCTTCTCGCATAGCAGTGGCACCAGCAATTTTAAAAGCAATCTCACTGGAATCCACTTCATGAAAAGACCCATCGTACAATGTTGCGCGGACGTTGATTAATGGAAATCCTGCGACAACTCCGTTCGTCATTTGGTCTCGAATGCCTTTGTCGACGGCGGGAATGTACTCTCTCGGGATCGCACCACCGACGATTTGATCGACGAATTCATAAGTTTTAGTGCCATCTTCCAATGGTTCGATCCGTACTAAAACGTGCGCAAATTGACCACGACCACCAGTCTGTCGTACGTGCCTCGCCTCCGCATCAACAGGTTTCCGGATGGTTTCCCTGTAAGCGACTTGAGGTTTACCTATATTTGCATCAACTTTAAACTCACGCTTCATGCGATCAATAATGATGTCGAGATGGAGTTCTCCCATTCCCGCAATGATGGTCTGACCGGACTCTTCGTCTGAAGAGACCCGAAATGAAGGATCCTCCTGCGCTAACTTACTCAACGCGATGGACATCTTGTCCTGGTCCGCCACCGAGCGAGGTTCGACCGCAACATGGATGACTGGTACCGGAAAAACCATGCGTTCAAGAGTCACGATCGAGTTTTCACTACACAACGTGTCGCCTGTCGTCACGTCTTTTAACCCAATGGCCGCCGCAATGTCACCTGCGCGCACCTCAGATATCTCTTTGCGACTGTTAGCATGCAACTGTACCATGCGACCTATGCGTTCACGGCGAGAACGAGTCGCGTTGTATACTCGGTCTCCTGTTGACAGCACTCCCGAATACGCGCGGAAAAAGGTCAACGTTCCCACATATGGATCCGTCGCGATCTTAAACGCTAGTGCAGCGAACGGTTCGTCATCGTCTGAGTGCCGAGAAATTACCGTGCCATCCGCAGCGGTACCCTCGATGGCTTTAACCTCGTTCGGCGCGGGTAAATACTGTATAACTGCGTCAAGCATCGGCTGAACGCCCTTGTTTTTGAAAGCTGTGCCACAAATAGCGGGTACGATTTCATTCGCGAGGGTGCGCTTGCGCAGTGCTTCACGAATTTCTTCTTCGGATATTTCCTTGCCTTCCAGATAGCGCTCCGTTAGATCGTCGTTGGATTCCACAGCAACTTCAACTAACTGTTCTCGATACGTCGTTGCTCGATCAACTAGTTCAGAGGGAATTTCTTCAACACGTGTACTCAGTCCCAAGTCCCCTGTTTCCCAATACAGAGCTTTCATCGAAACTAGGTCCACAACTCCCTTGAAGTCCTCTTCAGCACCGATCGCCAGTTGTAACATGACCGGAGTTGCCCCTAGTCGAGTCTCTATTTGTCCTACTACGCGTTCGAAATTTGCGCCCGCACGATCCATCTTATTAACAAAGACAATTCTGGGAACTTCGTACCGATCCGCCTGTCGCCACACGGTTTCAGATTGCGGTTCAACACCCGCAGTACCACAAAAAACGACTACTGCGCCATCGAGGACCCGAAGACTACGTTCGACTTCGATCGTGAAGTCAACGTGCCCGGGGGTATCTATGATGTTGATGCGATGATCCTCGAACTGATCGTGCATTCCCTTCCAAAAACAAGTCGTCGCGGCTGAGGTAATCGTGATCCCTCGCTCTTGTTCTTGTGCCATCCAGTCCATTACAGCCGCACCGTCATGAACCTCACCGAGTTTGTGCGAGATTCCCGTGTAAAAAAGCACGCGTTCTGTAGTAGTCGTCTTACCCGCATCGACATGGGCAACTATACCGATATTTCTGTAGCGCCCCAAGGGTGTGCTACGTGCCATGCAAGTACTCCGAGAACTTTAACTAAGAAACTGTTAAAAGAGAAAACGTATCAATACAGTAGTTAGTATCGATAGTGTGCAAACGCTCGGTTTGCTTCAGCTTGGCGATGGGTATCAGTACGTTTTTTCACCGCACCGCCACGGCCATTGGCAGCGTCGATCAATTCACTCGCGAGACGCGACGCCATCGTCTTTTCATTGCGTGTGCGCGCACTGTCGACCAACCATCGCATGGCTAGTGCCACACGGCGGGACGGACGCACTTCGATCGGAACTGGTAATGTCGAACCTCCCACGCGCCGAGACTTCACCTCGGTAATAGGAGCGACTTCCTCTAGTGCCTTCTCAAAAACTTCCAAAGGATCCGTATCTTCACGTTTTTGTACGAGGTCCAATGCCCCGTAAACGATTTTCTCGGCTACAGCTTTTTTACCGCTAACCATAACGTGATTGATGAACTTTGCTACAGTCTCATTGTGGTACTTCGGATCCGGGAGAATTACCCGTTTTTCACTCACATGCCGGCGGGACATCCGTAAATAGCTCCTTCTTAAATCTGACTCGGCCGTTTCGCGCCATATTTTGATCGTCCTTGACGGCGATCATCAACACCAGTCGCGTCTAGAGTACCGCGAATTGTGTGATACCGCACTCCAGGTAAATCCTTCACTCGACCACCTCGAATCAATACGGTACTGTGCTCCTGAAGTGTATGACCTTCTCCGGGAATGTAAGAATTCACTTCATACCCATTCACGAGCCGCACTCGACAGACTTTACGCATCGCGGAATTCGGCTTACGCGGAGTCGTTGTATACACACGAATGCACACGCCGCGTTTTTGCGGGTTCGACTCGAGCGCTAGCGACTGGCTCTTCTTCACGCGTCGTTTACGTGGTTTCCGGATCAACTGACTAATAGTCGCCAAGTTTCAATTTCCTCCAGACTCAGGTTTCGGTGATTACGTTGGGTAGTTCGTAAAAAAACGGTATTTTAGAGATTCTCATGCTCATTTACTAGCTTACTCGGTAGATTCTTCAGTGGTATCCTGCTCGGCAAGCATTTCAGCAAGCGAGCGTTCTATCTCTTCGACGGAATCTTTACGCGATCTGCCCTCTTGTATGATGACTTCTTCGCGACGACGTTGTTTACGTCGACGGTGATACTCAAGGCCCGTACCAGCAGGAATCAATCGACCAACCACGACATTCTCCTTTAAACCGCGTAAACGATCTACTTTCCCGGTAACCGACGCTTCGGTCAATACCCGAGTGGTCTCTTGGAAAGAAGCAGCAGAGATAAAGGAATCTGTCGCCAAAGAACCGCGCGTAATACCTAGTAACACACGGCGATATTCGGGCGTTTGTTTCCCTTCACCACGCAAGTTCTCGATCACTTGCTGGAGCTCCGAATGATCCACTTGTTCGCCTCGTACGAAATGCGACTCGCCGCTAGTGTCAATTTCGACCTTTCGCAACATCTGTCGTACGATGACCTCAATGTGTTTGTCGTTTATTGGAACACCTTGCAGGCGGTAGACGTCCTGTATCCCACTGATAATGTATTCCGAGAGATCAGCTACACCACGTAACCGCAGAATATCATGAGGGTCGACGGCACCATCACAAATAATCTCCCCACGTTGAACATGTTCGCCAGCAAACACTGAAATATTCCTCGTCTTCGGGATCAAGGTTTCGACTGGTTCAACTTCTTCCGCCGAATCAACATTGTCCGGTGTGATCATCAATCGAACTTTTGTAAGAGTTTCGCGACCGAAACTTACAGTGCCAGTAGCTTCAGCCATGACTGCACTTTCTTTCGGTTTGCGTGCCTCAAAGAGTTCAATAACCCGCGGTAATCCACCGACTATGTCGATCGTCTTGGAACTTTCTTGCGGTGCTTTCGCAATCACTGCACCGACGTGAACTCTTGATCCAGCATCCACTAGTACGTTCGCGCCAGCGGGTAAGCTGTAGTTAACAAGAACTTCTTCATCCGGGTGAATCTTAGTTCCGCGGCCTTTAGTTGCTGGTCGATACAGTTGGATTCCCGGTCGCAATCCCATACCAACTTCCGGCCGTTCGGACTCTGGAATTACACTCAATATAGTCAAACCAGTCTCTTCATCAGTCTGAGTTCGAACAGAACGACCTTCTTCCATATCTATAAACTGAACGATGCCTTCCTGTTCGGAGATGATTAAATGGTAGTGGGGGTCCCATTTCGCCACAACCTGTCCCGCAATAACGTGATCTCCTTCCTCAGCAGCTAAAGTAGCACCGTAGGGAACTGCATAGCGTTCGCGTTCTCGGCCCCGTTCATCAAAGATCATGATCTTTCCTGAACGCGAAACGACAACCAAATGACCATCTGGGTTTCGTACTGTATTAATATTCTGAAAGCGTAACAACCCACCATGTTCCACTTGTACACTATCTTCGGCAGTAGCTCGAGACGCCGCACCACCGATGTGGAAAGTACGCAACGTTAATTGTGTACCGGGCTCGCCAATCGACTGAGCAGCAATAACGCCAACTGCTTCGCCCACATTGACGAGGTGGCCACGCGCTAGATCTCTACCGTAGCAACGTGCACACAGACCAAACTTGGTCTCACAAGTTATGGGAGATCGCACGTAAATTTCGTCAAATCCCATATCTTCGATTCGTTGTACCCAATCTTCGTCGATCATCGTACCAACTGCGATAGCTTCTTCGCCGGTGTGCGTGTCGTGGACTGGTTTCGCAACGATGCGCCCTAACACGCGCTCGGAAAGCGGCTCAACCACTTCGCCACCTTCGATTTTGGCCGTGATGCGCAACCCATTGGTAGTACCGCAATCCTGTTCAGTGATCACTAAGTCTTGAGCGACGTCAACCAAGCGTCGAGTTAAATATCCGGCATTCGCGGTTTTAAGAGCCGTGTCAGCTAAACCTTTACGAGAACCGTGAGTCGATATAAAGTATTCATTAACCGACAATCCTTCGCGGAAATTGGAAATGATTGGAGTCTCAATAATCGTACCGTCTGGTCGTGCCATGAGTCCGCGCATCCCCGCTAGCTGACGAATCTGTGCTGGAGAACCACGAGCCTTCGAATCGGCGTAGAGAAAAATGGAATTGAATGAGTCTTGTTCTTCCAGTTCGCCTTCCCGATTGAGTACCTTTTCTTTGGATATGCCTTCCAACATCTTAGCCGCGATTTGATCGCTCGCGCGCGTCCAAATATCGACTGCTTTGTTGTACTTCTCCGTAGGCGACAGCAAATTATCTAAAAATTGCCGTTCGAGATCCTCAATCTGCTCACGTGCTTCATTAACGATGCTTTCCTTAGCATCGGGCACTACTAAGTCATCCACACCGATCGAACATCCCGCGTACGTCGAGTATTTAAAACCAGCGTACATTAACTGATCTGCAAAGACGACAGTCTCTTTTAATCCGACGCGGCGATAACATAAGTCTACCAGTTCAGAAATTTCACCGCGTTTCAGAACCCTATTCACGTATTTGAAGCTGAGTCCCTGAGGTAGGATGTCTGCGAGAAGAGAGCGACCCACAGTAGTGTCGACGATGTGCGTATGTGTTTCACCTCCAGCCTGCTCTTCAGTGAGACGAACTTTCACTTTCGCGTGCAAATCAACCTGTTCGTTATAGTATGCGCGTTCCACTTCTTGAGTGTCGGCAAAAATCATACCTTCACCCTTACCGTTTATACGGTCCCGTGTTAGGTAATACAAACCTAATACAACATCTTGGTTGGGAACGATGATTGGTTCACCGCTTGCCGGCGACAAGATGTTGTTTGTCGACATCATGAGTGCTCTAGATTCCAGCTGTGCTTCAATCGTTAGCGGGACGTGGACAGCCATTTGGTCGCCATCAAAGTCAGCGTTAAAAGCAACGCAGACTAGAGGATGTAGTTGAATAGCTTTACCTTCAATGAGTTTCGGCTCAAAAGCTTGAATACCGAGCCGATGCAGTGTTGGCGCGCGATTCAGTAAAACGGGATGTTCGCGAATCACGTCTGCAAGTACGTCCCAAACCTGTGGATGTTCTTCCTCAATGAGTCCTTTAGCTTGTTTGATACTATCGGCTAGTTCACGTCGTTGGAGTTCACCCAAAACAAAGGGACGGAATAGTTCCAGAGCCATCTTTTTTGGTAGCCCGCATTCGTGGAGTTTGAGTTCCGGCCCGACCACAATCACAGAACGTCCGGAAAAGTCGACTCGTTTTCCGAGCAGATTTTGACGGAATCGACCTTGTTTGCCCTTAATCATGTCCGAAAGGGATTTCAATTGACGTTTGTTGGTACCTAGAATCGCTCGACCCCTCCGACCATTGTCGAGTAAGGCATCGACTGCTTCTTGCAACATTCGCTTCTCGTTGCGAATGATGATTTCCGGAGCACTAAGTTCGAGTAGCTTTTCAAGCCTATTGTTGCGATTGATTACACGGCGGTACAAATCATTGAGATCTGAAGTAGCGAAGCGACCACCTTCCATCGGAACCAAAGGTCGTAAGTCTGGTGGTAGGACCGGCAGGGTGCGCAAGATCATCCAACCAGGCTTGTTTCCGGAGTTCATAAAAGCTTCGACTAACTTAAGGCGTTTGGACAACTTCTTGATTTTCGCTTCAGAAGTCGTACTATTGATCTCCTCGCGTAGTTCAGTAGCTTTTTGTTTTAAGTCAATACTATCAAGAAGTTCGAGAATACCTTCTGCGCCCATTTTCGCGATAAATTCCCCGTTGCCGTATCGCTCAACAGCTTCATCGTACTCTTCCTCAGTAAGCAGCATTCCGGGTTGCAGATCCGTCATCAACGGATCAATCACTATATAGGAGTCGAAATGAAGGACCCGTTCAATTTCACGTAGAGTGATATCCAACATCAGGCCAATGCGTGACGGCAGCGACTTCAAAAACCAAATGTGTGCGACGGGTGCGGCAAGTTCCAAATGGCCCATACGTTCGCGACGGACTTTCTTGGTCGTTACCTCGACTCCACATTTCTCGCAAATAACTCCGCGATGCTTCATGCGTTTGTATTTCCCGCACAAGCACTCGTTATCCTTCATCGGTCCAAAAATCTTGGCGCAAAACAAACCATCGCGTTCTGGCTTCAAAGTCCGATAGTTGATGGTCTCCGGTTTTCTGACCTCGCCAAAAGACCAAGCACGAATCAAGTCTGGAGAAGCTAACGCGATCTTGACGGAGTCGAACTCGTCTACGGATTGCGTTCTTCTAGGCGGACTAAAAAAATCTACCATTTTTGGTCTCCTTATTCCGATTGGAGTGCTAAATCAATCGCGAGAGATTTCACCTCGCGTGCAAGCACGTTAAATGATTCAGGCATACCGGGTTCAATGCGGAAATCGCCATCAATAATGTTCTTGAAAATCTTGCCTCGTCCTTCCACATCGTCAGATTTAACAGTCAAGATTTCCTGAAGCGTGTAGGCTGCACCGTAAGCTTCCAAAGCCCATACCTCCATTTCTCCAAAACGTTGTCCTCCTTGTTGCGCTTTCCCACCAAGTGGTTGCTGAGTGACTAGTGCGTAGGAGCCGGTGGAGCGCGCATGCATCTTTTCATCAACTAAGTGATTGAGTTTGAGCATGTACATGTAACCCACGGTGATGGGTCGATCAAAACGTCTCCCTGTACGTCCATCGTACAGGTGGGTTTGGCCAGTTTCTGGTAATCCTGCTAGATTTAATAACGTCTTAATATCTTTCTCGCGAGCACCGTCGAAAACTGGTGTCGCTACTGGAATACCCTTGCGGTAGTCCTGTGCAAGGGCGACAATTTCCGCGTTGGACAAGGAGTCAAAATCTATGGGCTTCCCATCCATTTTGCCGTAAATAGAGTGCAAGAATTTTCGTACTTCTTCGACTTCTACTTGTTTTTGAAGCAACGCATCAAGTTGTTCCCCTATTCCTTTGACGGCCCAACCTAAATGTGTTTCAAGCACCTGACCGATGTTCATCCGTGACGGAACCCCGAGTGGATTCAAGACAATATCCACTGGTTCGCCATTCTCGTCGTAAGGCATATCTTCCACGGGCATGACTACAGAGATCACACCTTTGTTACCGTGGCGTCCGGCCATTTTGTCACCTGGTTGAATCCGTCGTTTGGTAGCGACGTAAACTCTGACATATTTAATGACGCCAGGGGGTAACTCGTCGGGACGTTCCAGTTTTTCCTTTTTGCGTTTGAATTCTTCATCTCTTTGTTTCTGGCGTTGATCCAACAAACGCATAGCGGTCTCGATCTGACGATTGATCTGATCGTCCCCAACTCTCAGCGTGCGCCACTCGTTGAGTGTTAAGGAGCGTAAGTACGACGCGGTCACTTTAGCATCTGCATCTAGCCCAGGTGCTTGCACGGCTGTCGTACCATTGACGGTATTAGCTAATTTCTCTAAAGTCGCACTCTCAAATATTCGATATTGATCATTCAAGTCTTGTTCTATTGCAAGCAGCTCATCTTCTTCGATTGCACGTGCTCTTGCGTCTTTGTGCATGCCATCTCGTGTGAAGACGCGAACATCAACCACGGTACCTTGAACATCAGATTTGACCCGCAGAGATGTGTCTTTAACATCGTGCGCTTTTTCACCAAAAATTGCTCGGAGAAGTTTTTCTTCAGGTGTGAGTTGGGTCTCACCTTTTGGAGTAACTTTACCAACCAAAATGTCCCCAGTTTGGACTTCCGCTCCGATATGAACGATCCCAGATTCATCCAGTTTGTTGAGTGCTGACGGACTGATGTTGGGAATGTCAGCGGTGATTTCCTCTGGACCAATCTTCGTTTCTAGCGCGGAACATTCCAGTACTTTGATATGAACACTGGTAAACCGGTCTTCCCGAACGATCCGTTCGGAAATGAGTATGGAATCTTCATAGTTGTATCCGTTCCAAACCATGAATGCGATCCGCATGTTCTGCCCCAGTGCCAATTCTCCCGCATTGATGGCCGGCCCGTCGGCCAGAACATCACCTTTTTGAACTCTATCTTTGGGTTTCACAATGGGTCGTTGATTGATGCACGTATCCTGGTTGGAGCGGGTGAACTTCATGAGGTTGTAAATATCAATTCCGCCGTCATTAGGATCAGTACGGGTGGTCGCAGTTGTCCGAACCACAATCCGGCGGGCATCAACAAGCTCTACAACTCCTGCGCGTTTCGCGTAAATACACGCCCCCGAATCTCGTGCTAGTTGCCGCTCGACGCCAGTTCCCACCAACGGTGCTTCTGTTCGAATTGTCGGTACTGCTTGGCGCTGCATGTTTGAGCCCATAAGACCACGGTTGGCTTCGTCGTGCTCTAAGAACGGAATCAGTGCCGCGGAAATAGACACTATCTGCTTGGGCGACACGTCCATGTACTCCACGTCATGCGGTTGTGCTTTGATGAACTCGTTGTTGTATCGCACATCCACATACTCTTGTACGAACTTCCCTTGTTCATCGACGTGAGAACTTGCCTGTGCGATGCGATATTCGCTTTCATCAATCGCGGACAGATACTCGATGGTTTTTGTGACTTTGCCATTTTTGACTTTACGATAGGGAGTCTCGATGAACCCGTAATCGTTGATCTTTGCATAGGTCGCGATTGAGTTGATCAAACCAATCGTTGGACCTTCAGGTGTTTCAATCGGACATACTCGACCGTAATGAGTTGGATGTACGTCGCGCACCTCGAATCCTGCATGTTCTCTTGTCAGACCTCCGGGCCCTAGCGCTGATACTCGTCGTTTATTAGTAACTTCAGATAACGGATTGTTGTGGTCCATGATCTGCGAGAGTTGATGTGAACCAAAGAACTCGCGAATTGCTGCAGCGATGGGTTTTGGATTGATGATATCCTGCGGCATTAGACCTTCACTATCTGCTAACGACAGGCGATCTTTCACGGCGCGTTCGACTCTCACCAACCCAACGCGAAACTGGTTCTCAGCCATCTCGCCGACGGAACGTACGCGGCGATTACCTAAGTTATCAACGTCATCAACAAAACCTCGACCGTTTCGTACATCAATCAGCGTCTTTAAGACTCGAATCACGTCATCGGTGGTAAGATAGTGGCAGTCGGCGTTAGCGTTGGACTGCAGCCGTTTATTAAACTTCATTCGCCCTACTTTTGACATGTCATAGCGTTCGTCTTCGAAGAACAGCTTTCGAAACAGTGAAATCGCCGCTTCTTCAGTAACCGGCTCTCCCGGCCGCATGACACTGTAAATTTCATACACCGAACGAATCTTGGAGTCGGTAGGATCTTTGCGTAACGTATCCGAAATGAAGGATCCTTGATCCAAATCATTGGTGTAAATCGTCTCGAGTTTCTTGACACCACTGGAAATAATGCGATCAATTGTTTCTTCGGTCAATTGAGTATTGCTCAGAACTATGATCTCCCCAGTTTCTGGGTCTTCAATAGTTTTTGCGACCGTTTGATCTACAAGAAACTGGCGCGGTACATCCATTTTTCGAATGTTCGCGTTCTTCAATTGCCGGACGTGGCGCTGTGTAATTAAATCTCCTGCTTTAGCCAGAATTTGATCATTCACTACGATATCGAATCTTGCTCGTGAACCTATCAGACGATCTGGTTCGCAGTTCCACGAAATCAGTCCGCTTCGCCTGATCGTATAGTGGTTGAAATCAAAAAACAGACTCAGAATTTTCTCATCTGAATATTCCACGCCATCGACATAAAAGAGCGCGCGCAAAAACTGAGAAACAGGTAGCTTCTTACGACGATCGATGCGAACGTAAAGATACTCTTTTTGTTCCTTGGACTCATAACCAAACTCAAAATCGAGCCACGAACCGCGGTAGGGAATAACCCTAGCGTGATAAAGAAGCCGCCCCGAAGCGTGACTTTTCCCCTTATCGTGACTAAACAATACGCCGGGCGAACGATGGAGTTGCGAGACTACTACCCGTTCGGTGCCATTGATAATGAAACTCCCACTGGGAGTCATGAGTGGAATTTCACCGACGTATACTTCTTGATCCGTAGCGGACTTTACTTTCCCCGTTTCTCGACTATAGAGAATCAACCGTACGGTCATGTGCATTGGTGCCGCATAGGTTGCACTTCGTGATATGCAATCCTCGATGTCGAAATGGGGTTCTTCCAATCGGTACGAAACGTAGTTCAGATAAGCGGTCTGGGCGTTGTTCTCCATGGGAAATACTGAGCTAAACGCACCGTGTAGCCCAATCTCTTCACGCTCGTCCGGCGGGATGTCTTTTTGCAGGAACTTTGCGTACGATTTTGTTTGAATTTCGAGTAGATTCTGCAACTCGACAGGTACGGCAAGGCGACTAAAGTCCTTACGTATACGCTTTTTTTCCGTAAAGGAATATGCCATTAAACAATCCTCAGAAATGTGCGTAATCCAGCATCGGCCGGATTACTGGCAAGAGAACGCGAGGTACGTTCCAGGGTCAGGGGTGTGAGATGTAGACGTTGAACGACTAAGGCTACTTGAGCTCGACCGTTGCGCCCGCGGTTTCAAGTTTCGACTTGATTTCTTCAGCTTCGTCTTTGCTTACTTGTTCCTTCACGGTACAAGGAGCTTCATCGACCAAAGTCTTGGCTTCTTTCAAGCCCAATCCGGTGACTTCACGGATGACTTTAATCAACGCAACACGTTTTTCTGGCGTGGAAACGAGTTTGACATCGAACTCTGTTTGTTCTTCGGCTGCGGCGGCACCACCGTCATCAGAAACAGCAGCTGCGGGTGCCACTACGGCGGCGGCTGCGGTAACGCCAAATTTTTCTTCCATTGCGCTGACTAGTTCGACGACTTCCATCACAGACATGTCAGCAATTGCATCAAGTATTTCGTCTCTGCTAAGACTCATACAGTTGGTTCTCCTTGATAAATCGCAGTAGAAATTAAGGGTTAAAGGTGCTATGCACCGGAGTTTTTCTGTTCTCGAACGGCATCGAGGGTGCGGACCAGCTTGCTCGGTATAGCTTGGAGTAGCTGTGCAAATTTAGTTACCGGTCCAAGCATCACAGACATCAGCTGAGCGAGTGCTTCCTCCCGAGTTGGTAGGGACGCGACAGCATCTAATTGTTCACTAGAACAAAAGGTACCAGCGACGGAAATCGCTCTCACTTCGATTTGTGTACCTTTTTTCTGCACGTCTTTAAAAAGGCGCGCACCAGCTCCCGGATCACCCGGCGAAAAGGCGAGCAGAGTTGGACCGACAATGCTCTCGACTAAACATTCGTGCGTGGTATCCTTCAAAGCCAACCTTGCTAAGGTATTGCGCACTACCTGCAGCTGAACGCCTTGCTCTCTCGCTTGCTTACGCAAAATAGTAACTTCTTGCACGGAGAGCCCACGATAATCAGCTATCACGGTGGAGACAGCGTTTAATGCGCTATCTCGGGTCGCCGCTACGATGGTTTCTTTTTCCTGAAAGGTGAGAGGCATCTAATTTCTCAAAGTAGTGCTTGTATTCCGTTCACTCTACAGGCCGACCGATGTTTCATCAAGCACCACACCGGGGCCCATCGTCGAGGATAGAGTGATTTTCTTAAAGTAAGTTCCCTTCGTGGATGCGGGTCGAGCACGCTTGAGATCTTCCACTAGAGTAGTGATATTCTCCTTGACCTGGGTAGGGTTCTGTCCGATTTGTCCAATACAGCCATGAATCACGCCACCGCGGTCGGCACGAAACTGTACTTGACCAGATTTCGCATTTTTTACTGCGACGGCCATATCGTTCGTTACGGTACCAGACTTCGCATTAGGCATCAATCCTCGAGGTCCCAATACCCGGCCTAATTGTCCTAACAGACGCATGCTACTGGGAGTGGCGAGAATGACGTCAAAGTCATACTCCCCCTTCTTCACTCTCTCCACTAAATCTTCCAAGCCGACGACATCAGCCCCAGCCGCAGTTGCTGCTTCCGCTTGTTCTCCATCCGCAAAGACTGCGACTTTTACGGTTTTACCAATCCCGTGGGGTAAGATCGTAGATCCTCTAACAAGCTGGTCTGAGCGTCTCGGGTCAATGCCAAGGTTAATCGCGATTTCTAAAGACTCTTTAAATTTTGTCGTTTGCGCGATCTCATTCAAGATTTTCACAGCTTCTTCGACGTCGTATCGACGAGTGTGTTCAATTTTCTCTGCGAAGAGTTTTTTACGTTTCGTCAACTTTGCCATTACAAACCTTCAACTTCAATACCAGCACTACGTGCGCTACCTGCTAATGTACGCACTGCTGCGTCCATACTTGCCGACGTAAGATCGGGTTCTTTAATCTTGGCAATTTCTTCTAATTGTGAACGAGTTACTTTGCCAACTTTTTCGGTATTGGGGGTACCGCTCCCTTTCTCAATCCCTGCAGCTTTTCTTATCAGAACGGATGCGGGGGGACTTTTAGTTACATAGGTGAAACTACGATCTGTGTAGACCGTGATAATGCACGGTATGGGCATCCCGGGTTCCATTTTTTGTGTCTGAGCATTGAACGACTTGGTGAACTCCACAATGTTGATGCCATGCTGACCTAGTGCTGGTCCCACCGGCGGAGCAGGAGTCGCCTGTCCAGCAGGCACTTGCAACTTTATGTACGTTTGAATCTTTTTTGCCATAACCGTTCACATAGTCCAGCAATCCGCGAACCAACAGGGCGCGCGGTGCACCTTTTTTAAATACCTGTGTTTATCCTTTCTCGACTTGTGAGAAATCCAACTCAACTGGGGTTGAGCGACCAAATATTGTTACCGAAACTACAAGCCGACTTTTCTCATAGTTGACTTCTTCAACAATCCCGTTGAAATCCACGAAAGGACCATCGATAATGCGTACAAGTTCCCCTACCCCAAACAATGTCTTTGGGGTGGCTTGGTCGTTCCCTTGTTCTATTCTATTCAAAATGACGTCAGCTTCAACATCTGAGATAGGTGTTGGGCTCCCAAATTTACCACCGACGAAGCCTTTGATCCTTGGAGTAGACTTCACTATTTGCCACGTGTCTTCATTCATAATCATTTGCACGAGGATGTAACCGGGAAAGAACTTTCTTTCACTACGGCGTTTTTGACCTGCACGCATTTCCACGACTTCTTCAGAGGGTACGAGTACGTCACCGAAACACTCTTTGTGATTGGACAGTTCAATGCGTTCTCGTAATACCTCGGCGACTTTTTTCTCATACCCAGAATAGGCATTTACCACGTACCATGATTTGGTACGATCTCGAGTTTCCGATGCCGCGTTTTGATCAGTCACGAATTAACCAATGATTCCTTGAACTAAAAACGAAAGACCCGAATCCAATAACCACAGAATCAGAGCAAAAATCACGATGAGAATCAGCACAATCCATGTCGTTTGAATCGTTTCTTGACGTGTCGGCCAGATCACTCGTCGAATTTCAGAGCGCGCATCTCGAAAGAGAATCCATAAATTACGACCGCGCTCGGTCGTGAGCAGAATAAAAACACAACCCACGGCCATACCGACCAATATGAGAGCACGCCACAACGGCCCGATAAAATTCTCTGAGCCAGCATTACCATAGTACCAATTACCAAAAATCCCACCAGCAACCACCAAGTAGACCAACCACCATTTCATCCGGTCGAAGATGCTCACCTCGTCTTTTTCGTGTCTCGATGGTTGTAATGCCATCTTTGTCAAGTCCCTCAGTCGGTTAAATGTCTAAAAGTCGCGGTGGTGCATAGAATCGTGGCAGGCCAGGAGGGCATCGAACCCCCAACCTGCGGTTTTGGAGACCGCCGCTC
>CAZEFI010000008.1:0-62041 GCA_964511425.1 uncultured Pseudomonadales bacterium
TGAAGGGCTTTCGACAAGGCTTGAGACACTGCCGTTGCATTCTGAAACGGTGTCAGAGAGCAGGTCAAGAGGTAGCGCGAGTAGTAGTCAATGACCGACACAATATACCACCATTGTCCCTGCGGTAAATGCACATAGGTCACGTCCATTTGCCACAAACCATTGGGAGCTGTGGGCAATAACTCGAATAACTGTCGGGTCTGATGCAACTCCGCCTGATACGGGATGCGCCGCTGCAGAAGACCGAGGGAACTCATGATCCGATACGTCAAGCGATCACTGAAACCAGAACCGAACTCGCGTCGCGCGAGCACCGCCAGTCGTTTGTACCCCCAATACGGATAGCGTTCGGCTAAGGCTCGAATCATCGCTACTTGAGCTGGATCCAAAGGGTCGCGTGGGCGACCTCGGGTAGCAGTAGTTGCCTTCGATCGGCGATACCATGACGAATTCGAAATACCCAACATGGACAACACCGAGGTCAACCGTACCGATCCCGATACCGCGCTCATCTCAGACTGGACACAACGACGAAAGGTTTCGGTCACTTGGATACGCCCATACTTTTTTTTAACGTCCGCAGGGCCACCGTCATCTCGCCAATCACTTGATCTCGCTCGGCTAACTCGCGTTCCAACCGCCGCCGCTCTGGATCGGTACCGCGACGATCCTCTAAACCCGAAAATCCTCCTTGCAAAAAGGCATCGCGCCATTGATATAACGTCGGCTCTGAAATACCCGCTTCGCGGGCTAACTGAACCGCCGTAGCTTCTTTACGTAAGAGTCTCAATACCAGCTCGCCGCGCTCCGTCGCGGACATTAAAATTCGCTTGCTCATGTGCTTCACTCCTCAGTGATTCTATATTAAACATGGGGTTATTTATTCCCATATTTCGTGAGCAAGACATTATCCTCCACGGCTTCCTAGTCTCCTTTCTCGACCATGTCAACCTTCTGTTTGTCGTCGTCAGTAAGATAATCTTTTAGTTTAGCGGTCTGTTGATCCGTGAGGTCGTTCGCCAAGGGTGTATCGGAGAACAAAATCGCTGAGCTTGCAGATTTTGACTGCATTTCTTGAGTTGGAAGTTGTCGAATTCCGTCAATTAGATGGTCAAATGGCGTGCGCATGCCGATGCGCGTAGCTAGCGATTGGTTGTATCGTTCTCGGTCCTGTTCTGACAAGTCATTGCCTAGTTGAATGGCTTCAGGGATGCGATCTTCCTCAATCAATTGCCACGACACTGTTCGGTAGGCTTCCGCTTTCGTTTCACCTTCGCGCACTCGTGGTAATAACTCAATCGCACGACCCATATCCCGAGTTGCTATCCATCCCACGACTGTCGCTTCTACACCCGATTTGCCGTCTTCGAGCGGTGCTTGCAGTGCCTTTTCGAAAGCAACTGTCGGATCGGATGCAGCCCATTGTCTAAACACAGCATCTAAATGTTGTCGCTTTTGTGAGTCGGGTAGTCGCGATTTGTCTGAATTTATCCATGCTATGGTCAAGATTGGATCAGCTTTCGCCGCATCATCAATGATCCTCCTGAATCTGAAATAATTTTGTGTAATGTTGTTCGAGAATTCTCCGCGGACGCTGTTTTCGCGAGGGGGACCGGACCAATCACTGATGAAAGGTAAGAGTTCGAGAGCTTCAATCGGAGATTCGCGCGACAGCTGACCAGCGATCCGAAGATACACTTGATCGTGGTATTGATCGGGAAACTTATCCAACAAGATTAATGCTAAGTTGGGGTCGTCCCAGCACAAATTATGAATGACAGTCCGGGCGACCTGTTCCTGAACCGGTTTTAAGTCTGGACTACTCAAACGATCCCAAAATGCTTCGGGGTCAGCTCCCACCCAAACTTTAGCAGCCGGGACCAATAAGTCGGTATCGATGTCTTCACCTAACCGTACAACACGCTCAAAAACACCTTCTGGGTCATCTTGAGCCAATTCAGCCACGAAATCTGCCCCAGAGAAAGACCAAACAAGTCGATCGAGTTGTGGCATGTTTTCGGTCATCATCGAGTCGAATAGTGCAAGAACTTCCGGTAAAAAGTCCAAACCTTCGCTCCTAAGGTAACTTCTCATTTCGCGCTCGACCAATATCTTGTCGAGATGATCACTCGATTTCATATTGTCAAACTTGGATTTCAAGTCAATCAAAGAAGTTGGAGTTTTGACCGATTGATAGTGATCAAACAAGCTAGTGACGTAGTCTTCGCCATATCCTAGTTCTTCACCAATCTCAAGAAGTTCGGAAAGTGAAAAGTGATTACCGCCTAGAATCAGTCCTCGGAATCCCGTGGTGCGAAGAGTCGGATCAAGTGTTGATAGCAATTTGATAGCTTCAGTTCGATGAACGCGGTTCCACTCAAGGAACGCACCGCGCACAATAGAAGTCGCTGTTTGAACTTCAAGCTCTTCGATTAGCGACTGCGCCGTTCCTATATTGACATTTACTAATTTCACCAGTACGACACTCTGAATCCACGAAGTCACATTAAATGACCCGATAAATATGGGATTTGCGAGAGTTTTGTTAAACACATCAATTAACTCTTGCTCAGTCGCACTTTCGAGGAAACTCAATCCTGCACGTTTGAAGTCAAACTTGCTGCTGTTTTTGAATTCGATCAAAATGTCTGCAAACGAGTGCTTTGGAGAGGTCGTTTTGTGTTGAACTTGCGACCCAACAGATTTCGAAGCTAGCCCACGTTGGTTCACCCTGTCACTTCGGAGTACGCTTGAGTCTTCCGATTCGTTATTAGACTGATTGGGTTGCAAGAAATATATTGCCCCAGCAATCCCCACGCAGATAAGAAATCCAATTACTATAGCAGCTATATAGGCTCTTTGCCTATTTCGATTCATTGTGGTTCACCGTTTTAACAATAGTCGTACACGTGGTTGGGATGAGGGTTCTACATACTCCATCAAAGTTTCAACCTGTTCCTCGGAAAAGGAATTGTCATCTTGAGAAATGTTTCGAATTACGAGTGCTCTCTCGGCTAGTTTGGATTGTGCTTCTTTAACTGGTATTTGGGGAAGAATTTCTAAGATCTTGCTCGAACTTTCTTGGGTGACTATGGGTGTAGCTAAATTGCTGTAAAAGCTTTTTTGTTCCTCTATCGTCAACGATCGACCTAGTTCGAATGCTTCATCAATCCCTTTGTCGTACAAGAGTGCTTCTGAAACCGCTTCAAACGCTGCAAGTTTGGTACGTCCCGGTCGAACTCTTGGCAAAAGGTTTAAAGCATGATCGGTTTCGGTGAACCGAATGCTCTCAATGACAACGAATTCCAGTCCCAATTCTCCGTCGTGTACAGGATGGGTCAAGGCTAATTCGAATGCAGTATCAGCGTCTTCCGCTGACATGTCCTGCATAAATGAGCTCAATAGTCGATTTCGGGATTCTTCAACTTCCGAGCTCGAAACAATCCACTGAAATGCAGCTTCGTGATCGTTATGAATCCAAGATTTAAGTATGGTTTGTGCTGCTGTTTCTTTTAATGCAGCATCTGAAATTTCAGGCAAGATAGCTAGTGCCTTTCCGATCGAGTCAGTTGAAAAATGTTCGATGGTGGATATTCGAGCTGTATCTCGAATTTCAAATGGAATACTGGCAATTAAGGATACAAAGTTTTCCGGTTCTTGTTGTAACCAAGTTGTTATAACTCTTTCTTCCAATTGAACTCGTACCTTAGAGTGGTCCAGTAAGCGAATTCGCGATAAAGCACTCTGCGGATCGGTACGTGCCCAAGTGTCAATAACCGTTTTTTGCATGATGCCAAACAGGTCGTTTGGAGTTTCCAATGCGAAGGTGAAAGCAGCGTCGGGATCACTAATCGTCAGTCTAGACAATACACTTTTTCTCAGTTCATAACTCAAACTTGGGTTTGACACCGAATTAACTAGATCATCGAACTCCGCGGCACCATGTTTGTCGATCATTAGATTAGCGACTTCTTTGATTCGATCAAAGTTTTCTTGACGCTGCATGGTTGGGTCATTGACCATGTTAGCCCACGCTTGATCGGGATCTAATAGGTCTCGGTGTAGTTGAATTGTTGCTATTGTGCGTTTAACAAACTGAATATCACCGAGTTCAGCTCCTAACTCTAAAAGAGTCTTTTCAGGTAGATCCAGATTAGCATCCACAATGCCTCGAAGCGCGATTGGTTGAACGGATAAATCTTGCTGTCGAGCAAATTTTTTGGCACCAGAAAGATCCGTACTCGCCCACGCGTACGTTATTCCGTAGAGCATGTACTTAGCGTCGTCCAACGGTAGGGCATCGTAAAGAGAAATTGCTTTATTGAGATTTATTGGGGCTAGTCGAGAACTGATTAACGAGATAAGTTCGGACTTCCACGCACGATCTTGTTTGGTGTACTTCCTTTTTATAACTTGATCGAAAAAGTCAATCAGTTTCGCCTCATCCGCGGTCCCGATGAGATCGTAGGTAGCACTCAATCGACTTAAATCTTCTGAGTAATCACGAAAAAGGTCCTCGATGGATCCGGCTTCCGAAGTTGCGGATGGCGAGGGAGACTCAGTTGATCCTTGCAACAGATCAGCATCGGTGGAATCTTGAATGACACCGTATGAAGCAGCGAACACTTGCGGACTAAGAACACACAAAAAAATAGCGACAAGCACCGAGACGCGCGCGCTTCGACAACTTCCTGCCAAGTGCATGACCGTCATGCGGTTTCTCCTCGAGTTGTAATGCAAAACATATTTATATACCAGCGATCCCATTTTTACTCCACTGCAAATGAAACGTGCACGAAAATCGTCGTTTAAATCGAGATTTGGCACTATACGTACTTCAAACGAGCGATACGTAGCACTGACTGACGACCAAAAAGTCGATTAATGAATATGGTTTAAAATTGCATAGCAAGGCTACGCACTAATCTGGGGATATGCGATCCGCGTATACGCGTCTTGCCATTTCGAGCAGGCGTTTTTCACTGTCCGTCAGAAACTCTTTGAATTGATCCAACTGTTTGTTGGTAATTTTGGGAGCCATATCAGGAAACCAGTATTTGAACATGAGCCTTGTTCTAATAACTCTCGACTGCAACTCTTGAGTAGGAAGTGCGCGAATCCCAGCTATCAAATGATCGAATGGCTCGCGATCACTAATTTGCCATGCTAGCGACTTGTTATATTCTTTTCGTTCATGTTCAGGTAGGTCGCTACCCAAATCAAGCGCGTCTGGGATTCTGTCTTGTTCTTCTAACTGCCTCATTACGTTTTGATAAGCAGCGATTTTTGTCTCACCATCGCGGACTCTCGGTAACAAATTCATCGCTTGATCTACGTCCTGACTTGCCAACGAGCCCACGACACGTGCTTCAAATCCTGCAGATTCAGCTGGCAATGGGGTTTGAAGAGCTAATTCAAAAGCTGTATCAGGATCGAGTTTAGCCCAACTTTGAAATGCGCTATCCAAATGATACGCTTTCATAGAATCGTCTAATTTAGACTCTTCCGACTCAATCCACTTGATAGTGGCCATTGGATCTGTTCTGGCAGCAGCCAAAATAGTCCGGCGGATGGAGAAACGAGTTTCCAAAGTTGCACCTGAATTTTTTTCACTTTCTTCTCGATCGCTAAGGGACAGAGTCCAATCACTAGTCTCGCGCAGAAGCTCAAGTGCTTCAAGAGGAGAGTCCTTCGCTACTTCTCGCGCTATTTCAACATACACTAAGTCGTTGTATTCCGCTGGAAGTTGATCTAACGAAACTAGTGCGAGCTCGGGTTCCCGCAAAGTCCAATGTCTGACAATGTCTTCAGTCACTTCTTCCTGGATGCCCTTAACATCTTCGCCTTTTAAGCGACTCCATAATGCCTCTGGATCGGTCGCGAACCACACATTGCTAACTGCAGAAAGCAAGTCTACATCAAGAGGCTCACCTAAACTCACTAAATATTCAAACACCCGTTCTGGGTCGCCGCGCGAAATGTCAGACACCAGTCTCGATTGAGTCCCATCGAAGAACATTCGTGTGGTCTGGGACATGTTGTTTACCGATTGCTCGTCGAAAAGTTCAAGAACTCGCGGTAACGAGTCCAATCCCTCCGCACGGACGTAACCTACAGCCTTCCGCAAAACTTCGTGAAATTGGGCATGATCATTGGAAACAACGTAGTCCAGTTCAATTGAGATGTCATCCAACGAACTTTGGTCTTGATCTAGTTGATGCCGGTCGAGCAAACTGGTTAAGTGAACCTCGTGAAACCCCAAGTCAGTACCCATTTCTATAAAGTCGGCACGGTCGATGGAAGCACTACCGTCGATAAGTCCAAGTAATCCCTGCTCTTGCAAATCGCGGTCGAACAGATCTAAAAATTTGATCGCTTTGTCCAGATACATCTGGTTCCACGCATGCATGACACCGTATACCACTATTCCTGCGGTTTGTTCGTCAAACTGCTCTATCAGAGACGCAACCTTGTCGCCGTCAATATCGAGCAATTTAGAGAGTACCACACTCCTGAGCCAATGAGTCGTTTGGATTGAGTCAAACGCTAAGGGATATTCGCGACTTTCGTGAAATATTTGCACAAGCTCGTCCTCAGTCGCTTCATCCACTAAGCGCAACAACGAGCGTTTTAAATCAAACAGATTGCCGTATTCGCGCAATGCGTAAATGAGTGAATCTTCGTTCAAGTTCAAGCTGACTTGACTTGCCGACACAACAGACTTTGAGTCTACAACGTCTTGTCCCTCCCGATCGCTGTCTTGTACTTCTTTCTCTGTAACGAGCAATTCTGTATTTGCGGGCCTTGTAAGATAGATAGCTCCTGCAATTCCTACACCCACAATAATTGGTATCGTTAGTGTTAAAGCACGCACTACTTGCTTATTCTGCTTCATATCTGTTTTACCTGTTAAGTAAAAGACGCAAATGTTGTAATTTCTCTCCCGACGTCACATGCTTCATCAACATCGCGATATCGTCGTCGGAATATAGCTCTTCGCCTATAGAAAACGAATGAAACCTAAGCGCGTGTTCGGCCATTGTGGAGCGCGCTTCTTTTACCGGTACGGCCGAGATTAACTCCACTATCCTTTTCGGTGATTCTTGCGTAACTATTTTAAAAGCGATGCTGTTATAAAAACTTTCTTGATCTTTTTCGGAGAGTTGTTTTCCTAGTGCTAGGGCTTCATCCGTTCTTGAGTCGTAAATGAGTCCAATCGATACGGACTCAAGAGCTGCTAGTTGAGTTTTACCAGGTCGAACTCTTCTCAATAAATCTAAGGCGAGGTCCGTATCTGAAAATCTCAGACTGTCAATGACAATCGCTTCCAGTCCCATCCCGGTTTCCTCTACGATCGGTTGATTCATCGCTAAATCAAAGGCTTTGTCAGCATCTCTATCGGACAGCTCCACCAAGAATAAATTCACTAGTTGATCCCGATATTGGTCATGCACCGCGTTAGATAGAACCCACTCAAAGGCTTCATCAGGGTTTGCATCAATCCAAACATCCACAATCGTGATTGCGGCCTCTTCCTGAGTGTTGACGTCTTGAATGTCCTGCAAAACCTCCAGCGCATCATCAATTGAATCCTTAGACAACTGTCCGACAAGACTCAACCGAGCAGTATCGCGCAGTTCGACAGGAATGCTATCAAGAGAGTCCACAAATTGTTCAGGACTTTGTCGAACCCAAGAAGAAACTACTCGGTGCTGCAATCGATCACGCACGATAGAGGGCTCAAGTGCGAGTACTCGTGCTAAAGCACTTTGTGGATCCATAGTAGCCCAAGTATTTATTACTGCTGTCAGCATCGTACCAAACACATCGTTAGGAGTTTCCAGTGCAATGTTGAATGCGGATTCAGGATCATTGAGCGCGACACTGGACAATATGCTCTTTCTCAGTCCGAATTTCAGTGTTGGACTCGAGATAGAACTGATTAAATTATCGATTTCCGCAGTTCCATGTTTCTCGATCAATGCGTTCGCAACAAGTTTAACTCGATAAAAGTTCTCCTCAAGACCGATCGTCGGATCTTTGATCAGACTCACCCAAGCTTGATCGGGATCAGCTAAATCCAGTTCCAATTGACGAGCAGCTAATGCTCGTTCGACATAAGCCTTATCGCCAAGTTCGGCACCTAACTTCAATAGGATTGAATCGTGAAAATGTAGACTAGCATCGACAATCCCTCTCAGCGCGACGGAGTGGATGGATGTGTCTTGCCGACGAGCAAATTTGACAGCGTCATCAAAGTCCTTGCTTGCCCATGCATGCATCACACTATAGAGCATGTGCGTGGCAACTTCAGACGGTTGCGATTTGTACAAAGCAACTGTTGTATCAAGATTCATACCCGCTAACCGCGCACTAATCAACGAGATAAGCTCGAGTTTGCTAGATTGTTCTTCCTCAGCGTACTCTCTTTGAGTGACCTGATCGAACAGTTCGATCAGTTTAGCCTCATCCGCATCCCCAATGAGATCGTAAGCACCTCTCAAACGACTGAGATCGTTTGAGAAGTTGCGAAAAAGGTCATTAATGGACTCGGCTTTTAACGGAACAGATGTGGATTGTTGATCTGACCGCTCTGCTTCAGGTTTAGCATCGGGCGAGTCGACATCAATTGGATGTAATGTACCAACCACTGGGAGACTTGCAGTAACCAAAAATAGCATTACAGAGCCAACCTTTGCTGTACTCCAGCGACTCTTACTCCAGCTCGAACGAGCCAAGATAGTTCTCCTCGCGTTGTTCTCTATCATTTATTTATACCCATGAAAGCTTCGTTTCGTAATCCGCCACTAGTAAAAAGTCGAAGTACCTTCAAAAATACGCGCTCTGTTGGGTATTGATGCGTTCAAACGAACACCCGAACTGCAGGAATTTATGCTCAAAGACTTCAAATTCTTGGTATAAGTTTGAATCGACTTATCTCTGTTCGTGGACACCACTTCTCTGCTATATTTGGTAGTGTATCCGTTTTCAAACACGTACGCTACCAACTTATTCAGTCTGTTGAATCATCCTTGTCGAGTTCTAAAATAATGTCGACTCTCCTTCGGTCGTCGTCATTCAAAAACTGTTTAAGTTCATTGATCTGTGAATCGGTAAGGTCATTCGTCATAGGTAGCCCCTTGGTGTGGATTGCCGTACTTGCAGCATTAGACTTCATATCAAGCGTTGGAAGTTGCTGAATGCCGGAAACTAAGCGATCGAAAGGAGTACGAAATCCAATACGAGAAGCTATAGATTGGTGAAATTTTTCGCGGTCGAGTTCTGGTAAATCATCACCTAGCTGAATGGCTTCTGCGATTCTGTCCTGTGCTTCCATTTTCCCCGAGACCCGCTCGTATGCGAATGCTTTTGTGTCACCGGCGCGTACTCGGGGCAATAGAGCAATCGCACGATCTAGATCATCATATGCGAGCGTTTGGAGCACTGTCGCTTCTAACCCTATCTCATCTTCTCCTACTGGCATCTTCAGTGCCATTTCAAAAGCGTTTTCTGGATCTGATTGAGACCAGCTTTGGAAGATTTCGTCCAAATATTTTGTCCTCATCGAATCATGCAAATGCGATTCTGCTGAAGTTATCCATTCAATCGTTTCTAAGGGAGCCGCCTCAGCAGCAGCGGAAATTATTTGCTCGATGGTAAACGCCATCATAGAAGATTTTCCAAATACCTCTAGGTGTTGTGGAGTGGACCAATCTGTGATGAGAGGGAGTAGCTTGAGGGCTCTAAATGGGGTGTCATACCACATACCCTGCGCGATGTCTAAATACGCTTGATCGTGGTATTCGGGTGGAATTGTGTGCAACGCGGTAAGTACTACATTAGGTTCTTTCCAAGACCAGTGCCGAATGACGTCTTGAGTTATTTTGACCTTATCTCCCCTGAGATCTGCAGCATTCAAGCGATCCCACAAGGCACTGGGATCCACGGCAAACCACGCTTGCGCAGCTGCAGAAAGTAAGTCTAAATCCATTTCCTTTGCTATCGGCACCAAAAACTCGAACACATCATCGGGAGCCTCGATTGAAACATAGGATACAACCATGCTGCGGTGTGCTTTCAGAGCAAGTCGATCAGTTTCGGACAAACTGCTCTGTAATAACTTGTCGAATAGATTCAGAACCATCGGGATTGAATCCAGCCCTGTCGACAAAATATAGTTCGCTGCCGTCTGCGGTAGTTGCAACAAATTTGAAGCATCATTGAAATCAATGTTCTCGAACGCTTGTTCTAACTCCTGCCAAGTACTTTGAACTTCAGCTGTTTGCTGTCTATCGAGCAGGTCGGAGACAACTTTCTGTTCCAATCCAATCGATGTCCCAATTTCCAACAGGTTTGATCGGGAAAGGAATTTTCCGCCATCAACGAGTCCTTGAAACCCCTGCTCCTGTAAAGAATCGTCCAGCGAAGCTAGTAGTTTGATTGCTTCATTTACGTGCACTCGATTCCATTCGCGCATCACGCTGTACAAAAATATTTCTGCAGATCGGCCACTGAGTTGAATAAGTAACGACCTCGCTCGGTTGAAATCTAAGTGGACCAATTTTGTAAGTACGATACTTTGGATCCAATAGTTTCCATTAATGGATCCTAGGTCCATTGGACTATCAAGCCGTTCGATGAACATTTCTGCCAACTCGTCCGCTCCTGCTTGATTAACAATAACCAGCAGAGCATGCTTGGAGGTAACTGTGTCGCTGTTATCGTTCAGACTCTCTACTAGTGATTGCTGGATCGTACTCGAATCGTTTTGAAGTTGCAGTGAAGGAGACTTTGAATCAAACAAATCTTCATCTCCCACGGCAACATCAGACACCGTTGGGTTTAGTTCAACAACGTTTGAATCACTATCCGGCTGCAACAAAAGAAATATCGCACATCCAACGCACACCATTAGTCCAACGGCTAGAGCGATTAGGACATTTCTTTGTGCGGATTGACTCATGCTCAAACTACGGTTGAAGTATGAGAAGTACGCGGTTCAAGTCAGCCGGTACTATGTGCTGCAGCAACGCTTCAACTTGATCTTCGGAATACGCATCCTCCTCATCCGCAATGGAATGAAATAAGAGTGCGTTTTCGGCCATACGGGAACGTGCTTCCGCCACAGGTACGTTAGGAAGCAGTTCTAATATCTTGGTAGCAGAGTGCTCAATGACGATATCCATAGCTAAATCGTTGTAGTAGCGTGCTTGATCTTCCGCTGGAAGTTGCGTTCCTAAATGTATTGCCTCATCGGTTCGCTGACGTGTGACCAGTACTGACGCAATGGATTCATACGCAATGAGCTGGGTTTTGCCAGGTCTAACTCTTGATAGTAAACGAACCGCCCGATCAATTGCAGTAGATTTGAGTTGGTCAACGACGATTACTTCTAATCCCACGCTCCCCTCTTCTTGAATCGGTTGACTCAACGCTAAATCAAACGCTTTATTAGCATCTTCGACCGTTAGCTTTTCCAAAAATGAACTGAGCAAATCAGCTCGGTAACTTTCAATTTCTGTACTAGACACTAGCCACTGAAAAGCCGCATCGACATCAAGATTGAACCAAGAATCCGCGATGGTTCGAGCTGCTTGTTCCTGTTTCTCGGGATCGGTAACGTCTGGCAAGATTTTTAAAGCCTCCTCAATTGAGTCCTTTACCCGATATTCAATGAAACTCTGACGGGCAGCGTCTCTGAGTTCGGCTGGAATACTGCTTAGATTGGTTTCAAACTGATTCGGATCTTGTCTAATCCATGTTGAAACTATTCCCTCTTGTAATTTGGCGCGAATCGAAGAAGGTTGTAACAAACTTACGCGAGATAGAGCGTTCTCAGGGTCAGTGATTGCCCAAGTATCGATTACTGTTACCAGCATCGTTCCGTAGACATCGTTCGGAGTGTCTAATGCGAGGTTGAAAGCTACTTCGGGGTCGTTTCGAGCTATCTTTGTCAAAGTGCTCTTTCTCAGCTGATAGCTCAACGTCGGGCTTGCGATGGAACTAATTAATACATTGAACTCCGACGAGCCATATTTGTCAATCAATGCATTTGCTACAGCTTGAACTCGGACAAAATTCTCTTCAAGATGAACTGCTGGATCGTCTAACAGGTATTCCCAAGCCTTATCTGGATCGGCTAAATCTATCTCCAACTGATGGGCAGCTAGTGCTCGTTGCACATACGTTACATCCCCAAATTCCACTCCCAAGTCCATTAAAGTTGTCGCCGGTATACTCAAACTAGCATCGACAATCCCTCGAAGCACGATGGCGTGAACGGAAGCGTCCTGTTTGCGGGCAAACTCGACAGCTTCATCGAAATCTTTTCTTGCCCAAACATGCATTAATTCGGAAAGCATATATTGGGCATCATCTAACGGGAGCGATTCGTAGAGGGAAACTGTCTTGTCGAGATTCATACTAGCCAACCGACTGCTGACTAGCTCAATTAGCTCAGGTTTCCAAAGTTCATCTGCTTTGGCATATTTTCTCTGAGTGACTTGATCGAATAAGTCAATCAAAACCGTTTCATCTGATTTGCCAATTAGTTCGTAAGCAGCACTCAAACGACTGAGATCGTCCGAGAAATTACGAAATAGATCCTCAATGGAGTCGACTGTTGATTTTGAGCGTGGACTGGTGGATTCAGTCGATTCTTGACCTGGTTCCGACGTCGATGAGTTGAGTACATTAGCAGTTGTTGCTTCGGACTGTTGTGGATGAAAAACTAGAAAACAAAGCACGAAAGGTGCGAAGATTCCGAGGCCGGCACCAACCCTCAGGGCAATTCGATGAGCTAGGACTTTCTGTAGCGAACAATGTACCATACGATTATCTTATCGACTCACGCGCAATTTCTTCAAGTCCACACGTAAAAGCGTAGTTTCACCACGTGTCCAATCGTTAAGGATCGTCGGATTATTCTCATCGAAACAAAGCAATACAACATTGCTATTGTTCAATGATAACCGTACCAAAGATAAAGTATGAAGAGAGTTTGCTTCGTAGTTTATAGAACCAGCGTCCAACACACATGGTAACCTTTTATGTTTTTCGTTTCTCTACCTCAGAGTGTCACGCGATACAGAAACCCGTGCCTCTTAAAATAGATTAAGAAACTATCTAAGATCAGCGTCGCATTAACTGACTCTTCCAACAAAGGTTTAAATACATGAACAAGCCTCTCCCATTCTTGCTAGTAATCTGCTCGACCGTGTTGCTATTTTCCTGTGATCAAGCGCAAGACAGTCAATACGAGATTATTGGGACACTTGAAACCGTGAGTACTCCCGCTGCAGACGGTAGCGAAGAAATTTCAGATGCCGACGAAAATTCCGCGGATTGGAGCACTGCAAGAATCGCTGTTTTACAAGATACTATCAACTCGGCGGGAGAGCTTGAAACTGTTGAATTAACTTCAGGAACATTCGAGGACGGTGAAGTAACCCTAAGTGGTGATGTGGATCATCCAACCGAAGTGAAAATCTCTGTGGAAACAGACAATGCTGACCCTCTGACATTGGATGCAGTGATAGCACCAGATGCGAATATTTCATTCCGGCTCGTTGAATATCCTGATTCATCTGCAAGTTTGGACCTTTACGGTGCATCTCGAAGGGTTTTGAAGCCTGCGAACAGGTTCTTGATATCAGGTGATCTAAGTGAAATTGATGCTGACTTCGAGCGAGCGACCATTGAAGTCATGTCATGGGAAGATGACGAAATGGGAGAGGATGTAATCTTCAACTTCGGCAAAGTCATGCTAGAAGACGGTAAGTTTGTTATTGAAGCGGAGGTCGACGAACCTAAATTCATCAATGTGTTGGTGGTTGTGCCCATCGGTCAAGAGTACACTCAATTTAATGCGGTGATCGAACCTGGAACGGAACTGGAGGTTGTTGCAAATAGTTCTTGGTTATATGATCTGACAGCAATCGCTGGATCCGGAAAACATGCTCAACTCGTAGAGAGTTGGGAACAAAGCGACGAATATCTAGCATTAAAGCCAGAGTATCGCATTGCCTATCAAGAATATCAGACCAAGGCTCGGAGTGTCGAGAACGCAAGGGATACTGCCGAATGGGAAAAGTACATGGAAATACGCCGAAAATTGGATCGCATAAAGAACGAATTTTTGGAAGATATCGCATCAACCGCGGAAGACCCTATGGAAGTCCTACTTGCATTGGAATTGGGCGCGTACTGGGGAAAAGAAGAAGCGTTACCAATTTACGATCGATTAGCGAGTTCTCTGGACGCTGATTTAGTGTTGAGACGCGTAATCCATGCTCGGAATGACCGTGCTTCACATCTCGCGCGCCTTGGCATTGACAGCAGTCTCGACGTAGGAACGGCGGTTCCGGAATTCACTCTCCAAAATGTCGATGGTGAGCAAATTTCGCTTTACGATCTGCTGGAAAAGAATAAGTTGGTACTGGTCGAATTTTGGGCGTCATGGTGTGGTCCTTGTATCGCAACAATTCCTGCATTGAAAGACTTATACACGGCGTATCGCGAACACGGGTTTGAAATAGTTTCGGTTTCTATTGACGACGATGAAGAATCATGGATTGAAGCTTCCGGAGAGCACAAACTTCCTTGGGTAAATTTAGGTGAAATAGCTGGTTCTAGTGGAAATGTCGCGACCTCTTATGGTGTAACTTTCATTCCAAAAAACTACTTGGTGAACATCGAAAAAGAAATCGCACAAAAGGACTTGTCACCAGAAAAACTCGAGCAATGGTTGGCAAACAAATACGGAGATGGAAAGGACTAGGTGAACCGGTCCTTCTGATCTCGCCTCCAATTCTCAGATGTACATAGTCGCGTTTTTCGTTGTGCGCAATAGGAAATGATGGCAATGTAAATTGATTCGAAGACAACCCAACCAAACTAGGTATCCCAGAGTATTGCTCGAGTTGTCAAAAGACAACGTCGAGAAACCTGACATTGGAGGCACAACATTCACTGAGGAAGCCCAAGGTCGATTACTACAATTACGTATGTCTTCTCCCGCCAAATTTAATAGAAATCCCGCAAAATGAACAAATTTCTTCAATACACACTACTAGTCTTCCTGATTTGGTTGCTTCAAGCCTGCGATCAGAGCCCGGACAGGAGCTTTGTCATAACCGGAACCCTTGAAACAGTAAATACTCCCGCTATAGAGGGGGACGAACCAACGTCCGAGGGCAATGAACATTCCGCGGACTGGAGTACCGCGAGAATAGCGGTAACACGAGATACTATCAACTCGTCAGGAAAGTTTGAAACTGTTGAATTAGCCTCAGGAACATTCGAGGACGGTGAAGTGACCCTGAGTGGTAGTGTGGATCATCCGACCGAAGTAAAAATCTCAGTTGAAACAGACGGTGAAGAACCTCTAACTTTAGATACGGTAATTGCACCCCTGACAGAAATTTCGTTTCTAGTCCATGAATATCCCGAATTCAATCATGCAAACATGAATTTATTCGGTGTCTCCCAGAGAGTGATGGAGCCTGACAACAAATTTTCTATTTCAGGAGATCTCAGTTCTATTGATGCAGATTTCGAGAGAGCTACCATTCGAGCGACCGCTTGGGAATACGATAAACGCGGAGAACGGATCACTTTGAACTACGGTATAGTTTTACTAGATAACGGAAAGTTCGTCATTGAAGCGAGTGTCGATGAACCGAAGGTGGTAAACATAGCAGTAATCGTGCCTTCAAGTCAAGAAAACACACAATTTAAAGCAATTATCGAACCGGGATCAGCTATTGAAATTATCGCACAGAGTTCCTGGCTGCATGATCTTGCCCCAATCTCTGGTACAGGGAAACATGCTCAACTCATTGAGACGTGGCAGCAAAGCAAAGAGTACTTAGAAACCGAGCAAGAATATCGTATCGCATACCAAGAAAATCAAGCTCGCGCACAGAGTGGTGAAGACACAACTAGCACGGGTGACGACGAGACCCCTAAGCATCTTGAACTGAACAGAAAATTAAATCGCATACGGAACAAATTTTTGGAGAATGTCGCGGCAAATGCAGAAGACCCTATGGATGCCCTTCTTGCACTAGAGATGAACGCTTTTTGGGGCAAAGAAGAAGCACTCCCCATTTACGACCACCTAGCAACGTCTCTCGATAAGGACTTAGTAATGAGACGAGTGATCAACGATCGGAATGACCACGCGTCGCATCTCGAGACTCGTGGTTTTGACAGCAGTCTCGTAGAAGGCAAGATCGTACCGGAATTTACTCTCCAAAATGTCGATGGTGAGCAAATTTCGCTCTACGATTTACTCAAAAAAAATGAGTTGGTACTGGTCGAATTTTGGGCGTCATGGTGCGGTCCTTGTATCGAAACTATTCCTGCATTGAAAGACATATACGCGGCGTATCGCGAACACGGGTTTGAAATCGTATCAATTTCAATAGACGATGACCATGAAACTTGGATTGAAGCTTCTGAGGAGTACGAACTTCCATGGGTTAATCTTGGTGAATTCCAGGGCTGGCGCGGCGACGTCGCTACATCCTACGGCGTAACCGGTATACCGAAAAAGTACCTAGTTAACAGCGAAGGACAGATCGTACAAAAAGATTCTCCACCCGCGAAGATAGAGGAATTGCTAGCCGAAACGCTCGACGCCTCAACAAATTAAGCTAGTCGTATTGGCAGCACCTTCTGCGTATTCTTGCAGTCTTCAAATTAACGTGACCATCAGAACTATTGCTCGTCTTGGGGATTCCACCTAGGCACGAATGCCTGACTAGTCTTCCATCCGTTTGCGTGCGTGTCTGTCGCAATATCTACTAAACTAACAACAGCTTCTCCATCACAAAGTATGGGCCAACCATCTCGACGCCACGGGGGTATAGAGAATTCCTGAAACAAATTAGTAAATTTTTTGTGCAAATCACCCTGTCTAATCATTCGTCTATCACTCGGCAAGTGGGTGCGGTTCGTACAAGTCATACTGTACCCTCGAGAAAAGCCCTCAGCCCGTTCCTCCCAAGTCAGAGTTCCATTCGACAGTCTCATTGATTCACCCGCCTTGACGACCAAAGGATCAAATACTTCACAGTCCGGTACTAGGTAAAGATGATCTCGAAATCGGCGAACGAAGAAACCATCTGCGACTTTAATTTCAGGATTGGCATCGGCCTGTGCGTTTATTTGGACGAGGATTTCTTGTAATACGGAATTAGGTGGGTTGAGTTCGTACGCCAATAACCAAGATCGGAGTTCTTCAACCGTGAGTACGTCGGTCTTGCACTCCAAAGGTTCGCGTTTTGTTACTTTAAGCGTGGCTTGCTTAAGCTCAAGTATTCGATCCTTCGTCTGAGGAAACCGGCTGAATATCTGTGGCAACAATTCGTGCCGGAGCCAATTTCGATCAAAGCTCGTATCGGTGTTGCTCTCGTCTTCGACCCATACCAAGTCATTGTGCTTGGCGTAAGTCTCAATCTCATGTTTCTCGATATCCAATAATGGGCGCAACAACGTGCCTTGATTCATCCGTCGTCGTTGAGGTATCCCAATAGTCGCTCGCCCTGTGAGTAACTGCCAAGATAGTGTTTCTATTTCGTCATTGCGGTGGTGCGCGGTGAGTAAGTGTGCACTTTCTCCTAGATGCTGCTTGAAGATCGCATATCGGGATAATCGAGCCTGTTGTTCGATGTTCCCTCGAGAAACATCTACCGTATCGACACGGAGTTCGACATCCCACTGCCGCGCAATCTTCGCACAGTGTTCAACCCACTGTCCGGACTTAGGGCTCAATTGATGGTTAACGTGTAAAGCACGACACCGTGCTGACCCCAGTACTTTAACACAAGCATGGAGTAAAACAGTCGAATCTAAACCACCACTATAGGCGATCCAAATCTTCGTCTTCGATGGTAGATCGAGCTCCGAGATCGCGTTGAGAATGGAGCACACAGCAAATTACAAGTCCTGGTAGTATGCAACTCGGACCGAGTCGCTACCAAATCGGTTCTTAAGTTCGTCCATCAGTTCTGGAGAGGCGCATACACTCCATTGAGGACCTAGCTTAAGTTTTGTCTCGAGACCGTTAGTTGCGTAGTTGACGACCACAGAACACTCATTAGCTCGCCAAGTTCGAAGTGAATTCTGCAAAACACGCAGAAAGTCTCTCTGTCCATTCTTTACCTGCATATCAATCTCAACAGCAGCGTGATGCTCATTCCGAATCTTTGAGATTGTGGCGATTCTTGTCGTTTGTACGCGTCTTTCGTTGCTCTTCTTTTCAACTTTCACAGAAAAGTATGCCACGACGATTTCACCTGTCTTAGGTAAGTTGTGTGCAAGTGCGTGCTCGTCAAACAAAGAAATTTCTTTTGTACCATTTTCATCTTCAAGCTGTATCCGGGTGACTTTCTTCCCGGAGCGAGTTTCACCTACGCGGGAGTTTTTGACCAGCCCAGCCACCGTCCGGGTATGGTCTGGTGAAACAGATTCAATGGTCATTAAGTTCTGGTGTGAACAGAGTTTTTGTAGTTCGATGCGATACTCTTCGATAGGATGCCCACTCACATAGAAGCCTAGGGTAGTACCCTCGTCGAAGAGTAATTTACGCAATGGAATTGGTTCTACCTCAGGAATGGGTAAAGAGTCTGTATTCTCCGCGGAACCACCAAAGAGGTCACTGAGGTTTTGCTTTTCACGTTCGGCTTGTTGTTCTGCTGTGTGGGTCGCCGTGTCTAATTGAGCTAAAAATTCCGCACGTTTGATATCTATGCGCTTCTCGGGTTCTAAACAGTCTAGTGCTCCAGCGTAGATTAATCGCTCAAGCAAACCTCGATTACGCCGATGCAAACCAGCTCGTTCGCATAAATCCAATATTGAGGAAAACGCTCCAGACGAGCGAGCGTCGACGATGCGCCGTACTTCGTCCTCAGAAATACCTCGCACACCGGAAAAACCAACGGTGAGTGTACCTTGGCTCCCAACAAATTCCCATCTACTCGCATTCACGCTTGGTTGCTCGATTGCGACACCCAATCGTTTTGCTTCATCCATAAAAGATTTAATGGAATCGCGATCTAGATCACAAGTCGCAAGTGCGGCAAGAAACTCGGCAGGGTAATAATGTCGAAGATAAGCAGTTTGATATGCAACAATGGCGTAACCTGCGGCATGTGCTCGATTAAATGCGTACCGGGCAAATTTTCGCATGTCCTCAAAAATTTCTTGAGCTACACCTCGCTGAACGCCATTTTTGACACTGCCTTCGATGAATTTTGACTGTAACTCAAGCATGACCGCTTCGTTTTTCTTCCCCATCGCTGAACGAAGCGTATCAGCATCGCCCATCGAGAAGCCGGCCAGTTCCCGCGCAAGATTCATGACATCTTCCTGATATACCATCAAACCGAAAGTCTTTGACAACACCTTCTCGTGAATAGGATGCAAATACTTCACGTCCTCGAGTTTGTTTTTACGGCGAATGTATTGATCGGTTACACCAGTGTCCAACGGCCCTGGTCGAAACAGCGCAACCAACGCGATTAGATCTTCTAAATTCGTGGGATGCAATTCTTTCAGCTTCTGTCGCATCCCAAAAGATTCCAGCTGAAATACGCCCGTAGTTTCCCCCTCGTGCAAACTCTTGAACACATTCGCGTCATCTATCGGTAAAGTCATTGGACTCAGTGCAGAAGACCCTTGATTCTTTCTCTCGGCATTGATGCATTCCATTGCCGTCGCAATAACCGTTACGGTCTTGAGACCAAGAAAGTCGAACTTTACTAGTCCGAGTTCTTCCACATCTTTTTTGTCAAGTTGAGTGACCCATTCACTGTCGGATGTCTCTGTGTAGACCGGCACAAACCTATCAAGGTCATCGGGCGCGATTACCACCCCGCCGGCGTGCTTACCCCGGTTACGGACTAGGCCTTCCACTTCCATTCCTCGCTGAATGATGAGATTAGCGTCAGGATTGGTCTGCACCATCGTGTGCAGCTCCGGTACCACTTCAACGGCTTCTTCTAAGGGAATCGGCTGAACCCCACGAATAGGAATCAACTGTGCTATCTTTTCCGCTAAACCGCGTGGTTTACTTAAAGCTCGAGCAGCGTCTTTAACCGCGATTTTTGAACCAAAGGTATTAAAGGAGACAATTTGTGCCACACTAGCACGACCATACAACTCCGTTACGTAATCAATCACTTCGTTTCGTCGATTCATGCAAAAGTCGATGTCAAAGTCTGGGAGCGAAACTCGTTCAGGGTTAAGTAAGCGCTCGAACATTAAGTCGTACTCTATCGGATCGATATCAGTGATTCCTAGCACATAGGCGACCAACGAAGCGGAGCCCGAACCACGACCTGGACCTACGGGAATGTCGTGTTGCTTCGCCCACGAGACGAAATCTCCGACAATTAAGAAATAACCCGAGAATCCCATCTGCTTGATTACATCAAGCTCCTCTCTGAGGCGGCTAACATAGACGTCACGACCAGCGAACGGCTTGTGGGATGATTCGTACGTCTCAAACACGGTGTTGAGTTTTTCGTGAGCGATCGAATCAATCAGTTCCTCAGGAGAACCTTTAAGTTTGGTTCGAAATTGTGGTAAATATCTACCCGTTGGAATTTCTACTGTACATCTCTTCGCAATCTCGTTTGCATTCTCAAGTGCATCAGGCAGATCTGAGAAAATCTCAGACATTTCCGCTGGCGAACGCAAATACTGCTGTTCGCTGTACACTCTTTCGTGAGCCCCATTTCCAATTTTCTGTTTGTGTGCAATACAGTATCGAGTCTCATGCGCACTGTAGTCTGACCTATCTAGGAACAGAACATCATTGGTAGCGACTATGGGAATCATCAGTTCTTGCCCAATCTCGACGGCATGGGTGAGATAAATTTCCTCTTGGTCCCGACCGGTACGGGTCAGCTGCAAGTAAAAACGATCGGAGAAAATCTTTTTTAGGTCACTCGCTGCTTGCTTTGCACCGTTAACGTCAGAGCTAGCAGAGAGTCGTCCAATCTTACCCTGCACGCCCCCAGAAAGTACGATTAATCCGTCTGCAAAACTCGACAGCTGTTGCAAGGTAACACAACCATGTACGTCGTACTCAGTGTAGGCACAGGTCATAATCTTGAAGAGGTTTTGAAGACCTTGCTGATTCATCGCCAGCAGTAAGAGTCGATCTTGATTTTCGGCTCCGTCCAACACTCGCAAATCAGCACCAAAGATGGGTTTTATCCCACGAGCCCGCAGTTTATATTGAAATTGCCAGCAGGCGAATAAATTGGTTAGATCTGTAAGCGCGACTGCAAAAATACTGCGAGCTTTACAGCATGACGCCAGCTCATCAATTCGCACAACACTGTCGACAATGGAATACTCAGTATGAAGGGAAAGATGGGCAAACGATTTCATCGCTGTTCAAACAGATCTCGAGGGCTAGTTTCTATGTCAAGTGCGTCCGCGACCGGACGAAAAGACTTTCGATGAATGGGACAGGGGCCGTACTTCTTGAGCGCGTTTATGTGTCCCTCAGAATAGTAACCGAAATTCACGTCAAAACCATACTCTGGGTGTTGTTCCGCATATTCCATCATAATTCGATCACGCTCAACCTTTGCGAGAATACTCGCTGCGCCAATAGCCTCAACCTTCTCATCACCTTTAACTACCGTTTGAATTCTACAATCGAGTCGTGGTGCTTGATTGCCGTCAACGAGCGCGAGATCTAAGGGAATACCGAGTTGCTCGTAGGCACGAACCATCGCAAGTAAGGTCGCTTGCAAGATATTCATAGTTTCGATTTCAACGACGTCGGCTTTACCAATACCCCAAGCTAACGCGATATCTTTAATCTGTAGAGCGAGCTGTGTCCGGGTCGCCGGCGAAAGTTTCTTGGAATCGGTGATTCCGGTAATTTTGTTCTTTGAGTCAAGTACTACTGCCGACGCGATCACTGGACCGGCGAGAGGACCTCTACCCGCTTCGTCTATTCCGCATATTCGATCGCATGGTGGTTGCGGTGGATCTGGGAACAAGGTCATACTCCAACCGCGGAACGTTTGGTGACCAGTTCGAGCACTGCGCTTGCAGCCTTCTCTGCGTTGTTCTGACGTAAAGTTCGATGAATACGATCGTACTCTGCAAAAAAATCGTTTTCTGTTCTGGACCGTTGCAATTCCGATACCAATTGAGATGCTAGGATCTCAGCCGTAGCTCGATGTTGAATAAATTCGGGTACTAACTCTCGATTGGCGAGGATGTTTGGGAGCGCGACGCGAGGAGTGTGGAGAAGCGAGCGAACGATTGCGTACGTAAGCCAACCTATTCGATACGTTACAACCATAGGGGTGCGTAACAACATTGCTTCTAAGGTGCTAGTACCCGATTTCACCAGTGCGACGTCCGCAGCTGCTAGAACTAGTTGAGAACTTTCGTCAGTTACTTTTAACTCAATCTCTGGAAAATTACGCTGTTCGTGGAGTAAGGTAGCACAAGCTCTCGGTTGTCTGCAGGGAATTACAAACTGACACAAATCGTAATCTAATTTCGACTGAAAACGACTACACGTCTCCAAGAACAGTCCTGTATGAAAGTTTACTTCAGAGTAGCGGCTACCCGGTAGGAGTGCGACAACCACCGCATCGGAAGAAAGATCTAAGGTCTGTCGGGCACGTGCTCTCCTATCTAGATGATTGCTCGTAGGTTCGATCTCGTCAGCTAAGGGATGGCCAACAAAGACCGACCGAATTCGTTCGTTGTCATAGTAGCTGGGTTCGAACGGATACAGCGTCAAAAGCAAATCAGCACTCTTTTCGATCCGATGCGCACGCCCACGCCGCCAAGCGTAAACGGACGGACTGACGTAGTGAACCGTTGGTACTCCACGAGTTTTGAGTTGTTTTTCGAGCTTTAGGTTGAAGACGTTGAAATCCACACCGATCATTACGTCAACATCTGCGAGTCGATTCGCCAGCGAAGATACAAGCCCAAGCAACTCGGGAAGACGTTTGATGGGTTCCAAGAAACCGTTGAACGAAAAGCGGTCAATACTCTCCAGAGAGATCAATCCCTCTGCTTCCATCTGAGCACCACCGACACCGACAAAATTGACCGTGGTGTGTTGTCGTCGCAGGGCTCGCATAAGTTGTGCGCCGAGCACATCGCCGGACGCTTCTCCTGCAACCATGCCAACCTTCATGATCTAGTATAGCAGCTCGCCGAGTATCAGAACAGTTTCTCGCAACTGTGTGTCAATGCGGAAGAACTAAGTATAACGCGACGTTCTTCAGGCACGAACGTCGAAAAGGTGTTAGACCTTGCGTGCGGCGACGAGTAACTCAGTCGTGCACGCCAGTACGTCTCCCACGTATGCATTACATAGAAACTTCGAGGTGTCCCGACGGGCGTGAGTCACTTCGCATGCAAGGCGCAACACGTCCCCGGGTACTACAGGGCGTTTGAAACGAGTCTTATCGGTACCGGCGAGATAATAGATATAGCCTTCTTGGACAGGCTTGATGCCTCGCGTGATCGACGCAAGTATCCCGGCTAATTGTGCTAGTGCTTCGACAATCAAAACACCAGGCATAATCGGATTTCCAGGGAAATGTCCCATGAAATATGGTTCATTGACCGATACGTTTTTTATGCCTTCAATTGTTTTACCTGAATCATAACTCAGTATTCGATCAACCAAAATAAACGGATAGCGATGTGGTAGATATTCTTGAATTTGAATGGCGTCTAACATGAAAAAATTTATTTGTGTCAGTTACGTTTGTCTTGCAGTTTTTTTTCTAGCTCAGCGACTCTCTGCGCCAATTCTTCAAGTTTGGAAAGTCGTAACGCGTTTCGGCGCCAAGTTTCGATCGGTACGTGCAATGTTGCGCCTTGGTACATACCGGGTTTATCAATCGAACGACTTACATAGGTCATCGCACCAATCTTCGTTCCGCTAGCGATGTTCAAAGGACCGGAACCAGCAACGCCGACGCCGCCTGCTAAAACACAGTAAGGTCCAATCGTGACGCTACCTCCTAAGCCCGTACACCCGCACAGCATGGAGTGAGCACCAATGACACAATTGTGTCCTATATGCACTTGGTCATCAAGTTTCACACCGTCTTCGACTATGGTATTTTCGATGGCACCGCGATCTATTGTACAACCCGCACCTACGACTACATCGTTACCGATCATTACCCCGCCGAGCTGCTTGATGTGTTCTAACCTACCTTCAGAGTCCGGAACAAAGCCAAATCCATCTGCACCTATAACAGAATTTGCTTGGATTGTACACCGTTGACCAATCCGCACATTATCGTAGATACTTACATTACTGTGCACGACACTGTCTTCTCCCAAATGACTACTCGCCCCGACAGAGGCATGTGAGTTAATTATTACTCGATCGCCGAGAACCACGTTGGGACCTATGGATACGAAAGGACCGATTCCTACATCCTCACCAATTTGAGCTGTACTATGGATTTGCGCTTGCTCGCTAATGCCGAGAGGGATCGCGTCGGACCGATCAAAGAGGTGAGATACCCTTGCATATGCGAGTGCAGGACTGTCTACTACAAGTGCGTTAACGGGGCATTGCTCGGCATCACGCGATGAGAGAATCACAGCCGAAGCTTGGGTCTTGCTGAGATATCCTCGGTAATAAGGATTGGACAAATGTGTCAAATCACCGTCTTGGGCGTTCAACAAGGTAGCGACGTTATGTATAAGAACGGAGGGATTACCGATTAGGACCGCATCAATGTGTCGCGCAATCTCCTCTAGCTTGTACACGCCGAGGTCTTCACCAGGGAGGTGTGTTTATTCACCTCCTTCCGTAGATTCGTCCGATTCTCCCTCGGCTTCGTCGTCCTCAGTCAATTCCGTGGGCAACTCTTCATCAGCACGTTCATTAAGCTTTTCAGTCATTTTTCTGGTGATATCGTGTTTCTGATTCATATACAAAATATTTGTGCTTCGAGGGTCGTAACTAAACACCATATCGTACCCCTCAATCTCAATTAAATCTTGAAGAACTGCGTTAAAGAGAGGACGAACATCTCTCATGAATGCATTGAGTCTGCGTGTCCATGAAGTCTGAAAGAGTTGCAAACCAGACTGATAGTTTTCAGTCTTCTCTTGAACTTCATCATTCAGGTCCTGTAGTTCCTCTGATGACAGAATGTCACCATCCGTTCTCAATTTTTCTTGAAGTTCCTGTATTCGGGTTTGCAATCCGTTTAAGCGATCTACCTCAGGTTGATCTGCTACCTCCCAGGATTCCCGTTCTGCTTTACCGTCTTCAGTTTCAAAGATCGCAACCTGTGGGTCGACAACTGCAATTTTCAGCTGAGCAAAAGCCGAAAGACCAAAAGTCAATATGAGACAAACAAAGCTGATTCGAACAATACGTGATATCATGGGAACTCCCTAATACTTGGAAAACTTGGGCTCTACATCCTTCCAGATGGCAATAGTGCGAAAATTATAGGCAACGGTGAACAATCATGAATGCGTTCAAGAGTGTTTGAAATGCTAACTAAAAACTCTGTCCGACTTCGAAGGAAAAAGTTTCCACTTCATCGTAGTCCGCGGCATTGATGGGATGTGTTAAAGAGAACGACATTGGTCCTAGCTGCGTGAGCCACGAAACACCGATACCAATCGAAAATCTTAATTCCTTTAATGTCGGTGCAAAGCAACCAACGGTATCTTCCCGACAATTTGTACTAAAGACATTCCCGCCGTCGATGAACGCCACCGATCGGACTTGTCCGAGATTTTCTAAAAATGGTAGTGGAAAAACGAGTTCGAACGTGCCGTCAATTCGTACGTTTCCACCGAATGGTTGACCATGCGGATAGAAACTGAGAACATTCGAAGACGGACTACTGCGAGGACCTAATGTGAGGCGGTCATAGCCGCGTACCGAGCCAAAACCTCCAGCGTGAAAGTGTTCGAAGAACGGAAATTCTTCGGTCGAGCCGTATGCTACACCTGCGCCGAGGTAAGTCCGTAAATGCCATGCCCAATCTCGCTTATCTCGGAAAGGAAAGTACCAATCTCCGCGAAACGTAGAGCGCATAAACTGTAATTCGCTACCTGGGAGTGAAAGTTCCAACGCGATCTCTTGTCTGCTACCACGGGTCGCGAACAATGTATGATTCAACCTATTATTTGACCATAAGCCTTCGACTTTGTAGTTGAGAAATTTCGCTCCGGCACTGTCGACGAAATCAGAGATTTGTTCTGCTTGGTCGTACCCATCCGTAACATCAGTCCACTCCACTCGAGTAGCAAATTGCAGTCGCTTGAAGTCTCCAATTGGAAAACCAAAGTTCGCGCCCGCACCGAACGAGCTTGTCGAAAATTGGGTAAAGGATTGAAGTGAACCGTAATCCGTATCGCTGAAGTAGACACCCAGCCCCCTGCTAACTCCATCGTCAGTGTAATAAGGGTTCAGAAAACTGAAGTTCATACTCTTGGTGTACTCGCTGTAGTGCAACGCAATACTCAGGCTGTTTCCAGATCCCCCAATGTTTGATTGTTCTACCTGAGCACCAAGTAGCAAGCCACCGTATTTCTGGTAACCTAACGTGCCTCCGATAGAACCAGTGGGCTGTTCGACAACACTAATGTCGACATCAATTTGATCATCGGAACCGAGCACCTCGGGAGTCTCGACATTCACGTTTTCAAAATACCCCAACCGTTCCAACAACAGCTTAGAGGTTTCCACGTGTCTAGTAGAAGCTCTGGCACCTTCGAGCTGTCGCATTTCTCGCCGTAGAACCGAGTCTTGAGTAACGACATTCCCTCCGAAATTGATCCGGCGGACATACACTCGTTTGCCAGTATTGATGACGAAATCTAGATCGACCGTACCACCATCATTAATTTGTGGTGATTCCCAAACTTGGGCAAAGGTGTAGCCGTTATCCCTCAAATAATTAGTTAAAAAATCTTTGACACGAGTCACCTTGGCGTTGGAAAACGTCTCCCCTTTTTCGATTCGGATCGCCGGATTGGTCTCGATAAGCGAGAGTATTCGTTCTGGTTCCAGATCTCCAAAATCTCCGAGAACGTCGACTTCGTCGATGACGAATTTATCTCCTTCATTGATAGCGATGGTCAAATACACCTGCTTGCGATCGGGAGTCATGCTCACGTCCACAGACAAACGTTGATATTGAACGTATCCTCGGTCCTTATAGAACGCTTCTAATGACTCTAAATCGCCCTGTAATTTCTGTCTGGAATATTGGTTTTTCCCAGTAATAAATCCTAATAGTGTGGGCTCTCTGAGTTCCATCGCCTCTAACAGCGTTGCTTTGCTGTAAGTGTGATTGCCGATGAATTCAATCTGCCGAATACCCGACTTTTTACCTTCGTCCACATTAATCGTGATGGCAACCCTATTCGGTTCAAGATCTTCAATATTTGTTGTGATATGGGCGGTGTATTGCCCTTGGGCAACGTATTGACGTTCTAGCTCAAGCGAGACCCGGTCGAGGGTAGCTTGTTTGAAAATCTCACCCTCGCGAAGCCCTTGTCCAGCTAATCCTTCCAGTAAGTCTTCGGTTTTGATGGCTTTATTGCCTTCAATCGTAATGGAGTCAATCCAAGGTCTTTCCTGGACTTCTACTACGAGTTCGTTGCCATCTCGAGATACAGTAACGTCGTCGAAATATCCTGTATTAAACAATTCGCGTATTAGAGTGCGAATCGCCAGAGCATCGACTTCATCGCCAACTTGCATGGAAATTTGGTTAAACACCGTTCCTGTGGACACTCGCAACAGACCTTGAACTCGAATGTCTTCGACTTCGAAAGTGTCACTTGCAAAAATACTGAACGCGATAACGCACATACCGCAGGTCAGCAATAACCGAACGCCCGCTTGCTTGATCGTATTGACCATGTTGTTTATTCCTACTGAAAAGTCTCTCTAATGTTGTTGAGTTCGTGTCGCGCGAAGATCAACCGTACCACTTTGGTAAGGATACCACGCAACTGCAAACCGTTACAAATCTCTACACTCCAAAACAATGATATTCAGAAAATCCTAGCTGGGAAAGAATCGCGTGATGTCGTTGAATAGCACAAGAATGAAAAGTCCACCAATAAAGGTAATCCCCACCATCGTGGCGATTTGTTGAATCCTCATCGGTATCGGTCGACGCATGATCATCTGCACCGTCGCATACACAATATGACCGCCGTCTAGCACGGGTATGGGTAACAGATTAATCAATCCGAGGCTTACAGAAAGCAAACCCAGTAAGGTGACGTAATCTAAGAAGCTCGACTGTACCAACGTACCGGCAGTGTGAGCAATTGATACGGGTCCGGCTAGATTAGCTGCACTCATCTGTCCGGTGATCATCTTGCCGATTGATGTGACGATGAGCGTCGTGTAGTCCCAAGTTTTGGTGATCGCGCCAAAAAAGCTCCCAAGAACTCCTTTGTCGACTATAGTTGTGGGGTGTCCACGTAAGACTCCCAAACGACCAACAACAGAACCATCTGGTTCCACAACACCTTTTGGCGTGGCCGTCACCAAATAAGGATTTCCCTCTCGTTCAAATTGAATAGTTAATTCGTCGTCGGGAGACGCACTGACTATTTCGACCAATTCTTCCCAGATCCGCACCGGCTGATCTCCGATTGCGACAATTTGATCTCCAGCTTGCAGCCCTGCAACTTCGGCCGCCGACCCTGATTGAACCGACTCCACAAGCGGTAACAATCCTTGTGAGAACCCGAGTTCGTCCAATATCCAAGGATCTTTTTCACTACTGAGCCAGTTGGAAATGGAGATGGAGTAGTCTTTACTCAACTGTCCCACTTCTGTTGTCAAGATTATCGATCCTGTATCTCCAATGCGACGTAGGAGTTGGCCCGTTGCATCACTCCACTGTTCAACCTGAACCCCGTCTACTTTGACTAGTCGTTCACCAGGTTGCATCCCAGCATCGTATGCCGGAGAATCAGTTTCTACATTTCCAATATAGGGGATTGGTACGCCCACCCCTCCTAAAAGGATTAACCAGAATATGAAGATGGCTAGGACAAAATTTGCACCGGGACCGGCAGCCGCGATCAAAATTTGTCGCCATGGAGCGACTTTGTCGAAAGCCATCGATTCCATTTCTGGGGAAACATCAGGTTGGTTGCGGGTGTCGAGCATCGAAATATACCCACCTAACGGAATGATGCCCAATACGAAATCTGTACCTTTTTTCGATCGCCACTTGAACAAAGGGGATCCAAAACCAACAGAAAATCGCAAAACCTTCACGCCTAGTTTGCGCGCTACTAAGAAGTGTCCGAATTCGTGAACAGAAACCAGAATCAAAAACGCGAATACCAACGCGAGGACGTAAATCAATAAATCCATTGCTGTTTCCTAAGCTTGGAAGAATCTACTTCCATTGTACCCACAGACAAAGACAACAAAAAGGCGTAGAAGTTCGTCAATTTCGTTTAGGCTCGATCAAACCACGCAAAAGTACACGCATACCGAAAATGCCATCAGTGAGTCGAAACGGTCAAGAAAACCTCCATGTCCAGGTAATAAATTACCCGAATCTTTTAAATTGGCTGTGCGCTTCAGTGCACTTTCGAATAAATCACCAAAAATCGCAAACAAGACCGCTACCGGCCATAACCAAAACGTCTTAAATTCGATCCATCCTAACACCTGATCGAAAGCAAACAGACACAGCAGGCCGACGACAAAACCAGCAATTGTGCCTTCCCAAGTTTTGTTGGGACTGACTACAGGATGTAACTGATGCCTCCCAAAAAAGTTTCCGATGAGATACGCGAAACTGTCGGTTGCAACGGCAACGGCAATCACGGCAATCAGTGTATGAGCAGGGGCATCAAACTCACTGAATGCCAATATTGCAGCCACCGCGACGATTCCTCCTGCCGGTAACAACAAAATTCGATTCGACAGCACTCGACGCATACTGGTAAAAAACAGTACAGCGAAGACACCGAAAATCCAGAACACTAGTGCCGCTCCGACAATCAAATCGTTGAGATTTAGTTGAAGGGAATTCAATACTACCGCCACCACAACAAAGATTCCGGCATACCCGCACTTGATCCAAGGTGTATGGATGCGAGCGATATCGCACCACTCCCACAATACAGCAAAAAACACTGCGCAATAAACGACAAAAAGCCATTCCCGCGTGAGATAAAGAATCGCCAATAACGCTAATGGCGCGACAATCAAGACTGTAATGAGTCTTGGGAGAAAAGCTTTCGGAAACTTAATAAGACGCTCGGGATTTGGTTTCGTTCTTTCGCGCGCCATAACGACGATGTCGGTTCGAATAGTCGTTAAAAGCTTCGATGAGATTTTCTTCTCCGAAATCGGGCCAATAAGTCTCGGTAAAAAACAATTCGGAGTACGCGAGATCCCACAACAAAAAATTGCTCAATCGCAGATCACCTCCAGTGCGGATGCACAGGTCGATCATCGGAACGTTCGCAAACTGTGACATCACGAGGTATCGACTAAACTCGGTTTCATCGATATTTTCTGGAGGCAACTTACCGTCGGTTACGTCCTGAGCGATTAATTGTGCGGCTTGCACGATGTCCCAACGGCCTCCATAATTCAGTGCGATCATGAGTCTGAATGTTTGGTTATTCTTGGTAAGTTTTTCGCTTTTCTCAACATTTCGCTGCACGTACGCGGGGAGCATGCTTCGGTTTCCGATGAAATCTAACTTGGTATCACGTTCGTGGAGCGCGGTTAATTCTCGCTCTATTGTCTCAGAAACAAGTGCCATGAGCAAATCTATTTCTGGTTTTGGACGGCTCCAGTTTTCTGTGCTAAAAGCAAACAGGGTAAGGTGGGAAACGCCAAGATCAGCACAAGCTTCAACGACAGGTCGGACGTTTTGGGCACCGTATCGATGTCCCGCCAATCCGGGTAATTGACGTTGACGCGCCCAACGATGATTGCCATCCATGATGATCGCGATATGTTTCGGTACAAGACGTTCAGTTTGACTGTTTTTATCCTTCAACCTACCAGTCCTGTGCACTATCTACGAACAAAAAGTATGTAACACAAAGGCTGAATGCTAAATTACTTACATTGGTTGAATACGTGCGTATAACCACCGTATTGCCACCGTAACTGGGGTGTCCAGACGGCGAACAACTGTCATTTCGGTGACTACGATGACCCATCAATAAGCAATTAGGAGTGTTGCAACCTTTGATCTACAAATCCCATTAAAACTCTAACAAGTCTTTGACCTTTTCGTCTAGTAACTCTTCAACTCTTTTGATGTTGTCATCGGTGATTGCTTGTACCGCCACCTCTGCATGATGTCCTTCATCTTCCGTTACTAGTTTTTCCTTAACCAGTTCCCGGACATCAGCGATGCCATCACGACGAATGTTGCGAATCGCAATCCTAGCATTTTCGGCCTCGTTGCGAGCCTGCTTCACAAGTTCCTTTCGATTTTCTTCTGTCAACGGCGGGAGTGGCAGTCGAATGACTTCTCCATTGTTATTTGGCGTAAGTCCGATATTACTGGCTAGAATCGCTTTCTCTATGTCGCCCAACAATGTCTTCTCCCACGGCGATACAACCAAAGTACGACCTTCTTCAACAGTTATTGAAGCAAGTTGTTTGATCGGAGCTGGGGCTCCGTAATAGGTCAAAGTGACCGTGTCTAAGAGAGAAGGATGTGCCCGGCCCGTGCGAATTCGGGCGAACGCTTCCACAAGTGAGTCGCAACTTTTACCCATGCGAGTCGTCGCATCTTCTTGAATTTCGTCAATCATCCTTCACCAGTATCCGTTGAATTTTCGATCAAGGTGCCACACCGTTCGCCAGCAACGACCCTCGTTGTCGCCTGTGGGTCATCGTGTTTATACACAACAATGGGAATATTGTGTGCTTTACACATGCTGAATGCAATACCGTCCATGACCTTCAGACCCCGTCGTATTACTTCATCAAAGGATAGCGTGTCAAATCTCTGCGCGTTCTGGACGATTGCAGGATCATCATCGTAGACGCCGTCTACTGTTGATGCTTTAAGAACCACCTGGGACGAGAGTTCAATCGCTCGTAACGCAGCAGCAGTGTCAGTCGTCACTAACGGGTTCCCGGTACCTCCAGCACAAAGCACCACATGGTCTGTTTCTAAATACCGGAGAGCATCATGGCGTGAAAACCCCTTGCTAACTCCGTTTATAGCGTGTGGTGTGAAGACGACAGAATTGACTCCGACGTAATCTAATGCGTCGCGCAGAAGAGCCGCATTGATGACGGTAGCGAGCATACCAATATGATCTGCGGTGACAGGACTAATCCCGAGTGCTGGTGCAACTTTTTCAAGATCTCGTCCCCGGAAAATGTTTCCACCACCGGTGACGATCGTAATTTGGACGCCAGCTTCAACCAGCTGAGCGATTTCTTGGACCAGTGAAGCCACGACCGAAGTTTCGATCACATCTACTTGAGATGAATTTAACGCTTCTCCCGAAAGCTTGAGTGTTATGCGCTGATATTTCATGTTTCCAAGGTGAACGTACGAAGGTCTCAGGCTTTGGATTTACTCTGCGCTCTCTCCCACTTGATACCGCACGAAGCGTTCACACTTTGCTCCTTCGGTAGCCAACAGTGCACCAACTGTCTGCTCTCGATCCCAAATATAGGATTGTTCGTGTAAACAGCTTTCGGTTTGGAATTTCCGCAATTTACCCTTTACGATACCTTCAGCGATGTGGGGCGGTTTCCCCATTTCCTCGGCTTGCGCACGAAATACCTCTGTTTCTCGTGCGATGACATCATCCGGTAGTTCGTCGACATTTACTACCAACGGATTTTCGGCAGTTACGTGCATCGCAATGTTCTTGTTTATTACGCCGACATCTTTGCTTAGTTCGACGATTGCACCGACGATACCGTTGGAATGTAAGTATCCAGCGACGACGCCTCCTTCCGATTCAATTCGTGCACAACGACGGATTGAGATGTTCTCCCCAATTGCTGCCACTAGTTCGTTCTTTTCATCTTGGAGTAGCGGGATGGTAGCATCGCCGTGTTCGATCGCGACATCGATCACGCGATCACAAAATTGTACGAACCGTTCGTTTCGAGCAGCAAAGTCTGTCTCGGTGTTAATCTCTGCAATTGCGCCAATCTTGTTGTCATCGGAAATACGAAGTGCTAGCCGACCCTCTGAAGCCGTCCGATCCGCTTTCTTGGCTGCCTTCACGGCACTCTCCTTACGCAGAACATCGAGTGCTTTTTCGACGTCCCAATCCGCTTTTTCGAGTGCTTTTTTGCAATCACCAAAGCCCACTCCAGTACGTTCGCGGACCTCCTTTACCTTTGCCATGTCTGCCATTTAGGTCTTTAGTCTCCCATTAAGATTGAATACTAGTTTTTTTGATCTTTCGGTTCAGCCGTTTCTCCCTCCGCGGTATCGGATGTGTCGGCTTCCGTCGTTTCTGCGATCTCAGCTTCCTCTGGATCTGAACCGTCAGCTTCCGCAGGTTCCGGCGAGTCAGCGTCATCAGATTCCTCAGGTTCCGGCGAGTCAGATTCGGCAGTTTGCGGTTCCTCTGTCGCCTCTGCAGCTGGGGTGTCTTCCGAGGAAAATTCGTCGGCCGCAACTCCACCCTCGGCTAATCGTTTACCCACTAAGATTTCATCAGCGACAGCGGTTACATATAAACGAATCGCGCGAATCGCATCGTCGTTCCCAGGAATTACCCAATCAACTCCATCTGGATCGCTATTCGTATCGACGACACCAACGATGGGGATTCCCAGTTTGTTTGCTTCGACGACCGCAATCCGCTCGAACATAACATCGACCACAAATAGCGCATCCGGCAGACCACCCATATCCTTTATACCACCAAGACCACGTTCGAGTCGTTCCATCATCCGGTGTTTCTGCAGAGCTTCCTTCTTCGTGAGCAGATCAAAGATGCCTCGTTCTTGTTGTGCTTCTAATTCTTTCAATCTGCGGATGGATTGACGTATGGTCTTGTAATTCGTCAACATACCGCCTAACCATCGTTGATCGACGTATGGCATCCCAACACGAAGAGCTTGTTCTCGAATAACGCGTTGCGCGGCCCGTTTGGTACCGACAAAAAGAATTTTCTGTTTCTGTGCAGCCATCGCCCGTACCGCTGCTAATGCTTCATTCATCGCGACCAATGTTCGGTCTAGATGAATAATGTGGACGTGGTTCCGCACACCAAAAATGTAAGGTGCCATTTTGGGATTCCAATAGCGAGCACGATGACCGAAATGTACACCGGCGGCTAGCATATCCCTAATGCTTAATTCACTCAATTTTGATCTCCAGGTTGTAGTGCACTCAAGTGCGTTAGCTCGCAATAAGTCATTGAATCCGTCCACCATTGGCAGAATCGCCAAGGTCGACCACCCGCAACGAACTTTGAAAGTTGCGCGCTCATTTATTTATCAATCGAAGCGATTGATGTTTAGCGTGAAGGTATTGTAAGCAATAGCGAGTATGTCTAGGCTAAAGCTGAGATCAGCGCGATCGTCAATACCACCGTTACAATCCCTCAATCCTTCCAACAATTCGTACAGTGTCCGTGTTCACAATCCTTTTAGCGGAGGAACAAGAAAAAATGCGTGCAGCAGGCCGCGCGGCTGCAACAGTGCTCGACATGATTACGCCTTTCGTCGTACCGGGCGTAACGACCGAAGAGTTAAACACCCGATGTCACGAATACATCGTAGACAACTTGCGGTGTATCCCAGCTCCTTTACACTATACGACAAGTGCAGAAATACCACCGTTTCCTAAATCAATCTGCACTTCGGTCAACCAGGTTGTTTGCCATGGTATTCCATCCCCTTCGAAAGTTTTAAAAGACGGAGACATCGTGAATATTGATGTTACAGTGATTAAAGATGGTTATCACGGTGATACAAGCAAGATGTTCTTAGTCGGCACCCCTAAACCGTATGCTCAGCGTTTGGTTGAGATCACCCAACAATGCTTGTATCGAGGGATAGACGTAGTCAAACCAGGTGCTACGTTGGGTGATATTGGACACGTGATACAGTCATTTGCCGAAGACAGTGGATATTCGGTTGTTCGAGAATTTTGTGGGCACGGCATCGGGAAACAATTTCATACCGCACCACAGGTAGTGCACTATGGTCGACCAGGTACCGGTGCTCAGTTAATTGAAGGTATGGCTTTTACCATTGAACCGATGATAAACCTTGGACGCCGACACGTACGCATTTTGTCTGATCGTTGGACCGTAGTAACAGCTGATCGGAAACTGTCTGCTCAATGGGAACACACCATTCTCGTCACCGCTGACGGTAGCGAAGTACTCACACGTCGAGACGAAGAGAACTTTGACTGAAGTCTTAAAGCTCTGTTGCGAGCTCATACGTCGGAAGTCAATCACACCTGCGGACGATGGTTGTCAAGAGCTCATCGCGAAACGACTGCGTTCACTAAACTTTAAAGTCGAATCGGTACCTGCTGGAGATGTGTCTAATTTGTGGGCGACCCACGGCGACTCAGAGCCGCTACTCGTGTTTGCTGGTCACACCGATGTAGTTCCAGTTGGTAGCCTCGACCGCTGGACGACGCCCCCCTTCGAACCCACCGTTGTTGACTCTTGGCTTTTCGGTCGTGGAGCTTGCGACATGAAATCCGGTGTAGCGTCGATGATTGTTGCAACGGAACGCTTCATCCGAAAGAACCCGAAGCATTCAGGTTCGCTCGGAGTATTGCTCACAAGTGACGAAGAAGGTGTCGCAACACATGGAACAAAACATGTGATGCAAGTACTTCGAGAACGTCAGATCAATATTGACTGGTGTGTGGTGGGCGAACCTTCGTCCGCCGTTAATCTTGGAGACACCATAAGAGTTGGACGACGTGGTTCACTCACTGGTACCCTACAAGCAAAAGGTTTGATTGGTCATGTTGCATACCCCGAACTTACGCCTAATGTTGTCCACGAGCTCGTAGTCCCTCTGCAAAAATTGGTGCAAATGGAATGGGATCAAGGTAATGATCGTTTTCAACCGACAACATTCCAAATCGTCAACATTCATGCGGGTACCGGTGCGGACAATGTCATTCCTGGCGAGCTCGAGATTCAATTTAATTTTCGCTTTAACACCGAGCACACAGTGAATGCGCTTCAGCGATCCGTGGTTGAGTCACTAGAATCGGTAAACCCGAAAATTCGATGGGAGATTACCTGGCGGCAGTCAGGATTACCTTTTCTTTCGAAACAAGGAATCTTAACTCGAACAACTATCGATGTGTTGCGTGACGTAACCGGATCCTCGCCTAAACAATCTACAGGAGGAGGAACCTCTGACGCACGTTTCATTGTGCCGACAGGCACCGAAACAGTGGAACTGGGACACCTCAACACAACTGCTCACAAGTACGACGAACGCGTACTAGTACAGGATTTGGAGACTCTAGCTCAGCTCTATGAACGGATCATCGAGCAGTTATTGAGGTGAAACGTTGGTGGATCCTTGTGGGGATTTTGGCCGTGGTCGTAATCCTTGTGGTCATGATCCCCGCACGTGCCTATAGCATGATTTTGGAAAACTATGGAACTTACGTATTGGCTACGAAAGGAACAATTTGGTACGGCTCCGGCGACGTCTCCGCAGCAGGAAAACCAATTGGGCGGCTTGAGTGGAGCTTACGACCAAAACGGATTTTCGCTGGTCAGCTTGCTTTCAAGGTTTCTATGCAAAATCAGAACATTCGTTTGTCCGGAATCATGGCTCGTGGATTTACGTATACAGAATTTCATGGTTCGGCAACGTTGGCTCAGTCTCTTGTAAACGCCATTTTGTTACCCTATGAGATTCAAGTTCAAGGTGAGTTTGAAGTCAACGAACTATCTGTGAAAATTAATGATAAACGCCAAGTGAAAGTCCTTACTGGAAACATTGTGTGGGAAGGTGGAATTAGTCGTTACTTAACGAGCAACGAAACTCGCATTTTTGAAATGCCAGCCGTGAGCGGCAAATTGTCCCATGAGGAAGATACCGCGGTGCTGCACACACAGGATCAAGAACGCAACATACCATTAGTTAACGTTCGGTTCCAACCCGAAAGTGGATCGTTTGAAGTCGCTCTGACTCAGCATATGTTGGAGTTATCGAAGATGCCATTCGAGTCAGCCGCGGAACCATCGGATATTGTCGTGGAAGTCTCTCGAGAACTCTATTAATGATAAAAACCAGACGAATTTTTAAGATTTGCTGAACATGAAAGTACCCGCGGTAATCGACTACTTGATTCTCCCACTACGGTTGGTGATGGTAGCTGGCGTACTCTACGCACTCGCGCTTACTGTGCGTTTCTTTATATTCGGTATCGGTGATGATGAAGTTAATCCAGCGGATCTTAAAGAGTTTGATATGCCCACCGAGGTTTCGGTTGACGATATTATTGCGGCGAATCTGTTCGGAGAACTTCCCACGGTAGCTGTTGAACCACAAATTGAAGAAACCACTTTGAATCTAAGGCTCGTTGGAATCTCTTATAACGCCGAAGACCCTCCTAAGTCGAGCGCATACATTATCGGTAGATCGAGCCAGAGTCCGAAACGTCATGCAGTTGGGGCACGCGTGGAAGGGATTGCGGAGCTCACCGATATTTTTGCAGATCATGTGCTCCTACTCCGTGGTGGAAAGAAAGAATCCCTATTTTTCGAAGAAAAAGCCGAGCTCATTTCCACGGTAGAAGAATCTTCGTTCGTACCAGCGCGACCTCAGGTCGTTGAAGATCTGATTGCTCAAGTCGACTTATCTGATCCCGTAAACGAGGCGGACGACCCAGATACCACACAAACAGGTTGGGTTCGTCAATACTACGAAACGTACCGCAAACGCATCGAGGAAAAACCCAACGAATTTCTGGACGAAATAGGAATCACCGCCGTAGCAGAAGAGTCCGCATCTGGATACCGTCTTGAAGCTACTATGGCAGAACACCTTGGCCTGCGCGCGGGCGACGTTCTCCTCACCGTCAACGGTTACAAGGTGGGTAATGTCCAAGAAGACCTAGCGCGTTTCGGAGAGCACCTTGACGCTGAATCGCTCAAGTTGGAAATCCAACGAGGGGAAACGAAACTAACTGTAAATTACAAGCCGAGCAAATGATAACAAACTTTCAAAAAGTCGTACGAAGCTTAATCCTAGTTTTAGTAATCTGCGTGGTACCACTTACCAACGCGGAAGAGTATACAGTGAGTTTCTCCGATATTCCCCTGATCGATTTCGTCCATGAGGTGGGGCGTATAACGAAGAAGACCTTCACGTACGATCCTGCAAACGTCCGCGGGAACGTGACCGTTATTTCGGACACGAAGCTAGACGAAGAAGGAGTCTATTCACTCCTTGAGGCGACTCTTCGCGTGCGTAATCTGGTATTGGTTGAACACGATGAAGTCGTAAGTATCGTGCGAAATCAAGACGTACGTCCTTACTCTACCGATGGTGAAGGACAGTTTGACACCGATCACGAGTTTGTATCTCGTGTGATTACCTTGAAGCACATTTCATCTTCAGAAGCGGGTCGTGTATTACGACAACTTGTGTCGTCTTACGGTCATCTGTTACCGGTACTCAATCCAAACGCATTAGTGATCGCTGACCACGCAGCTAACGTGGAGAACATCGTGAGACTCATAGGTGAACTAGATAATCTCGATGCGAACCAGATCAGCATAGTGTTACCAATGAAGTATGCACTAGTCAGTGATGTTGCGTTGATGCTCCAGCGAATTTTGCCCGAAGTTCGTACGGGGATCGGAGATACGAATGTCGGCCGCCGAATCACCGTCTTTGCGAATGAGAATAATAACACCCTGTTCGTACGTGGCTCGCAGTCGGATATCGGTTTAGTTTCGGAGACTGTTTCCAAACTCGATCAACCATACTCCATTACTAACAATACGAAGTACTTCGATCTACAACATAGCGAAGCAGAACAACTAGCTACTTTGTTAGAAGCGTTGTTCTCAGCAGAAGGACCTGGAAGCGATACCAGTGAAGCATCGGCCGGAGCCCGAGATATCACCATCCAGGCAGATACGGCGAACAATGCCATCTTGGCTCGCGCCAACCCTACCATATTAGCTGAAATTCAAAGCATTATCACGCAAATAGATATACCTCGGCTGCAGGTACTTATTGAAGCTGCCATTGTCGAAGTTACTGTTGAGGATAGCACAAGTTCTGGATTCGAAGTTGGAAGCGTGGATGAGTCAGGCGAGGAAACACCCTTAGTTTCTACTTCAGTCAACGGCGTCATCTCTGGACTGCTGTCTAGACTAATAGGAACTGGGATAGTCACATCGGACGAATCCGATAGCGGTGAAGGCGACGGTGTAGGTATCTCAGCACTATCAAATATATCTACCCCTACGATAGCAATCGCAAAAATCGATCCCGACGGAATTTCCTTCGGTGCCATTATCGCGGCACTCTCAGAAAACAAAGACTCCAACTTACTATCAACCCCCCACGTGATCACCATGGATAACGTGCTTGCGAACATATTCGTTGGTCAGGAAGTACCTTTTCGAACTGGAACACTTGGGCTCAACGATCAGACAGGTCAAGGACCAGTAGCTACGATTGAGCGCCAAGACGTAGGCATAAATTTGGAAGTGACACCCAAAATACGACCAGATCTAAGCGTGCAAATGACCGTTTTGAACGAAATCTCCGCGGTAATAGCTCCAACTCTTGGAATCGGCGAAGCTGGCTTCAGCGATATCGTGACCAACGAACGACGCTTACAAACTACCGTTGTTGCTCAGAATCGCCAAACGATCGTATTGGGAGGCTTAATTCGCGATGATACGAGTAGTACCATCCGCAAAGTTCCTGGTCTTGGCAATATCCCACTTCTTGGACGACTCTTCCGGTCCTCGTCTATAACGACGCGAAAGAACCACCTTTTGATATTCTTACGACCGACCGTAATACAAAATGACGAAGACATGGCTACGGTCTATGAGCGTAAGATGAAACGAATATGGAAGGTGCAACTAGACGGCTCGGATTCACCCGACGAGGAAACCATCCCAGAAGATGATCAGTACTTCGACGGAGAAGAGTAGGACGCTTTTCTGACCGACTTCTCCCCTTTACACGATAATTCCGTGCGTGTTTGATCGAATCGAGTAATACCACTCCTACGACACACGATAAACATCGAAACACACGGTTTTTCCTAGCACGCTCCAAGCGAGTGATCGTTGTTGAGGTAATGCTGTGCGTCGCCTTTTCACGACGATACGGTCTCGTGATCGGAGTTTAGCAAGTTCAAAAACACGATCAAAATCGGTATCTTTCCAAGCCAAGAGTTCTAGTACTTGCATTCGGCGCATGGGCTTAGCTTTTTTAGGGTGTATTGGAAACATTGGATCAAAATAAATCACGTCAAAAATCTCGGCAGACGAGTGCAGATATTGTTCCGCCTCTGCACATACGACCTTAGCGTTGCTCCCTAGTTCTAGTGCTAGATATCGAGCCATCGTACTAATTAAGGGATTTACTTCGAGAATCGTCACATCGCAACCTAGTACACTCAGTGCAATTCCATCAATACCCCACCCACCAAATGCATCTAGAACAACCCTGCCAGGGTTGGCTGCGCATGCTTTGGCTAAGTTGGTATATCGGGCATCATCAATTTTGCTACGAATCGAACGCTCTGGAATGACCAAAGGGGGTTCTGTTGAATGGCAGATCGCCAACTCACCTCGCTTACAACTCAAATACCATGCATCGGTGGGTGCGAGTAGGATGTCGTTGATTTGAAGATTCAATGACGTCGCGAGTTCAATACCCCGATCATCGTTAGATGTCAAATAAATAGGTGTTCTATCGGATTGCAGGGAATTTGTGCCGGAGATAGCACCAAGATCGCGTGAGTTTGCTGAGCTCACGCTTTTCGAGCAAACCAAACTTCTTCGGTGGGCCAATTCTGCGCCCAATCCGCATCGGCCCACTCATACTTACTCACCCCATTTTCCGGAGCACCGATTTCTAGTAATTTATCAATCACGAATCCATGTTCTCTGAGCAATGCAATCCACTCGCCATGAGGAAGTTGAAACTCCACTGTCGGAGGATCGCTCCAAGGTAGTCGGTATAAACCCAAATACGGACGAAGCAATTGAGTTTGATTTCTATTGCTCTCATCGTCGGGACAACACAACTGTGAAATTACGTGACACGTCATGAACACCAGTAAACCACCGGTTCTGAGCACTCGAGCCACTTCCGGTATCCATTGGTACGGATCAGCCCACAAACTTGCACCGTATTCGGAGATGGCAAAATCGAAGATTTCGTTCGGAAAAGGAAGTGCTTCACCAAATCCTTCACACAGGTGAACCGTACGTGAAGATTCCTTTCGGAGACGATTCGCCGTAGCTAGTTGTTGCGGAGTGGGATCTAGCGCAAAACATTCTCCACCACGCGATGCCATCCACGAAGATACGTAAGCGGTACCACACCCAATTTCCAAACATCTTTTGCCCTTTAGGCTAGCCGGTAAAAGCGGTACTTCAGTATTAGACCACTGCCAAATACCCCACACCGGAGTCGTAGATTTCCATTTGTCTTCGGCATCAGCAACATAGTCTTTTGCTTGTATAGTCCAATGGTCGCGGTTGAATCGTTGATGCTGTTGTAGTGTGCGGAGGTCCTCCATCGCAATCGACCACGAACTCAAGGAAAGCTGACCGTGTCTAATTCAGCCCGCATTACCTTGGTTTGACTTGATAGGGAGAGTCGCCAGCTAGATATAGTGGAAGTGCTTGCTCCGGAGGAACACTCTGTGCACGATGAGAAAGAGCGAATTCCAATACGGTAAGTGCGCTCAGCGTTATATGGTCATCACGGACAACATCAGGACCTGTTGGAACGTCATCTTCGCTCATTAGTTCATCTTCATGTAAACATTCCATCGAGTTGTTCATCCCATGAAATTGAGCAACATAGAACCACCCTCGTCGAGACCAGCGAACCAAAGTGCAAGTCTGTCGCCCCGGTTGCAATTTGTGCACCCGCAACGCCATAGCTGCAGAGGTCGGTACCGCCACTACGTTCAATCCCAAACCAAAGGCTATGCCCTGAGCTACTGACGCACCTAATCTTACACCCGTAAACGATCCTGGTCCTGCGGAAAATGCGATCAAATTCAGGTCCGTTCTCTGTACTTCGCTACTATTTAGCAATTCGTCAATCATTTTGAGTATAAGTTCGTTATGCTTTCGAGGTGCCACTATACTGTGGCACAAAATTTTTTCTCCAATATTTACGGCAACGGAACATACTTCGGTGGTTGTTTCTAACGCCAAAACCTGACACATGTAAATATGTTATCTGTCGAAACTGCAATAAAGAAATTAAAGTCGCTTTTGTCCCAAGTAACGGACTCTGAGACCATCCCCATACGAGCTGGCGTCGGCCGTGTTTTGCGACGTTCTGTAACCGCACCAGAACATTTACCTGCGTTTGATAACTCAGCGATGGACGGGTATGCGCTTAGTGGACCGAAAGTGATCAAACCGGGTTCAAGGTTTCCAGTAATTGGTGAGAGCCGCGCGGGGCACCCTTATGAGAACCAACTTGAAGAAGGTCAAGCATGCCGCGTTTTTACCGGTGCTGCTGTGCCTACCGGCACAACGACCATCGTCAGTCAGGAAGATGTGATGAAAAACGGTGAGCATGTCATGGTCAATCGCGAAGTAGTCGGAGCAGAGAACATTCGCAAAAAGGGTATGGATGCGCGGAAAGGAACAACTATCGCGTCGTCCCGAGAAGTGCTTTCACCCTACTCCATAGGTTGGTGTGCCGCTTTCGGTGTAACTGAACTCGAAGTCATTCGTCGAATTAAGGTTGCAGTCTTTTCGACAGGAGATGAACTACGTGAACCAGGTGACTCCCTTGAACCAGGTCAAATCTACGAATCTAATCGGACCACGCTCGTCGCACTCTTGCAGTCTAAGCCAGTCGAACTAGTTGACCTAGGTCAACTGCCAGACAATCCTGAAGAGATCAAAACAACTCTTCAGTCCGTCGCGGGACGAGTCGATCTGATTATCACGAGTGGTGGAGTCTCTGTCGGAGAATCAGATTATGTGCGTCCAGTGATTGAGGAAGCAGGCAAGCTTGAGTTTTTTAGTCTAGCCCTAAAACCGGGTAAACCTCTTGCTGTCGGCACAATAGACAACGCGTTATTTTTCGGGCTGCCCGGGAATCCGGTGTCGACTATCGTTACCTACTTACTTTTCGTCGCACCTACTGTGGATGCGATGTCTGGGCTCCCTTGGCACCGACCCACGCATTTCCGCGCGGAGCTGACCACCAAAATAACCCACAAATCAGGCCGACGCGAGTACCAAAGAGGAGTTTTTGTTGGTGACGAACGCAAGCTTCGAGTAGCAACTACCGGCGACCAAAGTTCGAACCGTCTCGGTTCGTTTCGAGGCTGTAATTGTTTGATTGTGGTGCCCGCGCATCGAGATAATTTGGACGAAGGAGAACTCGTTGATATTCTGCTGCTACCTAATCAACGCAGCATTTATTAAAGTTGGCATTGCTAGCTACAGAACCCGTCTGAGCGAAGCCGGATAGGGGTTCTTAGGTTTTAAATGGAAAATCTGATCATACGGCCGAACAAACAACCCGATAAGGTTAGAGTTGATAGGCAAAGAAGTATCAGGATGTTTTCGGAATCGGTACCACGCGCTGACTAAAATGTAAGTACCCGCGTCCGCAAGCAAGTGAAACTCCCTCAATGAAATTCTTGATCTCTCTCTTTCTTCTTTCCGTGTTGGTCGTTCCGGTGACCGCACAAAAAATAGATCGTTATCTGTTTGCTGGTATTTCCGGGTACGTAGACAACGAGGAATTCGGAGCAATAAGAAGTGGTATTGGGTTGCGAGGAGGCGGAGGTCTTCAATTTAACAATCGCTTCGGCATTGAACTTACTTTTGACTATACACCAGCACTTGATCCACCTAAAGCCGCAGAACTGTTGTCACAAGAAATCCATGATTTGACCGCGGCGTTCCAAGAGTACAACGTCAGGGTCAGAGTCATACCTACGAGAGTTTTTTACTCTTCTGTTGTCGGTACACTTACCCTACCCGCTTGGGATAAATGGTCTTGGGTTTGTAAAGCTGGTCTATCTAGCACCAACTTTGAAGTCGACGTAAAACCGGGTCCCATGAGTTTTGCAAATTACAAAAACAACGACGTTGCTGGGATATTCTCGGGTGGACTGTTATTGAGATGGAACGAAGAACGTTCCGTTGAATTCTCACTGATACACACCCTGGGCGATGCACAGTCGATCTCGGCACACGCCACGTTCAGCCACCACTTCTGAGTGCGATGCTGAACCAGACTCAGTTGGTGTTGCGACGACGGAGCCATAGTTATAGATAGATTTTTCCCGCTGGTAGTGCTCTTTGCCTTGTGCGCGTGGGGTGAAGTTTCTGTTGCACAAGAGCAGGATGAGGAGTCGATCGAAGAAGTCGTTGTCGTCGGTAATCTGGGAAGCTTACCTGACGAGGACGTACAAACTGTTTTCGGTTTCGACAAAACGCTACTGCAAACCCCACGTTCTGCTTCGACTATCAGCGTTGAGATGATCGACCGCTTTGGCATACGAGATATAGATGAACTCATTGTGGTATCACCGGGTACCTTCACCCAATCCTTCTTTGGTGTTGCAGGATCGCTGGATATCCGCGGCACTCCAGGCGAAACGTACTTTCGCGGTGTCCGACGTTTAGATAATCCCGGTAACTATCCCACACCCATTGGTGCTTCGGATCGCATTGATATCGTGCGCGGCCCCGCCTCGCCAATCTACGGTCCTTCTAAGATCGGCGGGTACCTGAATTTCAATCCTAAATCTGCTCAAATCGAGCATTCGGGTGCAATGTTCGATGAAATCACTGGTGCTGCGAGTCTAGTCGCAGGAACGTGGGACAAGTGGATTAGCACTGCGGAAATCGGCGGCTCGACGAAAATGAAAGGCGAATATTTAGGCTACTATCTTTATGCCGAAATCGAAAACTCCGGAAGCTACTATCGCAACAACGGCGTTGAGCAAACTCTGTTACAAGCATCATTTGACGCCTATGTCAGCGATACCGTTCACTTACATTTCGGTGGCATGTTTCACGCGTACGAAGGTCAGCAAAACGCTGGTTGGAATCGACTCACTCAGGAACTCATCGACCATGGAATCTACATAACGGGCCAACCATTACCTTTAGACACTAACGGCGATGGAGTGATCTCTCACCAAGAGTTCGATGTTGATGGGGACGGATTTAGCAACCTTAATCCATTCGCCGCAGGATTGTTTCCCGGAAACTCCGATCCATTCAATCCCGGGACACCAGGAAGCGGTGTTTGCAGCATCGGTGGAACGAATATATTTGGGTGCTTTCCAGAATTGCTCGGCTTAGTCAATGTGGATTCAGCAATACTTGATGGAAGCCAAACCCTTACAGCTCCAGACGACCTCCTCACGAATGATGTGCTCACACTCTATTTTGATGTGATCAAGTATCCCAACGACCGTGGTTGGAAATGGACCAATCAGTTGTTCTTTGAGACGTACGACAATCTCAATGAAAACGCGTACGGTTTTTCGCAATTTCACGACGCTTGGGTAATCGAGAACAAGCTTGTGGCCGCCAATTCTTGGCGCACATACAACACGACGATGTCTGTTCAGCTGTCCCCGTCGCTTCGCTACACTAACTTCGATCACGCTGACGATTACACCAACGAGTATTTTGACCGAAGAGACCTTACACAGCCCGCTGGACCACTGGACTCTCGATTGCTATCGACTCGAATCGACGACGACTACACCGAATATTACATCGGCAATTACCTAGACCTTGGTCTTGCCGCACTTGCCGACGTTAGCTGGGACAACGGTATTAGTGTCCTAGTAGGGCTACGCTGGGACACCATCGATATGGAGAGTCGTCAACCTGTAGAAAAACTACTTTTTGCGAGTGCTAACAATTTCTGTGCACCAGAAGACGCTTCTTGCGTTCGACCTGCTTCGAATAACAGTTTCGACGGTTTTTCATGGACAGTCAGCATTACGTACGACATACAACCTGGACTGATTCCGTACGTTACAGTCTCCCAGCAGTCTACCGTGATTGCGGGACAGGGCGCGGAGATTACGACGGACAATATTTCGAGTGGCGGTGCATTCGATACTTCCAAACTCCGAGAGATTGGTCTCAAAGTGAGCTTACTCGAAAACTCGTTATACGGTGCTCTTTCGATTTACGAACAAGAGCGGACAGACTTTTCTGCGCAATCTATAGTCACCAACCAAGCAACACAAACTGAGGGTGTGGAATTCGAGATTCGATGGGTAGTCACGGAGAAGTTGCTCATCACAGCTGGCTACACGGAAATGGAAATCATAAATTTAAACACTCTCAATTGGGGTTCACGTTTCAGCTTCATCGGTGCCGACGACATACCGGGAGTTGCACCCGAGACCTTCTACGGAGGAGCTCTCGTAGGCACCGTCATTAGACCAGGTAAGCGCGGTGCGCGTCGCGCCGGTTTACCGAACACGATCGCGTCGTTTACTGCGACTTATAACTTCGGCAACGGCATCGCAGTCAGCGGGAGCGCAGTTGATGTAGCCTCTGTACACGCTGGTTTTTCAAATTCTGTTGTTCTTCCCGCCTATACACTGATCAATGCCGGCGTGATAGCAGAATTCGGCAATTGGACCGTCACCGCGACCGCGAAAAACTTAACCGATGAGCGTTATTTCAGATCGAACTTTCCAAATTTATTTGGTGGTGCCATTGTGTTACCAGAACTTCCAAGAAATTTTCAGACACGCTTGCAGTACCGCTGGTAGCGACGAGATTCCACGCCCCACGGGCAGCATCAGTTTCAAAAAATCGAAAAACATTACCCCAAAAAATAGGTTTACCACCATTAGGAACCCCTAAAAGAGAAATGTAGAATCTCTGTGGTTGACCAAGATTCTGTAGGAGCACTCTAACATGAGAGTCCCTAAATTTACTCTTCCAGTGATAATCGCTGGATTTGCACTGACGTTTCTATTCGCCGGTAACCTATCAGCAAAGGAAAGGGGGTGGTACTTACACGGTGGCCTTTTCTATTGGAACGACGTGCACCGGTGGGACAACGAAAACGTTTTTGTCTCCGTTTTACCTGGTTTTAGTACAACTGGTTGGAGAAGGGACAGTTCCGCAAGCCAACTTTCCTTCGGTGTAGGTTTTAACGTCAACAAAAACTGGGCGATTGAAGTTTTACGTAGTGGCATACCCGATCTGATCATTCCCGGAAACCATTGGTTGATTCCTCCGATAGAACAAGATGACGAGCCGGTGTCTGCATCTTGGGTAGCCTCTAAACACGACGGAGATTTTTTCGGTTTGTCAGTCATCTACGATCACTATCTCAGCGAACGAGTCTCTGTATTTTTGAAAGTAGGCGGGGGGTCGATCGGTGCCAAAACGAAATTGGATAGTACTCTAATAGATTCCCATCGCGTACTGCTTGATGAACAGATACCTGATAGTGTGCTGCTTGGAGGTCAGAGAGGTTGTGATGGGTGTAGTCTTCGCTCCGGTGTCAAAGTTTATGCAGTTGGTATGCGAATGCCCTTACTTCACTATACCAAGGTCTCCGTCACTTTCGCATACCAATTCGTAAGGAAAGATATACAGTACTCTTGGTTACGGCACGAAGAAGTGATTCCGCCTATGCCTCCAGAGACTCTGAAATACGGAAAGGGAAATACGTCATCCTTCGAAATCAGCATTCAACTGCGTCTGTGACTTTGTTCTGTGTTAGAGTAGTAGTTTCGGTATGCGTTGAGAGAATAGTTGTTCGGGGACCTCCGCTCGAATGAGTTGCATAGTTTCTGGAGGGGATGGTTCGTTTCCAAACGTGAGTCCCGCACCTCGTTTGCCCATCGTTACTACTCCAAAGCCTTCTGATCACAAACGCTCGATCAATGATTCGGGTCAAGGCACAATCTAACATCCAAGACCATTAATCAATAGAATAGAGGGATCAGCGCGCGAACCCCGTTGTTCAAGGTATATTGAACCTTGGGGAGATCGGAACGCTGGTATAAAACTGAATTACTGTAATATTTCAGACACGGTTTTTGTGAATGTAAATCGCGTGGAGTGTCGACATTACCCATTACCGTTGAGTTCGAAGAGTTGACTGAGGATATTCAGGAACATTATTATGAAGATTAAGAAGTTTATGTTCGTCACGGGTCTGTTGTTGCTGACAGGTGCTATTTTTGGCGAAGAGCATCAAAATAATTGGGGGCCAGAAGTTGGCTCTGATTTCCCAGATTTAGCGGTCAAAGATACAGAAGGTAAAGATCGAACCGTTGAAGACCTTCGTGGCGAGAGCAAAGGACTATTGATCTTTTTTGTACGAACGACGGATTGGTGAGGGAGTTGCAAGAGGCTACTAGTTCAGTTGCAGGAAAGACTTGAAGAATTAAATGAAGCAGGCGTTGCCGTGTCGGCAAGTACCTATGACGACATTGAACAGAATGCATCGTTCAAGAATAGTGAAGAACTTACCTACGCGCTGTTATCTGATCAAGATGCAAAAACCGTGAAAAGCTTAGGGATTCTCAATGAAGAATACGAAGAAGGTTCGTCGCGCTACGGCGTTGCACATCCCGGCGTGATATTGGTCGACACTGATGGCAAAGTGGTACTGAAACGGGTGGAAGAGACATACGAAGATAGTCCAGCCATGGACGATTTACTCGAAGAAGTGAAAGAGCTTGTTGCAGGGGTAGCGTCGGAAGAAGCAGACGCGGAGGCAAGCTCCGAGAATTAGTCTATGCGGAGATTGACATAGACACTGATCCCTCGCCCTTACGTTTCCCCGAGGACGACTGGATCGAGTAGTACAAAGCAACACTGCTTCGATATCTGAGCGTTGAATCGCGTTACGTTTCAGCGGAGGACAAAAGTTCTTTAATCTCTCGACGTATATCATTCATGGGCGCACTTCCGTCCACTTCGAAGAATGTTATGCCACTACTCTTGTAATAATCGACGAGTGGCGCGGTCTGATCTCGATAAACACTTAGCCGCGCACGCACAACGTCTTCACGGTCGTCATGACGTTGCAATATTGGTTCACCGGTTAAGTCATCAACGTCGCGTACTCTTGGTGGATTGAAATCAACGTGATACACTCGACCACTCCCTTCGTGCACTCTACGACCAGAGATTCGTCGCACAATGAGTGCGTCAGAAAGCTGCAATTCAAAGACAACGTCCACGGATATCTTTGCGACACGCATCCCGTCTGCTTGTCCAACAGTGCGCGGAAAGCCATCAAACAAACATCCCGTTTCACAATCTGGCTGCCGTACTCTCTCTTTTACTAGCTCAAGAATCACATCATCTGAAACCAATTCACCGCGCTCCATAACTGCTTGCGCTTTTAAGCCGACAGACGTACCTTGTGCGATTGCGCTACGTAGCATGTCTCCAGTGGAAATCTGTGGGATATTGCGATCTTCGCAAATGAACTGCGCTTGGGTTCCTTTACCGGCTCCAGGAGGACCTAAAAAGACAATCCTCAAACCTGCGTAGCCTTATTCCGAGGAGGTTTTTTCATCGTGGCGTTTCACATCTAAGACATCGGGTACTGCGCGTAATCGATTGATAACATCACGCATGTTCTCCAATCCTTCGACTTCGACCTTCAAACGCAAGATTGCTGGTTCCCCAGGTACCGGCGCGTGGATATGGGCTCCGACCACGTTGATTGACATGGCAGCGAGCGCGAACGTTATATCGAGGAGCAACTGTGGGCGATCGGTCGCATAAACCGCGAGTTCTTCAACGATCATCTCTGATTGTTCGAGTTCTGTTGGTTCGACTTCATTTTCTTCGTCTGACGTAGAAGCCAAGCGCATCGGTAGCAACTCCCGTACTGGCTGATCTCCGACTCCAACTGCGATATACATCTCTTCCACGGTAGCGTAGTTGAACGCATGTGCGAGTTCTTCCATATCTACTTCAATCTTCATACGCTGACATTCGTCGTCCAACCACGTTTTTCCAGCACGCGCGTTAGATTCCGCGAGTTCTTCGCGGAAATAGTTCTGTATGCTCTTTCGTACGCGCGACGTACGCACAAAGCCCAACTCTTCATCAAGCCACTGTCGTTGAGGGGTTGAGCGAGGTGAGGTGAGAATCTCAACCACTTGACCAGTCTCTAATGGTTTATTAAGTGGTTGTTGTTGACCGTTGATCTTTACGCCGAAGCAGTGATTACCAATATCTGTATGAATGCGATATGCAAAGTCCACTGCGGTCGACCCAGCCGGTAAGTCTATCACGTGTCCCTTAGGTGTGGAAATATAGATGCGTTCCGGTGCTTCCAGACGTCGAGTAACGTCGATGAACAGGTTCTCCGAATACATTTCATCTTGCCAATGCAAGACTTCACGCATCCAGTCGATCTTGCCCATTTTGAAGGCTTCGTCTTCATCTTTGTAAGCCCAGTGAGCACATACCCCAAATTCGGCTTCTTCGTGCATCTTGAAGGTACGTATTTGAACTTCAAGATTACGTCCTCGCGGACCGACGACTGCAGTATGTAACGAGCGGTACCCGTTTGCCTTTGGGTTTGCAATGTAGTCATCAAATGCTTCTGAAATAGCCGGCCACGAGGTGTGCACTACCCCTAGTACCGCGTAACACTCCGCTACTTCGTTGACGATGACCCGAACAGCTTCGGCATCATAGACGGTGTCAAAGGAGATTTGTTTCTCGTTCATTTTTCGCCAGATGCCATAGACATTCTTTGCGCGCCCGGACACTTCCGATTTGAGTCCTTGCCGACTCAATCGCCACTGCAGGTCTTCACATACGGCTTCGACTTGTTTCTCGCGTTGAACGCGACGATCTTTTAAGCCCCCAGCGATTTCGCGATAGTCACTGGGATTTAGATAGGAAAATGCTAAATCCTCGAGCATCCACTTCAACTGCCACACCCCAAGTCGGCTTGCCAATGGACAGTAGAACTCCATCACTTCCTTGGCGACTTTTTTCTTGTATCTTTCGTCTTGTTGTGCCGCGAATTGCATTGCGACTAAGCGTTCGGCTAGCTTCAACACTGCAACCCGAGGATCGTCAATTAAGGCGATCAGCATATGCCGAACATTCTTTCGGTGATCTCGTGATTGTCGATCAAGGAATGGTGCGCTCGTTTCTGCGACGTCATCAGCCTGCGCCATACGGTCCAACGCGGTGACCAGTTTGAGCACACTTGCATCTTCAAATTGTGCTAGTTGGTCTTCCGTTTCGCGGTTGGCGTAAAACAGCGCACCTGCGAGCACGACTGATGTGTCAACATTGAGTTGAAACAGCAAATTTGCGAGATAGGCAGACTTTTCTTTATGAGGAGTTTTGGTGACTTGTTTTTCCACTGCTAAAGCAGTATTGCGCGCCTGCGCATCGCGCCGGACCAATGCAGACACCCAGTCATGAGTTTGAAGTTTCTTAAGCTCCTCGGTATCGAAAATTCGTTTCGCCGTCGGGCTTCGTTTACGGAGAGGACTAAACATAAGAATTGAGTGTAAGGTTAGCCAATATTTTGAAACAATGTGCGAGCCACAATAGGCTGGTCGCCAATAAAGTCTTGTAGCGCGGTGCGCAATACAAACTTGGCTACTTGCCGAGAGCTCGTAGACGAATAGTCATTGCGCGCTACTGCTAATAACGATGCTCCTTTCAATCCGCCGTTCGCATCGTCCGGTATCCGTTGAAATCCTTGTTGGGGGAGGAATTGGTAAGATCGCTGTGGATCTATTGGATCGCCCTGAGGCATTTCTCGGTCAAATTGAACTCCTAAACCCAAAGATTCTAATAACCCTCGTTCAAATGATCGCAACGGCGGTTCCAAATCTTCTACGTGTTGAAGTGAGTCTAGCGTATCAACATATCGATCGAAAAGACCTGCTAAGGATTGATTAGACCGAGTTGTTCGCATAACCAGTTCATTCAGGTACAGGCCAGCAAACAGGTTGTGACCAGATAGTCGGTAAGTACTGACGGGTTCGCATTGCGAAACATTGACAAGCTCGGTGCGCCCGCGCCACGTTAACTCATAGAGAACAAAGGGTTCAGCCCCGCTCGTTCCGGTCCCACCTTGGCGAAGCACACCACTTAATCGCCCATGGTTCGATGTTAAAAATTCGGTTAGTGTTCGAGAGTCTGAGTACGGTCGGCGATGTAATAAAAGACCACCGTCTTTGGTACCGGAAGCGATCATTGGTAGCCGAGCGCGGCCAATTGCACTCGTTCGTTCGTCCACCCCGGTCGCGTCTTGACAAACAATTCGAGGAAAACTGGCCGATCAAGTAGAAGTTCGATGGATTTTCGAGCGGCACTGCCAATCGACTTCAATCGGTGCCCACCCTTGCCGATCACGATACCTTTTTGACTCGTTTTTTCCACATAGATGACTGCGTCAATGCGTGTAATCTTTTCTTCGTCGGTATAGTTTTCGACCATTACTGCCGTGCGGTATGGTAATTCATCTCCGAGTTGGCGTACGACTTTTTCGCGCAACATCTCGCCAACTAAAAATCTCAGGGAGCGATCAGTTATTTCGTCATCCGGGAACTGTTTGGGTTGTTCTGGTAACCACTTGGCAAGTTGGGCAACCACAATATCTAAGCCACTGCTTTTCAATGCAGAAATGGGAATGATCTCTTGGTAGCTGTACTGATTACTCGCTTCTTCGAGCACGGGAATAATTTTTGACTTTGGATGTACTTGGTCTACTTTGTTCAGAACACAGAAGACTCGTGCGACTTCTGCGGCTTTGAGGTGTTGTACCACTCTATGGTCGGCAGCGCGCCAACCCGATGCTTCGATGACGTGCACACATAGATCCACGTCTTTCAACACACCGATAGCTTGTTGATTCATGAAACGGTTCATCTCGTTATCCGCACCCTTCGCTCGGGCATGCATTCCAGGTGTATCGACGAAAATCATCTGCGTATCGTCGATGGTGTGAATACCCAAAATTCGTTGGCGAGTCGTTTGTGGTTTGCGCGACGTAATACTCAGTTTGGTACCTAATATGTGGTTCAAAAGAGTAGACTTGCCCACGTTGGGACGACCAACGATCGCGACATAACCAGTTTTTTCGTTGGGGTTCATGCAGGTACCAACCTGAGCATTTCAATCGCAGCGGCAGTTTCTGCTTCCTTCCGCGACGCTCCACACCCTTCGGTCGAGAGTTCTAAACTTTCGACTACACATTGAACCTTCACAGGTGGGGTTCCGCGACGCGAGGTCGCCTCGGTGCTTTGAACCTCATAACTGGGGAGGACACCGAGTTGTTGCATCAAACGCTCTTGAAGCAGTGTTTTTGGATGCTTGTGAATAGGAAGATGAGGTACGATATGGGCAAAGACTACGTCCCGTACCGTCGCAAGAGAACTGTCGAGATACACTGCAGCTAGAAGTGCTTCCATGGCACCAGCGAGACTGCTATTAGAGTGTCCACCCCCATCTCGTTTCGCGCCACGACCCAAGAGCATGCATTGTTCAATACTAAGAGCTCGTGCAACCTCTGCGAGATGCACGTTATTCTCACATTCGATCCGTTGTTGTGTCAGTGTTCCTGGATCTGCGGACGGGAGCGTGTTGAACAATTCCTCCGATAAGATAAGGCGTAATACGGAATCACCGAGAAATTCCAACCTTGCATTGTTCGTTGCGGAGTAACTGGAATGAGTCAATGCCAATTTCAAAAACTCAGTGTTCGCAAACGAGTAACCCAGTCGTTTTTGCAACGCGGTAAGCGACTTGACATCATGCGGGTTTGTGGACATTAACGAAATATGTCGTTCGAACCGTACTACATCACGCTCGGTTGAACGCTAGGACGAAGGTTATTCTCTCGCTCGAAGGAAACCACTCAACATCGGTCGGAAGTTGGAGAACATTTCGTTCCAACCCCGAACGAGTGCACCATCCAAAGACCGCCAAATCAACAACGCCACGAACAGTGCTACACAAATCCAAGTAAGAACATTAACGTCTTGGTGTTCGTGCCCTGCGACTGCAAATATTTCAAACCCTGTCATAAGTATTAACAAGTCTAGAGCTACACCACACAGGGTGGTTACCACGACCACGGAGGACACGTAAATCGTTGCGAACCGAGCTCCAAATTGTTTCAGAATCATCGCAATTGTTGTTGTGTTTGTTGCGGGGCCAGTCATAAGAAAAATGAGTGCTGCACCTGGACTAACGCCTTTAAGGACCCACGCGGCCGCAATCGGAGTACTGGCACTCGCACAAATATAGAGCGGCACTCCCATCAAGAGCATTGCGGGATATTGCAGCCACAGTGCATAGTTGGAATTCATGATTCCTTCCGGTACAGCCAAGGATATCACCGCACCAAGGAAAATACCAATCAACATTGCGGTCAAAATGTCATCAGCGATCTCGACAAATCCGTACCGAAACACATGCTTCGCAATCCTTCCGATGGTCAATGGAGGACCGGTTTCGAATGTACTTGCTTTGGGTGCAGCCATCACAGCTCGTCGTTGAAACAAAGAACCAATTCGCGTTACGAGTTGCGTATAGCTATTGACCGTAGCCTGCTTGAGATGTGCTATTGAAATATGGCAATCGCGTTCTGTGGGTACCAGATAGTCATGACTAGCGTCGTCACAACCATCGTCACCTGAACTACAGGAAGATGCCGTATCTGCGATTGGTTGCTCTATAGGAGTTGTCTTCATCAAACCAATGCAGGATAACCCGGCCACGACGGCGGTGACAAAAGACACGAGCGGGCGAACGATTGCCGCGATCCAACCAAATAGTGCATTCGTGATAAGAATAGAGTCAACCCCTGTTTCCGGGGTGGTAATGAGGAACGACATGCATGCGGAACGGGAAGCACCCTTGTGGCGCATCTCCGCGACCACTGGTACGACGGAGCAACTACAAAGCGGTAAAGGAATACCGATTGCGGCACTCGTTGCGACCGAAGGTAAATTGTCTTTCTGCAACCAGCGCAGGATTGCGGTGCGGGATACGAAGACATGGATAACACCAGCCAGTAATAAGCCCAATAACAGCCATGGAGGTAACTCAAGCAAGAGCTTTCCAAACTGTTCAACTTTGTCCATCTATTTAGTTATCGCCACACTCAATTTGTGATACTACAGCAGTTACAAATTATAAGACAGTATGGACCGTCAATTGCTCCGTATTTTCGCCCGTGCTACCACGAGTATCCCACCATTTGAGTACTCTGATTACGACGAATTCGGGTCGAAAGGAGTACCGACTTCCAAACCATCAAAGTTACTAGGTCAGTCTATATGAATGTGATCGGAGCCGCAGTTCTACGGTCTCCGGTCCAAAGTTTAAGCGGTTTGGAACATCTTACGAGGATCAAACGCGTCGCGCACTGCCTCACCGATAAAGATCAACAAACTGAGCATGATGGCTAAGACAAAAAACGAAGTCAGTCCCAGCCATGGTGCATGCAAATTATTTTTTCCTTGGTTCAATAGCTCGCCAAGTGATGGTGAACCCACAGGTAATCCAAATCCCAGGAAGTCCAAAGATGTCAATGCGGTGATCGAACCAATCATGACAAACGGTAGAAACGTCAGTGTAGCTGTCATGGCGTTGGGCAAAACATGCTTAAACATGATCACTGAATCTCTGACACCTAATCCTTTGGCAGCGCGAACATACTCAAAGTTTCGAGTTCGTAGGAACTCTGCTCGAACCACACCGACAAGAGACATCCACTCGAACAGGAGTAACAATCCGAGCAAGAGCAGAAAGCTCGGGTTAAAAATGCTCGCAAGAATAATCAACATGAACAGTCTTGGCATACCCGACCAAATTTCAATAAAGCGTTGAAAGAACAGGTCGACCCAGCCTCCAAAATACCCCTGAACCGCACCCGCGGCAACTCCTACGACCGACGACAACGCAGTGAGTACGATCCCAAACCATAATGAAATTCGGAATCCGTAAATCACACGTGCAAGTACGTCGCGAGCTTGATCATCAGTTCCAAGTAGATTTTCACCGGTGGGTCTGGAAGGCGCTGGAGTTTCCAACGAAAAATTGACGGTGGTGTAGGAAAACCTAATCGGTGGCCAAAGCATCCATCCTTTTTCATTGATCATGTCTTTAACTTCTTGCTCTCGATACTCAGCCTCGGTTTGAAAGAATCCGCCATAGGTGGTCTCAGGTACTGTTTGAAACACCGGAAAGTAGAGATTGCCGTCATAGCTAACAATTAATGGTTTGTCGTTCGCGATCAACTCTGCAAAGAGCGAGAGGAAGAACAGCACGGACAGAATCCAAAAAGACCAATAACCTCGTTTGTTCCGTTTAAAGTTCTGGAAGCGACGTTTAGTAAGCGGCGACGGTTTTAAGCGAGCTAGAACTTTAAGTACCGCTGATCGTTCACTAGCCACTACGTTGCCCGACTTTCAAAATCAATTCTTGGATCAACGAAGGTATAGGTCAAGTCCCCTATCAGGTTCATCAACAGGCCTAACAATGTAAAGAAATAAAGTGTTGCAAACATCACTGGGTAGTCGCGTTTGAGCACAGCCTCAAATCCGAGTAAGCCGAGTCCGTCCAAAGAGAAAATGATTTCAATCAACAGTGATCCTGTAAACAAGATACCAACAAACGCACCGGGAAATCCAGCGATCACAATGAGCATCGCATTTCGAAAGACGTGACCGAAAAGAACACGAGGCTCTTTGAGTCCTTTGGCGCGTGCGGTCATCACATACTGTTGATTAATTTGGTCGATGAACGAGTTCTTTGTGAGAAATGTGAGTGTGGCAAAACCTCCGATAACCATAGCGAAGACCGGGAGCACTAGGTGATGCGCGCGATCCAGTATTTGCCGAAGTAAACCCATTTCTTCGTGATTTTCAGACACTAAGCCGCGTAAAGGAAACAGTTCCCAAAAGCTACCTCCCGCGAACAGCACAATCAGCATTACCGCAAAAATAAATGCTGGTATCGCATTTCCGATGATTACGACCGAGCTAGTCCAGACATCAAACGGGGAACCATCCCAGATCGCTTTACCGACTCCCATGGGTATCGAGATCAAATACACGATGATGGTGGTGCACAGTCCGAGTGAAATTGACACTGGCATTTTGGAAATCACTAAATCCACTACAGACTCATCGCGAAAATAACTGGTACCGAAGTCAAACCTAATGTACTTCCCGATCATGATAAAAAATCGTTCCCAAAGAGGTTTATCGAACCCAAACTGTTTCTCGAGTCGTGCGATAAACTCTTCGTCAAGTCCTTCAGCACCACGATATCTCGAACTACCGCCGGATCCCATGGTACCACCGGGATCGCTTTGAACCTCCCCTGTACCGGCATTCGTGACACGGGAAGTCACAGACATCTCGGGATTAGTAATCTCCGCTATGATCTGTTCGATGGGACCACCGGGTGCAAACTGAATCACGATAAAGTTGATCACCATAATCCCAAACAGTGTCGGAACTATGAGTAACAGTCTGCGAATGACGTAAGCAAGCACCGTTCGTTCCTTACCCGAATTTCGGTGACAGGATCATATCAAACTCGAGCCGATCAAAGTGTCTTGAATTAATTTGACGTAGATTGCCCGAGTTGCTTGGCTTTTTCTTCATCGTACCACCAAGCAGAAAGTCCGACGGTGTACTTAGGTTTAATATCAGGTCGACCAAATTTATCCCACCAAAGTACTCGATCAGCGTTGATATGCCAAGCTGGAATTACATAGTGATGCCAAAGCAAAACTCGGTCTAATGCTCGACAAACTATGATGAGTTCAGCCCGCGTTGTAGCGGCTACGATTTTTTCAATCAGTTCGTCGACTACCGGGTTTTTTACCCCAATGTCGTTTCGACTTCCGACTTGGTCTGCGGCTTCAGATCCCCAGTAGTTTCTTTGTTCGTTCCCGGGGGAGAGCGATTGACCGAACGTCGCGACGATCATGTCATAATCTTTTTCCCGTGCTCGGTTCAGGTACTGAGCTGGTTCGACAGTTCGGATGGTTGCACTAATGCCTACGCGAGCTAGATTTTCAATAAACGGTGAAATGATTCTTTCAAATCCCGGTGAACCTAGTAGAAACTCGATATCCATTACCTCGCCAGTCTCCGTGTGGGTGAGTCTGTTGTCTTTGATTTCCCAGCCAGCTTCCTGCAACAAATTAGCTGCGGTCATCAGATTATCCCTCATTCGACCACTTCCGTCAGTTATCGGGACGGTATATTCTTCAGTAAATACCTCCTCAGGGAGTTGATCTTTGTATGGATTTAGGATTGCTAGTTCTTCCTCGGATGGAAGACCGCGAGCTGCTATTTCAGAATTTTCAAAATAGCTGGTCGTACGGGTATATTGGCCGTAAAAAAGTGTCTCATTCGACCATTCAAAGTCAAAGCAGAACGCTAACGCACGACGTACTCTGGGGTCTTCGAACTTAGACTTACGGATATTGAAGACGAATGCTTGCATACCAGTCGGTCGACTATGTCGTAGCATTTCCTTTTTCACCAGTCCTTCCGTTAGGGCCGGAAAGTCGTACGATGTTGCCCATTTCAAGCTCGAATTTTCTGGACGAAAGTCATACTCTCCCGACTTAAACGCTTCCACAGCAACTTCAGTATCGCGGTAGTAATCCCAACGAATGAAATCAAAATTGTTTTGTCCCACATTGACCGGTAGATGTTCCCCCCAGTAATTTTTATTTCGCTCAAGCACAAGATAACGACCGGGTTCCAATGAAGAAATTTTGTAAGGCCCGCTTGAAATTGGTGGATCCAGCGTAGTTTGTTCAAAGTCTCGATCTTCCCAGTATGCTTTCGAGAAAACTTCGATCTGTCCGACTATTTGCGGTAGTTCGCGGTTTGGGGGTCCGTCAAACTCAAACTTCACAGTGTGCGGATCAATCACGATCACATTTGCTACATTTTCATAGTAGTGTGCGAAATTGGGTCTAGCTTTTTCGACCAGAGTATGAAAACTAAATTTGACATCTTCAGCCGTTATCGGAGTTCCATCGCTGAACCGCGCTTCGGGTCGTAGGTGAAAAATCGCAAAAGAAAGGTCTTCTGCAACTTCAAGCGTTTCGGCAATTAATCCATATTGTGATTGAACATCGTCTTCCGCGCTTACCATCAGTGGTTCAAAAACCATGCCTCCCCGTAAACCGACAGCGGGGTCTCCCTTAACGGTGAAGGGGTTCAAAGTGTCATAGCCCCCAATCCAAAAGCGCTTTAATGTACCACCCTTGGGTGCGTTGGGGTTTACGTAGTCAAAGTACTCAAAACCTTCGTCATACTTTGGAAAATCGCCTAGTGTCGTCGCGTGGCTTTTGATAGTCTTAACTTCATCGCTCAGGCCAATGCAACAGAACAAAATAGCCGTCACGAGAATTAGTGCGCGTTTTACTGTTTTCATCGTAGATTGGGTTCCTCCTAGCAGTGCTTCAGATCAAATAATAACCTTGATCTTTCAGCTTTCACTCATATGTCAAAGTATGAGTTTGACATTCTACATTGTAAATGAATCGACAATGTACGGAAACTCGTCGGGTGTCAGCTTATTCCCATTGAACATGTAATGGTATACATGAACTCTTTACAAAGTACCGCGGTTGCAACAGATTTAAGCCAAGCATTTCAGCGATGTTTAAAACTATCACGCCCAAATACCGCTCCACAACTAGAAAATCGCTTATAGACTACGAATTTCAAACCAAATTCAGATTCCTTGCGCTAGAATAAAATTCAACCAATCTCGCAACTAAGTAGTAAATTAGGAGGTACCACTGTGAACGACCTTGATGTTAAACAGATGATCGAGTACAACGACGAGAAGAAAAGTTTGGCGGTTACTTATGTGCTCTGGGGAATCGTCGGTTTGTTTGGAGCGCATCGTTTTTACCTCGGAGAGACTGGAACCGCGGTAGCCCAACTGATCCTCACTCTTACTGTGATCGGAGCAATTGTCACCTTTGTGTGGTGGATCGTCGACGCGGTAATCATACCGGGAATGGTGAGAGACATTAACAGCGACATTCTCGCAGAGATTGAGGATCGTGGATAGCACTATTGAATCTGAAATTTCATCATGCTACTATTAGTCGAACTGTAACAAGTTCATCCTGTTTGCATTGGAGGTATGTCCGTGAACGACGTTGACTTGAAACAGATGGCGGAGTATGAAAACGCGAAAAAATCTCTTTTAGTTACCTATTTGCTTTGGGGCTTCATAGGAGGACTTGGCGCGCATAGGTTTTACCTTGGAAAAACAGGTACCGCCGTCGGGCAATTGATATGCACGCTGTCGATTGTAGGAATAATTGCCACCTTTGTTTGGTGGATCGTCGACGCCTGCCTCATTCCAGGCATGGTGAGAGAACTGAACGAAGACATACGCGCGCGAGTCATTGGATAGAGAACCTGCTTAGCGGAAATTTAGCAAAGAGTTCCATCGCTGACACAAGGACGGAGGAACAACTCCATTAATCTGACAATTAATACGCTGAATATTAGATGAGGACTATTCTTCGTCCAATCATTGATATTCATGCCTCAGAATTAGCACAAGCACAAACTCAACTATGACCAGAAGCAATGACTGTAACTGATCCATTTCGCAAAAAAATGAAGCCGCGATACTGTCACGTTGCACTAACAGACAGTAAAAGTGCGCCTTACCACATCGAATTCATCGCACACTATCGCGCACGTGCCAATCACATGGGCGACTTGTATGGCACCAAGATTACCGTTGCGACCCATCGATGCAGATATTCTGATTTACAGAACATTATCGACAATTGGATCAGTGACGCAAAACTACCAAGTGAACCCTGAAATCAGTTACTGTTCCTAATCACTGGACTCTACATACGGATCAGTGATCGCGACCAAATGTTCCTGAAATGAAGGAATCGGAATAGTGTAGAACGAATAATCCTCCACTTTTAGATTTCCGCTCTTGATCATCCGGTTAAATGCTACGCCTTTTTCAATCTCCACCAAACCGTCTTTCTCAACAGCGTTCAAAATCTTGATGATATCTGCTGATGAAACAGTATTCGATTGCGAGTGTTTTCGATCTCGCAATAACTTTGCGATTCTGTGCATCACAATACCTGCATTAGGAAATCCTAGTGCTTCGATCCTACCCGAGTAATATTCGTCCCGTTTCTGTTTTGCAATTTCGTCAACGCGAACCCAATCCTCTTTCTCCCCAAACTGCTCACATTTATCTCGTATAACCGCTTTTAACGCGGTGAGGTGTGACTGTAAGTGGCAAGGGAATCCTTGCGTAGAATTCGCCAATGCGCGAACCTGAAGTTCTATTTTTTGGTTGGATTGTGCAACAGGACACTCCCAAACTTCCAACATCTGCCTGATCGCAGCTTCGCTGTCTTGGAGATTTAGCAGATCAAGCTCGATCCTCTCGCCCAAGCGGGAAAGACCATACGACTGAAGGACATCGGGGGCATTCTGAAGTCCAGCACAAATGATCATAATGGGTAGCCCTGATCGTCCTGTGTGAAAATTGCGAAGAATCGCAGACTGCGATTGTTCAAGTTGTTGCACCTCGTCGACGGTGACGATTATGGGCTGTTTGTGCTTGCTGTGGACTAATTGATCTAATCCCGTTGTCAGATCTTCATGTTGTTGATCACGGGCAATATTTGTCTTTAGACCTAATACACTAATTTCTATGCCAGTCCATTTAAACTTGGATCGACGTAATTTAAGCGCGCTTTGTAGCAATGTTAATGGGAATTATGTAGCAAAATCCGCAAAGCGAACGATGCTCACCATTTGACGGTTCA
>CAZEFI010000009.1:0-56782 GCA_964511425.1 uncultured Pseudomonadales bacterium
ATGAACTGTCAAGAAATCTCCGTAATTAGCGTGTCAAGTTATCTACGGAATTCCCCAACATTAGATTCGCACCTTGAAATTCAACTCGACACCACTGAATAGTGCCTCTTGGATTCCAAGACTCCTTCAGTTTGAATCCAACGTTTCGGTAGAAATCAAGTGCCTGTTTCATGTCTTTTACCCACAACAAGGGTACCACTTCTAAGCGCGAGTTTTTAGTATCATGAGTCATTTCAATTCTTCCAGAATTGTGAATTGGATGAGCTTACCTAGCATTATGGAGTTTATGACTATGTCAAACTCTTTTTTCACTTCTTTTAATCTTTCGTGACTGACGACATAAACCGAGCACAGGGCATGCTGAAGTGCTATGCACAGGCAATGCATGCGACCGCAGAATTACTAGATCACAATTTTCAAAACGCAGTAGATGCGCTCGCCCGGCTTGACGCACTGCTTGTGGTTACCGGATTAGGAAAAAGTGGTCTCATAGGACAAAAAGCTGCTGCGACGTTTTCCAGCACAGGAACGCGTGCCGTCTTCGTTCACCCCGTTGAAGCTCTGCACGGTGACTCGGGAGTAATTGAACCTGACGCAGCACTTTTAGCCATATCCAAGGGCGGCGGAAATATTGAAACTATTGAGTTCACCCGCCAGTTTAAGTCGGTCGCGCGAGGATCTGTCATAACAATCACTGAACCCAATTCAAACCTCGAGTCGTACGGAGATATTGCTCTTCACATTCCTAGACTACCTGAAATTGATGAATGGGACTTAGCACCAACTACTAGTACTGCTACGACTCTGAGTATGTGTGATGTACTAGCAATCTGCGTACAACGACAAAAAGGTCTTACTGCTGAACATTTTGCCCAATTTCATCCGCACGGGACCCTAGGAAAACGATTGCTTCTGCATGTTCGAGACTTTATGAAATCTGGCGACGCGCTTCCCGTTCAATCGCTCAATGCTAAATTTTCGGAGGTCCTGTACGAAATTTCCTCGAAGGGCCTCGGGACAGTATTGCTTGTTAATAAAGATGCAACGTTCTTTGGAATGATAACCGATGGAGATATACGTCGTTTACTTGAACGAAACGAAGAGGTCACAAAACTCAATGCAGAACAGTGCTATCAGCTCAGCCGACGCGGAACCGATTTACCCAAAGTCACCCACGGTACGATCACCGCGGGCACGAAAGCGAGCGACTGTCTTCAAAAAATGCAAGTTGATCGGATAACTTCGCTCGTCGTACTTGAACAGAATCAACCGATTGGGTTGGTGCGACTACAGGACCTCGTCGCAGCAGGACTGTAACTGAACTAAATTTCTTTTTTTAGAAGGTCAGTTCAGTTGACGCGGGCGGTACTCGAAACCATCGAATTCGTCAAAGTAATAAGCGATATCCGGATGTTCAATCCTACTTTTATTGCGACTGAGTACGAGGTGTCGCTGTGCAACATAAGTTACGCTACCGCCACCATCAACCAATATTCCGTACCAAGGCTTGTTTTTCGGCGGTTTGGACTTAGCCATTTCGTCGTACCACTCGTCGGTTAACGAGAATATGGCATCGCAATGGTAAATCACACCACGATATCCGAACCGGACGTGTTGGACAATTTGCCCTAAATGAAATAACATTGGCATTCGCATAGATACACGCTATTTGACAAGGCAAGAGGAGTATTTTTGGGGACGTACCTTGTTGAAACCGCCCACTCGTTTCACCGAAAATTGCTGCCTACCACGAGAAAGTCTCACATCTTCTCCACGATTAACGACGACGTGCCCGTCGCCGTCGGCCCAGTTCCCGATATTGTACTGATATTATTCACAGTAAAACCTGATTTGTAGCCCCTTCCAAGTAAAGTGCAGAAATTCTACATTTCCGAACATATTCGCAGTAATACCAGTGCAAATCGATTACACCCACCACGAATATGCCCGTGAATTACAACTTTAGTGTTCAAAATAGTAGCAAAAAAAGTAGAAATGCACAATTTTTGAGTAAAGTGTATAACTACCATATCATTAGTAGTATTCAGATTCGATTTGTTGTGTCAATATGAAAATATCATCGGTTTTAAAAATACTGTTCCTTTGCATGTTCCTAGGATTATTTACGACCTGTTTCGTTCATGCAAAACGCGACAAAGCGATCACTGGAACCTGGGTAGTAAATGAGGAAGCTACGGAAACTCTACAGAACAAAGTTCGTCGAACGAATACTCGAAGTATGGGAGATGGTCCGAACGTAGCCGTTTTAGGCGTACCTGCAGGAGGTGCGGGACCTTCCGGACCAAACTCAACCTTAAAGTTTCCCATTGTTTTAGAGTGTGAAGAGATATCGTTCCAAGTGGACGATGAAAAAATTAAAGCATCATGCGAGACAGGAGTTTCGCGCGAGTTTCTTGTTGGTAAGCTCCACGGTCGAATAACTCGATTTCGGTCCAATGTACTCACCGAATCGTATAGTTCAACAAGCCGCTCAGTAAAGCACGACATCCGAGTCGATAAAGAAGGAAATCTTGTTGCAAAAGTGCGGATTAAACCAAAAAACGGCAATACACAAGTGTATGTGCGCGTCTACAGTCGTCCTTCAGACACAGAAGTGCCAGAAACAGACAACCAAAGCGAAGACACCACAGAAGACTCTTAACTGACCATTAAGCGTATTACTCTCTTCATCGGTCAATCTCTCAATCGGCATTTTCCGGTCCGCATTCGTAATCGAAAGTTTGCAAGACCGTCTCGACCGCTCACTTTAACCCGCTTTAAGGTCAACCTATCTTCAATTAAGTCTTGACTGATTCCTTGTTCCGTCGTGACAGCAAACGAAAAACCTGCCCGTTTTACCATTTCCACGTGTCGCTCTTCAAATAGACCAAAAGGGTACGCGAACGACACTACTTCACCACCGAATAATTCTTTAAGTGTGTCGCGACATCGGCGAATTTCGGTTTGACATTGGTTCGAGTCTAGGATTAGAAGATTCGCATGGGTTTCGGTGTGCCCACCAAGCTCCCATCGTTTCGACGCGAGCATATTGACGACATCGTCGTCAAGCAATTTTGGTTCTGCCATAAGTTCTCCATCGGTGTGGTGTTCTTTCTTACTTCTCGACCAGTCGCGATCGTGACGATCCGAGACTAAGTACAACGTGGCTTTGGCATCAAATTTTTTAAGTATTGGGTCAGCTACCAGGAAGTTATCACGATAACCGTCGTCAAAGGTAATCGCCACGTTTTTACCACTAAGTTCGTTCGCCAACTCGGACACGAAGACAAACTTCCAACCATTACTTTTTAACCAACTCAGTTGCCGTTCAAATTCGGCAGGATCAACCCGCAACTTGTTGTATTTCGCTTTAGGTTTTTGGTGACTGATCATGTGGTACATCAGCACGCGAGGAAGGTCGTATGAAACAGTTGGTCGCCACCACGCAAATTGAAAACTCACGTAAAGAAGTGCGAAGCCACCGATACCACAAATTAGCCATATCGTCATGACAACAACTCCTCATACATCGAAATGGTCTTTTCGCGCATTGCTTGAAGTGTCATGGAATGTCGTGAAATCTCATGTTTTTGTGAGATGAGTGTACGAATCCGTGCAGCCGCAGATCCAGTATCACCAACTGGGACCGCACCGATGGGACACAACTCCCGGAGTAGGTCTCTGACGCCCCCGTGGTCATAACCTACAACAGGTACTCCCAGAGATAAAGCTTCAAGCACGGTACGACCAAACGCTTCCGGCGTCGACGAAAACGACACAAGAACATCACTAGCTACCATGAGTTCGCGAACATCTGATCGATGACCGAGAAAGAAGACAGATTTTCGTAATGCTTCGACCTTTTCTACTCGTAGGCGCAGTTCTTCGTATAAGTTGTGATGCTCTTTGGAGGCCTCTCCCACTATGATTCCAGTAACTGGGGTACTTTGTTCGAAAAGAGATTCAATAACATCGAGAAAGTCGTGATGTCCTTTCAGCCGCGAGACTCTACCGACTATTGTGACTACAGGAGAATCTTCATCGATGCTATGCTCCTTTTTCCAGATACTCCATCGTCGCTTCCATTCTGAGTCCGGTTCAAAGTCTGTGTTGAATACACTCGGATCAACGCCCCGATGAATTACTCTCACCCTATTCCGATCAAAATTCCGATAGTTTTCTAGCAAGTATTGCTCCGCTGCAGTGGAAACTGCTTCAATGCGTTCGCCTTTGGCAATGATCGCACTATACCTTGATACCGAATGGAGTCCGTGGACAGAGGTTACAAATCGAGGTCGAGCCTCATTAGGGAGGAGTTTGATCGCGAGATAACACAGCCAACCGGGTAACCGAGATCGACTGTGAACGATCTCTGGACGTGCGTCATTGAAATACTTTCTCAATTGCCAGATTCCGCGCAGTACCCGCAAATTTTTTGTACCGACAGCCATTGAGATATGAATCACGCCGAAGGCTGTGAGTTCATCGACAAGTGGTCCACCCTCTGAGATCACGATGGCTTCGTGTCCTAACTTCCTGAGATAGCCTGCGATTTCGATGGTTCCGCGCTCTACCCCACCTCCATGTAGTCGAGGCAAGACTTGAACGACTTTCACTTAGGTTGCATGGGTTCAATGAGCATCTTCATTGACCATAGCGCGACGCTGATCGCAAGAATTCAATCTCGGCTGGAGTCGATGTTCGTTGCAAAACTTCGTTCCGGTGAGGAAATCTGTTAAAGCGGTGAATGATTTGACAATGTTCTTCAAAAAAACGCAAACTCTCGTTGACGTAATCGTGCCATCTTTGCTCACAATGGTTTAACAAATTACGAACAATTTGCACCCCAAACTCTTGATCCTTGAGCTTTTCGCTGTGTTGAAAGGGATGATAACAGAATAACATACCTGGTACCGACATCTCTTGATCCAGTCCTTGGCTTATCGCGGAATATGCGATATCTATCGCTTGCTCGTCATGAGCGAATGCTTCGGCTTTCTTTCGATATATTTGGCGTGTAAACTGGTCGAGAACTAAGACTAGAGCGAGTGCTCCGGAGCTCGTTTCAGACCAATCTCGCCGCTGTCCGTTGACGATCTCCTTCAGTAACGTTCCGAACTTTCTTCTGATCTCATCATCGCGTTCGGTAGAAATACTGTACCAAATCTTACTTCGTCCTTGAAGTTTTTCGATGTCGTCCTCGGCTCCGTTGAACCAATACTGTAAAACTTGATCAGGAGTGTAGTTTTCGTCGGTTGTTGCGTTCATCGTAATATCTGCACTCATTCCACGAACAATTTTATGATCACCCAGTCTAATGGTTCTTCCCGAATAGCCATAATATCCAATCCCTACAAGGAATCTACTTGACCTCCGCTTTATCCCTCTCACAACGACTTGCCAATGTCATCGTTTCGGCGGGACGTACATTTGAATCGTTAGCATACCGAGACTTTCGTCTACTCTGGTTCGCGAGTCTCGCGACGTCGTTAGCTATTCAGATTCAAATCTTCGCTCGAGGATGGTTAATTTTTGATCTCACTGAATCGGAAATAATGTTGACCTGGGTAATGCTTTCATTTTGGCTCCCTTCGTCGGTGTTTTCATTTTTCGGTGCCGCGCTCGCGGACCGAATTCGCAAGAAAACGATTATGGTCTCTGCCCAAGTCGCCAGCATGCTGTCCGCACTGACCTTCGGCGCACTCATTTTGATCGGCGAAGTTTACTTCTGGTATTTTGTTGTATTCGGATTTTTAAATGGCACGGTATTAGCGTTGAGCATGCCGACACGAACTGCCGTAATGCCCGATCTCGTTGCTCCAAGACACTTAACGAATGCGCTTGCTCTCTCCGGATCTACCTTTAATCTATCCAGAGTGGTAGGCGTTGCTCTCGGTGGCGTTATTCTTTCGATTCTTTTGTTACCGAACTTTTCACCCTCTAACAGCGTCGGTTTGCTCTTCTTACTCATCTCGGTTTTATATGGTTGTTCGATTGTTGGAACTTCCCTCATACACTACCAAGGTGCCCCAACTCGAATTCATAAGAAGTCCCTAACCCGAGATTTCTGGGAAGGCGTAGCCTATGTGCGGAACTCTCGCGTTGTTATAGGATTGCTCTTGATGGGGTTAATACCTACGATGTTCGGCTTTAGTGCTCAGTTCCTACTACCTGCATTTAATGGAAGAGTGTTTGGCGGTCATAGTGAATCATTGAGTGGTTTGATGGTAGCACTAGGTGTTGGCGCGGTTTTAGGTTCTCTGACGATAGCTCGTTTCGGGGAAACTCCCTACAAAGGACGCCTCATGTATGCTTTAGCGTTTCTGTGGGCATTCTTCATCGCACTCTTAGCATTGAGTACAACATATTGGGTAGCGGTAATCGTGCTTGCGTTCATTGGTGCTAGTAGTGCTGGATTGTCTTCATTAAACATGAGTGTTATTCAGCTCATTGTTTCAGCAAAAATGCGAAGCAGAATTATGGCAATAACTTGGGCGAGTTTTGGGTTGATGCCTGTTGGGATGATTCCTTTGGGAATTCTCGCTGAATCGTTGAGTGTTCAAACTGCATTTCTCGTTTGCGCCGGAATGATGTTTGTAGGTGTCCTCTGTATACATGTGGTAGCACCGGACGTACTAAAAATTAGACGCGGACATAAAGACTATTCGTCCTCAATCGAATCACCAAAATCTTCCAAGAGCGACGAATGGACCAAACCGATTGCATCGCCAACGACTAAGTAATCTTCAAGCTACGAGATGACCTTACCTCAACTTTCCTCACAGACTAAGGTGTGTGTCATCGGCTTAGGCTACGTCGGACTACCGATGGCGATTACTTGCAGTAAGCACTACCCCACCATTGGGTTCGATATATCTCCGCAACGAATTACCGCATTAAAGGCTGGAATAGACAATACAGGCGAGGTCGAATCCAATGAAATCGCCGGGGATCAGCTTACATTCACCGACTCAATCACAGACTGCAACACCTGTGATATTTACATCGTTACCGTACCGACCCCGATTGACGAAAATAATGATCCTGATTTATCCATGCTCACTGTTGCGAGTGAGTCTGTAGGTAACGTTTTAACACGAGGAAATGTTGTCGTCTACGAGTCCACCGTGTTTCCTGGTGCGACAGAGGAGTTGTGCGTTCCCATAATTGAACGCTGTTCCGGATTGGTCTTGAACCAGGACTTTTGGGTAGGTTATAGCCCTGAAAGAGTCAACCCCGGTGACAAAGGACACCGGCTGGTCAATGTCACAAAAGTTACTTCCGGATCGAACGACGACGCCCGTGAATTTATCGACTCGTTTTATCGATCGTTCGTGCAGGCGGGAACGTATCCTGCTCCTTCAATCAGAGTAGCCGAAGCAGCAAAGGTCATCGAAAACATTCAACGCGATCTGAACATTGCGTTTGTCAATGAACTCGCGCAACTGTTCGATTCACTTGACCTAGACACCGGTGAAGTACTCAAGGCCGCGGCTACAAAGTGGAATTTCATGCGGTTTCAACCGGGCCTCGTTGGGGGACACTGCATCGGTGTCGATCCTTATTACTTAACCCACAAAGCACGCGAGATTGGTTTTCACCCCGACGTCATTCTTGCTGGCAGAAAAATCAACAATTCCATGCCTGCTTGGATTGCTCAAAAGATCTACCGACTACTCTCAGAACGGAACAAAACCGTTGCGAACTGTTCGGCTTTAGTGTGCGGAATTACTTTCAAGGAAAATTGCCCCGATACTCGAAACAGTAAAGCCGTAGAACTTGTCTCCTTACTCCAATCCGATATGTCTGCAGTCGACGTATACGATCCTGTTGCCTACGAACATACCAGTGACATCGCAAGTGAAATTAAGCTAATCGAACACCCAAAAGAGCACTTCTATGATGCAGTAATTCTCGCGGTCGCGCACGATGTTTTCAAAGAAGGAGAAGAAGCCGCTTTACTTAGCTACGGTAAAAGTGATTGCGTAGTCTACGATATAAAACATGTCCTTCCACTGGATCAAGTGACAGCACGACTATAACGACTAGTTTGTTGGTCCTTGTATCCCTCGGAACTAGTGATGAGTTCCCAGACTCAGATCGCAAACTCGAACGCTGAATAAGACAAGGCTCTGCCTAAAGAATTTCAATCATGGATGAGCTTTCTGTCGTCCCAAGCTTGTTGTAAATTCATCCAAAACTCGGTCGAGGTCTTAAAAAATTTAGACAGCACGTGTGCTGTCTCCAGGGTAATCGGCTGTTGTCCCGCGACGATAGATACGACTCGGCTTGGCGGCACATTAAGGACCTGCGCCAAGTAAGTATCTGAAAGTCCGCGTTCGTTCATTTCTTCGCGTAGGATTTCTCCTGGATGAACAGGTTCCAATTTGTTTTGCATCGGTAAAGTCTCTTGACTTAAGTCGGTCTTATGTTTCAATTGCTATTGGATTATCCACAATTTGAAAAGAACAAAGCGACCCAAATTCAGTCTTAATCCGTACTTAAAATTTGTTACTTGACTCTTAAGTTTGATGGAACTAGTTCATAGGAGGGGTGGCTGAGTGGACGAAAGCACTGGTTTTGAAAACCAGCGAGGTTAACTACCTCCCGGGGTTCGAATCCCCGCCCCTCCGCCAAATACGACCTTAATACCAGAGAAGAACCATCCCGAAAATGACCACAGCGACGATCAGTCTGCTCGTTCAAGGCAGTCCATTTCATTCGAACGCGTGCGAACAAGCGTTGGAATTTGCAAAAGCTATCGTTCGCAACGGTCACCAACTCTTCCAAGTATTTTTCTACAAGGATGCAGTTCTCATAGCAAATCAATCGCATACCATCCCTACGGACGAACGCAACATACAACAAGATTGGATCGACTTTGCAACAACAGAAAATATCAAACTAAGTGTTTGTGTTGGCGCATGTGAACGACGGGGTATTCACAGTACATTGGGTGCAAATAAGGGTACCGTCTTCGATGTCGTTGGACTTGGCCAATTAACAGAAGCTATGTTCGAATCCGATCGCCTGGTGACGTTTCATTGATGAAATCTGTTCTATATGCAATTCGTGAGAAACCAGGAAATTCAGCAAACGAAACCATTGATGCAGTCCTCGTCAGTGGAATAATGAATCAAACAACGACGGTTGTATTTTTTGATGATGGGGTCTTTCAACTCACCAGTAATCTTGACTCCATAAATATGAAAGACACGAAAATGAAGTGGTCGGCACTTGCTACCTACGGCGTCGAGCAAGTGTATGTTTTGCAAGCGAGCATCAAAGAGAGAGCTATTGATTCCAGGCAATTACCTGATTGGGTTGAACCAATCGACGAACCCGATCTCAAAAGAATGTTGCACTCCGCACACTTTGTTATCAGCGATTAATGCTTCATATTGTCAGTAGTTCAGAAGGTTACTCTGCTTGTAGGAAGTGCCTGTTCTCAAGCGACAAAGTAATATTTCTTGGGGATGGAGTCTATGCACTGGAGCCAACCGATTGCGAGCATACTTTTGCAATCTTGCAAGATGTCACAGCTCGCGGTGTATCGCTCCACCCATCAGTAAAGGGTATCGACTATGACGAATTCGTCGAACTAGTGGTCTCAACTCCGAATTCGGTGACGTGGAAGTGATTGAATTCAACGCTGAAGGATTTCTCCTTGATCCCAATCAGTGGAACTCTAACATAGCGATAGAAATTGCAGCAGAAAACAATATTAGACTTACCGACGCACATTGGACCGTAATAAATGCCGCACGGTCTTTTTATGCAAAAACTGGCATCAGCCCATCCATGCGACCTCTGGTCAGGTTGATAGCGAATGAAGACCAGACTCTTGCGAGTTCTATCGTGCTCGCGCAACTGTTTACACCACAAGTGACTCGAAGAGTGGCACAAATCAGCGGCTTACCAAAACCGTCAGACTGCATCTAGTGCATCCCACTGAATATCGGACTGAGCTCGAACGGATTAGAACTTAGGATTGGTGCATCCTGGACTCCCAAATGAACATTTCTCGTAGGCAGTACCTCCTAGGTGCAGGAGCGATCACATCAGTATCACTATTGAGTGGTTGCGTCGGCCCCTACTCCGCAACTTTCGGCAACAATGCTTCGTATCTCACCAAGATTCTTAAGCCGCAAAATCACAATGCACTCTATTATTGGATTGATGTTGTGCTACAACAGATCCGAGACCAAAGGCTGTTTACACCGAGAGCAGCGTACATCTTTGGATTGACCAATGCAGCAGGTTTCTTAGCTACCAACGGTATTTCACAATCGTACCAAGAACCGTTTGATATCGGTCCAGGACCGACCGATGCTGATGAGGAAATTGCTTACGGCGTAGCGTTTGCCATCGCCGCTTCAGAAGTGTTACAACAACCGCTCGTGTTTGAGAGACGCAAGTTTCTCGCACAATACCCAGGCAGCAACGCAAAGACTAACGCGGTTAGGTGGGGAAATCATGTTGCGCGCAAGCTGCTCAAACAGCGCACCAATGACGGTTCCGATGACAGTGAAGTTAACTACTATTTGAACCGGTATAAACGTCGGGGAGATGTGTTGCAATGGAGTCCGACTGGGCCGTTTTATGGAGCGCGGCCCGGTCCAGCCTTTGAATCATTTGCTCGCCCATTAGATCCAGGACAAGGCATGATCAAACCGTGGACGATGACCAGTGGTTCTCAGTTTCGTTCGAACGGCTTCTACGACCCGAAAAGCCCGGAATTTGCCGAAGCATTTCAACTCATCAAAGAGCTAGGTGGTACCAATAGTAGTGTTCGAACGGAAGACGAATCGAAAATAGCCTTATTCTGGGAGAACGGACCGTGGGGTGCAACCGTACCTGGACATTTCATGTTTATCGCGATTCAAGTACTACAAAATCGAGGACTCAGTTTTGTCGATCTAGCCAGAGCATTCGCACTGCTAGGGATGACTCAATGCGACGCTTCCATCAATGCTTGGGACAACAAATACTTCCACGACATCTTCCGCCCAGAAACTGCAATTCGAGTAAGGGCAAAGGACCTAGGAAATCCCGATCCTCGCGTTCGAAATCAAGACGATTGGCACAGTTACATTCCGACTCCAGAGTTTCCTTCTTTCACGTCGGGACATTCAACATTTGGCGCAGCGGCAGCTGAAACGCTCAGTTTCATATGTGGACGAGACGATGTAGCTTTTTCAGGTAATTCGCCTGATCAAGTTATTTGGCCACAGCTGCAGGGTGTAGCGCGCCATTGGAATAGCTTCAGTCATATGGCTGAGGAAAACGGCATGAGTCGAATCTATGGTGGTGTGCATTGGAGTATCGACAACACGGAAGGACAAAAGGCGGGAAGACTGCTCGCTCGACATGCAACCGAAACAATGTTTCTACCCAAGAACTAATACTACACCGATGAACCGCCACAAATTCTGGTTACTTTTCTTTTTCGGCATTGGACTGGCAGTGAACTCCCCATCATCGTTCGGAGAGCGTTTTTCTCTAAACTACGATCGACTGTCAGCAATTGAAGGGCCGATCGCTTTAGAAATAGGAGATATAACTTTTAGACTTTCCGGTTCAATGGATCTGGAGTCTCTTACGAGAATGAACACTGACGCGACCATGAACAATCTGTTCTCCACGTTGGAATTGAGTTTTAACACTCAGCTTCCCAATCGCTGGCGTGTCCAAGGATTGGTTCTTGGGGAAGTGTCCACAGCATCCAACCCACGTCGCATCATTGATGACTTTGATTACGTGAAGCGCTTAGCACTCTTTGTATCAGGGACCTGGGGAAGGTTCTTGATCGGAGACCTTCATCGGCTCGTCCGCGGAGACACACGTCGAGTCTCAAATGCTGGAGATAGCTACCTCTACTTCGACGACTTCTTAGGAAAGCTAGAACAGCGCAATGGTGGTTATCGAGGCCGATACGGTCCTTGGGTAGTTTTGGCGGTGTTCGATCAGGATAGTGATTTCGACTGCGGTATGGTATCGCAACGACCTCTAGGCGATAAAGACTTTCGCTTCACACTCCGCGGGATGAAAGGCACATATGAAACCAAAGCAAAAACGGGTATTTACGCTACCCAAGGTGTTGTATCAGTCGGCGAAATGATCTACGGGAGCACTCTATTCGATGTTTCGTTGGGGTATGAAGAACTCATACCGAGCGTCCCGCAACTTGGAGGCGCAACCGTCAAGACACGCACATTCTTATCCCAAGGAGTACTCAGGAAATTTGGTGTGTTGAGTGCGTCTGTAGAAACATACATCGGAAAATTTGATGGCGAGCGCGAGTTATCCGCAGCTGTTGGTGTGCAATACGACATAGCTCGCGGTCTATCTGCGAACTTCGGCTGGAATTACTGGTACACTCACAGTGCGTTTAGGAGTACCGAGATCTCTAATCATCGAGACTCCGAATTGACATTCAGTTTGCAGTACGATTTCTAGCGCGTAATCTCGCACAAAGACGTATTTCACAGTTTAGCACCCTGCTAGAACTTGAGGACTTCGACGCCTCCCATAAAAGGTACCAGTGCTTCAGGTAACCGCACACTTCCATCTGCTAGCTGATTGTTTTCCAGAATGGCTAGCAATGTCCGACCGATTGCTAAGCCAGAACCGTTCAAAGTATGGACTAACTCAGTTTGCGCGGTCGGTTCGGGCCGGAATCTCGCTCGTGCCCGACGGGCTTGAAAATCCACGAAATTACTGCACGAAGATACTTCTCGATAACGATCAAATCCCGGTAACCAAACTTCCAAGTCTATGGTCTTAGCGGCCGCAAAACCCAAATCACCTCCGCAAAGCACAACTGCGCGGTAGGGCAGTTCTAAGCGCTGGAGAATGGTTTCAGCGTGTTTGGTAAGCTCGTCAAGCGTGTTCCACGAAGTGTCGGGATGAGTAATATGCACAAGTTCCACTTTTTCAAATTGATGTACCCGTATCAGCCCCCTAGTGTCCTTCCCGTGGCTTCCTGATTCTCGACGAAAACATGGTGTATGACTTACGTACCGAAGCGGTAGCTCTGACGCTTCAAGAATCTGATCTCGCACCATGTTCGTTATCGGCACTTCCGCAGTAGGAATCAGAAATCGATCGATCTCGCCTCGAACAAAAAACACATCGTCTTCAAATTTCGGTAGCTGACCGGTCGCGGTCATCGTTTCTCGGTTAACAATGAAGGGTACATAAAGTTCTTCGTAGCCATGCTCCGATATATGAATATCCAACATGAACTGAATCAAGCAACGATGCAACTTTGCTAAATCGCCTTTTAATACCGAAAATCTGCTTCCCGATATGCGGACCGAAGCTTCAAAGTCCAGTGACGTCCCGGCAATTTCTACGTGGTCTTTAGGTTCGAAATCAAACTCGGGTTTGTCACCCCAAACACGTAGTTCCACGTTATCGTCTTCAGTGTCACCTGGTGGGACACTATTGTCTGGCAGGTTAGGTATATCTAGCAGAAAGTCATGCAATGAGTCTTGAACTTGTTGGAATTCGCCTCGGAGTTCGTCTAGTCGCGCACCAAGGTCCCCAACCTCGGCAACCAAGGGACTTATGTCTTCACCTTTGTGTTTCGCTACACCAATGTGTTTAGACTTTACGTTACGTTCATGTTGCAGTGCTTCGACTCTGGTTTGCAATCGGTGCCGAGCTTTTTCGAGGTTATGGTAAGTCGCGAGATCTAGCTCGAAGCCTCGAACCTTCAGAGCTTCGGCAATGGCTTCTGGATCTTGTCGAAATCGTCTAGGATCGAGCACGATCTAACTCCTTGTGTGGTGTAGTAGGTACTGAACGCAACCAACTTTCACGGTCGCGCCTTTGAGGAAATCACTATTGACACTTCGCGGACCGTTTAAGTTCCCGTAAACGAGCTAGGTGTTCCCCAATCTTCTTCTCTAAGCCGCGATCTGTTGGTCGATAGAACTGGCGTTCAGGCATTTCATCTGGGAAATAGTGCTCGTCCGAAACGAAAGCCTCTGCTTCATCGTGGGCATAGCGATATCCTTTTCCATAGTCTAACTCTGCCATTAATTCTGTGGGTGCATTACGAAACCGAAGTGGTACTGGCCAAGCTGGATTCTCGCTAACCTGTTTTCGTACCTCTTTAAATGCTAAGTAGGTCGCATTGCTCTTCGGTACCGAAGCTAGATACAAAACTGCCTGTGCGAGGGACAGTTCACCTTCAGGACTACCCAATCTAGAGTAAGTGTCCCACGCGTCGAGTGTTATAGACAGTGCTCTTGTATCCGCTAGTCCAATGTCTTCAGAAGCAAAACGTACGAGTCGTCGAGCAATATACAGTGGATCACAGCCTCCGTCAAGCATCCGCATGAACCAATACAAGGATGCGTCAGGGTCACTCCCGCGTAGTGCTTTGTGTAATGCCGAAATTTGATCGTAGAAGTGCTCGCCACGCTTGTCGAAAGTACGGTATGTCTGACCCATGACCGTTTCAAGATGTACCTTGGTAATGACATTTTCATTGGCCAATTGAGTACTAAATTCGAGCAAGCTCAATACGCGTCTCGCATCGCCATCAGCGTAGTTACACATTAACTCAATACATTCATCGTCAACTTTTAGTGTGGAATACTCTAAAGATATAGCTCGTCTCACAACTGCTGAAAGTTCATCAACAGTGAGTTTCTGCAACACAAACACTCGAGTGCGCGACAGTAACGGTGCAATCACTTCAAACGAAGGATTCTCAGTTGTAGCACCAATGAACGTGATCGTCCCGTCTTCGACGTGTGGTAAAAAAGCATCCTGCTGAGCTTTGTTAAAACGATGAACTTCGTCGATAAACACAACCGTGCGCGTCGGCATTGAAGTTCGTGCCGTCGCGAGTGCTGCACGTACGTCCTTCAATCCTGACGATACTGCAGACATTTCCAACAATTGTGCGTCAGCATTGTTTACTAGAGCTCGAGCGAGAGTGGTTTTACCCGATCCTGGTGGTCCCCACAAAATCATCGAATGTATCTGATTGCTCTGCGCTAACAGCATAAGTGGTTTATCTGGTCCGAGGAGATGCTGTTGCCCAACAAAGTTTTCTAGGTTTGTTGGTCGTACTCGTGCTGCTAAAGGACGATGTGAGAAGTCACTCATCGTCGTCAACGGGCTGGTCGAGTTTTTTCGTTCGTTGGTCAATGACTTCGGTACCCTCCGACACTTCGAGCTCAAACTCGTCGTTATCTAATGGGATGTTTATCTTCACGTCGGTAAATTTGAACTGATTTACTGTGTTCAGGTGATCGAGGATCTCGATAGTTTTCAATTTTTCGGCTTCAAAGATTATTTTTAGCCGGACAAAGTCTTGTCCTTGTTCGAGAGGCAAAAGCGTGTATTGATCGTCTTCAAATTCGATCTCAAACTTTTCAAGAATCTCGATGGTCGAAGTCAATATTAGGTTGGCAAAGGAGGTTTGACTTTCGATGTCAAACGTCGATATTGTTAGTTGTTCTAAATCCGGGTCGTAGACACGTCTTGTGTCCTCAGTAACCAAGATGTACTGTTCAAACGGTTCTGAAACTTCCCACAGAAACTTGCCACTACGATCGAATACGACGCGCCCCGATTGGCTAATTTCAGTTGCTCCACTCTGTGCAATCGCAATTTGCGAAAATGAAGCTTGGAAAGTCTCGATATTTAGCAGCTGTTTTGCGAGTGCTTCCCGATACCGATTTGATAGCTCGTCCGATTGCGCAATCGATCCCCAAGAAGCAAGCAGTACAAGTGTGATCCAACAAACTTGCCGGTTAAGCGGCGTTAACGAGTACACGACGATTCCCCGATTCATCCGGTGCTGTAGTGATGCCCGCGTCTTCCATACACTCCACAATCCGCGCAGCTCGGTTATACCCGATCCGAAAACGTCTTTGAATCGAGGAAATTGATACCTTTTGTTTTTCAACAACAAATCTAACCGCATCATCATATAGTTCATCTGACTCGTCCACATTATCAGTAGAGAACACCGAACCTGCTGTGGGTTCTACAGTACCTTGAGTGATTTCTGCCCGATAATCGGGTGATTGCTTCGCGCGCCACGAGTCAGCAATGCTCATGACATCGGCGTCCGAAACAAAAGCTCCGTGCACTCTTATTGGTACTCCACTTCCCGGTGGCAAATAAAGCATGTCACCGTGTCCTAGGAGTTGTTCCGCTCCACCTTGATCCAGGACCGTTCGAGAGTCGATCTGACTAGACACTTGAAAACTGATCCGGGCCGGAATGTTCGCTTTGATCAGTCCAGTGATCACGTCGACAGATGGCCGTTGTGTTGCCAGAATCAAATGAATCCCAGCCGCCCTTGCCTTTTGCGCCAAACGCGCAATGAGTTGTTCAACCTTTTTACCAACAATCATCATCATGTCAGCAAACTCGTCGACTATCACGACGATGAGCGGCAACTTCGTGAGTGCCGTGGATTCGTCTAACATATCAAAGGGGCGCAATGGATCAGGTATGGGCTCACCGCGCGCGGTTGCCTCATCGATTTTTGAGTTAAAGCCCGCTATATTTCGTACATTCAGAGATGCCATGAGTTGATATCTTCGTTCCATCTCTGCAATACACCAATTGAGTGCATGAGCAGCTTCTTGCATGTCGGTGACTACTGGTGTTAAGAGATGCGGAATATTCTCATACATTGATAGTTCGAGCATTTTTGGATCTATGAGGATGATCCGAACCTGCTCGGGTGTCGCATTTAGTAACAGACTCACGAGCATGCCGTTAAGACAAACCGATTTTCCAGATCCCGTTGTGCCCGCGACAAGTAAGTGTGGCATCTTTTCAATGTCGACGAACACGGGATTTCCAGCGACATCTCGACCCAGTGCCAAGCTAAGTGGTGTGCGGAATCTGACACTACCACCCGACTCCAATACCTGACGCAAGAAAACGATCGCTCGATCGTCGTTTGGAATTTCAATACCAACGACGGACTTTCCTGGAATCACTTCGACCACCCGCACGCTGATGACTGCCAACGAGCGCGCAAGATCCTTTACCAACGCAGAAATCTTGCTCACTTTAATTCCAGGTGCTGGTTGAATCTCAAATCGTGTGACTACAGGACCGGTCATCACTGACACGACTTCTGCCTCGACTCCAAAGTCTGCCAACTTGCTTCCAAGTTCGTCGGCGATTCGATTAATCGATTCCGCTGCACGACTAGAAACCAGTTCCTGCCTCTGTTCCTCTAACAGTTGGACCGACGGAAACTCTGTACTTTGAGTTTTCCGTTTAAGATTTGAACTAACTGCTTGTCGTGTTTGAGATCGTTGTGTCGAACTGCGTTCAGCTCCAACCGTGGGTTGAACCCTTTCTTTCGTCTGCTTGCGCGTCCGTCGAGGTTTGCGTTCTCGTGTCGCCTCCGCCTTCGTTGACATTATCGCCGCTTGCATCGCTTTTCGCTCGCGACGTTGTGTTACCCGTTCGCTCGGTTTGGATTCGAATAGGTATCGGATTGGCACCGCCATCAGACGTATTACACCCAGTACCCCAAGTCCAACGTGTTCGAGGATCCAAAAGATTCGAAAACGAAGTAAAAGCCAGAGTCCAACGAATATTCCAGCTAAAGAACACAGCACCAGTACGTAGGTGCCTGTAAATCCATGGGTGAACAGTATTAAATACTTTCCGACATGACCGGACGCAACCCTTAAATCATCTGAATAGCCTCCACTCCACAGACCACTCAACACACAAAGTCCACCGAGCGTCAGTAAGAAACCTCCACCCGCGAGTGTCCCATGCCACCACTTCAGCTGTTTAGAGTCAACCAAGATACCACCTACTTTCACGACGATGAGCACGGGTATCAGAAATGCAACGTAGCCGAATATCTCAATTAAGAGATTGGCACTGGTCGCTCCTATGCTACCAAGCAGATTCCGAATCGCAGCATTGTTCACCGCGAGTTGCCAAGCAGGGTCGAGCGGTTTGTATGAGATTAGTACGAGGAAGGTAAAAAGTGCTAGCAAACACAACAGTACGGTATTGCGTACTCGAGCCCGCAGAGCAATATCAAGTAGCTTCATGCTAGTAGGGGAATACGTCCATCCATGAACAATATACAAGTATGATACCACATAAGCATGTGCTCACGCAATTAATGACGAGGTATGTTTATTATTTGAGAGTCGATTCATTTCTTCCCTATGGAGACTAATATCACATGAATACCAGACGTTTACATCTCATTTGTTTTCTTTTTGTCAGCTCTTTGTCGGGCTACTTTATGGCACAGGAAGACTCGGTTATTCTTGAAACCATCGAAGGAAAAGGTGCTCCACCAAGTGGCCAATTGTTGGAATACTTTGAAGGTGCAAAAGGGTACCTAGCGGAACCGGAAGGAGACGGACCATTTGGTTCCATCATCTTAATCCACGAGTGGAATGGAGTTGTCGAACGCATCAAGCAAGTGGCGGATGCTCTCGCTAAAGAAGGATACATAGCATTGGCTGCCGACCTTTACGAAGGTCAAACAGGATCGTCAAGAGACGAGAATATTGCGCTTATGCAAAAAGCGCGTGGTGATGAGGAAAAAATTGTGTCAAACTTGAACGCTGCAGTGAAATATCTCAAAGAGCGAGATGACTCAAACGGAACTGTCGCGACGATTGGATGGTGCTTCGGTGGTGGTGTGGCTCTTACCTTTGCGATGGGCGGCGAACACCATCAAGGAACGGCAATCTTTTATGGTTCATTGATCGAAGATCCCGAAAAACTCTCGCATATTCACCACGAGATTCATGGGACTTTCGCAGGGCAAGACCGAGGTATCCCAGTTGAAAGTGTTGAAAAATTTACCCAAGCTCTTCGCGATGCGGGGATACCTAACGACATTCACGTCTACGATCCTGTTGCACATGGTTTTTGGCTCTACGTCGAACGTGATATGGAAACCAATAAAGAACCAGCAGAACACGCATGGAAACGATTGGAGACATTTTTCGAACGGGTGTTGCAACCCGAAGAAGAGTGAACCCTTCCTAGTTCTTTGCTATCTCCGAAGTGAGTACTTTAACCGACTTTCACTCTAAAATATGCAGTTTCTTCGGCGCATAGTAGCATCGAAGACATACCACCAATGTCCATAAACTGCATACCAAAACTTTGAACTCAACATCACAACACCATCGCCTTGTCGTACTAGGATCAGGTCCTGCTGGCTACACGGCAGCACTCTACGCCGCACGCGCTAATCTTCAACCGGTCATTATTACTGGTATCGAAGTTGGAGGACAACTCACGACGACGACGGATGTTGACAACTGGCCGGGAGATGTGAGCGGATTACAAGGACCGGACCTCATGATCCGGATGCAAGAACACGTACAAAAGTACGGCGTTGGATTAATCAACGACCATATTCGAGAAGTTGAATTTGTTAATGGTACGAAGCATCTTACAGGTGATGAAGGAATTTATACTTGTGATGCATTAGTTATCGCAACTGGTGCGTCAGCGAAATACCTTGGCTTAGAGAGTGAGCAGCATTTTCTTGGTCGCGGCGTGAGTGCTTGTGCAACCTGCGATGGATTCTTTTTCAGAGATCAAGAGGTTGCCGTTATCGGAGGAGGAAATACGGCCGTCGAAGAAGCACTCTACCTATCAAATATAGCCTCTCAAGTCCATGTCATTCATCGCCGAGACGAGCTCCGCGCAGAAAAGATTCTTCAGGACCGGTTGTTCAAATTAGCTGATGCGAAAAAAGTCATAATGCATTGGTTCCACGTATTAGATGAAGTATTGGGCAACGATAGTGGGGTAACCGGTATCCGAATTAGAAACACCAAAGCAGATACCACTCGCGATTTACCCTTAAGTGGAGTATTCATCGCGATCGGGCATACTCCAAACACCACACTCTTCACCGATAAATTAGATATGCGAGATGGCTATTTAATCACTAATAGTGGTCTCAATGGCAATGCAACAGCTACAAGCGAACCTGGCGTTTTCGCGGCAGGCGATGTCGCAGATCACGTGTATCGACAAGCGGTTACTTCGGCTGGTTTTGGCTGCATGGCTGCACTAGATGCAGAGAAGTACCTAGCAGAACTCTAACACCTCGATTCGAGGGAGATGTGCGTGTCAGGTCACATTCAAATTCTTACCGCTGATGACTCCTTCACCGTACCGCACCAAGGACCAGAAACGGGACCGATTGCACTCGGAGGCGAACTGAGTACTCGATTGCTCGTCGACGCATATTCAAAGGGTATTTTTCCGTGGTTTAGCAATGACAATATGCCCATATATTGGTGGTCTCCATCGCCCCGGGCCATCCTATATCCTCACAGTTTTCACGTTTCCAGGAGCTTGAAGAAATGGTTGCGACAAAATCAGTGTACGATATCAGTGGATCAGATATTTGCCGAAGTGATCGTGAGGTGTGCACAACCTAGACTCGGTTGCGAAGAAACTTGGATCACTCCGAACATCATTCGAGCGTACCAAGATTTGCACAAACAAGGATTTGCCCATTCGATTGAAGTTTGGAGCGAAGACGAGCTCATCGGTGGCGTCTATGGTGTTGGACTAGGCAAACACTTTTACGGAGAGTCGATGTTTTCCAGTAAGACGAATGGATCCAAAATAGCAATGCTTGCTTTGTGCCAAATTCTCGAAGACCAAAACTGTACGTTTCTCGACTGTCAATTAATGACCAGACACCTCGCTTCGCTCGGTGCTATTGCTCTTCCGCGTGCAGAATTCTTACGGTTCATCGAAGAAAACCGAAAACTTCAAACACATCCTAGTGAATGGAAACAATCGGAGGTGTGGAACACCTATAACCGTCCTTTGAATCTCAATCTCTAAAATGTGTTGAGTTTTTTCAACAGCGGCAACAACAGTAGGCGAATCTTTAGTGCCTAAAGAAGAACAGATTGAAATGGAAGGCGTAGTAACCAACACACTTCCCAATACTACATTTAAAGTTAAGCTCGACAACGGCTACGAAATCACCGCGCACATCTCGGGGAAGATGCGAAAAAATTACATCCGAATTTCTACTGGAGACCGAGTGAAGGTCGAGTTGACCCCCTACGACTTGACCAAAGGACGGATCACGTACCGCGAACGGTAATCAACTTAAACTGACTTTACCGGTATTCATTGTGATGATTTGGTCGTGTTGAAACTGTTCCTTGTAGTCGATCGCATACTTTCTCAGTCTTAAAGCTCTAGGAATTACTTCACGCACTCACAGTTACTCATGAGTGCTCATAGACTGTGAAACATTGATCTACACGTAGATACAACAAAAGTATGTCTAACGTCCACTGTTCAAAAACGACTCCATCCTAAATATAACTGTACATATAAATATTGTATAATAGTTCATTTGATTAGCGGTGAACCGACTGTCAATGGAGTAATTTACGAAAAACTTCGGGGGACTGACTCCGCAGTCCAACACTACCAGTGAATACATCGGATTCCTAGAGTGGAATCGTTGTACAGGTACATTTCGACTCACTTAATCAGACCAAAGTTTGAGAATAATCTGATACTGGTGGGAGCTTTTTGACAATCGAACCATTGAAATGCTCATTATTAAATAACTTTTGCAATGTCGAACGTGTTGAGTATCATGACTGATTAGTGTCGACCAAACACGGACGTTAAGGACACAAAAATGGCTACGAACAAGGAACAGTTCTCAGGCAACTTTCAGAATCGAATCCTCGATCAAGAGAACTCAGAGCATTCAGTGGGTGTCCGGCATTGTCCTCCCGGGAATGTCGCTCCAAACGACCAACAAGGAACACAGGACGAAGCTCTCAGCTTCGAGTGTCAAACCGATGGAGAATTCAATGTTGGTCCATCGCCTATGTTGCACAAGTTTCGTTTCGTCGATTTGTTCGCTGGCATTGGGGGAATGAGAATCCCGTTCCAAGAGATAGGTGGGCATTGTGTTTTCACCTCGGAATGGGATAAGTTTGCGCGTAAGACTTATGCTGCAAATTTTCGGGAGAGTTCAGAACACAGGTTTGGAGGAGACATTAGAACGTATTCGACCGAACCACACCGAGTCCCAAAGCATGATGTATTGCTTGCAGGATTTCCATGTCAACCATTCTCTGTCGCTGGAGTTTCTAAGAGGAAGTCGTTAGGAAAACCACACGGCCTACAGTGTTCCTCTCAAGGCACCCTGTTTTATGACCTATCACAAATCATCGACTACCATAAACCAGCCGTGTTCCTTTTAGAAAACGTGAAAAATCTCGAACGACATCACGATGGTCATACTCTCAGAACAATTTTGGAAGTACTTGAATCGAAGCTTGGTTATGAAATTCATACACGGGTTATTAGTTCAATAGCGTGGGTTCCCCAAAAACGCGAACGACTATTCATCGTGGGATTCAAAAATACAACGAACTTCAGCTTCGACGATTTAGTCGTACCGCAGGACCCAGCGCCTGTATTGGGGGACATCTTGGAAGATTGTGTCCTGTCTAAATACACAATCACGGAGAATTTGTGGGATTATCTCCAAGCATACAAGGAAAAACATCGACGAGCTGGGAATGGGTTTGGTTATTCGCTCTGCGGCCGAAATGATGTTGCGCGAACTTTATCAGCGCGTTACTATAAAGACGGATCTGAAATTTTGATTGAGCAAGTGGAAAACAGACCAAGAAGACTCACACCGCGAGAATGTGCTCGATTGATGGGTTTCGACGCACCAAACGAGTCAAAATTTAGTATCGTCGTTTCAGATACAAATGCTTATCGACAATTCGGCAACGCTGTTGTTGTACCGGTAGTTAGGGCAGTTGCTCAGCTTATCAAGCCCTACTTACTTGAAGCACTAGAAAACTAGGTCGTCGAGTTCCTAATTTTGCCGCTGAACCATTGTTGTATGGCAGACTCACTTCTATACACTGATTAATGTTCAGAGCTTTGAAGAGACTGTGCAACGAATATTGTTGACGGGATTGTTGATCAAAGGAGTCCTATCGTTGATTGGGATCATCCAACTGTTTGATTGTTACAGATCAACGACTACGTTTGCATCAAAGGAGCAAGCTTTATCTCACACTTGTCGTCTTGACGGGCAATTTTTCCATCAACAGTGTAAATTGGTTCATAAATTTGTGGTGATGCGAATGTAACGAATAACTCACGCTATTTCGCTGATAACTCTAAAGTACTCAATACAACATCGGGCGATCATATAATACTTCGCGACTAGTTATGTCGGCAAAACCCACAACCAAGAGAGTTGCGCTAATGGACTGACGAACCATTAGAAACACTCTCATTTTCCACAAGGTTCAATCTTTACAAACATTTGTGTTGAAAATGAACGCGGAGAAATATTTCCTTAAATGAACGAACGATGCTCTCGATCTTGGAATTGGGTTTGGCCCAACGTCGGTGCTATACCTATTCATCAGGGTCTTGATTCGGAAATGTTTGACCGAACCGACTACCCCTATTCCGCGACGTTGGTGCGCGAAGCCATCCAAAACAGTCTTGATGCCCGTTTAGATCCGACAAAACCGGTACTTCTCAGATTTACATTCCACTCAGAGAATATTGGAAAACGCGAAGCTCTATTCTCCCAGGTAATCTCCCATCGCGAACGCGCCCAACTGCACGTTCCAAATGACTGGATCAATGGACGGATTTCCTGGCTCCTCGTCGAAGACTTTAATTCCAAAGGGCTCAGCGGAGACCTTGCAAACCGCACTAGCAATTTTTGGAACTATTGGCTGAACTTTGGGTTATCCAACAAGAAAGGCGAGGGTCGTGGAGGAAGAGGCTTCGGTCGGGTTACTTTCTTGATCGCGTCTCAAATTCGTACTGTTATCGGATACACAAGACGTTATTGCGACAAAGAAACAGCTGTTTGCGGAATGACAGTGCTACGCGCGCAAAAAGAAGGGCAACACCTTAAGTCGACAGATGCTTACCTAGCCAAAGGTGAAAGTGGAGACGTCTACGACCTTCACAATACTTCAGAATTTCATACATACGTACGTGAATCTCTCGCATTTAGAGGTTACGACGGAACTGACCAGAGCGGTCTCGGTCTTGCAATTCTCTACCCATTTCAAGAACTGAAAGCCGACAGCATATTTGCAGCTGCCATCGAAAATTTTGCTCCAGCGATTATGGATGAAACACTAAAGCTCATTGTCAATGACACAACTCTCGACTCCGAGTCCATATGGGACATTGCGAGCAAGATTAAGGCACACCTCAAAGATGAAGCCATTAAGAGTAACATTAGACGGTTTCTTGACCTTGTGCGACAAGCCAACGAAAAACCTCCACTACACTCCATAAATTTACCAACTGCTCAAAAAAGTCATTTCGAATCGTTACGCACCACCGCTGAGATCGCTGATCTGCAGACGAGAATAGTCGACAAGGGTGATATCGTATTGGAGGTTTGTTTTCCCTTGACGCGAAGTGGAAACACGACTCTCGTATCAATTCGTGCTGTGATTGGTCCGAGTTTGTCCGAGCGAAGACCAATTGACCGATTGTTTCGTGAAGGCATGAGCTTACCTTATGTCACCGCTGGAACGCTTAGCTCCTTAGATTTAGTCATGCTTGTTCGAAAAGGTCAACTTGCAACTTATTTGAACTTTTGTGAAGGTAAGGCGCATTTGGACTTGCTGGAATCCAAAGAAGTTTTACAGACGTTAATCGAGCGAGGTTTCGACGGACACCAAGTTAAACGTTTAATCAAAAGTTTGCCGGATGAATTACGTTTACTTTTGACACCAGATGTGACTACACCTGACTCTCAGGTATTTGATCGGTATTTTTCAAAACCCATAAACAAACAAAAAAGGAAAAATGGACACCAAGAACGAGATGATTCAATAGAACCCATCCCGCCTCCCAAGCCTCCGGTGTTTCTCGTCGAGACACTAAAGAATGGATTGCGAATTTATGCCAACCCAGATTTCTCTGGTTGGCCCATGAACGCGTCGGTCAGGATTGCCTATGCGGACGGAAATCGTCGTCCAACTTGGAGTCCTTTTGATTTCAAATTTGAAGAACTGAAGATCGCATACGAACACTGCGAACTATCGACAGTCGACGACAAACTTAGAGCACAGAATTGCGGTGAGAACACCGTGATAGAGATCACAGGTTTTGACACAAACCGCGAACTGGACACAATCATAAGACCTTGGTCAGATGCGTAGAAGAATCAGATTAACCGGACGCAAGCAGCTTCCTCAATCTGTAGTCGATGTCAACGTCTTTAGTGCCGGCAGCCAACAAGAAAAGAAGGCGGTCACGATGACAATTACAAACCGTCAAACTGTTAGTCAATTTCCAGAAACAGCGTGCGTAAAGCTTCGATTGTTTGAAAACAAGATGTCGGAGACTTTAAATTTTGGAACATTGGGCAATATGGAGAGGAGTGTTGACATTAAGAACGGGGCGTTCTTTGCACCGTCCTGTCAGCTCCGTGTCGTAGCAACCGAAGAACGAGAGAAGGGAAAGTTGCTCGGTAGTACAAATACATGGACCCTACGAACAGACGAGGAAGACGACGTTAAACAAAACAGACATAGCATACTCTTGTTCCAACCAAGTGATATTTCTCCCCTGATTTGGAAACTGGAACTTCGACCAGAAGAATACCCCATCCTATACATCGACGAGTCGATTCCAAACCCGAGCAGTTGGGCTCGAAACGACCCGACATTCACAAGTTGCGTGCTACCTACCGTCATTCGAGATATATTTACAAACATTTTGTCAGACGAATCGCCCGACCAAGAATGGCAGAAGGATTGGATCGATTGGGCTCAAATCCTGATGCCAGGGAAAGAAGTACCGTTAAACGATGAGCATACTCAGAAACATGCTTGGCTTACTGATCTTTTGGAGACTTTCTGCCAGAGGCACAACATGCTTGATGTTCTTGTTAAAGGTCTTATACGAGAGGCAAAGAACTGACTAGTTTTCCTGCATTGCACGAGTTCAATTACACTGGCCTCGACGCCTTCAAAAAGGTCTTTGAAGGCAGAATCAATGCTTCAGCCATCGACCCAACTACATCGGTCTTGGTGTCTAAAGTGGACGGGACGAACTCATTTACAGTAAGTGAGCACGATACTGCGAAGGAGATGGCAAACGATGTTTTAATTTCTATCGGTACAGCAAACCTGTCTAAACTGTTAGAACGTACTGGAGTATGGGCATGGCTCACTTTTGTGATGCGCGATCAGTTGTTCAAAAAGACAATCGATGGTAAATGGAAAGTCGGTGAGGTGCATCGCTGGTATCCGAGTAGTCCCAACGACTGGCAAAAAGGACAGCGACACCTCGTAAGAATGCCTGTTCTTCTTCTTCATTCATTAGAACAATGTGCCGACCACCTATTGTGTAGCCACCCGTCGGTACTCCCAGAAATCCGCGAACAATTGACCAGCCAACAGGACATGTTCAACAAATCCTTTCAAGAAGTTGCTCGGACACTTTACTTTGACGAAGCAAGACAATCGCTAAAACGTGGGGCTGGTGGAAAAGGCGCCGGCTCACCTCGAAGGCTGGCGAAGGTTCGACAACAGTTAGATGTCACTTGGGACCTAGATCATTTAAATCCAAACGAGATTATTGAAATGCTCCCGGCTGAGTTTGCTCGATTCATACCGAAGACCAAATCGTAAAGAAAACATCGGTCTTCCTTTATTGATTCTCTCCTTTCTCGCTCGCCAGCTCTCCATCGATGTGCTGGCCAATACCCTCCCTAGATCACAAAACACATAGAGAACGATTGCACGACAATCTTAAACACAGTGCTTGTAGGTACGGGGGTGCTTGCTAATTGAATCCGATGGATCGTGCGTGGTTCCTCGCGGTGTTGTTTGTGGACGAGTAAGAAGAATTTCACAGATTTAGTATAAGATTACACGCTTGGTCGAATCGGGATTAGAGCTAGATTTCAGGAAATATTTTCTTCGTTTTGATCAGTCAATAATAAATCTTCCAATTCACAAGTTACAATCAACGAGTAAGCAACTAGTAGTTATTTCAACCATCAATGCTGAAGTGATTAACGTCGATGTTTAGTTCTGTGTCCTGATTGACATAGTGAGAATAACACGCAGTTATTACATTTGGGGCCACGCGCTTCACATATTGCGCGCCCGTGAGCTATTGCGTTCACGTGAAAATCGAACCGTAGATTGGGAGCTACGACTTCCGCAAGTTCATCATCCGCCACCAAAGGATCGTTTTTGGACACAAGTCCCAATCGATGTGCAATTCTGGATGTGTGTGTGTCCACGGGTAAAACCTGTCGCCCAAGACTGTACATCAATACACATTTCGCGGACTTGATGCCGATGCCAGGAAGAGACACCAAGTAATTTTGAGCGCGTTCATCATCGTACTCGTACAAGGTGTCTAGTGATACTGTACCGAAGTCCCTTACTAATCGTGTCGCGATTTGCTTCAGACGAATAGCGCGACGTCTGAACAGTCCTGCATCAACTATCAAACTTTCAAGTTTCGAAAGGGGTATCTCAATCAACTGTTGCCAATCTGTAATCACAGACGTCACTCGATCGTAGACGCGTTCATAACTGACGCTGTTTGTCATCTGTGAAAGCATAATGAAGATCAATTCGTCGAGTGGATCAGATTTGTTGTTGAGAAATGGTGAGTGATAGCATTCCTTTAAGCTAGCGATACTATCCGCAGCCCGCTTTTTTCGTGTTCTTAAAGAATGAATGCGAGGCACTGTTACCTGTCAGTAAACAGAAGATTTGGTGGGAAAAGCGATTACCCTATTTTATGCCATGATTTGGCACGTAATAGTCAGTAAGACCTGATATAGGGTAAGACAGCCACTTTTCCTACTATCCAACAGCATAGATCAGCGCACTGTCTCTTTTTCGTTTTTGTCTTCTTCAGCTTTGCGGTGGCTGATCTGCTGCGGCTCCTTATTTTTCGGGATTGCAACAATCTTGATTCCGTTCTCATCAACAGTCACTTCGGCAATCCCGCCCGCATCCGCAAGAGAACCAAACAAAATCATTTCTGCTAGGGGGCGTTTAATTTCGTCTTGGATTAGTCGTTGCATTGGCCTAGCCCCCATTTTGTCGTCGTACCCTTCTACAGCGATCCAATGACGAGCGCTCTCATCTACTTGTAGTTCGACTTTCTTCGAATCTAACTGCGCTTGCAATTCGGTGAGGAATTTATCGACCACCGAATGGATTATTTCCATACCGAGCGCGTTAAACCGAATAATCGCATCCAGTCGATTTCGAAACTCCGGTGAAAAGTACTTCTTAAGCGTTTCCATAACATCGGCAGAATGATCTTGTTCTTCAAAGCCGATGGAAACGCGCGAAGCCTCTCGAGCTCCAGCATTGGTAGTCATGATCAGTACTGCGTTGCGAAAATCAGCCTTACGGCCATTGTTATCTGTGAGGGTCCCGTGATCCATTATCTGAAGCAATAAATTAAAGACTTCAGGGTGCGCTTTCTCGATTTCATCGAGCAAGATAACACTGTGTGGGTGCTTGGTTACCGCGTCCGTAAGTTGACCGCCTTGATCGAACCCAACATATCCCGGTGGGGCTCCAATCAGTCTCGACACATTGTGTCGCTCCATGTACTCTGACATGTCATAACGTAGTAGTTCTACCCCCATTATGAGGGCAAGTTGACGACACACTTCGGTTTTACCCACACCTGTCGGACCAGTGAATAGGAAGGATCCAATGGGTTTTTGTTCTGCTTTTAAACCGGCTCTGGAGAGTCGAATTGCCGACGTCAAGGTGTCAATTGCTTCTTCTTGACCAAATACTGTGAGCTTAAGTCGGTGGTCCAAGTTGCGCAAGGCTTCTTTGTCGGAGACTGTTACCTGTGCCGATGGAATTCGCGCAATATTTGCGACAACGCGTTCGACATCCGGGGCACCGATGGTCTTCTTACGTCTCTTTTCAGACACCAACTGTTGCGCGGCTCCTGCTTCATCAATGACATCAATAGCCTTGTCCGGCATGAATCGATCAGTGATGTATCGTGCCGATAATTCCGCTGCTGTTCTTAGTGCGCGGTCGGTAAATCGCAACTGATAATGATCTTCATAACGCAATTTCAATCCTTTGAGAATCTTATAAGTGTCGTCCACAGAGGGTTCAGTAACATCGATTTTTTGAAATCGACGAGACAATGCTCGATCTTTGTCAAACACTCCACGATATTCAGCAAAAGTAGTCGACCCAATACATCGGATCTCCCCCGACGCTAACATCGGTTTGAGCAAATTTGAAGCATCCATGACACCACCAGAGGCAGCACCTGCTCCAATAATCATGTGAATTTCATCAATGAAGAGAATGGTATTCGGTTTGCTGGAAAGTTCCTTTAAGAGAGATTTGAATCTCTTTTCAAAGTCACCACGGTATTTCGTACCTGCGAGAAGCGTACCGAGATCCAATGTAAATACAGTACAGTCTTTAACTACATCCGGTACCTCATTGTCGACGATTTTTTTGGCTAATCCCTCTGCAATAGCTGTTTTACCAACACCCGATTCACCGACTAGTAAGGGATTGTTTTTTCGCCGACGACAAAGGATCTGAATCGTTCGTTGGAGCTCTTGTTCTCGTCCGATTAGTGGATCGACTTGTCCTGCACGTGCCGCATCATTGAGATTTGTGGTGAACGCACGTAATGCACTCGGTTTCTCTCTTGGTTTTCGTTCGTCTCCAAGTGTCGCTTCGCCTGTTTCTTCGACTTCCTTTTCCGGGGACCCTTTGGAAATTCCGTGGGCTATGTACTGCACGACGTCCACTCGCTTAACTTCCTGTTTAGACAAGAAATACACAGCTTGAGACTCTGTCTCATTAAACAGTGCAACCAAGACATCGCGAGCACGTACATCAGCTTTCGTAGGCGTGCTTTGAGCATGGAAGACAGCGCGAGATATCACTCGTGAGAACGCGCCTGATTGTTCGACTTTGCGCTTGAGTCCTGCAGGAACGACCGGCATAAATTTCTCTAAATACTTTTCTAAATCAGTTCTCAGCAGCTCAGGGTTAATCGCAACATTCTCCAATACCTCTCGGGCATCGGGATTGTCCAGTAATGCCAATAGCAGATGTTCTACAGTAACAAACTCGTGTCGCCCCACTCTAGCACGATCAAAAGCTTGATCCAGCGTAAGCAGTAAATCCGGGGTGAACATTTGCTTTACTCCGTTTTTTCGACAGTGGTGAGAAGTGGGTGACCGTTTTGTCGAGCGTAAGTGTTTACTTGCTCGCTCTTAGTTTCGGCGATATCTTTTGGGTACATACCTACAACGCCCTTTCCTGACGTGTGGACAGTCATCATAATGCGATATGCCTTGTCGAAATCCATTCCGAAAAAGGTCTCCAATACATGAACCACGAATTCCATCGGCGTGTAGTCATCGTTCATAATCACAACGCGATAGAGCGGCGGTGGTTTAACTTGCTCTTCAAGTTCTTCAACAACAAGATCCTCTTGATGTTCGGTGTCACTTATAGTGGAATCGTTCAAACTATAGTATTCGACTCAGAGCCCGAAGAATAAAAATAGCAAATTACATACCTAAAGTAAATGTTACACGACTTCGGGCGACAATTGACGCCCAATTACATCCAAGAGATGATAGCATTTCCAAATTCTGAACACTTGAGCAACGTCGCATTCTCCATCAACCGCTCAAAGTCATAAGTTACCGTACGGGCTGAGATAGCACCTTCAATCCCAGTGATTATCAAATCCGCGGCTTCCTTCCAACCTAGATGCCTGAGCATCATTTCCGCCGAAAGTACTAGGGACCCAGGGTTCACTTTGTCTTGGCCTGCATATTTCGGAGCTGTTCCGTGAGTTGCTTCAAATACCGCTACAGAATCACCAATATTGGCCCCTGGGGCAATTCCTATGCCGCCTACTTGCGCGGCCAACGCATCGGACAAATAATCTCCATTGAGGTTCATCGTTGCAATGACATCATACTCGCTAGGTCGGAGCAGAATTTGTTGGAGCATTGAGTCTGTTATTGCATCCTTTATCACTATCTCTCTACCGGTATTTGGATTTGTCAAAACGTGCCACGGACCACCATCCAACGGTTTCGCACCGAACTCATTTGCCACCAAACGATATCCCCAATCTTTAAACGCCCCTTCCGTGAATTTCATGATGTTGCCCTTGTGAACAAACGTAACAGAGCGTCGGTCTTCGGCGATTGCATACTGTACAGCTTGTCGTACCAGTCGTTCTGTACCGGCAACCGAAATGGGTTTAACACCGATACCGCATTGATCGGGAAATCGTATTTTTGTGACGTTGAACTCATTCTGTAAGAATTGAATGATTTTTTTGGCTTCAGCGGAATCAGCTTCCCATTCCAACCCGGAGTAAATGTCTTCAGTATTTTCTCGGAAGATCACCATATTTGTTTTCTCTGGTGCTACAACCGGGCTGGGCACGCCCTGGAACCACCGGATCGGTCTTAGACACACGTAAAGGTCTAGAATTTGCCGAATTGCGACGTTCAGTGAGCGAATCCCTCCTCCGACCGGAGTCGTCATTGGCCCCTTAATGCTCACCTTGAACTCGCGAATCGCCTCAAGAGTTTCTTCGGGCAACCACTCATTCTCGCCATAAACCTCCAACGATTTCTCACCCGCATACACTTCCATCCATTGGATTTTTCTGCTGCTGCTGTAGGCTTTGTCGACAGCACGGTCGACTACCTTGCGCATTACCGGTGTTATGTCCACGCCGATACCGTCGCCTTCAATGAAAGGAATTATGGGATTGGGAGGAACCTCTAGCGCGCCATTTACGCCTGCGCGGATGGGTTGACCGGTGCTTGGGATGTCGATTCTTTTGTATGCCAATACTCTATCCAGGAACTTAAATGCAGGAATTATAGGAACTACTTTTTAATGACTTGTTATCCCTGTATTCTCGTGGTTAAATAGGACATAAACCGCATACTATGGCGCGGGAGTACGTGATTAAAAAAAGTGACAAGCAAGCTTCAACAGATCGCTATTAAGATCTGACGTAATGCTCTTGAATTTATAGTTGTCCTTTATAAATACAATAAACTTCTCATTTTGTTTCGACAAATGCGGGAATAGCTCAGTGGTAGAGCACAACCTTGCCAAGGTTGGGGTCGCGGGTTCAACCCCCGTTTCCCGCTCCATTTATTACAACGCTCCCGTTCCGGACCCAGAACCTCTTCCACCACACAGTTTCACATTCAAAGGACTGGCTTGGTCGATTTCGTGTTTGCTACAAGAACCTATAAGAGACTATGACTGACGTTTCGATTGAGATTGTCCGAGACTTTTTTCTAGATCTGCAAGAACGCATTGTGGGAGCGTTTGAAAAGCTTGACGCTGGTGGGAAATTTGTCCGAGAATCGTTCGACGCGCCGAATGGTGGCTTTAGCCGCCCACGCGTCCTCACCGACGGTACTCTATTCGAAAAAGCAGCTGTGCAATTCACCTATAGCATCGGTGATCATTTACCAGCTGCCACGACGACACGTTCCCCAAAACTTGCAAATCAACCGTTCCAAGCGACAGCAATATCCGTCATCGTTCACCCACGGAATCCAAATGTTCCAACCACCCACATGAACTTGCGGATGTTTCACGTGAATGGCGAAGAGAGAACGTGGTTTTTTGGGGGTGGCTTCGATCTCACACCCTACCTGCTGTACGAAGAAGACGTGATTCTCTGGCACGAAAAAGCCCGAGAGGTATGCGGTAGCGATGCGCGATATCTTGAACTCAAAGACAATTGCGACCATTATTTCTTCCTACCTCATAGAGATGAAACCCGAGGCGTCGGTGGTATTTTCTTTGACGATTTCAATTCCGATGGCTTTGCTCGTTGCTTTGATTTTGTCAAAGCGGTGGGAGAGAATTTTCTGAATGCATACACGATTATTGTCAAGCGACGCGCGACTCTAGATTGGAGCACGGATGAAGAAGAATGGATGCTTTTGCGTCGCGGTCGCTACGCGGAATTTAATCTTGCAATTGATCGTGGCACGAAGTACGGAATGCAATCCGGTCGCCGAATCGAATCCGTTCTTGCCTCCTTGCCACCACGTGTTGTTTGGCGGTATCAGCACGAACTGTTAGAGACCACGAAACAAGCAAAACTAACAAGTAAGTTGCGCCCGGGAATAGATTGGTTGGGGATTGTGGATAACTCAGTGGATAAAAGTTGAACTGTACTAGTACACTTCAAGCGTTCATCCATTGATAACAGAATTTTTAAAGAATTTAGTACAAATACCTGTATTTTTCCACAAATATCATGGTTTTATGACAGGACTGTCAAAATGTTCCCGGCTTCGAGATATCGCTTACGTTGTGGATAAATTCGAGCAAAACTGAGAGATATCTAGCTATTCGACAATTTTAAACTATATATTTTATCAGGTAAAAATTGTTGGCGAAGACAGACTTATTAACGACAGCCAAAATCCTTCAAAATCTTGGCTAAAATAGTGGTTGGCTTCCGATTTTTCCAATCGAAGTTTAAGTTACTCTTTTGACGCAACCGAGGGACATACATTGAGAAATCGAAGATCACGAGGAGTCTTAGAAGACGACCAAAAGATTAATCTAACTCCCATGTTGGATGTCGTGTTCATCATGTTGATCTTTTTCATCGTGACTGCGACTTTTGTGAAAGAAATCGGAATTGATGTGACTCCGCCAGAGGAAGACAAACCGGAAACCATCGATCCTGATAAGAAGTCTATCGTGGTGAAAATCGGGGCGCGAGACCAAATTGAGATCGCTGGACGTCACGTCGATGAAGTGGCCGTACGCGCGAACATCGAAAGGTTCTCCGCAGAAAACCCAGAAGCACCTGTGATTATCAATCCCCATCCAGAATCAAGTACCGATGTGTTTGTCAAAGTATGGGATGCGGCGAAAATGGCCGGCGTACAGAACGTACAAATGGCGGCGGACTAATTACCCTACTTATACTTGCTTAAGCTCTTTTTACGATCGGAGCTGAGCTATCTTAGCCAGTTCCCACTAACGACACGACTCCCACAATTGAGCCAGTAAGGAACGCCACTAGGGTGCCCGACACTAAAGTTCTAGGCGCGAGTGAGAGCAAATCCTGACGTCGGTCTGGTACTAAAGCACTTATACCTCCTACGAGTATTCCTACCGAACCTAAGTTCGTAAAGCCACATAGGGCATAAGTCATAATCAGATTAGATCGGGTAGACAATTCAGTCCCTACTTGACCTAGGTGTTGATACGCGACGAGTTCGTTGATCATCAACTTGGTACCCATTAACTCACTTCCAAGAGCGGAGTCAGTCCAGGACAGCCCCATACTCCAAGTCAGAGGTCGGAATAACCACGATGCGATTCGTTCTAAGGTTATCGGACTACCACCAATCACCATGAACGACATCATGTGATTGATCAATGCTACCAGACTGATGAGGACGATCAACATGGCGATGATGTTGATAACGATCTTCGTTCCGTCCATCGCACCTCGAGTCAAGGCATCGAACGAACTTTGATACTGAAACGCGTCTTCAACTTCGGATTCCCCCGTTACATGGTCGTCTGGAATCATTATTCTCGCGATCAATATTCCACCCAGTACGTTCAGCAATGACGCGGTGACGACATGGGCAATCGTGTTCGTCAACACATCGCCAACGACGGTGACGTACAAGATCATCATTGAACCCGCGACTGTCGACATACCACAGGTTATCACGACGAAGAATTCGGAACGAGTAATAGTCTTGAGATATCCTCGGATCATCATTGGTGCTTCAACCATCCCAACGAATACGCTAGCTGCGGCCGCCACAGCCACGGCACCACCAATTCGCAGAGTTTTTTGTAGTGCCCAAGAGATACCCTTGATAATTAACGGCAACACACGCCAGTACCACAACAGCGCTACCAAGACCGCAAACACTATGATTTGTGGCAGCAACTGCGTAGCGAAAATATAGGGCGGGCTTTCCGATGTTAGCTCAAATGGAAGTTCCCCACCACCCAGATAGTCAAAAACGAACGCAGTACCCTGCCTAGATGCATTAGTGATAGCGCTCACCACGACATTGAGGGATGCGAGTCCAGCCGAGACGATCGGTAGGCGCAACAAGATAGCAGCGAGAACTAGTTGAGCTCCGAGCGTAATCGCCACCGGTAGCCAGCGAACTTGCGTTCGCGTTTCACTCAGAAGCCATGCGATGCTGATGACTATCGCAACACCAAGTACTGCCTGCATGAATTCTGCTCCTTGCGTTCGGATCGTACCGTCGACCGATCCAAAAAAATACTCTTCCGTACAAGAATATTATTGATAGACAAGCCTAGGAGAAACTCCTGAGATCAATTCGCAAAAATTTTGGAAATGCCGTACAAAAGAGATACAAAAAAGTGTTCCACGTGGAACATATGTACATATTAATCTCGTAAATCCTGGGTGACCTAAGAACGTGATCTGTGAACTTTCGATTTACGAGAGAAGAAATCTGAACAAATTGATAACTCCATTTACTGATGTGGTTCGATACACCGGAGCGGGTACAATTTGTCATCGATTCCACATTCTCAAACAACGTGAGCGTATCACCATGCCCAAGCGAATCGCAATTGTCGAAGACGATGCCGATCAACGTGCGAATTACAAAGATGCTATTCGTAAGAAAGGTTATGAGGTCGTAGCGTTCGCAGATCGAGTATCTGCGCTTGCCGGGTTTCGCAATTCGATGCCAGACCTTGCTATTCTCGACATCATTCTTGGCGATGAGATGGACGCAGGCTTTGAAATATGTCGAGAATTGCTTGCGCGTTCACCAGATCTTCCAGTGATCTTTCTGACGGAACGAATAGATGAAATTGACAAGATTTCTGGACTTCGATTAGGTGCGTGGGACTATCTACCGAAACCAATTTCCCTCGATTATCTTGCAGAACGCATCGCTTCATTGTTACGAATTGATCAAGTTCGGTCGAGCGCAGATGACACGAATCGGACGAGAATCGTTCGAGTAGGAGAATTACAGCTGGATCAAGACGCGCTGTTGGTCTCCTGGAAAGAACACCGCATAGATCTATCCCAAACTGAATTTAAAATGCTCGCTCGATTAGTTCGCTCCCCCGGGCACGCAGTCAGCTACGAAGCATTGATGGAGACAACCAATCAGAGTTTTGTGTCAAACAATACGATCAATACACACGTCCGAAACCTGAGGAAAAAATTTGAGCATGTTGACACTGAGTTTGAAGCTATCAAGAGCGAATACGGTTTCGGTTATCGCTGGATATTGAACACCTGATCTAAACCGATGAGAATTCGTTCGCGGATTCGAGGTCCTAAACTTCGTACTAAACTTCTGTTCCTCGCGGCAATATTGTTGTGCGCGCCCTTTTTGTTCTACACCTTACTTGTAGAAGTAGAAACGTTGTTGGTCGACGCGCAGATGAACAACCAAATTAGTCTGGCAAACAGCGTTGCCATTCTCTTTAACAATCAAAAGTCATTGTTCCAAGATCTGCCTACCGATATCGACGAATCAAAAGACCTCATCGCACAGCCTCTTGACGGCAACGTACTGCTAGATGGGAAAGCACTGGACTGGATATCAAATGAAACTGTAAATCCTAGGAAGTTTGGAACTGGTGACGGGTCCTTCACTATTAGATTGGGGGAACAAATCAACCAATTGCACGGTTTCTTGGAGATCGAGGATATGGACTTCGTGCCGCGAAACCCCACGGTGATAAATCTCGCTTCTGCTGATCATCTCCGTGTTCATTATTTGAACCAAGAGGAAGAATTGGCAGAAATTGCCTTTGCATTCTCCAGGCCAGGTGTCGCCACCGCGTACACTTTTCTCGCAGACCAACAAGACGAACCCCTGGAACCAAACACCTACGTCGGGGCTTTTCTTGTTGAAACCGAAACCGGTGTAAATATCGAATTCACGATCCCAATGGATCTGTTTGGGAATCACTCAGTATTTGGCGTAACTTACGTTGATATTGACAGCCCGTCGACTCCCGGTAAATGGACTACAACCCAGCCCTCCACTGAGCAAGAGTACTTTGAACTAGTCATCTACCGGTCTGCAGCGATTTTTGAGAAAATTGCTAGTTTAGGGTTTGAGGATACTCAGGTATCGATTTTCGACACGCTAGGCAGAAAACGCGGAGAATCGTTATTTGGCGATCCAGAAAACGATTTCATGAGCAACTCCGATCAATCGAGAAGTGTACTACAACGAATTGGAGGATTTTTTCGACGTTTTTATCCCGGACAAGCATTTCGCGATCTTACACTCGAAGATACTGCACAAAGGACTTCCGACGTTATTACAAAAGCACTAAACAACGAACCCACCAAAGAAAAAATCCTATCTCTTTCTGGGACTCCCGCCATCATCGCTGCATACCCAATTCGGGCAGCTGGTGAAGTTATTGGTGTAGCCGTCGTACAACAGAACGTAGATGACATTTTGAAACTGCTAGCAGGTACGCTTAGAACTATCGTAATTGTTTCACTCGTTATATTCGCGATGGTCACTGTCTCACTACTAGGCTACGCAATCCGACTTGCCTACCGTATTCAGAAACTACGAAGTATCACAGCTCAAGCTATCGACGAACATGGACGCATCAAAGTGAGCTCGATTAATGTGGAGAGTACTGCTGGAGATGAAATTGGAGAACTAGCTCGAGCGATCGACTCGATGATCGGTCGCTTGACGCAACATCAAACTTTTCTCCAACGAATGCCTCGAACATTGCGTCATGAAATCAACAATCCGCTCAACACATTGAGCACATCATTGGAGAATCTCCGCAACACCAGCGAGCCGGAAGAACAGCTACGGTACCTTCAAAGTGCTCAACGTGGGGTGGTACGCATTGGTCGAATCGTTCAGAATCTAAGCGATGCTGCTAGCTTGGAAGACTCGCTAAGAAACGAAGAGTTTGAAAGCGTGGATATGCTCGAATTACTAAAGAACTATGTCTCCAACCTAGAGAACACGCATAAAGACATTCGATTCGTACTGGTCAGTGATGAGCAATCAGCGATTGCTTCCGTATCTGATTTTCACGTGGAACAAATGCTCGACAAAATTATCGACAACGCGATCGATTTTCACAGGCACGATAGTCCGATCAGCATCTTGCTTCAGGTTGGGGATTCATCGTTGCGAATCACGGTCGCGAACCGAGGGCCGACCTTGAGTGGAAATACGACTGCCGTGTTTGACTCTTTAGTCAGTATGCGTGAAACACAAAGCACTATGCATTTTGGCCTCGGGTTGTACGTCGTTCGCGTTATCGTGGAGTACCACGGAGGCAGAGTGCAAGCGGTGAACCTAGACGACGGATCGGGCGTCGCGATAACTGTTGACCTCCCATTAGCCAAGGAGGAACTTCAGCGACCAAGAGATAAGAACGAACCACACGCTGTTGCTCCAACTTCTTCTTAAATTCTCGGGGTCTTACTATTTTCTCAAAGACTAGACTCGTTCAAGCTCCATCTAGTTCACTATCAGCGTAGATCCTTCATGAATTGGTCCGTCCACGCGCAATATTCCCCGTTTTATCATGTAAAGAACCGCAGCGTATACACTTCTCATTGCTGCGGGAAAGAGGACAGGATTTAAATCGATATACATCAGCGGTACAAGCTCGGCGACGGTTTGAGCTTTCTCTGCTTTACAGAACTGAACTATCTGTTGCTCTCGGTGTAGTCGGTGGTTAATGAAAGCCTCGACGTGGGGCTTAGGATCAGTTATCGGTGGTCCGTGCGTCGGCCAGTACGTAGTGAGATCGTACTCCAACAGTAGATATAAACTCGCCATGTAGCTTTCCATGTCGCCGTCCGGTGGAGATATCACACTAGTAGACCAACCCATCACGTGGTCTCCGGAGAAGAGTGCTTTTTCTTCATTCAAGACATAACAAACATGATTTGATGTATGACCGGGTGTGTGCAAACATGTCAGATTCCACCTATCTCCCACAATTTCATCGCCATGCCCTACTTTGACATCTGGGTCAAAGTCCATATCGCTCCCCTCTTCCACGACCACATCATCGCTCGACTGAGCAGCATGTGGACCAAATCCGTAAGTCATCGCATCACAATGTTGCTTGAGTAGCTTACAACCAGGAGAATGATCGAGATGCGTGTGAGTGACAATAAGATGCGTAATTCTCTCGCGCTGAGTCGCTTGCAATATTGCTGCAATGTGTTTTGAATCAGCAGGTCCAGGATCAATCACCGCTACCTCACCTGATCCAACAAGGTAGGTACCTGTACCAAAATAAGTAAATGGGCTTGGGTTTTCCGCAATGATTCGACGTATTCTTGTAGAAACTTGTTGGATTTCGCCGTACGAAAATTGCATTTCTCTTACGAACGGTATTGATACAGCCACGAAATTGCTCAGTACAGTCTGTCAGTCATCCAGCTAATCGAGCTGTGACCATTCTCGATACTTGGACGACCAAAAGTCATTCATTGGCTGAATGTCACGTGCGATGCTCATGTACTGTATTGCTTGATCGGTTAAACCAGCTTCGTAGGCTTCAATTGCAACAGCAGCCGTCCTTTCGGCACATTGGTCCAACAAAGCATTGACATCAGTGTTTTTTGCATCAAGTGTTTGTGCCTCTTTCAAAACGTCAATCGCATTGTCGTTAGCTGGTGCCGATACGTAGCCCCGCTCAAATAGAGACTGTGCTTTACGATACAGTTTCTTTGCGCTATCTATATCCGCTTGTAAATTTTCATAGGCATCGACCATTGATTGGAGCGTATCCGGTGATACGCCAGCTTGTCGGGCGGCACTCAGTAAATTTGCTTCAGCGCCGAATTCCCGTTCTTCAAGTAACCCCAGATGCATCTCAATCAATCGCTGCTCGATCTCTTTCAGCTTAGCCGTTGCAAGTTCGTTACCAGGATCTAACGCGAGAACTTGACGATAAGTGGACATCGCGTTGTCCTCACTAGGTGGAGTGATCAGTTGACCACCCTCAAAAAAAGCTGTCGCCCGCTGAATCGTACTATTGATTTCGTTCTCTAATGTCTCTGCTAGCTTGATGGTCCCGCGAACATTTTCGAGTTCCTGTACATCCGGATCTGCCTCCTCTGCCTTTTCAAAGAAGTTCCATGCGCGATCTATGTCTTCTTCGCTAGCTGCATTAAGTGCTGCTTCTATATACAACACAGCAATGTCGTTCAACTGTCGACGAGCTTCGTCACTATCTGGGTACACGCTCAGAACCGTTTGATATGCTCGCACTGCGGTGTCTAGTAACACGAGGTCTTCGATTCCGGCCGCAACCAAATCGCGCGCATCGTCGAGTAAACGATCACGCCTTTGGCGGTTTTCCAACTCTGTTACTAAATCGGCAATCTCTAAATCGTTTGGAACCGCAGTGACATACTCATCTAAGCGAGCTTGTGCGAGGGAAAATTCGTCGGATTTGATCAACGCCTCAATTTTCTCGCGCCGTTCTTCCTTCTCTGCCGCGATAGCCCGAAGAGCTCCGCTGTGATTGGGTTCTAATTCGAGCACCCTGTTGTATGCCGCAATTAACGTGATTAAACTCTGATTCTGATCCATGCGTAGCGATTGAGCTTGTCGCCATCGCTCGCTTAATTCTGGATGATCCACGATGCCAATTTCATACAGTACCATTCGAACACTGTCGAAATTAGTATAAGCGTACAAAGCGGTAATTACACCGACAACTGTGATCGCCACTACCGAACTATAAAGCCAAACGCGGGATCGTTTTATTGAGTTCTCGATAGGACTGCTGGGGGATTGATCTAACGGTTGTGCGACCCGTTCTATTTCTTCGGAATTAACTATACCCGATCGGTACCGAACATCGTGGGCGAGTGATGAGACTGTATCAATTTCGTGCCCCAGTTCCAACAAAGCCGCATCGGATAACCGTCGCAAGTTCGGATCAAACGCTAGCATATCGTCTATCAGTGGTTGAAATACCGACAGCGAAGTAGGTAACCGAGGTACTGCGTCTTCTTCGGCGCGAGCGCGGATTCTTCCGTTTTGGTTCACCCAAGGAAAACTGCCTACCAATGTGGAATAAAGCAGGATGCCTACCGCATAGATATCACTAGCGGCACTATATTCCTGTGCCGTCAACACTTCCGGTGCGAAAAACACATGATCTTCTTCCGCGGACGTGTGTTGCTCACTAAATTTCCAAAGTGGGACACTTAGTCGCACAGTGTGCGTAGCGTTCTCAAAGAACACACTTTCCGGATTGATCGCCCGGTGGACAAATTCTTGAACATGTAAGTGTTGCAACGCTGTAGTTAAAGCACGACTCACTGCGACGACATCGTCGAAAGTCAACCCTTGGTCCTTGCGATCGTGCAAGTTTTCAGAGTCCACCCATTCCGAGACGATAACGATTTGTCCGTTGTCTAAGCCAGAGTCATAAACGGACTGTAGGTTAGGATGTGGATTCTCGCGCAACCAATTGAGACATCCGAGATATTCTTGAACAGTTTCTTGAGATGTGGTAGCATCGAAAGTGCACCGACTCAATCCGACGATTCGGTTACTCCGTTTGTCTATTGCACGACCACACTCCCAGCCATTGATTTCTCGGTAGACTTCTACGATTTCGTAATTTTCAAGGATCATCAAATCCCTCCGGCAACGTCATTGGTAAAACAACTCCTTTAACCAGATTTCCGAGAACAAAGGTACCGTGATTTACGTAGGCTGAGCCGTCAAGTGCCACCGCGCGACCCGTACCGTGTGCGAGTCCGTCTACACATTCTTCTCCTACAAACATCCAGGGATGTTCGTCGATGACGAGCGAGCAATTTTCAACTTGTTGAATCAATTCATCTACGACTAACTTTCCCTGATGCCAGGACTGAAAATGTTTCGTATCTTCATCGATTTCCAAAATTCCATCACCATGTTTCAGATTAGCTCGAAAGTACCCTCGATAAGTCTGCCCGTTACCATGAATATGTTCCCCAAATCCATGACGTTTATTGTTCAAGAAGTATCCAGAATATTGCGAACCGTCCTCTCGTATCTGCACCCCAGTACCGTGTCGCTTTCCATCTTTCCAGAGTCCCCGATACGACTCCGCTTCAGTCTCTGAAGTTAGTTCGCCTTCTCCAGACATCTTATTTGCTACGAAGGTACCGATGTATACGTCTCCGTTCTTGAGTGTCAGTACGCCATAACCATGTCGCTCGCCCCGATTAAAAGTGCCGGTGTACTTTGAACCATCAACGTAGTGCATGGTGCCCTCCCCATGTACCTCACCATCCTTGAAGTCCCCTTCATAAGACGCGCCGGTGACCCAATCAAAACGCCCTACCCCATGGATCTTTCCGTCCAACGTATCTCCGACGAAACGATTACCCTCTTCGTCGACGATTTCTCGCTCTATTGTTCTTGCATCGACCGACACAACCAAGAGAAACATTAAGCTAACAATCATTAGCTTCGAGGTACCGTACGCACCAATATTTCTGGCAATTACTTTAACCATCGTCCCAATTCCGTAAACTTTCTTCTTTTTTGTCACACTGAGGACCATCGTGGACCCCTTTCCAGCAATCTTCATCTATCTGCTTCTCGGTGCTTCCGCAGGTTTGTTAGGAGGTATGTTAGGAGTGGGTGGTGGCGTGGTCGTAGTACCTGGGCTCCTTTTCATTTTTGAGTGGCTTGATATCTTTGACGACGCTCTTCTCCCCAGTAATAGCTTGGTTCTCTTCGCTGTAGGCACTTCCATGGCTTCTATTATCTTCACAACAGGTACAGCTACTGTAGTCCATTATCGACGCAAATCCGTAGAGTGGAAACTAGTAAAAGTCTGGGTGCCGTTCCTAGTACTTGGTGCAATTGTTGCAAGTTCCGTTGCGGAGTACATACCAGGACACTACCACAAGACAATTGTAGCTTCTGTACTCTTTACCATAGCCGTTATCATGCTGCTCAACTGGCTACCCTCAACTAAGAGTGCCCAACCTCCGAAGTGGATACCTTTCACTTTGACCACAGGGGGTGGATTTATGTGTGGACTTGTGGGACAAGGAGGTGGAAATGTAGTGGTACCTTCGCTCTTAGCGTATAAGACTCCTGTTGCCAACGCTACAGCAACCGCGAGTGTCGGAGCACTATGTGTATCGATCTTTGCCTCAATCGGCTATGTGCTTGCTGGCTTCGACTTAGATGTTGCCCACTCTCTCGGCTATGTATATCTTCCTGCCCTCATCCCAATAGTACTCATGAGCATTGTCTGTGCTCCGCTTGGAGTAATGATCGGTCAAAGACTATCGAAAATCGTTTTCGTTCGGATCTTTGGGGTACTGATGATGGTGGTATCGTTGAGAATGTACTACACAATTTTTATAAACTAGCACAACTCAAACTTGCCGAATCTGAATCGACTCCACGCCCGCGTGACTCAGGACGTCACTCACCAGTACAAAGCGTTCGCTCGATTTCACGTTTTCTCGTTCTGCAAGCACCTGAAGTGCAGTTTGAATGGTCTTTTCAGGATCTGAGTTGAAGGGAATGCTGTGGGTATATACGCCACGGTTCACCATCAATCTTTTACGAGTACTTTCCAAGTTACTAAATGCAAGAATCGGTACATGAAGAGGTGCGCAATTGGTTACCAAATCAGCCATATATCCCGATCGGGTAACGACCATGATGCCCGATGCATCAATGCGCTCGGCAAGTTCGATCGCCGACCAAGCAACGTTTTGTTTTACATCATCGGTAACAAGTGCTTGCGAGAAGTTGAGCCCCGGAGTTTGTTCGCTCTCTTCAATGATGCGCCTGAGTTGTTGTACCGCTATCGCCGGTCGTTGACCAACACTCGTTTCTGCTGACAATATGACCGCATCCACACCCTCGTACACGGCATTTGCAACGTCGATGGTTTCTGCACGAGTAGGGATCGGATTTTCGACCATGGACTCTAATAGATGAGTCGCGAGGAGACAACGTCTGCCTAGTTTCAACGTGGTCTGCACAAGACTTCGTTGTAACCGAGGAAGAGCGGAGATATCAGTCTCGATTCCAAGGTCGCCACGTGCGACCATAAGCGCGTCCGATGCTGAGGCAATCGACTCCACTTCTCTCACTCCTTCTTGATTTTCAATCTTTGCGATGACCTTCACCCACTGATGCGATTCTCCTAGAAGGCTTCGCATGGCTTGGATATCAGTGGGAGAGCGAACGAACGACTGTGCAATAAAACTGACATCGTGTTCCTTTGCAAACTTTACGTCTTCTTCATCTTTAGCGGAAATTGAAGGCAGTTCCACATACACGCCAGGGAGATTCACGTGTTTCCGACTGCCTAATTTCCCACCGTCTAATACGTGGCACAGTAATCCTTGCTCAGTCTTATCTTTTACCTTAAGGTTGATCAAACCGTTGTCGAACCGAATCGTATCGCCCACTCGTACGGAGTTCTCAAACCTCGGGTATCCCACTTGAATCACAGGAAGGTTTTCGAGTCCATCAGGATTATTGGACCCACTTACGACAACGCGTTCACCTTGTCGTAACCGCAGGGGTTCTGATCTCATACCTGTACGAATCTCGGGACCATTGGTATCGAGCATAACGGGAATGGGATACTGCAGTTCGTGATTTAGTTTGTTAACCAGTTCGACAGTTTTCGCAGCGTCTTCCTGGTTCGCATGGGACATGTTGATTCGAACTGCATCCATACCAGCTTCTTGCATTGCTCGCATGGTATTCCAGTCGTTGGATGCGGGCCCAACCGTACAAACAATCTTCGTGCGTCTTCTCGCCATTGAGTTCTTCCGTGTTATTTACAGTTGATGCTTTAGTGTCGATTCCAGGGGAACAAAGAAACTCATACTGTCAGTGGTTCTAATCGATTTCGCAGAGACCGTATGACCATGAAACCCGTAGTCTAAACGTATCACTTTTTTGTTAGAAGCGAGACTCTGCTGAGGGGTTGGTCTAACGGTTGTCTAACGTCGCTCGATCTTCGTCGGTTAGATACTGCTTAAGTGTTTCAACCTGAGACTCGCTGAAATTTTCTATATAGGATGTCGTGTAATTGTCCACATGTCGAGAGTCAAACAGTTTCATGACAACTTTTGAGCGAGTTTCTGCATTCGGCAATTGTTCAATCGACTCAACAAAACTATTTGAGTCTACACTCACCCAACTACCAGTAATGAGTGGGAAGTAGATAGCCTGTTCGGCGTCAGGTAGATCGAGACCAAGACTGAGTGCCCGATCGATGTCTCCATTGCCGATCACAAATTCAGCTACTTTGGCGGATGCCACCGCTCGCGTCTTGCCTTCACGCACTCCGGCAAGCAGTTCAACAGCAGTTTCAACGCTGTCCCATTGCGCAATCGATCGTAGTACATCGGCCTCAATTCCAACTTTGTCCCAAGTCAATAACGTTTCCTTTCGTGCGACTTCAAAAGCACGCCGTGAATCTATTGAAACCAGCGAATTGGATAATCGTGAAACTAATTCAAACTTTTGTTGATCAGTCGTTTCAACACTTTCGACCCAACTCACCGCCGCTTCTAAATCCAGTTCCACCCAGACTCGTAGGACTTGACTAATGGAGTTTGATCGAACATCGCTACTCTTGACCTCGAGAGCAAGTTCCGCAGCTTCGAGAGGTGCAGTCTTGGCGATCATGCCTAGGGCACTCGCTGTCGCACTTGCTTGAAGGTTAGGTGGAAATTCCTCGATGTTAGCAAGTACATACTGCGGATCTTTCACAGCCCAAGTACTGACGACTATACGTGGTGCAAGATCACGTAAGAAAGGATCGTCTATTTCTTCAAGAGCGTTGTAGGCAGCTTGTGGGTCAGAGATTGCCCAAGCACTTAACACGTCCAGAGCGATTGGGTTACCCGGTCGTACGTCCATCGGAACTTTTAGTGCTTGTTGAAGAGCTGATTGGGGATTATCATCGACTGCTTTTACTAACACTAGACTAATCGTTGCCGATTTGATGTTGCCCAAATTCTCAGTGGCTTGAATTTCATCGACTATTCCTACTCCGTCTTTTTCATACCACTGTAAGACTACATTTTTTATTACCCATTCGTGTTGGAGATTGCGACTCTCTGCCAACGGACTCACTTTGGTCCACGCTAGCCTTGGGTGTTCCAATTGTTCTGTGTTGAACCCAGCTAAATATACGTCCTCTGCTTGCTTTTCACTTCCCAGTTCCACGGCAATTTCCCGCAGTTCGTCTAGCGACTTGCCAGACTGCGACTCTAGAATTCCCTTCAGTGCAAGTTGGCGAGACTCTGTATCTAAGGTATGAGCATGCTCAGTTGCCGCCGAAAGGTCCCGTGTTGCCCAACTATAGAAGACTGTCGTTATGAATGACGACTGTGCCGGTGCTGACGGAGGTAATGCAAATCTAAGTGAGAGCCTTATTGAAGCGTGGGAAGACAGCGTCACCAATTGTTGCGGTAAGTCGTGTGCCACGGCATACTCAACCGCCTCTTCTGCTTCAAAATTCGTGAGTCTTTCTAGCAGGGCTCTTTGGAGTTTGTGCCGCACTCGTACGGTGGAACCGAAAGATGAGTCTATTGTAGCTGCAAAAATATCGCCCAGGTACCTAGCAGGTAATTGCGCGACATACGAATAGATGGCTGCTTCGATCTCGTCAAAATTCGTAACTTGGAGAGGAGCTTCAAACTGCTTTAGTGCTTGAATGTGGTTATCTAGGTTGCCCGGCAACGTGTTGTTTGTCTGTTGCTCATTCGCTTCAGAATGGCTTATGTGAGTTTTGTTAGATGCAGTAGGGTCAAGGGATTCGGAAGAGTTGATCGACAACGCAACAAATTTAAATGCAAATGCGCAGCCAATACCAACCACAACCCCTACTACGCAAAGGAGGATAGTGAAAATAGCAGGTCGTTTCATGGGGGTTTACTGAACCATCTCGGTGAATAAAAACGAAGATTGATTGATGCGTATATTCAACCCACTAAAAGTACACTCGATACACTCAACATTTCAGTGGTGAAAAACACTATGGTTGAGTTTCCGACTCCATTTGCTTCAACATCTCTTGGTGAGCTTCCGTTAGGTGTTTCTCAAACAATCGCAATTCTTCATCAGTGTACGCATTCGTTTGAGTGTTCAAACCGATCATCATAAGTGCGACATTTGACCTTGTTGCTTCAACTTCAATGTGCTCTAAACTATTTTTCAACCCTTGTGCATCTTTTTCTATCCAGCTCCAGACTGAATTTTGAAAGTAATCAATCTGATCAGTTTCAGGTAAATCGTTCACCAGGACGATCGCTCGTTGACTATCGCCATTGTCAATCAGGACTCCAGCGACGTTCTTAATAGTTGACACTTTAGATTCTTCTCGTACCTGCGGCAACAATTCGATTGCGAGTTCGATATCGGTTTGAGCAATGTGTCTCACAACCGTCGTTTCGTGCCCAATCAATATATCTCCGCTCAGCTGTAGCGATTGCTGAAGTGCTAAATCGAATGCGAGACGTGGGTCCGTTTCGATCAGTGCATTCGCCAGTGGTGCAAGCAAGGCATCCCTAAGCGGTTCATCAGTAGACAAACTCAGTATCCAATTCTTCGTAGCGTCAAGATCATTTCGGCTCCAAGTGTATACCAGGGTTGTCGCTAACTCCTGTTTCAGATTCTCATCTTCAATTTGCAGTACCGCGTTTACTGCTTCTGTCGGAGATTGTGCTGTGAGTGTTCGAACTGCGGTCTGACTCACTGAATCCCGCAGTGCAAGTGGCAGCGAACCTAAATTTTGTAAGGTGTATTTAGGTTCAATTTTCGCCTTTTCACGATAGCCTTTCTCTAGCATGTTTTGTCGATAACTGCTCGGTGGGAGCGACTCCGCTCGATTCAACACTGCCAAGTGGTCATATCCTACCCAAGTGCTGACTATTCCACGAAGTATAAATCCCTTCTGAGGAAAGTCATCATGAAGATTGAACGTATACTCAAAAGCTTCCTCAGTCTGCTCTTGGACATCAGCGTGGTTCCACAACACACTTAACGCTACCCACTCGAGCATTTCTTTGCTTGAAATTGATGCAGTGATTTCATCGAATATTTGTAGACCTTCTTGACTAATCCAAGCATTAGCTACTGTTTCAAGTACGTTTATGTGCTGTTGGTTATCCGGTACGGCCATTTCGACAATTTCGTACCAAACGTGTTTGGGGTCGTCAATCGTGTCAAGGAGAAGCGATTGAAAGAAGAAAGTAGTCGCGTATGTTTCATCTCCTAGTTCACGTGCAATTTCTTGTTGCTGTTCCCGCGTAGCCCCATTTTGGGACTGAAGGATGCTGTGCAAAACCCAATAGCGGTCTAGCTCCGATAATGTCTGCGCCGTTTTCGCGTGAGCTATCGCTTCGTCTAGGTCGTTAGTTGCCCATACAAAAAAGACGATGGAACCTAAGGACGAACGAACGGGTTCAATCCTAGCTGTTGCGAATTCAAGCGCTTGTGCCGGTGAAGTCCGAGCCAATTTTTGAACAAGAGCTGCTTGAAATTCTTCGCGAAACTGTTTCGAAACATCCCATGTTGCCAGTGTGGATTGTTCTAACCAATCCAGAATTTTGTTCTTATCTAGGACTGTGGTCCACGATGCGATTGCCTTTTTTTGTTCAAATACACTGAGCGGTAAGATTAGGTCAGTGATTTGATTTGGAATAGTTTGAGACTCGCTCGCTTCAGCTGTAATCGAACTCGTCGAATCGACGGGTGCTTCATTGAGTATAGACTCATCTAATTCTGTCGATCGAAGAGGTTCAGCCATCCTTTCGCTCTGCGACGAGGAAAGAATTCCAATAGTTACTCCGAATCCACTTGCCAGTCCAACGACAAAAGCTAAGACACGTACGCTGGGAGGTTTCATAGGACGATTGTATAAGCTCTCGATTTGAGAGACTTAATTGTACTGCTAGTATGTATGTTCTAACAGATTCGAATGCTAACTACTACACGGTGAGAAATCTGTTCGTAGTTGAGTGTTGGAGCAAAATGTGTCTGTCCTTTGTGCTTACAGGGAATGCAACTGAGTGATTTAATCTGCGCCTAGGATGCTTGATTTTTGTGCTCACCAAAACGTTAACCGACGATCTAGCGAAAAGCAGTTTCGACGGAAAACCGGCATCTGACCACTCATCGAACAGATCCTGATTATTAACTAGGTTTGGTATGTACTATATCTCGACACCTAGTGTGTCTTATGCGTTTACATCGCTCACAATGACGTAGTGAATGCTTAAATCTCCGGTTCCTCGGTGAGCTGAGCGAATTCACAACACACTACACGGTCACGTTCTGTGAAATTCGAAGCAGACCACTCCAAGCCGCTTTCAAAAAATCACATACTGTTTTGATTGGAAAAGTCGGTTTCGGTTGCTACCGTTTCGATGCAATCGTTCATGCAACGTTCACCACAGCAACGACCTGTTTAGATTCTCCAAATCAATAGTTTGATTTGCTCCGATGAGCTCTGACTGTGATTCAGTCAACGCATCGACCAAAGTAACCAAATGGAACATTCGGGCATTGAAGTCAACCTATCCCGTGAAAAAAACACGATCAATAGACTAAAGTACCCAAACACATCACACACGCAAATGTCGAGAGTATCCTAAGAACGAAAGGTTGCCTGAATACGCAATGTATACGACATTTTTCTAATCTTTAGAACTATTGTCCTTGAGCATCCCCTGTCTTTGAAGTTTAATCTCGCGTTGTGCCGCGCTGGATTTAGCAGCAAGTGTCGCTAATTCGGCTGGACTATATGCTGCTTTTGGATGAGTCGGAAATTGCACCGCGTTGACAAAATGCTTGGGTAAAGCTTCTACTCTTGCCAGATCATCCTCATTGAGATAAGCTTGTGCTCGTTGAATTTGTTGAGAATCTAACACCAAACTAACCGAGTTAACAGCAATGAGAGAGTAAGCAGCATAAGAACGACTGTCTTGAGGGATCAGTTCTAAACGATCAAGTAATTCGACCGGTTGATGCGAAGCCCAATGAATAGTTAGGTCCCGATAAAAGTTATCATGCCAATGCGGTAATTTTTTCCCCAACTCGAGCGCTTGGTCAAATTCGTGATGAAATTGCACCATTGCTTGGGCTGTGTCTCTATAGGCATTGAATACCGTATAAGCTTCATTCCGTACCTCTGAGAGCAAATTTGCCGCGTGGGATGCGTCTGACTTAGCGATTTCTGCAACTACGATTGATTCCATGGCACCTTTGCCCAACGGCTTAGGTTGTTTAAGGGCAGCCTCGAATGCACCCTGTGGATCTACGTCGGCATAAGTTCGAAAAGTAGTTTCCAACACAGCCGCTCGCATTGATGATGAAGAAAACGGGTGCGACTCAACCCAATCAAGAGCTGCCATGGGGCTAAGTTTAGTCCAATGTTCCGCTATTGCGTGCGCTAATGTAGCTTCTCTACTAGAGTCGAAAAAGTTCGGTAGATACTCTGTGGCGGCATCCGGATCAATCCTCGCTAACGCGAGCAAAGCTTTTTCTTGCGCGAAGTCACGAATATTGTCAGGCACGGCGTTCATATTCGCCAACATCTTTCGTGGTTCGAGCTCTGCCCATTCCCAAACGGCGCGACGTTGTAACATTCGAATAGACGGATCGGTCGACGCTAAAGCCCAAACTGTTGCGACAGTAGAAGCAGGGTCATTTCGCGCCCAATCAGTCACTATTTCGTGCAAGATCCAGCGACGCGCGCCCCCCTCAAGAGCGAGAGCTTCCGAGAATACATTTTCATGTCCATCAGACATCGCGGAGTATAACATTGAACCAACGAGAGTTTCTCGTAAGGCTGTATCATTGATGGAATCGTACACTAGCTGCATAGCTGACATTCCCTGTTCAGACCAAAGCTCGTTCGTAGCTTGCAGCAATTCAGCTAGTTGCCCTTTGTCTGCAACGTCGTCTTCGATTAAAGAAATTAATGAAGCATTCCCAGTTTTTGACTGTTCAGATTTATGATCCGACGTTCTTGCATTTCGGCTACCGTCGTAAGATTCTGTCGAGCTTGGAGAATCAGTGCTGGGAGTACCGAGGTCTCTCGTTAATTCAACATCCTCGTGATGACGTTCTTGGGTTGCTAAGAACAAAGACATTAAAGCAAGAGAAGCAATTACAACTCCCGTCGTAGTACCAATGAGAAAGGATTTACCGGAAAAAGATTTGTGTTCATCCATGTGAGACCTCCATCATCTCATATATAAAAAGTTTGCTCGCAAAGCCCAACGAATATCGCGATCGAATTTTTTCGTGGTTTGCACTATTACTATTCGATCAATTGTATCGAGAAAGGTTCCTTCAAATTCTATATAAGGACGAGCTTTTGACGGCTATCTCGTAGTATGAAGCGTTTACAACACACAGTGAAAGTGCCCGTAATCGAGTAGTAGTGTGTGGAGTGCTTGAGAATTCGAAAGTCTAACAAAACTAGAATTTCGACATCAAATTGACGGACACGGACTCGGCGAAACTTCTTCAAACAACGAGGTATTTAATGTGTTGAAGTCTAGATCGGCTTCCCACTCCAGAATTGATTAAGCGCGATACGCACCTGACTAGATTTCACAATCTGCGGATCCCAATGCCGTGGAAAATACTGCTGATACTCACTGCGAGTAAAGCGTGGGTCAATCAGCACGATTACCCCACGATCTGTTACATTACGTACAACTCTCCCAGCCGCTTGAACTACGCGATTCATTGCTGGTTGTCGATATGCGAGTTCAAACCCAACATCACTTAACGCGCGCAGTTTCTCGAGCTCGAGCGATTTCGGCGGGATGCTCGGTCCTATAACGACCACACCAGCCAAGGCTTCAGGATCGAAATCAACCGATTCGGTGAATACTCCACCCATCACAGTCAACCCAACTCGGGCTTTTGGTTCATTCATCCATTCGATAAACTCCGCGCGCTCCTCAACTGTTATATGAGCATCCTGCTTGCGAACGTGATCACTTAGGTTGTGCAGAGCAGTAAATACACGATCTAGATATTCAAAAGACGGGAACGCGACTAGCCAGTTTTCATCCGTTGAATCACGAACATCTTCGATGACTTTGACAATTTCTGCAATACTTCTCTCCCGATCATTCCAGTAAGTAGAAATGTCCGGCACGATCATTACGCCAAAACGGTGCGAATCTGGTTCGTTTTGAGTCCTTACAAAGGGACCTGACACTCCGTGGCTTTCTTCAAACACTTTTGAGGGAGATAAGGTTCCCGAAAACCGGACGCTCCCTGAATATTCACGGACTACTCCTCGGATCCAAGATCCCGGTGCGATACAACGCAATACTAACACTAAATCCTCGTCCTCACGCCGCATCAAACAGATGTAAGATGCAGTATCGTAGCGTTCCTTTGCATCATTGAATCGCAAGGCGGCAGACCAGCACTGAAACAGCGATTCATGCGTCGATTCCATATCAACTTCCTCGCAAACAACAAGCAAAGAGTCGAGGAGTTGCCAAAATTCTTCTTCAATGACGGGAATTTCAAACTCTTCGTCACTAGAGCTTGAATTTGTTGTCAAATTTTCGATCCACTCTACTAACTGTTGTGAAACGGCACGAACGTCCTGTAATGGACACTCGGAGATTACTCGTTTTAACAGTTCTAAACTCAGTTCAGCAGATAACATCTCTGAAACACGAGATCCCAGTCGGTGCGCTTCGTCAACAAGCACCGTGACCCGCTTGGAAAATCGAGTGTGTAGTCGCTGTAGTGCGACGAATGGGTCAAACACATAGTTGTAGTCTCCAATGACGACATCGCACCACGTTGCAGTATCGAGCGACAGTTCAAAGGGGCAGACCTTGTGTGATCGTGCGACGAGTTCGACAAGCTTTTGATCAATAGCCGGGTGTGCTAACAAATCATCGCGGGCTGCTTGCACGCGGTCAAAATGTCCCTTCGCAAACTCACAATGTTCAGGCGCGCAGGTCGCGCCTGGTGTGAAACAAATACGATCCTTCGCAGTGATCACAATAGATCGTAAATGCTCGTTGTTGTCACTCAGAGCCTTCATCGTTTCGTGAACGATGCGTTGTCCCGTAGTACGTGCGGTTGTATAAATCACACGATCTGTATGTTCAGAACCCATCGCTTTGACAGCGGGGAATAGGGTCGTGATTGTCTTACCGGTGCCGGTGGGGGCTTCAAACATGAGATCCTCGTGATCTCGAATCGACATGTAGACACGCCGGGCTAAATTTATCTGCGCGTCTTCAACTGTTTCGAAAGGCATGTCTTGTCGCACTGCAGAAGCGTTGCGTTGCTTAATTCTCTGTAATACAGATCTAATAAACGTCGCAAAATGGGTACAAGTCTCGTTGAAAAACTGCAGTATTTCGTTCCTTGTTAGAGTCTCAGAGAAAGACTTACTGGACATCGAGTCTGGATGAATGTAAGTGACCTTGACTTCGCAATCCTGGATCTCAGGTTCATCGGTCATAAACATTGCCGCGTACAAACGTGCTTGTGCTACATTTTCGAACCCCCGACTTTGAAACAATTCATCGACAGCCTTGCGTGTCGTTTTGATTTCTTCGACGACAGCATTTTCGCGATATAGGATACCGTCCGCACGACCAGATATGGTTAACTGCATGCCTTCGTAGTCGAATGAAAGAGACAGTCGATGTTCTCGGCGATACCCCGCGCAATTTTTTAGCTGTTGTTCTTGATATCGCTGCTGGGCTTTGATCCCTTCCAGCATCTGAGTCGATTCTTCGAAGCGATAGTTGATATCGCCCTTGCGATGCACGAAAGTTGCGAGTTCAGCAACACCGATCGATAGCTTCACCGGGCTGCTTTGTATTTCAGTAACCGGACTGGTAGATCAAATGATGCCAGTGCTTCGAGCCAAATGTGTTGATTCGGCCGAACTTGGTCCGTTGGTCCTTTAACCTCAATAAACTCATACTCATCATTGGGTTTCACGACAAAAAGATCCGGAAAACCTGAGCGCATTTGTCTAAGATCGGGTTGCATTAATTGCAGAAGTGTTCGGACCGTTTCTTCACCGAGGCATCGAATTGTCGTTTCCAATAAAGACTCATCGAAGAACTTCCAATTCACCAAAGGATTGGCGATCCCAAATTTATTCTCGTATGTTCTCACAATCCTTTCAGCTAGTGTTAATGAGTCGTTCAAGGGATCGACGCAAACTTCGCGTCGTATTGCAAAAAACTCGGGCGTGTATAAGTCTCGTGGTCCAATTTGAAAAGGATTGACAAAAGCTTCAGCAACGGGTGCAAAGATCCAATCCCAATACGCGAGACCAAACAATGCGAGAGGAAGTTGGTTCTCTGAGTGCCAAACTTCCCATCCCCTTTCTTCTAGTTCGCGACAAGCGATGGTTTCTATATTTTCTGTCAGAGATTCTCGTAATAACTGTTCATCTGTATTATAGTTTATGGGTACTACATACTTTCGCTTGAACTTCTCAGCGAAGAGTCGTTCTTCAATCGTCCAAGGATTTGCGAGTATTGTTGTTCTCAGGTCTTCCACTTTGTTTTGATGACCCAACCGTTGGAGTACTCGCATTTGTCGCTCGCGAGCAGGATGTAACTGGGAGTGATCGTAAGCTTGGAGTGCCTGCGAGAGTTCCCCTCTTCGTTCCAGTTCCCTAGCAATCCGGTTAAGAAGCTTTGATCTCTGACGTTCAAGTGTACGATTGACTTGTTCTGTTTGCAATAACCTGACGAACTCCACAAGCTGCTCTGATTCAAGAGGATCTCCCTCCGACAATCGTTCTGCGAGTTCCCACCAGCTTAAATAGCAATCAATTTCCTCTCTTGTCTGAAACTGACGAGTCTTTTCATCAAGTACGTAGTGTTCAAGTCGCAATATACCAAGATCATGAACCACGAACGTACTTAGATCCTGATAACGATCACCAAAAAATAACAGCGAAAACGTTGCAATACGATCAGTCTGATCCAACTCAAACCACGACACCGCTTGTCGAATGCGATAAACAATGTCCTCGTCTTCATAGGAGTCTTGAATCTTAGCTAGCAAAGCAGACTTTGATCCCTTCCAGTCATGCAAGTCGAAGAATTGTCTAAGCCGAGCGAGCGTGAGTTTTTGGCAAAGCGTTTCCGCTGGAACCGCGGAGTTGTAAGCAATGAGCTCACGCCTTTCCAACTCTTCAAACGCAACTGGTGTGTCCTTCACTTCGCTGTAGACGAATTGCTCTACTAGGAAAATCGGACCGCGCCGGCTGAGAATGCGAGCATACAATCGTAGAGCGTCGTTCGACAAATTCAATACTGAATCAGAGAAACTCAGTTCTTCTTCAACAAGCAAGTCTCCGTAGCGATCTACGACGAAACTGATCAACGTCCGCACGTTGTTCGCGTAATAATCGTCCGATGGAACACCATCAGAAATCCCGTGCCCTGACGTAGTGAATTGACCTTCTTCTGGAGTCAAACTTATTACAACCAACCCCAAACAACACGAAGCTTAATACTGGTCATCATTCCGTACTGAAAACAACTGGTATGAGTTTTATATCCATATATATCAATTTATTAGATTAGATAGTTTAATATTCATATCAATAAAGTTCTTCCTCTGAAAGAGCTGTCAGACTATCGAAAACAATCTGTTATAACACGCCTGTGAAGAACCATCGTCGATCCAACTCCCAAGTGATCCTTCGTAAAATTTTGTGCGAAGGAGAATCGTTCGTGAACTACTACGAAACCGCCATCGCCGAGATAACTGCTCCTGGTGAACCCTATGAGACAACGACCATAACAGTTCGTGGCACTGATTTTATTGGCTTTCGAAACGCACCTCGAAACCTATTGGAAATCTATCGATTTGGTTTAGAGCACGCACAAAACGATTTCTACGTTTACGAACAGGAACGCTATACATACGACAAAGCGTGGAGATTGGCGGCGAAAGTTGCAAACACGTTGCTCAATTCCGAATTTCAATTGGGAGATCGAGTTGGAATTTCTCTTCGAAACTATCCAGAGTGGATCTGGGCTTTTATGGGAATTACCGCAGTCGGAGGGATTGCGACTGCGCTGAACGCTTGGTGGACAACCACTGAAATGTGCCACGCAATCAAAGATAGTGGTTTATCGGTTCTTATTGTCGATAGAGAGCGGTATACCAGAATCAAAGACTTCATTGACGATCTGGGTCTAACCGTTATCACCGTGAGAACTGGCAATCAACCGAATTCCACAGAATGGCAAGATTGGATAGGTAGTGCTTCCGACGAAATGCCCAATCTTCACGTTCCAGCCACTCTGCCAGCCACACTACTCTACACTTCGGGTTCTACAGCAACTCCTAAAGGAGTACTCTCGAGCCACCAAGCACTAACACACGCGTTGCTCGGATGGGAAACCGGAGCGATTATTAATTGGCGAGCGGCACAGCTTCGAAGAGAACACCAAGGACAAGACAGCGCAATGAGTGGACCAGATCCTCGAGAACGGTTTTTCGGGTCAAAATCGTCAACCGACAACGAGATCAAACCGGCTAGTATTCTCACTGTGCCCTTGTTTCATGTTACCGGGCTCGCGGTGCAAATGCTCACTTCCTTTCGAGGTGGAAGGAAACTCGTAGGAATGTATAAATGGGACGTTGAAGAAGCTCTAAGGATTA
>CAZEFI010000010.1:0-48549 GCA_964511425.1 uncultured Pseudomonadales bacterium
CCACGTTAAATTGTTGATGTGTAGAGATTGACGACAATACGGTCCCCAATACCGTTACAGTTTTGGTTAGAGAGTTTGATATAACAAATAGTTTTCTTAGTAATTCTGTGAAACTGTGAACGTTAGGCAAGAGTCACCAAATCACACTTCCGTGCATTCACATGCGCGGTAATTAAGGTAGGAAGTGCTCGGGGTGACCGGGATGTTGCCCTTGGTAATATCTTTGCGAACGTATCCTCCAACCGAATGAGCATCAACGGTCGATTAACGAACTTGCACATAGTCGCGAGTGCGGTATGTTCATAACGAACGAGTGACTTGTTTCACCCTGTGGGAAGTTTGTTCTCGATCAAAGTAGTTCTCTTCACATATATCTCACAAACCAAAATCTAACCTATCGCTGTGTGCTAGTCTTGTGGGAACGTTGATTAGTCTCTGCTACTTTCTTGCTCCGAGTACGATTTCGGTCTAAAGATGAATAATATTTAGAGAGAGACGGCTAAACGATCGCTGATGGCAGAAGATCATTGGAGGAAAGTCCGGGCTCCGTAGGACAAAGTGCCAGGTAACACCTGGGAAGTGTGAACTTACGGCTAGTGCAGCAGAAAATATACCGCCGTGCATATACGGTAAGGGTGAAAAGGTGCGGTAAGAGCGCACCGCGACTACTGGTAACAGGGTTGGCAAGGTAAACCCCACTTGGAGCAAGACCAAATAGAGATCACATGACGCGGTCCGTGTCTGATCTGGGTAGGTCGCAAGTAGCAATGTCAATGTTGCTCAAGATGAATGATCGTTCTTTGACAGAACCCGGCTTATCGGCCGTCTCTTACCCCGCTTCCACGACTATGCAATTCAGCTAAACTTTGAGTGCCGAACACGTTTCAGTTTATATGTTATCGGTTGATTCTCGGAGCAAATAGACGCCCGTCCGCAATGTGTAAAATGAGAGTAAATGAGCCTGTTTATCGTATCGGGCTTGTGAGTTGTGTATTGATCTAAAAGAGTTGAAATTTCACTTTTTCTTCATTTTCTGTTTATAATTCATTCAATATTGTGAAACATTGTCGTAGTACCTTTGTGGTGCACGTAATGCAGTTTCGAACCGAGGTTGGGACGGCGAAGTATTTGTCGTCCTAATAGGTTCCAAGCTTTATGTTGTTTTTGATAGAAAAAATTCTCGAATAGACGACGGATTTTTTCGGTTAGGAAATAACAGTTGAGTATCTAACCTTTTGGGAGGGATTTTAAGATGCCAAACAGCAGTTCAACTGTGAATAAGAAAGGAATCCTGTCCGAGGTACTTCCCGTATGGGTCGCTATTTTCGGATTGGTCTTTGCAACAGGGTCTTTGGTGGCTCAGGAAGCTGATAGTGCTGAAGATCCGGATCAAGTCGTCGAAGAAGACGAAGATTCCGATGAGGAAGATTCGGAAAAATCTAAAGAGGAAGCAGCGTCTGAGTCCGACGATGAAGCAAACGAAACAGCCTTGGACGAAGAAGTTGTCAATGAAGACGACGAGACTACTGAAGCTGAGTCGGCGACCTCGTTGGAAGATGAGGAAATGGAGGAAGTCATTACAACTGGTACATACATGCCTGTTTCTGACCCAACCGCACTCACCGAGGTGTACACTGCTGCAGAGATTGAAGCGATGGGAGTTAGCGACTTAGCAGACTTTTTCCGAAGGGTCGTAAGCCAGTTCAACTCCACAAATCCTGGTACTTCAACTTCGTTTAATAATGGAGATCAACTAGGTGGGGATTCAGGCGGCCTCTACTACAATCCAAACCTCGCGACCGTAAACTTGCATGCAATGGGCTCGGGTAATACCTTAGTATTATTGGATGGTCGTCGAATGGCTGGTTTCGGTGGTTCAGAACGAGATGTAGTCAACATATTGGGTGTACCGTTGGAAGCCATTGAGCGCGTTGAAATTATGCTGGATGGTGGATCGGCTGTGTACGGTGCTGACGCGATTGCCGGTGTCGTAAATTTCATCACGAAAAAGGATTACAAAGGTATTTCGTTTAGCATGAAACAAGACAATAGTTTCACTGGTGCTGATGACTATACGACTGGTATGACTTTTGGTTTCAATTGGGCGAAGTTTAGAACGACAGTTTCGTTAGAAATGTCAGAACGAGAACCTATCGTCAATAAAAAGACTGGGTTTAGTACATTAGATTACACAGAGCTTTTGGGTCCTGAGTTCGACTATCGCAACTATGACTACAGCCAACCTGGCATAGTAAAGCACTGGAACGGTAGTACTCGCTATCCCAGCGTTTATTACAACGATTGGTACATCAACGGTACTTTTAACATTGATTGGGAAAAGCGCAATTTCGTTGCTCAGCTTCGACCTGATCATTCTGGTTTAAATGCGACTCTTGAAGATTTCAATTACGGACTAGAGAACATCGTACCGTACAACAGGATTGAACCCGTGAACGGCGCACATTCCAGTAGAGATGGTGGAACAATGAATATTTACTACGATCTCACGGACAAAATTGAATTGTTTATGCAATCTCGTTATTCAGAGAACAATACCTACCAGCAGTTTTGGAGTATTTATAGCATATCGATGCGAGTTGCCGTTCCAGCTACCAATGCCTACAACCCATTTGGTCAGGTAATGTTTGTCACCTACGTTCCTGGGAACGAGCAAGACACTGGGATTCTTCCCATTCCGTACCGACAAGATTATGGAACCGATAAAAACGTAACTTTTGGAGCGAAGTGGAAGTATTTCGGACAAAACGAGTTAGAGTTTTCAGTTACCGAAGCACGTTCTCGAAACTTTACCCATTATTTCCGATCGACTACACGACGAGAACGTTATGCTCCAGGAACGGACGAGTTCTATCGACGATTAGCTAGCCCAGATCCAAACGTAGCGTTCAATTTGTTTGGTAACGGTACAGTTGGTGGTGCGCCATTTGCAGATTTTCTTGGCGACACCGCTCAGCGTATTGGTACTAACCGAACAACTGACATTGTCCTGCTAGCGAAGGGCTTTTGGTTTGAAATGAACGGTGAAGCAATCAGTTACTCCGTTCGATATAGCCAACGTGCAATCCGATATACCAACGTATATCGATCTACGGCCGGTCTCACGGACTATGAGTTTGACTATAACGCAATTTGGAATGGATTCTCTGAACCTGTTTCAAGAAACAACAGCCTTAGCTTTGAATTGTGGTTACCACTATTTAGCTCTGAAGAAGGAAGATGGTGGGGTAAGGAATTACAGTTGACTATCAAGAACACTCGTTCCGGTAACTTTAATTGGGGAGTTGTAGGTGGATTCGATTTCGACTTCAGCATAACTGGGGTAGACGTCTGGAATCCAGAAACGACAGAGTGGGAGACTGTACCGGGATATAACTTCCAGTATGGTATAGACCGAAGCCAAGCTGAGTTCATCAAGTATGAGAGATATGACAACGCCCCGTCGGTTGGGTTCTACTATGAACCAATGGAAGACATGGTGGTTAGGTTAAACTATTCGAAGAATGTCGAGCCGCCACTCACGTCCGAACTTTACGACTCCTATGACGAGAGTTCTTGGTTCGTGTATGATGTGGTCGACAATTATGATCCCCGTGGTCCTCAGTTTTACGACCGAGTTCCTTATCGATACAGTTACGCGAATCCTAACTTAGAGTCAGCAGTGTCGGAAAACGTGTCGATAAAGATTGATTGGATTCCGTCATTTCTCAAAGATCGATTCGACGCAACGATAACTTACTCTCACCGCGCGTACAAGAATAAGATTGATCGCGGATTTAACTATCGTGCAGAGCCGACTGCTTTGGCGTATCCAGAAATCGCAGTGCGAACTCCAGAGGGCTATCTGGATTTCATCTCATACGATTATTTCAACGCTTATCGAGATCTTACGCAAACGTTGAATTTAGACGTCAGTTATCGATTCCAAAATGCCTTTGTTGGAATGCTTGAACTTCGAGCCCTTTACAACACGTATTTGGCACGCGAACGCGAACCTCTCAAGGGGCTCGTATTCAAAGATTTAGGCACGCAAGCTGACCCGGACAGATATACTGGACAACTACATATCTATTGGGACAAAGGCAAATTCCAAAGCAACACACTAGTGAAGTACACACCGGGCTACTTAAATGATAGAGCTCACTATTGTCGGTGGGAGCAAGTCAGAGAAGGAGTTGGTAGGTGTGCACAGTTTCAGCCTTGGGGGGCCAATAGAATATATGGTGGCTACATAGAGTTAGATGTTGGTTCGCTGACAACCGTAGATTTTTCACTCAAGTACTTGTTTAGCGACACTTTCAATATGCAATTTAGTAGCCAGAATTTGTTCAATCGAAATGCTCCTATCACGATTAAAGACCGTAAACCTTACGATCCAGTCCGTTGGGATGCTCGTGGCAGAGTATTGTCGATTAGTTTCAAGTATTCACCTACGTTGTAATGAATTAGTTTTTGGATTGTGTGTCTTCAAATGAAATTTGTGATGCAAGTTAGGGGAATCAATCGCCACTACGAGGAGTTTGATTTCTGATTTGAAGATTTAACCACACGAAACTGATTTAAAACAGTTTAAAAAACGCCCAATTTTGGGCGTTTTTTTTACTGTAAATTTATTGCTCGGAAGCAAATATTCTCCCACCTACCCTAAATTGACGCATTTACCTGGATTAAACCGCAGCAACTCACTCGCACTAGGTACGATGACAGCTCTAACTCTGTTCATTGGAAAGACTACTCGTTTTTTATTTAAATTTGTGCCTAGATAAAGTCTACTAAAATGTTTGTGAGATCGGAAAACGAAAATGTACGTTGGGCTCGTTGCAAATTTAAACAAGCTAAGTGCTAATATTGAGAAATGTTCGTGTGTCGCGATGTTGAGGAAAGGTAATGTCACAAGTTTGTGTCGCTTTAAAGGGACTACACTCTTTTTGACAATGCTGTTGTTCGTGTTATCCCAAAACGCTCGATGCGACACATCGCACGTAGAACAGATCGAGCTGTTAGATTGGATTGGACACGAAGGGGTTGAAGATCCTTCTTGGAGCGATCAACGCATATTTTCCGCTATACAACAAGGTTTAAGTCACGAAAATTCCGATGTTGTCAATGCCACAATCGGAGCAATGGCATGGATCGCGGCCTATGCAGACTTAAAACTAGAAGATCGTCGTTCTACGAAGAAAGTTGTGAGAAATATTGGAAAGTTATCAGGAATCAAGGAATACCTCATTAATCGGTGGAATGAAGAGTACCGTGATAACTCAAACCCTTGGATAGGATCCGAGCAGACAAAATTTGTAGAGCTACGAAATTCAAAAACAGTTTGGAAAGCAGAGTGGGCGTGGTTGACAATACCCGCGATTCTTGCGACTTTCTTTCGTCAGGATTCTGAGATTTTGGACGTACTGTGGCAATCTCACAACACCAGACATCCTGAACTGCTGCTATCGCTTTTGAATGTTGCTCAAATGGAAACTGAAAAAGCGAATGAATTTCGCGTACAAATTCTTTTCGACCCTAATGCACCGGCTATAGCTACTGCAATAGCGATTGATAGTTTGGGCAGATTCCATAGCGATGAAGGCCTAGCCGCTTTAATTAGTCGATTGAAGCGGGACGACACACGACCAGAAATCACGTCGATGTTGTTAACCTCAATTGGTTCCTATGGTGATAAGATTAAACCGTACCAAAGTATGTTGGACCAAATGACGCGAGAGTTGGGCTTATCCACCCCAGAAAACCGAGAAGTGGAATCCCCGGATGATGAACTTCTCGCGTACTTGATGTTTATGGTGAAGAACGGATATGAAGATGAGTAAGACTCTTTCAATCGAACAGGTGTCGAAATACGGTCTCCCTGAGGATCTCGCTTGAGCATCCCCGTCGAAAAATGCTAGTTAACGACGCTACGATTGTGTGCTTCATTTGGGTGAATCCAATGTTTCGAATCAAGCAGTACTTGCGAGCCGGATACTAAGCAAAGTCAGAAGAAAGTCCTACCCCGTATACAGTCTGTTGGAGTTATTTGCTGTTCATATTGTAAAATATAGGTAACATAATAATTTCTGTACCAGTCGTCCAGGATGGATGGTAGTACGGGAACAGTCCTAGGGACGTGATCTCTCAAATGAACGGAGGCAACGGGTGGATTTCACGCGAGGTATTCAGATCAACGCGCGCAGCAAGTTGATGTGAAACGCTCATGGCTACGACTAAGCACGTACCAGTATTAGTACGTGAAGTACTAGCGGCACTGGTCGTCAAACCCAATGGCAAGTATTTCGACGCTACCTTCGGTGGTGGTGGTCATACTCGTGCAATACTTGAACAGCTCAGCGATACCGGACGTGTATTCGCGATTGACCGAGACTCAGAAGCTGTAACACGCGGGAAACGTTTCGCGGAAGAGGACCCCCGAGTCATCGTTGCACAGGCATCGTTCGATCGAATGTCCGATATATGCCGTAGTCACGAATTTGAACAATTTGATGGTATTCTGTTCGACATTGGTTTGTCGTCCGATCAACTGGAAGATGGTCGGCGAGGATTCAGCTTTCAAAAAAATGGTCCGCTTGACATGCGCATGGATCAATCCAATGGAACTTCTGCTGCTGAATGGTTGAATAGTACTTCGGAAAAAGCAATCGCCGGAATATTAAGAAAATACGGTGATGAACGCAACGCAAGGGCGATTGCGAGCGCGGTTGTCGAAGCACGACCGATTACTCAAACTCAAGAACTAGTAGAGATCGTAAACCGAGTTTGTACTGCTCGAGACGCAAGAAAACACGTTGCTACTCGAACATTTCAAGCTTTCAGAATTCACGTCAACGACGAACTGCAGCAATTAAGGCAGGGCTTACGAAATGCATTTGAACTCATAGGTCTGGGGGGGCGAATCGCCGTGATTTCGTTTCACTCATTGGAACATCGAACCGTGCGCCGCCAATTTTCTCAATGGATGGATTCGCAGATTCCCCCACGCATACCTGTTCGTGGCACTAGTAAAGGTCCAATGAAAATCATCGAAAAAGGGTTAACTCCCAAACGGCGAGAGATCGAGGGCAATCCTCGGGCGCGGTCTGCACTATTACAGGTGGTTGAGCGTGTCCGTTAAATCCGTAGCACAAAGTACCAAGAAGAATCAAGCCCCGACATGGTTTTGGTGGGCTGCTTGGATTTGCGTTCTTAGTGGTATTATCGTTATGGGGTTCCTCATTATCTATCAAATCGACGAACGATTGAACTTGTACGATCAGATTCTCGAACTCCGAGTGCAACAAGATGACGCGCTCGAAGAGTTAAAGAGTCTACAAGTGGAGCGGGGAAGTGAGAGGTCCTACGAGCGAGTCGTTGATATTGCCACGACGGAACTCCAGATGGAGTTTCCGAATAAGGTCGTGCGTACGGATTTGGAGTCTGTTGAATGAGTGCATTCAGATATCGCTTTTTGTTCGTGGGATTTAGTTTTGTGGTACTGATCCTACTCTTTCGAATGTTTTCTTTGGCATACTTTGATCGCGAGTTTCTGCAAGCACGAGGTAGTGCGATCGCTGAACGGGTTATAGATGTTCCTACTAATCGCGGCATCATCTATGACCGTACGGGACAACCCCTAGCATTAAGTATCCCCGTGTATTCGTTTTGGACAGATCCAGGATTCGACACCATCCATGACGAAGACCTCCCTGCTTTAGCCCAAGCATTGGAAATATCTGAAGAACGATTACGAACCGTAATGTACAACGGACGGAACACTCGGTTTGTCTATCTTAAACGTCGTGCTTCGCGAGAGATCGCGGATGCTGTTGAAGCATTGAAGGTAAAAGGTGTCCGATTTGAAATTGAATACCGACGTTATTACCCAACCGCGGAAGTTACATCTCAGATAGTGGGGATTGCAAATGCGGACGGCACCGGTATCGAAGGATTGGAAGCCGCACACGAGAACGTACTTCGAGGTACTCCGGGAAAACGGAGAATTCTACGCGGTCGAGATGGGCGTCGGTTACGTGATATCGAACTAGCGGACCCGCCGGTATTCGGTCAAGATGTAACCACGACGGTAGATTTAGGTTTGCAATATTTAGCGTATCGACATTTACGCGATGCAGTCGAGAAACATGAAGCTTTGTCTGCTTCTGCAGTCGTGCTTGAAGTCAGTTCAGGTGAAATATTAGCGATGGCCAATTATCCCACATTCAATCCTAATGATTTGAGTGATCGGATTCCAGCTCGAATGAGGAATCGCGTGGTCAAGGATGCTTATGAACCAGGATCCACAGTCAAACCATTTTCCGTAATTGCTGCAATGCAAAGTGGTAAATACCAGCCAGATACAGAAGTATCAACATCGCCCGGTCAATTTCGTGTGGGCGACAAACTCATTGAGGATCCTCGCGACTATGGCACACTTTCTCTGTCGATGGTGGTCGTTAAGTCCAGCCAAGTTGGGATAGCGAAAGTCGCGTTAAACCTAGAAAACATGGCTATTTACGATGTATTGACTAAGGTGGGCTTTGGTGACGTTCCGGCGTCTGGATTACCGAACGAAACAACGGGTATTCTCCGAACTGACGATCTGAACCGCGACATCGGTCGTGCGACTTTTGCTTTTGGTTATGGTATGACCGTATCGCCTCTGCAACTTGCCAAGGCTTATTTAACGTTAGCAACCGGTGGTAAGCGTCGAGCGGTTACGATTGTGAAAAGTCCATCACGTGTTCGGCCACGAGATGAACAAGTTTTAGAAGCTGATCATGTAGAGAATTTGATGGGTATGTTGCAGGCAGTAACTTCTTACCCTGGCACGGCCCCGAAAGCTGCAATCACGGGGTTTTCAGTAGCGGGTAAGACCGGTACAGTACGAAAAGTCAAAGATGGCCAATACGATGAAAATCTGCACATTGCGTGGTTCGTTGGCATAACACCTGTTGAAGCTCCGAGATTCGTGACGGTGGTAGTAGTGAATGAACCGAAGGGAGACGTAGTTTCAGGTGGTGGTGTGGCAGCTCCAATCTTCGCGCGCATAACAAGCCATGCGTTGCAGCTGATGCCGCCGAACTACTTCGCGCAGGAGCGCTAGAGACGATGTTGCTGAGCGAGATCTTGAATCGAAGTGATGTACCAACGGTTGACGTAACCGGCATTTCAAGCGACTCTCGGTGTGTTTGTCCGGGTGATTTATTTATTGCGTATCGCGGAGCTCGATTCGACGGTCATTCGTTTGTTCAAGATGCTTTGCAAGCGGGTGCGGTCGCAATATGTGGTGAAGAAGGTCACCCATCGAGTTTTCCTATTCCTTGGATTCAAGAGGACAACCTAGCGGTGCGTCAAGCAGAATTTGCCATGCGCTTCTTTCGCCATCCGTCCCGACAGTTAAATGTTATCGGTGTAACCGGTACGAACGGGAAGACTTCGGTCGTGTACGGAATTGCAAATTTGCTGGATTCCACGGCTCTTATGGGCACTCTTGGCTGGGGACTGCCGAATGCGTTGGAGGAGAGCACACTCACCACGATGGGACCGGTGGACCTGCACCGAAGTCTAGGTCAGTTGGTTGAGCGTGACGTAAAGCGAGTGGCGATCGAAGTTAGTTCGCACGCACTAACTCAAGATCGGGTCCGTGGTGTAGAGTTCGATGGTGCTGTGTTCACTAATTTGACCAGAGATCATTTAGACTATCACAAAAGCATGCGCAACTACGCTGATGCCAAAATGAAGCTCTTTGAGCAACTGAAATTGCGATATAGTGTCATTAACGTTGACGACGAATTTGGTCGGGTTATTGTCGATAGGTTGAGACGACGGAACATCAAATGTTTAACGTACGGTTCGAGTTCCGACGCGGTCTTGAGTTGGTCTGAAATTCGGCATACTTCAAAAGGACTTAGTGGTCAGTGGCTGAGTCCTTGGGGTTGTGAGGAGTTTGACTTACCCTACTACGGTAGTATGTACGTCGCGAATGCAGCCGCAATATTGCTCACGGCTCTCTGCAACGATTATGAATTCAATGAAGCAGTAGCTCAGATGCGGACTTTACCACCTGTTCCTGGGCGTATGGAATATTTCAAACGTCCGGGGCGACTCACGGTGGTCATCGATTACGCACATTCTCCGGACGCTTTACGCCATGCGCTAGTCGCGGCGCGAGCGCATGCGCAGGGACGGGTATTTTGTGTTTTTGGTTGCGGTGGGGATCGCGATGCAGGCAAGAGGTCTGAAATGGGTCGCATTGCAGAAATGTTGGCGGATCGGGTGTATCTTACGTCTGATAATCCGCGCTCCGAAACACCTGAAGCGATTATTGATGATATTTTGCAAGGAATAGCTAAGTTGGATTCTGTCGTGGTCGAACTTGATCGCGCCCATGCAATCCAGCTCGCGATCGAAGCTGCTACACCGCGAGACGTCGTGCTGATCGCGGGGAAGGGCCAAGAACGTTTTCAGGAAATCCAAGGTCAACGAATTCCATGTGATGATCGTAAGACCGTCGAAGATACACTCAATGGAAAACACCTATGTTGTTGTGGTTGACCGAAATTCTGGCAGAGTTCAGCGGCGTGTTCAATGTATTTCAGTACATTACTTTTCGCGCTATGGTCGGAGCAGTGACCGGACTCAGCTTAACTCTATTATTTGGTCCTGTAGTAATCCGGCAGTTTTCGCAACGAAACATCAGTGAGTCGATTCGACAAGACGGACCTACATCGCATCACACAAAAGCAGGTACACCGACTATGGGTGGCATCATGATCGTTGTATCAATAGTGATTGCAGCCTTGCTGTGGTGCGATCTCACGAGTTATCGCGTTTGGATTGTGCTTGCTGCATTAGCGGGCTTTGCCTTTGTTGGATTTCTCGACGACTATCGGAAATTTCGGGAGCAGAAAGGAATCTCTGCCGGGTTTAAGTTCTTTCTACAGTCCCTTCTTGGTCTTACGATAGCGATCGTCCTGTTCATAAGTGCCACGATTCCGGAAGAAACTGAGCTAATCGTCCCACTGTTTAAGGATGTCATCATCCCGCTCGGATTTGGATTTGTGATTCTTACCTATCTGATGATTGTGGGTATGAGTAATGCGGTTAACTTAGCAGATGGTCTAGATGGCCTCGCAATCATGCCCGCAGTGATGATCGCTGCAGCACTTGGATTTATCGCCTATTTAGTAGGGCACGTGGATCTCTCGGCTTATTTGTTTATACCAAATATTCCTGGATCAGCAGAACTTGCAGTTTTGTGTGGCATCATTGCGGGATCTGGATTAGGGTTTTTATGGTTCAATGCGTACCCAGCACAAGTGTTTATGGGCGACGTTGGGGCACTATCAATTGGTGCGACATTGGGCGTGATCGGAGTGCTCGTTCGACACGAGATCGTGTTGTTGATCATGAGTGGAATTTTTGTCCTTGAGACTGCTTCTGTTATTGTGCAAGTTGCGAGCTATAAGCTGACGGGTAAACGTGTCTTTCAGATGGCACCTTTACATCATCACTTTGAGCTCAAAGGCTGGCCGGAATCCAGAGTCATTATTCGATTTTGGATCATTAGCTTCGTCCTAGTCTTGATCGGATTGTCCATGTTGAAACTACGATGAAACAAGAACGCGATATAGTATTGGGACTTGGAGCTACTGGTTACTCTGTAGTACGACATTTGCACGAGCAATGTCCAGTGTCTGTTTTCGACTCTAGGTTGGGACGAGACTCCTGCGCGATACCTTTTCTACGCAACATTCGAACCGATTTCCCCGATGTCGATGTGATCCCTCCACGATGTTACAAACGCGCATTAGGTAGTGCACGACGAATCATTGCGAGCCCAGGAATTCCATTGTCGAACAATTTGGTGAAGTGGGCACAGATTGAACGTATTCCAGTAGTAGGCGACATTGACTTATTCATGGAAAAGGTCAGAGCACCAGTAGTCGGAATTACCGGCACTAACGGGAAGAGCTCCACAGTCAGCATGGTTGAAGACATGTTAAGTACCAAAGGTTTTGTCGCGTGTGGGAATATCGGTACCCCTGTTCTTGACATGTTGAACTCCAAAGCACAAGGCTATGTTCTAGAACTGTCGAGTTTTCAATTAGAGCGGTTACAACATGGTCCCTTTAAGGTTGCTACGATTCTCAACATAAGTGAAGATCATCTAGATCATCATGCTTCGATGGACGAATATATCGAAGCAAAACAAAGGATTTACCAAGAGTCCGAATTTGCGGTGTATGACCGGCTGAGAGCAGAAACTATCCCCGCCAAATCTATGCCGAGTATCGAACTTAACAAAGATACCAATTGGCAAGTCAAACAAGATGGAATAACCGTGAACGGGGAGTTTCTCCACTCGAGTGAAATCACTCTGAAGCGAAAGCACAACTTACAAAATCTGTTAACAGCCGCGGCGATTTCAATGCAATTAGGTGCAAGTGTCGATGATGTTGTACGTGTTGCTGGATCTTTTAAGGGTTTGCCCCATAGGGCACAGAGTTTGGGTTTCTTCGAAGGTGTCGAATATATCAATGATTCGAAAGCTACCAATGTCAGTTCCGCAGTTGCCTCCATTCAGACGCACTACGATGCTAACTCACAACTAATTCTCATCTGTGGCGGTGAGGGAAAAGGAGTCGATTTCGAAGAGCTAGGGAAATGTATAGACAAGTTTGTAGCGCACGCCGTATTGTTCGGCCGTGATGCGTATACCGTCGCTTCTAGCATTCAACGGACGAGTCACGAATTGGTGCAATCAATGGATGCAGCGGTAGTTGCAGCGCGCCATGCGAGTCAATCGGGCGATAAAGTGTTGTTAGCACCAGCATGTGCAAGTTTTGACATGTTCTCCGATTACGCACACCGGGGTAGCATTTTCGCGAAGTGTGTGTCGGAGATACGAGGATGATCAATCGACTTGATCCTACTCTCGTGTGTGGGACATTTTTACTGATCGCTCTGGGCTTGGTGGCCATTGTTAGTGCTACTATTTACCGGGCAGACGAAGTACTTAATCCGTACGTGGTTCGGCATGCTATTTACATCCTGTTAGCAGTTGGTGTGTTCTGTTTGCTGCTTCACATTCCTCTTGCTCTATTTCACAAGTTTCACAAGATTTTGTTCCTCGGAACTCTCGTTCTGTCTGTGTTGGTCTTAATTCCTTGGATTGGAGTTGTAGCTGGTGGCGGTCGCCGGTGGATTGACCTCGGATTAATGACTTTACAAGTCACTGAAGTTGCGCGTTTTTTGGTCCCGGTTTACGTTGCCGGCAACTTAGCGAATACATACTCAGTCATTAGAACTTCAACAGCGGCCACGCTTAGACCCGTTTTTTGGGTTGGAATCTTGCTCGTACTCTTCGTGCTACAACCAGATTTTGGGTCTGCAGTTTTGATCGGCGGTGTAACCGTAGGTATGTTGTACGTCGCGGGTGCGCGCTTTCGTGATCTGGTATTGTTAGGAATAGTAGGGGCAGGTGGTTTAGCCTATGTGTTTTACCATCGCTGGGATCGAATCACTGCGTTTCTGGATACCTGGACGCATTCGGCGGACGAGGGGTACCAACTTGCGCAATCTTTAATTGGATTCGGTCGCGGTGAATTGACTGGAGTAGGTTTAGGTGATAGCGTTCAAAAACTGCTTTATCTCCCTGAGTCTCATAATGACTTTATCTTCTCAATAATTGTCGAAGAAACTGGTTTCATAGGAGGTGCGTTAATCTTGCTCCTGTTGATCGCAGTGGTATATCGTTGTTGGCAAATTGGCAAGCAAGCACTTGATCAAGAACGACATTTTGCTGGGTATATCTCATGGGGTGCTGGATTAATGCTTGGTTTTCAATCTTTAATCAATGTTGGCGTAACCATGGGAGCATTACCTACCAAGGGGCTTACGTTGCCGTTCATCAGTTTTGGTGGTAACAGTCTACTAGTGTGTGTCGCTCTGGTCGCGCTTGTCTGCCGTGCCCACTCCGAAACGTTACAACCAGAGTTGCGCCGGGATGAACTCGCGTGACATGAAGACGATGTCCAACCACGTAGTAGAGGGGATGCCTTTGATGCGACGAGTTCGCAATGTCCACTTTGTCGGAATCGGCGGCGCGGGCATGTGTGGTATCGCAGAGGTCATGCACAACCAAGGATATTTGGTATCTGGCTCCGACCTTGTCGGTAATCAGGCAACCATGAGGTTAAAGAGTCTAGGGATCAATGTACACGAAGGTCACCAACCGGACTTGGTGAACGATGTTGATGTGTTGGTAACCTCCACAGCAATTCCTACGAACAACGTCGAGGTACAGGCAGCGCGAAACGGACGTATACCTGTTGTTTCTCGCGCAGAAATGCTGGGCGAACTCTTACGTGCGAGGTATGGGATCGCAGTAGCTGGGAGTCACGGTAAAACGACTACGACGAGTCTCATTGTGAGCATATTCAACGAAGCAGGTTGGGACCCAACTTACGTGATTGGTGGTTTATTGAGGAGTGAAGGACGACATGCCAAATTAGGCGGAAGCCGTTATCTCATCGCGGAAGCCGATGAAAGCGACGCATCCTTTCTTTATCTCAATCCTATGGTGGCTTTAGTTTGCAACATCGATCGGGATCATCTAACCACGTACGAACAGGATTTCAACCGGTTGTTGCAGAGTTTTCAAGAATTTGTGCATCGATTGCCGTTTCACGGATTAGTAGTTGTGTGTTCCGACGACCTTGGAGTGCAACAAATTATCAATGAGCTTGCTCGACCTGTCATAACGTATGGTTTGAACGAAGAAGCTGACTATCGCGCCTCTAATATCGGCTACCGTGGTACCCGGTGTGCTTTTGAGATCAGTCGTCCCGACGGAAAACCGACGATAAAGGTTGAAACATGCCTTCCCGGGACCGAGAACGTACGCAATGTATTGGGTGCTGTAGCAGTCGCGTCTGACGAGGGAGTACCGGATCGCTGCATTGTCGAAGGTTTGCAAAAGTATGAAGGTATTCACCGACGTTTTGATACTGCTGAACTTTCGGTGAATGGTCAAGAGTTTGTGCTCATTGACGATTACGGGCACCATCCAACGGAACTTTTACATATCGTGAGAACCTCAAGAGAGTTATTTCCTGATCGTCGCATTTTTATGGTATTTCAGCCACATCGCTTTACTCGAACAAGAGATCTGTTTCAAGAATTTGTCGATGTTTTAGGAACCGTTGACCGATTGATTGTTGTCGATACTTATGCCGCTAGCGAAGTACCCATTGAAGGAGCACACGCCAGCGATCTCACTAGAGCGATAACAAGCACATGTTCGGTATCAACTCAGTTCGCACCGACGGCGCAAATCGCGCTCGAGTGTGTTTTAGAACATGTACAGGATAACGACGTGTTGATCGTCCAAGGTGCTGGGAATGTGGACCAAGTTTCGACTCATTTGAAGAGTCTAGCATGATGAAAATCTTGTTTCGCTTTTGCTTTGGACTTTTCGTCGGTATCACGTTGACGGCTAGCGCGATCTACGGATACCATTTCACATACGATTACTCTCCAAGCATTGTCGTTCACGGCGAGTTAACGGACGACGAGAAACACACTATAGTGGAATTGGTGAGTGGTGTGGTGAAGCAATCTGGTAGGTGGGTATCGTCTGTTAGCATAGTCGATTCTTTACTTGAGCTTCCGTGGACTCGCGAGGTGTCGATCAGCCGTTCACTCGACAATACGATCAACGTAACAGTGGAAGTGAAGAACATAATGGCACGGGTGGATTCCGAGACCGCGCTCACCGAACACGGTGAGGTAATCCAAACGGTGCGTGAACCGCCAAGCTATTTACCCACAGTGCAAGGCTATCCGCATCAACAAACGTCAACAGATGTCGCTACGTTAAAGAAAGTGCGAGCTAGATTTGCACTCGCCGGTGAGAATGTAACGCTTCTGAAATTGACAGATGAAGGATGGCAAATTGCACTCGATTCAGGGCACACGATCTTATTAGGGGACAGCGATTTAGTCGCGCGAGCCGGTCGATTTCTAAGGGTCTTTCGTGAATTGGACACATCTGATCCCGACAACGTCGTCGATGCAGATGCACGGTATAACCACGGTGTTGCCATCCGCACCGTTCCTCGAGAGGGAATAACAGGCGATTCGGGATTAGCGGCACAGGCAGTACAAAGAGACCAATAGATGAGCCTCAAGAGTAAAAACGTAGAGCAAGGAAAAATACTAGCAGGATTGGACTTAGGTACGACCAAAGTGTCCGCCTGCATGGGCCGCACATACTCCGATGGGTCTATTGAAATCACTGGTATCGGTACCCGGCCATCTAGTGGTGTCCGGCACGGAATGGTAGTCAACATAGAAGCCACTGTAGAGGCAGTTCGAGAGGCTATTAAAGAAGCCGAGGCAATGTCTGGTGAAAAGATGAATGCGGCACATGTTGCAATTGGCGGTGAACACATTAAATGCGTGAACTCGCAAGGGAATGCTGCAATTAGAGACGGTGAGGTGTCGGCCGCGATTTTGAATCTTGCGCTGGAATCCGCCGTCGCCATTCCACTGAGTAATGACGAAAAAATTATTCACGTAATTCCGCAAGAATACGCAATAGACTGGCAGGAAGGTATTCGAGAACCACAGGGCATGTCGGGAACTCGATTGGACGCGAATGTTCATGTAGTAGTTTGTGCCAAGAATGCTGTAAGTAATGTCGCAAAGTGTGTTGGTTTATGTGGCTTGGACATCCAAGAAATTGTTGTTGAGCCGATCGCGGCGGCAGCGTCTGTGCTCACCGACGAGGAAAAAGAACTCGGGGTGTGTTTGCTTGATATCGGTGGAGGTACCACCGACGTTGCAGTTTTTACCGATGGTTCGTTGCGCCACACAGAGATCATTCCCATTGCTGGAGATTCGGTGACGCGTGATATTGCCATGACGTTTCGGACTCCGGCCCAACACGCGGAACAAGTAAAAATAAAGTACGCGTGTGCGTTACAAGAACTGACGGATGAGCATGAATCAATCCGGGTACCGGGGCTTGCAGATCGACCTGCGACGCAAATTCCTCGTCATATGCTTGCTTCAGTAGTAGAGTCACGCTATCGCGAACTGTACAATTTAGTTCATAACAAGTTGCTCGACGCAAAAATTTCTAAAGAAAAACTTGGATCCGGTGTTATACTTACCGGTGGAGCAGCAACCATGGAGGGAGCTGCTGAACTCGCCGAGGAGATTTTTCATCTCCCCGTGTCCAGCGGCAAACCTAAGAATCTTCAGGGATTGAACGACCTATATGACAACTCTGCGTATTCGACATGCACCGGTTTACTGGTGTATGCTAGTCGTCGGAAGCGTGGATGGATATATGAACCCAGAGAGACTAGGAATGGGTTCAAGTTTTCTTGGCGAGCCATTCGTACATGGCTGCATAAAACCTACAAACAAATTTAATTTGAGGACTACGTGATGGAACACACAGACATAGGACAGGAAAGTTTTAAGTTTTCAATACCAGACGAAAGTCAAGCGCCGCTCGAAGGTGAGCGGTTTAAGTTCGAGCCCGCGGCCGAAGGAGAAAACGATTCACCACCCGCGGTGGTAAAAGTTGTTGGGGTCGGTGGTGGCGGAGGAAACGTCTTAAGTTACATGGCGGCCTCTGGTCTCGGTGGCGTGGAGTTTATCGCCGCAAATACTGATATTCAAGATCTTCGCTCGTTACCACAATCGGTCCGCAAACTGCAACTGGGTACAGCCCGTCGTCGAGGTCTTGGTGCCGGTATGAATCCGAGCAGCGGTGAGGCAGCTGCTAAGGAGTCGATCACCGAAGTCGAAGATGCGCTTGAAGACGCAAATTTAGTTTTCGTTATTGCGTGCCTCGGAGGCGGCACAGGTTCTGGGGCGGCTCCAGTAATATGTGAAGTCGCGAAAGAGAAGGACATATTGACGGTCGCGATTGTCACCTTGCCTCTAATGGAAGAACAGATAGTTCGCAAACGCAATGCCGAAAACTGTCTCAGAGAACTTCATAGTATTGTAGATTCTGTCGTGGTGATACCAAACGATAAGCTGTGTAAAGTCGTCGACGGAGCGATGGGTTTTTCTGACGCGTTCAACGAGATGAATAACTTCCTAGCAGAATCAGTAAAAGGCGTAGCCGATGTGATCAATACCGCGGGGCTGTGGAACTTGGATTACAAAGATGTTGAATCCGTACTTGCATCCAACGGCGACGGAGTGACTTTGATCGGTAAAGGTGTCGCGACCGGCCAAAATCGGGCCGAGAACGCTGTGACTGCAGCTCTGAGTAGTCCACTCATGGAGGATACAGATCTCAGCGGTGCTCGAAGCGTGCTTTACAACGTTCGAGCAAAAGATATGAGCTTCGACGAGGCGCGCCATATCATGCGCATCTTCAATGAGATCATGATTTCGTCAGGAGGGTCCGGAGGAGTTTTCCCCGGCATCGTCGATGATCCGACCATGGGCGAAGAGCTCGAGATTACCGTACTTCTCACGGGTGTTGACCGGAACATGAGCAGTGGTTCTACGGGTGAATTGGAATCTCACCACAGAGATTACCGCGCGCCGCGTGAGCATCCAAAAATTTATCGACCCGATCCATCGGACAACGAACAGGCAGCACAGGTTCCAGCTGACGCTCAAGAGCAAAATGAAGTTCGTGTAATGAGCGGTAATTCACGAACAATTTCTCGTCAAGCGGGACGAAGACTGAATACCAGCGATATTCCCGCATTGTTTCGTGATCAAGCGGATTAGCTGAAAGTCGACCTCAATGAACCCTGATGTCATTGGGGACTAAAAAGGGTTCCATTGAACCCTTTTTACGCTTCTTGAAGCTGAGGGAAATTAGAAAGAAAGGCGACTCTCGAAGAGCAGACCAGTGTCCGCCTGTTGTTCTTTTCTCGAAATAAATGAGCTAATGTCGACAAAGAGACGGCCGAGTCCCATGGTTGGGTTGGTTACCCGGACACCCAGCTTCAACTGATTTTCAGTGTCAAATTGAGAAATTGTTCCATAAGGTTCTAAGAGACCACGACGCCTCGATGGAATGCCGTATGAAATCTCGAGTTCGCTATGCAGACCTGCGACTGTATATTCATCAAAGTTTCCACCAATAGGTAGCTCTAAATTCAAGTTGTGAGCGTGTATGGTGGAACTTCCCCACGACGGAGTGAATTGAACGTTCAGACCGGAGCCGTCCGCAGCATTTTCTCGGCGAACGTCAAATTGCACTCCTAGAGCTTGATACGCATCAGCCTCCATGGATCGAACGATGCGTAACTGACCACCAAAGGTCCAATATTCGTTAACGAAAACGTCGATTTGTCCGCCGATGTCGATATTTGTTCCATCCGCAATTCCGCCGTCTTCAAATCTTCCAAGAAACTCACCCGAGAGTACGAAGTCAAAGTCTAACGTCGAAAAATATCGCTGAGCCTGAACTCCAACTCGTAGACGACGAACGGAACTCGACAACATTCCGTCAAAGTCCTCCGTGGTATCAGTTTCAAGATCTGATTGAAACAGATCTCCTTTTAATGCAAACCGACTTTCATTACTGTTTCCATTCCCATCGTCATCCTCTATAAAGTTGTAATGCATTCCAGCCGCAAAAACATTCGCAGTGAGACCTAAATCTTCGATCTCACCCCAACGGTCTGTGAGCGTAGTTGAACCGGTACCACGACCGAAAGTTCCCCACACTTTGATTTGTTCATGCAAGTTGCCGACTGCGTACGGATACAGGCTTGTGATAGAGAACTCGACATTGTCTTGTTCTTCATTCGTAACCGAGCCGTTTTGGAGCCGATCAACATCGACATCGCCAAAAGCTTGCGATCCAGCGACACCGACGCGGATATCGTCTGTCACTTCAAACTCGACACCCAGCCAAATTGCTGATGTATTTGCTTCCACAGAAGAGTTAATTTCCACGTTGTTTAGGACATCTAAAACGTTGGCATCGCGGTTCGTGGTATCGAAGCTAGCCCAAAGTGCCCAATCTAAGCCTGCGTCTCCGTCGTTTGCCCCATTCGAGTTGTTGAGAACAAAGCTCTTTGCTCGATGAAGCACGGCTACTAATTGAGAGTAAGAGTCTTTATGCGATGGTAGCTTAGCTTGGTAGCGATTTGTAGAACTGAAACCATCAAAACTCAGCGTATCGGAGCTTGTATTCCTATTTAAATAGTACGGTGGTGAATAGTCTTCATCGGATTGCCTTTGAGTCGCATCTAACAAGTTCGCGCGATTTCCTATTCGTTCGACAGCTCCTTCCCCAAGTAACGTTCCAGCAACGCCTAAGGCATGAAGTAGAGGTCGAGAACGAATTTCGACCGGCACTTTGGTAGTGGTAAACGTCATCCATATCGACCATTCGCTTGGACCGATGCCATTAATTGCGCGAATGCGTACTTCGTAGGTGGTTTGAGGAAACAAGTGTGTTAGTTCATGGCTCGCGACAGCAGCATCGAACTGAGATGGACTACTTTGTTGTCCTGATTCTCGAACCTCGAGGTTGTAGGATGTAATACTAGAACCACGAGCATCTGGCATAGCCCACGTGATTGTTGCAGATTCATACCCTACGTGTGCAACGTTCAACATCGGTACAAGTGGCGTATTCGCCTCAACGGTAATTTGGAATGTCAAACTAGATACATCTTCTTCGATGTATTCATCGGAATCTGCGACGGAGTACGTGTAGCTCGTCGCAGTTTTTGTTTCCGTAGGAGTGCCGCTCAGTGTTAGTCTGTTCCGATCAAATTCAATACCATGAGGAAGCGTTGGAGCCAGAGAATATATTAAATTTCCATCCCCTTCAGACGCGCTCGGTAGTTGCAATGTTGAAACAGTTTCACCCACCCGGTAAGATTGGTTTGGTATCGATGCGCCTTCCGAAAATACAGGTCGAGAATTTCTAATCGTACTAGCAGCGAGGTCAGCGGACCAGGGACCAGCACCGGCAATGTTGACGGCACGCACGCCAACGAGGTAATCGGTTCCTTGTTCGAGACCTGTGATTGTGAAAGAAGTGTCCCGTGTTTCTTCTTCGGTCCACGTGTCGATACCTTGCTCCCGATATCGCACGTCATAGACGACAACTCTCCTACCACCATTATCGGCAGGTTTATCCCATTCGATGGACAGAGACTCGGTGCCGGCTTCTACCAACATCACGTTCCTAGGCGCGCTGGGAGTTGCGTATGGTCGAGTTTCCGCATCTAGAATACTAGAAAAGCCGACATGTCCCGACTCGGCAACGTTTTTTACTCGTATTTGGTAGGTGGTGTTTCGCGTTAATCCGGTGATGGTATAGGTGGTTGCAGGCGCATCGATTCGTTTTCGTTTCCAACGCGAAGTACCCTTTATGCGATACTCAATCTCGTGCTCGACTACCGTAACGAAAGGTGTCGACGGATTCTCCCACAGAATAGTAATTCGGTCGGCATGAGCCCGCTGAACGGAAAGATTTATGGGTGCTTTGGGTGCTTTACCAAATATCCGAAATGAAAACGAAAGGGAGTCAGTTTTGCCTTCGATATCGGTAGCGATATAGGAGTAAGTAACATGCTTCGTCGTAACTGCTGCATTTCCTTTCAGTTTCCCCGTACGCGATCCGACCTCCAGATCATCAGGTAAGTCAGGTGTGACAGAGTACGATATCGGACCGTCACCGCCGATTGCTAGCGGTAGTTGTATGTCTACATAGTCTCCCAATGTAAGATCATCTATTTCGATTTTCGCGTCGTCAGCGAAAGCTAGCGGTTCGGAAACGTTTGTGACCTCAATGGTAACCATCACGGACGATTCGAGCTTTCGTTCGCCAGTACCACCACTCGCTGTAACTTTGACATTAATCGTTGGTGTTGCTTCGTGATCTTCTCCATCGCCAATGTAATACAGGATCCCTGAGCTTGTTCCAATAGAGAATTTCTTTGTATCGACGGAGTCGAGTGAATAGGCAACTTCATCCTGTGGATTAGGATCGGTAGCTTCCACTTCTCCTAATTTAATGCGACCTTCGCTACCAGAAACATTTTCCGTCAATTTGAATATGTATTCGTTTTCCTCAAAAGTAGGCGCATTATTGCCTAAGGTATAGGCTTGTGCCCAATCGGACCAACGCCCGCCGCGTATGCGGATCCTCGCTTGGTACTGAGTATCAGTTTCCAGAGAACCAAGGGTCAAACTTGTAGCTGTGTTGACTAATTCATAAAGTTTGCTTCTACTGCCACTACCAACTTTACGAAACTCTAAGTCGAACCCGGTGATGTACTCTCGTTCGTCTTCATCGACCTCCCACACCAAATGTAAGGTATTCAAAGCCGGTGCTGTAATTACGGGACTTTCGGGTGCGGGATGGTCGTCGACTACTTCTAATACTACTGTTGTTTGTGACGTAGCCGCGACATCTTCTTTGTGTGCGGTTATGCGAATCCTATAGATGCCGATATTGCTACGCTTCTCGCTAATTTTCTCAGTGAAATAGACGATCCCGTTCTCATATTTGGATTGTCCGATGAAGTTCAGAAATGACGGACAAGTACCGATGTAATTTTCTGCGAGATCGTATTTACCCGTACAACGTGCGCCATAGGTGAGTGTTGCACCTTGCTCGGTTTCGTCCGGACCAACAGGTTGAGTCCATCGACCTCCGAGATGTACTTGGCTCCACCCATAAAACGGCTTAGGCGGTGGGGTTTGATCCAGATCAACTGAGTCTTCTACTGGTGGTGTTCCAGTGGTCGCGCACATCGCTTCGGTATCGTCGTCGGTGTCTTTAATGCGGAACACAACCTCCAAGCTGACCGGAGTACAACTACAAGCATCCGGACCAGTAGCGACTAAAGAGAATTTATGACCTGAAAGAGCGTCAGTGGAACAGCCACTGATGGTTACGTCCTCTTCGTCGAACGTGAAACCGTCAGGCAACACTGGATTACTTGAACGTCGGACTTCGTACTGAATGTCACCGACATCGTCCACACAGGAAGCACCATTGGCGTCGAGGCTAGCAGTCGGTAGTTGAAAAGTTTTGGACTCACCCACGTCTAGTTGGATGAGCTGTGTCTTTTCATCACCCCAGGTAGCACAATTAAATGATTGACCGTAGACGTTGCCAAGGAGTGAGAAGACCGTGGCAAGTATTACAAAAGTAAGACACGTGGTGGTGCGATTCTCAATTTTCATGTGCAGCACGAATTTCTCTCTCATGTACAAAGATTCCTATAGTTTCGTCAATTCTCTTGGATGGGTCTTACCGTAAAGGTATTACATAGAACTTTTGACCACAAACTCCGTCGTAAGTTTAAGTACTGACAATCTACCGATGATCTTGTTCTAATTAGCCCAGAAACCAGTCGCTCTATTACTTTATTCTAGTGTTTTGTCTGGTGATTATGAACTAAATAGTTGTCAGCGATGAGTAGTTGTTTACTCCTATACTCGGAGCGACCAGCTGAAGATGCTCTTCTCTGGCTACACAGAGTGTGCAGATCGTGCACCTCGGTCAGTAGAGACTACGACTTTTTCCACATGAGAGAATTGAGCAAGTTCCTGCATTTCTTCCAATAACGTAGGTACGCGAAAACGAGCTCGAGTTGCCCAAGCGTTTGAATCAAACGTCAAGAACACCGTAGTACCTTGAACTCTTGCGCTAGTACAGTGTTTAGCTTCTTCTTGCGGCAGCAGGAACTGTACGATGCGAATGGTTGCCTCATGAGCGTCAAGTTTTTTAATGATGTCTGCCAGTTTTGTATAGCGTCGATCAGGCACCTTTAGCGAATCTTTGAGCCGAAAATACTTCATATTGAGTGAATCAAACTCATCTCAAAAACTGCGGGTAGTCTGCAACCGTGAAAGACGGGGGATGCAAGACATTGAAACTCATAAAATTAGTGCATATATTATTTATAGTCTATTCATGCTCACAAAAACTTTTCAGTCAGTCTTTGGAAGTCGTAATTCGCGCGAATTGAAGCGAATGCAAGGCATTGTTGCGAAGATCAATGCTTGGACCGAAAAGGTCGCTGCTCTGACGGACGAGCAGATGCAGTCCAAAACAGCTGAATTCAAACAACGTTTTGTAGATGGTGAAAGCTTAGCACAGTTGCTACCGGAAGCGTTTGCTTTAGTACGCGAAGCAGCAGATCGCAAGAACGGCACGCGCCATTACGATGTTCAGCTGCTAGGCGGTATCGCGTTACACGAAGGCAAAATCGCAGAGATGCGCACTGGTGAGGGCAAGACTCAGGTCGCAACACTCGCGGCATTTTTGAACGCACTCACAGGTAAGGGAGTGCATATCGTCACAGTGAATGACTATCTTGCGCGCAGGGACGCAGAGTGGATGGGTCCCGTGTACGAAGCACTAGGTATGTCTGTGGGCGTGATTCAGTCTCGCCAAGACCAAGAAGAAAAACGCATCGCGTATCTGCGAGACATTACCTACGGTACCAACAATGAGTTCGGTTTCGATTATTTACGCGATAACATGGCGTTTCGATCTGAAGATCGATTTCAACGTGGCTTAAATTTCGCGATCGTCGATGAAGTGGATTCGATCTTGATCGACGAGGCACGAACCCCTCTCATCATTTCTGGACCTGCAGACGACAATACCGAACTTTATAAACAAATCAACAAGATTGCTCCTAGGTTGCAACAGCAAGAGTACGTGGAAAGTAATCTACCAGCGGTATTGGGTGGTGAGCAACCCGAAGATACAGGCGATTTTTTTATTGAGCCGAAGAATCGTACCGTGGAACTCACCGAGCGAGGTCACAATAGGGTCGAAGAATATCTGAAGAAAGCGAGTTTGCTCGACGAAAACGATAGCCTCTACTCATCTGCAAACCTCCAACTTCTTCATCATGTAACTGTCGCACTCAAAGCACACTTTCTATTCAAGCGCGATGTTGAATACATGGTTAAAGATCGTGAAGTCATCATCATTGATGAACATACAGGTCGCGCGATGCCTGGTCGCCGTTGGTCCGAGGGAATTCACCAAGCCGTCGAAGCAAAAGAAGGTGTCCCGATACGACATGAAACTCAGACTTTAGCATCCACGACTTTTCAGAATTACTTTCGACTTTATTCAACATTGGCAGGCATGACGGGGACTGCGGACACTGAGGCGTTTGAGTTTAACCAGATCTACGGTTTGGAAGTTGTTGTGTTACCTACTCACATGCCAATGATTCGTGAAGACCGGAACGACTTAATCTACTTGTCAATGGACGAGAAGTACGACGCGATCGTAGAAGACATAAATGACTGCACCGAACAACAGCGACCGGTCTTAGTCGGCACGACCTCTATCGACTCTTCAGAGCGTTTATCAAAGGAGTTGCGTAAACGCAAGATTGAACACAATGTGCTCAATGCGAAGCAACATGAACGGGAAGCTGAAATCGTCGCTCACGCCGGAAGACCAGGCAAAGTTACGATCGCGACCAACATGGCGGGTCGGGGAACCGACATTGTTTTAGGTGGAAGTTTCATGGCCGAGATTGCAAAGCTCGGAGATGAAACAGACGAGGCTGAAGTACGGCAAATTATGGAAGATTGGCAACCACGGCACGACCAAGTCGTAGCAGCGGGTGGCTTGCACATCATTGGTACCGAACGGCACGAGTCTAGACGGATCGACAATCAGTTAAGAGGTCGCTCCGGACGACAAGGAGACCCGGGAAGCTCTCGCTTTTATTTATCAATGGAAGACGATTTGATGAAGCGTTTCGCATCAGAACGCTGGAACAACATGATCCAGTCTCTAGGATTGGAGCGAGGCGAAGCAATTCAACACAAAATGGTGAACAATTCGATTGAGCGGGCACAGCGTCGGGTGGAGAGTCAACATTTTGATATCCGCAAGAATCTATTGGAATTTGACGATGTCGCCAACGACCAACGACAAGTGATTTACGCACAGCGTAACGAATTGATGGAATTTGAAAACATCACCGCGACCATCGAGCAAATGCGAGCCGAAGTTGTCGAGGATACGGTCAACGAGCATATTCCTCCGAACACGGTACCAGAAGAATGGGATCTTACCGGGCTGGAGAACATGCTCCGAACGGAATTTGGGTCCCCGCAACCCGTTCAAGAATGGATTGTGAAAGGTGAGGTAGACAATGCCGAGCAGATTCAAGAGAAGATCTTGGGAGACTTCATTTCCAAGTATGAAGAGAAGCGAGCAAGTTGGGTGGAACGGGGTATTGATGCCGATCTGGTCGAGAAACAGATCACCCTGTCGATCTTAGATCAAAAGTGGAAAGAACATCTGCACACGATGGATCACTTACGCCAAGGTATACATTTACGAGCTTACGCGCAAAAGCAACCCAAACAAGAATACAAGCGCGAAGCGTTTCATCTGTTCCAAACCTTGCTTGCAAACATTCAACACGCATCCGTGCGAATTTTGAGTCGAATGGATGTAGGCCAAGAACAAACCCGACGTGAAGAAGAACTACGTCGTCGGCGAGAAGAGATGAAAAGAATGCAGTTTCAACATGCTAGCGACTCGGGTGAAGGCACTAAGGGTAAACCTCCACCTGAAGCAAAGAAACCGTTTGTTCGCGAGCAACCTAAAGTGGGAAGGAACGATCCTTGTCCCTGTGGCTCTGGAAAGAAATACAAACAGTGTCACGGTCGCATAGCCGAGCCACGATCCGGCGTCGGTTAGAAAATTCGACTCAGCGACGTCTATTGATCATCGACGTCGCCGGGATGTTGAGGAGGGACTTCAACGGGATCTCCCGGTATGGTTCGTCTTTCCTCAATCCATTCATTGAGATCGATCAATTTGCACCGTTCCGAGCAAAACGGTCGGTAGGGATTGTCAGGTGCCCATTCGCTAGAAGTTTTACACGTAGGACATTGGACTAATCGCGAATTCATCATTTTTCGTCAAACATTTGAACAACAAGACGTTGTCGCTCCGAAATTTCAAAATTTCTAACAAAAGCCACTTTAACAAACACTTATCAATCTTGGTTTCAGCAAATGTTCGTACTGTATTACTTTTGAGGTTTTGATAACAACGCGAATCGACCGTCGGAGCAGCACGAGCGGCGGAACATGGATATGTTGGCATCAATTTTAATTTTTCCGATCGTCCGACTTCGCTGTATAACAAGGGTTGAAGACGAAATCGTTTGCGGCTTTCCTCTTCATTGTGATGGATTGTGTTGTATCGACCGGGAAAGGAATCTGTCAACAGTTAGAAAAAGACTCCAGAATTCTAGCTCATGATTGGACTACGGAACAGCAAAAAGAACAGTTCTTCGCGATAAATCACAGTGCCGATAGCTCCCATCGCTAAGAATGGACCGAATGGGATTCCATCTTCTTGCGAATATTCTTTTTGCAATACACGCACGATTCCATACACGAGCCCGATCGTTATCGCTATGAGCACGACCACGGGTAGTAAATGCCAACCCACCCACGCACCGATGGCGGCAAGTAACTTGAAGTCCCCGTGTCCAAGACCGTCCTTTTTGCGCACCACACGAAACAAGAAATTAATCAACCAGAAGCTCAGATAACCAGCGATGACACCAACTATAGCCTCACTGGGGGACGGGAACACATTCGAATGTTGGAACCAAATGCTCGTAATTAAACCACACCAAAGCAACGGGTAGTTTAATTCGTCAAGTAGCACTCCGCGTTCTATATCAATAGTGCTCATTGCAATCAGAAACGCAAAACAAGCTCCCGCGCATAACATAGCCACCGAGATTTCGAAATGTCCAATCAGCAAGATAGCAAATAGACACCCGAGAGTTTCAACGATGGGATAGCGCCACGAAATTCGTACAGAACAATTGCGACATTTCCCTTTTAGCAGAACCCAACTCAGTATCGGGATAAGATCTCGGAAAAGAATTGGATTTAAACACGACTCGCAACGTGAACGGGGCATCCACAGATTGAATTTGACATCACGACTACCCGAGTTGTTGTCATCGTCATCGCCGCCTGTGGCTGCAACCATGACCGGGAGACGCGAGATGATGACATTAAGCGTACTACCAACGATTAGTCCGATTAATCCAGCAAGCGAGTATGTTATAAGAGTGTTCATTAAACTTGGATTTAGAGGAATGGTCGATGCTCGAAGTGACTAGCGTTTAGTACGATTGACCTGCACATACTTTTAGAGAGATAATACTCGTTCAGGGGTTAATTCTCACGAGTTAACAAATTGGGAAATTAAAATTTTTCTCAAGTTTGCTGCCGGAATAGCTCAGTTAGGCAGAGCAACTGATTCGTAATCAGTAGGTCCGCAGTTCGAATCTGCGTTCCGGCACCAGTTCAACATTCAACGGATCGGTGGTACCGTCCCTACTACGAACACGAACCCGTGCCTTAAATTAAACTAAACTATGATCCATGAGCGTTATGACAGACAAAAACGAAAAACTGCAATTATTACGATTGCTAAATTCAAGGACGCTGAGTCGTGAATCTTGATAGACTATGTTGCGTTAGAATGTAGAGTATCGTTAGGATACGATACTAAACTTGCTCACAGAATGTAAGTTCGAGCTCGGTGTCAGGAGTGGCGACTGTGAATTGCCGAACTAGGAGAAAATTTGTATGGAAGTGTTAGGGTTAGTGCGGGACTTTTTCGACTTTTTGTGGTCTTCCTTCTTGTTACTAGCACCAATGCTAATGTTGGGACTCTTTCTGTGCGGGTTGATCCATGTGTTCATTTCCCGCCGGTCTATTCTTCGCTGGTTCCAAGAAGATAGTATCAAGTCTGTATCAACGAGCGCGGCACTGGGTGTACCGATACCGCTTTGCAGTTGTTCCGTCGTCCCAGTAGTAACGGAGATGCGCCGCAAGGGAGCTTCGCGTTCGGCGAGCATGTCATTTTTAATCACGGCACCGGAAACAGGTGCCGATTCAATCTTGGTCACTAACGCGTTTTTCGGTCCTGTAGTAGCGGTGATTAGACCAGTCATAAGTTTTTTTACCGCGGTATTCTGTGGTATCTTTTGTATCGGATTGCTTCGTGATCGAGACTCGATACCTTCTGACATTGATGACTCAGGTTCTCACCAAACACACGAGGTCCAAGAAAACTCAAAACAGCAACCGCAGGAGCGTGAACACCATCACGACCACGGTCATGACCATGATCATGACCACGGACATGCTCCACTGTTCAAATCTCAAGACGATTGTTATGTTAGCTTCGCACAACTCAAAGTTCTATTCTCTGGCTATTTGTCAAGAATTTTTGAGGTCGCTAGTTCAATTCGATATGCTAGTTGGCTCAAACCAGAGTTTTATTTAGAACGGAGACAAACACCTGATTCCAAAGCTGAGAGTGCTTCTTCGGACCAAGAACCGCCCAAAGGTGACCATGCTATAGATTTGCCCACACTGATTAAACACATTTTTCGATACGGCTTCATAGAAGTTGCCGACGATATATTATTCGCGCTTTTAGTTGGGATATTTTTAGGCGGAATTTTATATTTGGTGATACCGTCAGATTTGATGGCAAACGAATACGCGAGGTGGTTAGCGTATCCAGTCGTCGTGATTGTAGGGATTCCCCTCTATATATGTGCCTCTGCAAGTACACCTATCGCTGCTGCCATGGTTGCAAAAGGGGTTAGTCCGGGTGCAGCACTAGTGTTTTTAATGACCGGTCCCGCAACAAATACAGGTACCATCGCTATTGTCGCACGTCAGTTTGGTGCTAAATTTGCCACAATCTATGTCATGGGAGTGATAGTTGCTACAGTATTTTTCGGTATTGTTCTTGACGTTCTACTCCTAGCTGTGGGTTGGCAGGTGTTCGTGAATCTTGGAGCCTCAGAAACACCAGCGATCTTGTTTCTTCAATGGGCCGGTGCTCTTGGTCTCTTAGGATTGATCATTTGGCGCTTTAGAGCTGGAGCTCTTAAGAGTGGATGGGAAGACCTTTGGATTAACCTAAAACCTATATTCGTTCGACTTGGTTCAATTTGGAAGAGAGTTACACGTGGAAAAAGATGGATTGGACCATTAATACCTAACAATCCAGGAGGGATCACGGTCTGGTCCATAGTTATTGTTTTGTTTGTGTGCTCAGGTTTTTCCATTGTTCCACCTGGACATTTAGGGTTTGGTGTCGCTTTTGGTAAAGTTCGATGGCACGATCTAGAGCCTGGACTTCATTATTTAGCCCCAGCTCCATTCGTGCGAGTTGACACATGGCCGGTACGCCAAATTGTGTCACTCAATACAGATGTCACGAATGAGTACGTTTCAGGTGATATCAACCTCATCGAACTAACGGTCAATGTCCAATACCAAATCAAAGATCCCTATGTCTATTATTACCAAGCACTGGATCCACAAGTTACTATACGTTCGTATGTCGAGTCCCACATTCGAACCTATACTTCAGCACAACAATTAGAACCCTTACTCAACAGAAACCGCGCTGATTTAGAGCACCATATAAACGAGATTTTCCTGCCTGAACACGACGACATTAATCCGGTTGTGGCATCAGTTGATTTTGTGAAGGCCAATTTGTTGCGAATTGGACCAGTTGTAGAAACTGTCGAAGCGTTTCGCGACGTTTCTAGTGCGCAGGAAGATAAAGAACGAATCATTGTGACTGCGCAACGATTTCTCGTGTCATTGATCCCCCAAGCTTTTGGCAATGCAGAGTATGAAATTCAACAGTCAAAAGGGTTGGCGACTCGGCGTTCAAAGCTAGCTGGAGCGGAAGCCCAAGCTATTTCGACCATTGCAAGCGCTTCACAACAGGCACCAGAAGTATTGTGGACTATGCTGTGGCGAGAAAAATTAGAGATTGCACTTGCCGGAAATCCAAAAATTATCGTGCCAAACAGGGAGAGCTTGGACCGAGTGTCGTTATGGAAACGAAGAGAGTTAGCCCCGACGAATACTACTACGGAGACCAAAAAATGAAAAAGACTACACGAATATTAGTACTTCTAGTTGGGTTAGTGATTGTCGGCGCGGTGGTCTTTGATTGCTTCTACGTCGTGGATGAAACCCAATATGGTGTTCTCACCCACTTTGGCAAGATTACTCCACCTGTGCGATCACCCGGTTTACATTTGAAATATCCTCGACCGATTTCGAAAGTGTATCTCGTCGACAGACGTGTTCGGACGATGACAAATATACCGCATGAATTGATTACAGAAGATCAAAAGAGTGTCACGGTTGATGGGTTCGTAATCTGGCGTGTGAACGACCCGATTAAATTCGTCGAAGCCATTAGATACGAGACGTCGGCATTAGAGAAACTGTCTGAACTGTACTCTTCAGCACTGGGTATTGTTGTGAGTAATAAATCTCGTGATGCATTTATAAGTTTAGGCATAGAGCATGAGAACTTTGCTTTGATTGCTTTGGAACTAACAGAACGTATAGCACCTGTCGCGCAAGATTCATATGGCATCGAAGTTATGCAAACTGGAATAGTGGAATACACTATGCCGACTACAAATAGACCCAGTGTAATACAACGCATGATTGCTGAACGCGGAAGAATTGCTGCACGTTATCGAGCTGAAGGGGAAGAATTAGCGATGCGCATCGAAGCACTAGCAATCAACGAACACGATCAAATTATTGCAGAGGCTCATGCCGAAGCGACACAAATTCTTGGGGAGGCCGAAGCAGAAGCGATGGCTACGTTAGGTGAGGCTTACAAACAAGATCCGGAGTTCTACAAATTTATCCGGGCTCTAGACAGTTACGATGTGATTATTGATAAATCCACAACTCTCATGTTACCTGCTGATAGCGAGCTGTTTAAGTATCTCAACAGCAATCAAATCCAAGAGTTGTTGCAGAAATCACCATGAACGACGTAAAACTACCGCCAAGTACGCGGATCATTTATTACACATTCGATTTTCTGGGTAAGTATTGGCAAGCCGGCCTAGTGCTCCTTCTGGTTTTTGCCGGTCTACTGTTTCTTGGGACGGGGTTATACATCGTCAAAAAAGAAGAACAAGGCATCTTAACCCGCTTCGGGAAGATTGTCGACTCCGACATTACACCGGGTGTAGGTTATAGATTGCCTTTGATAGAACGTATTCACATATTTCCAGTTAAAAGAATCGTGTCTAAACAGATCAGTACTAATCAAAGTCAGACTGAAAAGTTCACGGTGCTGTCAGGCGATACGAATCTGCTGGAAGTAACGTTATCACTGCAATATACCGTTGTAGACTTACCCCGTTACTTGTTTGTGATCGCAGAGCCTGAAAAGCTCATTTCTCTGATCGCACGGGAACGACTCATTGAAGAGTTTGGCAACAATTTTGTCGAATTGATATTCACGAGTAATAGAAAGCACATCGAAGAATCATTAGCACATTCGATGCAATCGCAATTTGAACAATTAGGAATTGGGATCGAACTCACTGCGCTAGCAATTGTGGATTTGAGCCCAATCGAGGAGACGATTGCCGCGTTCCGCGATGTGAGCGATGCTGTCGCTGAAAAGATACAAGCAGAGGTTGACGCGCAGCGAAAACGCGAGCAGATGCTAGCTCGATCACGTGGGCAAGCACAATCAATTGTGTTGGATGCTAAAGCAAAGGCTCACACCCGCAAGACGCAAGCCGAAAGTGCCGCTACCGCTTTTCTAAATTTACTCGCGAAATATAAAGAAAATCCCGAACAAGTTGCAATTACTCGTTATTGGGATCGCATGCGCACGACTTTTGAGGAAGCTAGTCTTGCGACACTTAATCCAGTAGCTGACTCGACGGTTGACATCAACATGATTGATTCACTTGCATCGTTACCCTTTTCGGCGACAACATCGGAGCACTTACCTACAACACCCGAGGATACACTACCGCAGGACGTGAGTGCCCGCTCTGTTGCAACTATGCCGCCAAGTCCGTCCAGCGGACACACAGAAGCGGGTCAGCTTACGATGGACGGTCGAACGCATGCGACCAATGCTGAATTGGATCATCTCCCTGCCGCGAATACTCGGTCGTTGATTTTTGATGCTGCTCTACTATTTCGACACGCACACACGGTTCGCCGTGATCAAGTGCTCAAAAAACTCTCGGTCGAGGAACCCGTAGCTACGACTAAAGATGCCGACGAATCTACCACAGAGGAGAATCACGTTGAAGAATAACTGGATTCTTTGGGCAGTGGTGTTCATATTTTGCGCGATTTCGACCACCGCCGAGTCCGAAGGAATTTACGACGATAAAGTAGTGTTTGGACAGTCGGCTTGTCTCTCCGGTATAAATGCTAGATTGGGTCAATCTTACCGTGCTGGTATTCTTGCTGCCTTTGAAGAATATAACCAACAAGGCGGAATTGCCGGCAGAAACCTTCAACTGATTACGTACGATGATGGTTATGAACCTGAACAAGCTGCCGCCAATGCAGAACGATTTATCGAAGAAGACAATGTGCTCGCAGTCATTGGCGGAGTGGGCACGCCAACAGCGGCAAAACTCGCGCCTATACTCCGAAAGGCTGAGATAGACTTTGTAGGGCATGTGACAGGAGCAGACTTCTTATTTGATGCCGAGCGGTTCCCCAACGTAACGACTCTACGCGCAAGCTACCTGAATGAAGTACAAACTATTATTACATATATTGTCGAAACGCTTAAACAACGTCGCATTGGAATCATTTTTCAAGACGATTCGTTCGGTCGAGCTATTTTAAGAGATTTATTGATTGTACTAGACGAACATGAACTCCCGTTGTTAGCGAAGACTCGATTTTCTCGAAATACACACGCAGTACATGCAAGTTTGTTTGAGATTGCGAAGGCTGATTTAGATGCGATTTTGCTCGTCGGTACTTATACGTCCAATGCTACGATCATAAATTTAGCGAACTCGTTAGGGTATGACTACACAATGGCAAATTTATCATTCTCGCTATCGCGCGAATTACACGCACGCGTCGATGTACCGAAAACGAATCACATTGTCACCGAAGTGGTACCTAGTCCTTCCGATCAAAGTAGTGCGTTAGCAAAAAGCTTTATTGAGGCACTCGAAAGTGTTGGTGCTGCAGAAGAGTCCAACCTGAATGAAACGGCATTGGAAGGATATCTGCTCGGTCGATACGTGATTTCCACGTTAGAACGTATGGGAACCGATCTGTCACGAGAAGCGTTTAAGCAACACATTCGGCCAACGTCTCCCGTACATATTGACGATTGGGTCATTCAATATGCACCTGGGTCCAATCAAGGCTCTCAGTACGTCAGACTCTCGTCTTTGGACTCTTTGGGCACGAAACAACCTACGAATCAGATACAAGCGGAATAACTGTGAAAAAAGTTGACGAATTTATCGCCGAAGAAACGGGCGAAGAATGGTGTCGAGAACTATACAAGGTTGTATCCCAACGACGAAGCGTAATGTTTCGCCTTGTATCGGAATCGACCCGAATGTTACTCTTGGGAAATGCTGGTGGTGCAGCACTGATAATCGGTTTGATCACTGCTTACGGTTTTGGAGGCGAGGATAAAGATGTACTCTACCATTGGTTCGAAATCTTCAACTTGGTGGTCTTCGGACTAGGCATTCTAGCGTCGGCAGCCACTACCATCCTAGTTGCTCTAGTGTCCGTCAAAGAAGCTCATAGTGCGGAAGTGGGACTGAAGAGATTTATTGAACTCAAAGAAGATCGTAGTTCAGTCTTGTTCTTTTTGGAACCACAAAATGTCTATCTAGCTAACTTTTCTACGGTTTTGGGAGTCTTGAGTGCAGCATGCTTTTTACTCGGTGCTATCGCAAGTCTCTTACTATTAGTCCTTTTCTTCTAGTCACATCGGAGATTTGTAGAGTTCCGTGAATTCGATATCTTGGGCATTGGTCGGTGCTTATGCAGTCGGCATCGGTGTTATAACGTTTGTTGGGGGCAAGCTATCCGAAATTGGCAAACTCACGGAAAACCGAGTTCACCTTGTCACAAGCTTAGTAGCAGGATTCATTCTCGGTATTGCATTGTTTCATATGCTACCCCACAGTTTCCACAACATACCAGATGACCATGCCATTGAAACTCTAGCGATTTGGGTGTCTGGTGGAATCGTAACGATGATAGTCTTGATGCGGATCCTAGATTTCTTCCAACACGCATCAATCGCAAGAAGTAGCGACACGGATACGCACGAACACATTCATCCGCTTGACAAAAGAAGAGATTTTGTGTTTCTTTTATTCGGCCTTGGACTCCATTCAGTCACGGAGGGAATTGCGCTAGGAACTAGTACTCGAGTCGGTGAGACGGTCGCAGGGATGTTGCCGGGTCTTGGAGTTTGTTTAGCTATTGCGCTCCACAAACCGTTGGATTCGTTTTCGCTTATCGCGATCATGCGGACGACCGAAATAAGTCGAAGGGTCCGTACAATCACTAATCTAAGTTTCGCGCTCATTTGCCCTATCGTGACCGTGTTGTTCTTCATCCTAGCGGGCACGACCGTTGAAGCTGATGGTAGCAACACATTTATTGGAGTGGTTCTGGCGTTCGCAACGGGTGTATTTCTTTATGTTGTATTGCACGACTTACTCCCTGATGTTTTCTATTGTGGCAAAAATCGAACCCTTCTTCTCGTTTTATTTGTTATCGGAATGGCGTTAGCTTACGTATTATTTTCTATCGAAGAAACGTTTCTGCACGGCGAGCATGGCGAGCATGTAGAGCATGTCGAACACGACGAACACTAGAGATGTTCGTCCATACATAATCTATATTCGACCTTTGCGCGGTCTTCTGGTTTGGGTGGTGAACTCGTTATAGAACGCTGCTGATCTATACTCCTTTTACTGCGAGTCATTTCACGATGTCTACTGCTCAGCTAGTGTGAGAGGCGTTACCGGAAACGTTGCATTAGGGTTCTGAATTCCAGTCCTGAGACTTTTGAAGAACTAAAGTCGTTGAATGCCAACAGCTGTGTTAGTCGATGTATTCAATCAACAACCCTTCGGTAGTAATTCAGTGGAAACGTATTGAAATTAGATGTCGACTTAAACCAACCTAGGGGTTACTTGTCCCCCTCTCACCTCTACCTTCAATCCACTCGTAAATTACTGGCAACAGTATCAACGTCAAGAGTGTTGATGTAAATACACCACCAACGACTACCGATGCCAGAGGTCGTTGTGTATCTGAGCCTACACCTGTCAAAAGAAGCATAGGCAACAGAGCAAGTACGGTGGTGAATGCAGTCATTAGAACCGGTCGCAGTCGAAGTTCAGCACCGCGTCTAACGGCTTCGGTGACGCTTAATCCTCCTTTCCGCAAGTCGTTTATGAAACTAATCAATACTATTCCGTTAAGCATCGCAACACCGAATACTGCTATAAATCCTATCGCTGACGGAACCGAGACGTACTGGCCGGATACAAACAGTGCTACCACTCCACCAATAGTTGCGAAAGGTATGTTAAAGATTATTAAAGTTGCATACTTTAGCGAGTTAAAAGCAGTGTACAGAAGTACGAAGATGAAGAAAATAGTGACTGGAACGATGATGGACAGTCTCATCAGTGCTCGTTGTTGGTTTTCAAACGCTCCGCCCCACTCGACCCAATAACCGGGTGGTAAGTCGATCTGTTGCTCTATAGCGGCATTCGCTTCGCGGACAAAACCGTCAACGTCGCGACCTTGCACATCCATTTGAATCACCGCATAACGCTGCAATTGTTCCCTGCGAACAAAAGTATACCCTTCAGCGATGTACACGTCGGCAACTGCCGAGAGCGGAACGATGGCACCTCCGGCAGTTTTAATGGGTATGCTCTCTATAGCATGAACGGACTCTTTGGAGGCATCAATCAATCGAACTGTGATGTCAAACCTGCGTACACCTTGGATCAGCGTTGAAACTGGTTCATTGCCTATGCCAGTTCTGACTATCGAGAGGATATCATCTGCATTCAGTCCAAATCGTGCAAGTTGATCTCGTTTGATTTGGATTCGAATTTGAGGTTTACCCGCATTTGCTTCTAACGACAGATCCGCGACTCCTTGTACGCCACTTATTACATCCTTGATCTCCTCGCTTAGATGTTCGAGTTCCTCAAGGTCGTCGCCATAAAGCTTTGCCGCGAGCGTCGCACGAACTCCTGATATCAGTTCCTCGACACGCATTTGAATGGGCTGTGTAAACGCAACAACCGTTGTAGGAACTACATCCTCTAACGTCTCGCGCATTGCTTCGGCGAGTTCTTTGACAGTGCGATTGGACTCCCATTCATGCACAGGTTTAAGTTGCGAGTAAACTTCCATGTAATTGACATCCGCGGTCTCACCTTTTTCCGCACGACCAATCATTGCGATCGTTGTGATCACTTCTGGATACTTCGACAAAGCATTTTCAATGATCTTTGAAATCTCGATGGACTGTTCGAGAGATGTCGACGGAATTGAGGTTACTCGCCACATGATTGAGCCTTCTTCCAGTTGCGGCATAAACTCTCTACCCAGAAATGGGAAGATCGCAACACTTCCTATGATCAAACTAACAGCGGTTGTGAGAACAATTTTTTTGTGTTGCAGAGCCCAAGAGAGAACTTGTACATAGCAGGTCTTGATCCATCGAACCAACCAAGTTTCACGTTTGATCTTCGGTCTCAACACAAATGAAGCCAACACTGGGATCAGCGTCATTGTTAAAACTAATGAGCCTACCATGGCGAAACTAATTGTGAAAGCCATGGGTTTAAAGAGTTTGCCTTCTAAGCCTTCGAGGCTAAACAAAGGCAAAAATACGACGATGATGATCAATAGCGCGAAACCGATCGGATTAGCAACTTCTTTTGCAGCATCTAAGACAGCCTTGGTGCGGTTGACCGGTTCTCCAGACTTAGCACGCTCAGTCATCGTGCGAAAGGCATTTTCAACTATGACGACAGCACCGTCGGCCATCATACCGATACCCACAGCAAGTCCGGCGAGCGACATTAAATTTGCTGAGATATCGGTTTCGCCCATGAATATGAAAGCAATTAACATTGCCATCGGTAGTGCCACAATAACTACTAGTGCAGAGCGTAGTTCACCAAGAAACAAGAACAGCACGACACATACTAAAATCGCACCTGCAATGAGCGCAGTAACGGCAGTTTCGACGGCCTCTTTTACTAAATCGGTACGTTCGTATACGGGTCTGAGAACTACTCCATCCGGCAAAGACTCATTGACGATTTCAACTTTCTCTTTTACCGAGTTTACAACATTTGAAGCATTTTCACCGGTGCGGGAAAGAGTCATGCCTAGGACAACTTCCTTGCCGTCTCGAGTTACAGCACCAAAACGAATGCCTCCACCTTGTTTGATGTCTGCGATATCCCGCAAAATGACTGGTGTTCCATCCTTAACCTTAACAACTATATCGCCAATGTCTGTTTCGTCTGCTACGAGACCCAAGCCACGGACCAAGTACTGCTCACGCCCGAGATTGACGTATTGTCCGCCCACCTGAGCGTTGTTCACTTCGATGACTTTCATGACGTCGGTAAACGTGAGGTCATATTTGATCAGGTTTACAGGATCGACAATCACCTGAAATTGTCGTTCTTGTCCACCCCATGAAATTACATCGTCAACGCCGGGAGCGGTGCGAAGGATCAAGCGCACACTCCAATCATGTAATGTTCGCAAATCCATGTCCGTTACAGCAGCGTTGAGTTGTTCATCTGCTCGTTCAAGCGTATACCAGAAAACCTGTCCAAGGCCTGAAGTGTTAGGTCCTATTTCTGGTGTACCATATCCTTCGGGGATTCGATCACCGACTTCGAGCAATCGTTCCATTACTAATCGACGAGTAAAGTATGTGTCCATGTGGTCTTCGAAGAATACGGCGATGTACGAGAGACCAAACAGACTCGTGGATCGTATTTGCTTGACGCCCGGTAAACCAGCCAAGCCGGACTCTAGTGGCAAGGTGATTAGCTGCTCTACGTCTTCTGCCGCGAGTCCCGGTGATTCCGTATATATGTTGACCTGAACTGGGGTAACATCCGGGAAAGCGTCGATTGGAACGGACACGATCGCGCGCCAACCCAAAAAACCTACGACGACGAACGCAATTAGAACTAGAACCTTATATTTAAGCGAAGCTTCTACTACATTCGTCAACATGAACGTCGATTCCTAGTGGACATGACCTTCACCAATCGAGGACTTAAGCAATATCGACTTCAAATGAAAAACTCCATCTACCACAATTTGCTCTCCAACGGACAATCCTGATACTATCGAAGTCCAGTCTCCCATCGATGGTCCGGTTTTGAGTTCTCTGGCGTGAAACTCATCGTCTTCTTCAAGTACAAAAACATTTTGGACCCCGTCAATCATTGTGAGCGATAGTGTTGGCACAGCAATCACTAAGGTCCCTGTATTTACCACAATTTCGACGTTCACGAATTGACCGGCATGTAGAGAGTCATCCTCGTTTTCGACTTCGATGCGCAAGGTTTGTGTTCTCGTTACTGTATCTACATGATGATGTCCTTGCAGTACTTTACCGGTGATCCACTCAATTCCGTCGGGACTAACTCGTGCCGAGGTGATGGAGTCTAAATGAGGCATTTCAATAGGATTTATTTGTGCCTCAACCCACAAGGATGATTCATCGCTCAGTTCAAAGAGAATTCGGCCCGGTTCGATCAATTCACCGACTACAAAGTCATCATGCATCACAGTTCCATTTTGGGGAGCGAGTAATTCGAATTTTCCATTCGCCTTACTGGCATTACCCGATTTCGTTAGTTCTTCTGCTTGCTTCTCAGTCATGCCGTACGCCAATACTTTAGCGAGTGCTAGTTGTTGGGCTACTTGAGCTTCGGTGTGCCGTCGTTCGGAGACTGCTTCGTTCCCAAGAGACCGCACGCGTTTCCATTCTTGATCTGCTACAACTAGTGCTGCTTGAGCTTCGGCCATTTCTACGCTGGATAGAGTCACTAATCGTTGTCCAAGCTCGACCATATCGCCTAGTTGCACATGTCTTTCGACAACTTGCGCAGAGATACGAGGGGTTACCCGCGATGAACGGTATGCATTAACTGATACATCGCCCGGAACGTGCATAGTATCGCGCAGCACGCGTTGTTCAACGATAGCGAGAACAACGCCGACTGAATCACGCTCTTCTGAAGTCATGGTGATCACACTTTCTTCGTGATCATCATGCTCCGTGTGTTCGTCTTCCACGTCTGGGAAGACACACGCTGTCGCTACTAGGCAAAGGAGTCCTATCCAGTGTTTTCGCATCTTCACATTGCTCCTCTCAAACAACTTTTGTTGCTCATGAATCCACCGCTAACCAAGCATCTATCCGGCCCGATGCCGTGAGCCAATCAAACCATGCTTGCCATAAGGATTCGTTTAGTTCTAGCGCACTTTCTCGCACTTCCAAAGTCTCCGTTAGTTGGACGACATAATCTGTAGTAGTGAGTTCTCCTTTTTCCCACAAACGTTGTAGTTGATCAACGGGACGCGAGAGGCTCTTCGCGCTTGTGGATTCCCAGTCCTCCCAAGCGAATCGTAATACGCTAAAGCGTTCAGTTGAGATCTTTAGTCGAACACGGGCACGGTGGAGGACATCGCTAGCAATTAGTTGGGACTCATCCCGTTCAGCTTTTGCCGCACTAACTTCATGTTTGAAAGAATTTCGGACGAACAAAGGAATCGTTAAATTTAAACCTACTGCTAACTCATCATCTTCTTGTCCGCCTGTTATTGTCAGGGTCGGGTCCGGTTTGCGTTCGTTGCGACGGAGCGCAGTTAGTGCGTCGTTTATCTGAACGTTCAGATTTGCTAGTTGTAATTCGGGTAATTGCTGCACTAACATGTCTAGATCTGTGTATCTGGGCAGTTTGGGTATGGAACTAGGCAGCGACGGCCACTCGGTCTTGTCGACGTGTGGTGTTAGTACGCGGACCGCTTCCTGGGCTTGTAAACGCTCGGCTTGAATAGTAACACTGTTGTTGCGAACTTTCGTTGCTGCAAGTTTCACTAAGTCTAGTTCGACTTGGCTAATGTCCCCGGCATTGAAACGATTCTGTGCGAGGTCTACGAGATCGTTCATCAATTGTAGGCGTTCAAGAACGAGTTCATAACGTGCGCAGTAAATTTGATAAGTCGCTAAACCGCTCAATAATTCGGTCGTGAACGATCGCCTCAGCGACAAAAACTCTGTTTCAGCAAAGCGAAGATTCAAATCTGCTATTTGTGAGCGTGCTTTGCGTTTGCCACTCCAATCAAGGGTTTGGCTGACACCGATAGCGCGAGTCTGACTGGTGGCATCTTCTGTATCAAGGATGAAATCTGGGTTATAAATAGGCTGGGACTCAGCATCTCGAACAGATTTCTTAGAAGCTAGTGCCATACGTGCTGCTCTCAACCGCAGATTTTTTTCCAAGGTGCTTGCGACGAATTGCCTAAGCGGTAATTCCGCGAGTCCAACTTCGATAGATATCGACTCATCTGCTTTTGCGGGACCGATGAAGATCACGAAAGTAATCCACAATAGCGTGAAGCCGTAGGTTTTTGGGTGCATGACTCGTCCTCCGGGTGAACGACGCTACTAGATTGTCAAATCTGATGTCACATAAGTGCGCAAGAAGCCTTCTTGGATACCACTCTCGCGCGTATATCTTTTGTTCGAAATTATAGAGGAAGTATCCGAAGCTATTTTGCCAACGACTCGCAATCAGATGAGATGATTTCCTATGGCTGAAATTAGCCTGAGTGATATTCCAAATTGTGGGTAAATACGAACTTTTTCGACATTCTTAGGTATGGTGTGAATGTGACATTTCATGAGGTGAGACTATCAAGATGTGTATAGATGCGAGGTGTTTGCAGTTCGCGGAATATATTGAATTATTGATCGCTACTCACCATTTTTTCGAGACGATTCAAACTTAAAATGCAAGAGTCAGTGAATTTGGCAACCAAATCTTATGAAATCTCCTAATACCCGAAATTCGATGTACATCAAACTCGTACAGAGACAGATGGTTCTTTTTGTACTCTTTTGTTTCTTATTGGGTTCTAGGACGTCTCTATATGGTTTTGAACTAAATAGCGGGCAAAACTATACCAAATTTGATCAATTTAGACTTGAAGTGCAAATTCAAATGGAAAGGGCTCCTAGCGAAGACACGGTTACGGGTGGAACAACAGATGGTGGAGCCGTGCGACCAACTGTCTTGTCACTCGAAGAAATCCAGCAATTTTCGAGTCCGTTCAAGAGAAGTCTTGAATTACATGCATTACTTTTAGATGCATCAGAACAGGAGGTGTTGAAACTGCTAGCGGAATCTGATGGTGTCGAAGTACGCAAGAGGTTGCAAGTGCAGAAACCAATATTCCAAAGACTTGCCCAACTCAATCCAAAAAAGGCGTATGCTCGGATCAAATTGCTCGAGGGAACTGACCACTCCCAATTAATCTACAGCGTCTTCATGGAATGGTCCTCGTTTGATCTGGAAGAAGCAGTTGAGTTTGCAAGTTCCCTCGACGACAACGAACGAATTGAAGCGTTGAACGGAATATTGACGGAACGATCGGATCTTTCTGAGGAAGAACATCGTCTCATCGCTCGAAAACTAGACTATGAACAGTTTGCGATCAACTTGATCATGCAAGAAAAGCTGAGCAAGCCCATTGATGATCCAGAAGAAATGTGGAATGAACTCGTTGAGGAGGTTCAAGATAACCCAGGTCAATTTTGGATGTTGGCCACCGTTGCACGAGCTTGGGTTGAAAAGGATGGAATGGGGATATTAGACGAAGTGTCGGAGACAATTACCAACGCGGAGACCCGACAATTTGTACTTAATTCGGTTCTTGGACTAGTAACCGAAAGCGATCCAGATCGTGCTTTCGAGTACGCGCTGAAATTGGACAACAACCCTACTGGTCTATATTCGTTGGTTTTAGCAGTTGCTCGGTCGTGGGTGAAGTTTGATCCTCAATCTGCCTTGAATGCGGTGTCAGAAATCGAGAGAACTAGCTTGCGTAACAGGTTGGAAGACTCTGTTGTGAGAGAATGGGCATACGCGAAACCACGCGAGGTCCTATCGTTGATCGACACTTTTTCGGAGAATCTTCATCGGACCGCTACCACTGCGGCAGTCTCGTCTTTAGTGCAAAAAGATCCTCAAGATGCGGCCGAATTTGTGGCTAGCTTGAGCGGCTCTTCAAGAGCTAGTGCTGCTAACTCTCTCTTGATGAGTTGGACTCGTGGATCTGACTACGAACGCGCGATTGACTGGGTATTGAATGAACCGCAAATTTCTGACCTCAAACCACTGCTTCTACCCAATGCTCTATCGTACCTCGTATCCGTCGATCCTCAGCTTGCGATGTAGAAAGCTCTGGATCAACCAATCTCGGAAGACCAACTAGGTCTTGAAGTCACGGTTATTGGACATCTATCCTACCAAGACCCTGACGAAGCTCGAGATCTCCTGTCTAAAGTACGAACGGGTCGGACACAAATTGTCGCGTATCAAGAAGTGGGTAAGTCTTTTGTACGAAATGGCGATACAGAAAAAGCTCTCAATCTAGCAGAAGAACTTCCATCTTCAAAAAGAGCAGAGTATTTTGAGCCAATACTGAAGACTTGGACTCGGTACGATCACGAGGAATTGCTCAAATCCATCGATAGATTACCTACTGTCGAAATACAGTCGAAGGCAGCGTTGATGCTTCTAGCAAACAGTGAACGTAATACAAACTTGTCGAAAGAAGACGAAAAGCGTGTTCGACAGTTTCTATCTGTAGAAGATGAGGAAATTCTTGAAGATGGCGATGTAGATTTGAGGTAACAGCTCAGATTGAATTATTTCTCGAGCGTGAGGGGCACCCGTACCTTGGACAAACTTGATCTCCATGTCATTATCGACGATCGAAGGAAATTTGCTTCGTGCTCAAAAACCAAGCGAACCTGTTCTTCCATGACACCGGGAAACCACTCGATGAATTCATCAATTGATGCGCCACTGGCTAGGTTCTCATAAAGAGCATGTAGTGGGATTCTCGTTCCTGCGAACACCCACGCACCACTAACTCTGTCAGGACTCCTTTCCACTGCCTGACAATCGGTCCAATCCATCATGTTTAACCCTCCTTTGTGAAAAGCGGTGGGGGCACACAATTACGGCCTGCATCGGTTGGAATTCGCTACCCACACCGAAGTAGCCGAACATCTCGATGCCAAGTATTACTGCAGTACACTCTGCTTTTCGTAGGAAAGACGATCAATCGAACAGTCCAACGATCTGGATGCCACAGACTACCCAAAGGTACGTCTCTTGAAGACATAAGCAAAGTCGAAGTCTGGAATTTCCAACAGCAACTAAACATCCTTCCGAGTCAGAGTCTCGGCTTTCGGAAACTGAAAGTAGTTTTCGAAGAGTAATGCTCCAAAGAACAACTTAAAAGTCGCAAATCTTACAACAAGAGCACTTCTGGTTTCTCGTAGTCCCTAGTACTAGAACCGCGATCCCACTCTAGGTCGCCTAGAAACAACTACACACACCTTGGAACCCACCAAAAGCCCCACTCACTAGAATTTTTCCTGGTCAGCGATTGCCCCATACGCCCCATACAAGAACTTAAAAGACTATATCAGGTTACCTCAACTAAACTGTTAAAGTAGTCGAATTATTTGCATCTCGCACAGTTGTCCGGGTGTAACGGAGTTACCACTCCCCAAACGTTGTGAGTTTCTTACTGCAAGATTCTCCTTTCTCAGGCCACTGTCAAACTCAATCTTGCGCAACACAAAGATGGCCGAACGGTTCGATCGCTAAACTGCCTGTCGTCTCATTATTAAGTTTCACTCTCGAATACGAAACGGCAAAAGGTCTGCTTTTTTATCTAAATCTCTATAAAGAGCGGATTGCACTTCATCCATGCTGTAGGTTCTTGAAAACCCGTATCCAGACTCCAGAATTGTTATACTCCTAGCTGACGGATGGTTTTTTGTCAATGCCCAGGCTTCTTGGTGTTCACTGGTCAACATTTCCTCAAGTTGCGATGCCTTCGGCGGTGGTAGGAAGTAATACACCCGATTTTGCATTAAGAGTTCCAATGCGGCCCTCGATGCTAAATCAGTTTCTAGGTGGACGATTCGATCAAGCAGCGTAATGGGGTTGTTGATCGCCCAATACTGAAACACATACTCAGAGTAATCTTTTCTACGTTTGTGTTCAACACTATTCATAAGATCCAAAATACCATCCCAATCTTCATGTTTCACCATTGATCTTGCGACCGCTATCTGCGTGGATAGGTGAGTCAATTTTGGCAACATTTCCTTGGCGTATTCGATATCCGACATTGCGACTACTTCGAACACATCGGACGTAACTGATCCGATCTGTGGATGCTTGCGGAGTTGAAGCGCTTGTTCCAACGCCTCTCTAGGATTTGACATTGCCAACGTTCTCAACGCTTCGATCATTGCCTGTTGCCTGACGTAAGGTGTGATATTTTGTGCAGTCTTGATCCATTCGAGAGCGGCTGCTGGATCTTTCATAATCCATGATCGTGCTAGTGTTTTGGCCAAACCCAATTGATAAATAGAGCCCAAGAATGCACCGATGTGACGAGAAGCTTCCTCCGGGGAATCATTCGCGAGCGTCGAAAATCTCACCTGCTGAGCGATCATCCGTTGCGTGCTTGGCAGAGAGTGAATATTTTCAACGTATTCTTCGTAATCTACCTCCGACCAAATCCTCAATATTTCCGTGGTATAGTTCGACGGAAATCCGTTGGAAACTAGTATAGACGCAGCTTCTAAAGCCTTGACAGGATCAGTCTCAGCCCACCCCTTAATCACAAGAGGAAACATCGCTCGTTGTAAATGGTCATCCAATTCTTTGACTTGTGCGAAAACCGCTTCATAACCTATGGAGTTACCTTGATGCAAGACAAGAATAGGTAACAATGCTTCCATCAACATCCTATCGCCAACTATCATGTCTAGGTCTTCAATGACCTTTAAATTTAGGTCGGTATCAAGAGCCTGCATACCGTTAATGACCTGAAAGATGTCAGCATCACCATCTAAGTACTTGGTTAGGAGGTCAACAAAATCAGTTTCGTGAAAATCATTTGAAGAACCGTTCGCAGTGTCATCGATGTTTTTAGAACGGGTGGTTTTCGTTGAGTCTCGTGGTTCTAGTGAATCAGGTAACGACGAAGCAGTCGAACCTGAGTCATGATCTGAATTTACCACGAGATACACAGTTAACACGACAACAACACCAGCAAATAGAATTCCCAAAGGAAACCATACCCGAGTGTTAAACGCCTTTGACACAGTATTACACGATCCCCTTCACGTATGGCAGTGGGTGCATTCTGATGTGCAAGCTAAAAAGTTGCTCCCCCATCGATGAAATGTCCATCCGTTTGCTTTTATTGTTTCTTCAACAAGTTGAGTGTAATTAGAAGACATCCTAGACCGCAGCAGCGGCCTGTTGCGGAACGTGACGAATGTCGAACCATCCATCTTTTAGACCTTTTTCTTCTTTGATACATTTGATCCGAAAAATCACTTCGTCAGGTAACGGTTCCTTGTCGAACGTTAGTAAGTCGGTGAAAGTTATTGCGAGTTGCATTGCCAACTCGTCTAAATTTTCCGCTTCTACAAACAATCCAAAGACATCTTCGCTTGATGCGCTCCAGACCCCAGCGTTTTTATCCCAAAGGGCCTCTACGTTGACTTTTCTCGTCTCTATCTTTTTTTCCTCGATTCAAACTAGCCTCCAACGACAGGGCTAAGTATCCTTATTAGCATCGATTTTGGTCAGATTCTATCCAAAAACACTCGTAATATAGTACGAAAACTGTAGCTTGCGGTGTTATAGCTGAATTTGGACAAAATTGTCACAAAGGCATATCCCTGAGGGAAACGTTCATGTTGCAAATTTCGAACGGAGAGTCGCAAGTAGCATGATCCGCGACTTCCAAATCTCCCTATTTAAGCTATTCCCACCATTTTTGATAGCTCGACTGACCCTTCTATCGTGAAAGGCATCTATATGAACATGTTCTTTGTGTTCGCGCTGACTGAACTGAAGCAGTCCCTCAAACCGCAACGGACCAAAGTGATTCTGTTCGTTGCGTTCTTGTTGAGTGCTACCTTCTACGTATTGGTTGAATTGCAGTACATCCTAAGGGCGGCGGAGTCTGCTAGTGTGGGGATCATGGCTCCAACTTACTTAGCCGCGACGTTTGGACCATATTTCTTAGCACTCTATTGCATCGCAATGATCTTACTGGCGTATGATCTGCGCGGGAGAGATATTCGGAACAAGATCGACGAGGTATTAGATGTTGTTCCGGCCTCAAATGTCGCTGTACTTTTTGCTCGACTGTTGGGATTGGTGCTACTTATTGCAGTACCCATGGTAGTGTTCGTAACGTTGATCGTACTGTATGGCTGGATTGCTGAACTGAACAATCTAGGCTACGGAAATCTCATCGAGTTGCACAGTGTGACTTCGTTTTTCATATGGGATCTCCTACCGAATCTAGCGTTTTTCGGCGCGTTAACGATCTTTCTATCAACGATCATACGATCAAGGATAGTCACCATCGTGCTCGCACTTGTGGGAATCGTTGTCGTATTTTGGTTGTTTCTTCGATTACCACTTGATTATGCCGGTGTTCTAGTCACTAGCACGGGTGCCTCACTATTTCCATCAGAAATCGCTCCTCGCTTTGTATCGGGCGAGATATTGCTCAATAGGTTCTCCCTCGTGTTATTCGCCGGAAGTTTCGTAGTCCTAGCGGGGACTTGTTTACGACGTCTGCTAATGCACCGGCGACATTACGCAATCGGTGGTATCAGTGCACTCGCGCTCGGTAGTCTGGTAATAGGTGGCGCGTTAGGATTCCAACATCTGAGTCGAATGGAAGTTCAAGATTGGGTTCGCACCCATGACGCGCAGGAGCTCAGCACATTTCCTGACATTACGCGACTGACCGGAACTGTAGAAATTGTTCCGGGGCATAAGGTGGAGTTGGACGTCACAATTAACTTGATCCCACCCGAGAACAATGAACATGACTATGTGGTGTTGTCATTGAACCCTGGTTATCGCATTACGCAACTGTGGGTTAATGAGGACGAGGTAGTCGACCATAGTTTCGAGAACGGAATTCTACAAGTTCCGTTGCCTGCAAATGACAACAGCTCATTGATAGTCAGAGTTAAAGCTCATGGTCGCCCGGATGAGCGTTTTGCTTATTTAGACGCGGCGGTGCAATCGAAAGATATTGCCGGAGGGAAAGTCCGGAACTTGTTCGCACTTGGGACCGAAAATTACATATTCCACCGAAATTTTGTGGTTCTAACGTCGGGAATTAAATGGTATCCCACTTCTGGTGCCGCCACCGGCGAGGATCATTTGGAATTAAGACCGCGTGACTTGTTCAATGTCGACCTCAAAGTATCAGTGCCGCAAGATTGGTTGGTGGCAGGAGGAGGTCAGCGTGAACGCA
>CAZEFI010000011.1:0-6194 GCA_964511425.1 uncultured Pseudomonadales bacterium
AAACAAATTGACAGTGCGTTCGAGTTCGACCTAAACCTCAGTGATTTTGAATGACTTGTCGTCCACGACTATTGAGCCGATGAAAACAACTCGACCAGTATTTTTAAATTTATTCGCCATTAAGTTACCCATTGTTGCAGTAGTATCGATTCTGCATCGGGTGAGTGGCGTAGCACTTTTTGGAGCATCCTTTTATCTCTTATGGATGCTTTGGTTGTCGCTTGAATCTGAATTGGACTTTGAGATTCTGAAGACTGCGCTTGACCATCCCTTACACGCATTTGCATTGTGGGTGACACTTTCGTTACTCGGCTATCACATAATTGCAGGGTCGCGTCATTTACTTTTGGACTTACAAATCGGAGATTCGCTGAAAGCAGGTCGGCTGGGTGCGATGTTGGTGCTCCTTTGCTCGATCGTGTTGTCCATCGCTATTGGAGTCTGGTTTTGGTTGTAAACACTACGAGTCTTTCTCGTAGCGGTGTGGCAGATTTTCTCCTACAACGTGTGTCCGCAATTTTCTTAGCGGTCTACTCTGGCTGCATTGTTTGGTTCATACTGACACACCCTGATCCTGAATACGCACAGTGGATCGCTTTCGTGCGATCACCTGTTTTGTTGATTTTGGGCACTCTGACGTTGTTGTCGTGGGGAATCCATGCTTGGATTGGTATGTGGACCGTGGGTACGGACTATTTAAATGAACATCATATCGGCAAATTTGCTACGTCTATTCGGTTGGTTTATCAATTCGGAATTATTTGCTTGATCATGGTGTATTTCGTACTCGGATTCGTCATACTTTGGTAGATTCAGCTGTGTCTCAACCATTACGTACATTGCAATTTGATGCTGTCGTTGTCGGGGGCGGCGGTGCTGGCTTGCGCGCCAGTCTCTCACTTGCTGAAAGTGGATTTCGAACGGCTGTTATGTCCAAGGTATTTCCAACTCGCTCGCATACAGTGTCCGCACAAGGTGGAATCACCTGTGCAATTGGTAGCGACGACCCAGACGACGATTGGCGTTGGCACATGTACGACACTGTCAAAGGATCGGACTATATAGGTGACCAAGATGCGATTGAATACATGTGCAAAGTTGGACCGGAGGTCGTATACGAACTAGAACACATGGGACTTCCTTTTTCTCGAACGGAAACCGGTCGCATTTATCAAAGACCGTTTGGAGGCCAATCAAAAAATTTTGGTAAAGGTGGTCAAGCCGCTCGAACCTGCGCTGCAGTAGATCGCACTGGACATGCACTTCTGCACACCCTTTACCAAGCAAATGTTAAAGCAAGCACAACATTCTTGAACGAGTGGTTTGCCGTCGATCTAGTTCGTAATCAAGATGGTGTAGTCTGTGGAGTGGTCGCAATTGACATTGAGAGCGGTGAAACTGTGTTGGTGCAAGCTAAGGCTACGCTTTTGGCAACTGGTGGTGCAGGTCGTATCTATGCAAGTACGACTAACGCATTGGTGAATACTGGTGACGGAATTGCTATGGCACTTCGTAGCGGTATACCTGTACAAGACATTGAAATGTGGCAATTCCATCCTACTGGTATTTATCCACTAGGCGTGTTAGTAACCGAAGGGTGTCGCGGTGAAGGTGGTTACTTAGTTAACGCACTCGGCGAGCGTTTTATGGAACGGTATGCGCCAACGGCGAAGGATTTAGCCAGTCGTGATGTGGTCTCTCGTTCGATGATCATAGAACTTCAGGAAGGTCGTGGGTGCGGTCCAGAGAAAGATCACGTCTTTCTGAAACTCGACCATTTAGGAAAACAAACTTTAGAACTTAGATTAGCAGGCATTTTGGAACTTTCTCGTACTTATGCATTAGTCGATCCTGTGGTGGAACCGATCCCGGTTGTACCTACCTGCCACTATATGATGGGTGGAATTCCCACGACAGTATCGGGTCAAGCAATCACTCAAAGAGATGGGTTAGACCATGCTGTCGAAGGACTGTATGCGGTGGGGGAAGCTGCATCCGTATCCGTGCATGGAGCGAATCGACTTGGCGGGAATTCTCTGCTTGATTTAGTTGTATTCGGTCGAGCTGCTGGATTGCATATTCAAGAAGTGTTGAAACAAGGAGTAAGTCATCGAGCGCCCTCGGATTCTGATTTAGAGCCAGCGTCCGCGCGTATTCGTCGCTGGGATGAGTCTAAGGAAGGGGAACACCCCGCGACATTGAAAACCGAATTACAAAAGACGATGCAAATGAACTTCAGTGTATTTCGTTCTCAAGAACAAATGCGAGACGGAATCTCGGTTTTTGCGAATTTACGCGAGCGATTACACAATTCACATCTCGGAGATAAGTCTAAAATATTTAATACTGCCAGAATTGAGGCGTTAGAACTTGAAAATTTACTTGAAGTAGCCGAAGCTACGGCGATTGCCGCGGAAGCAAGAAAGGAAAGTCGTGGCGCCCACGCCCGTGTCGACTACACGGAACGTGATGATGAAAATTGGTTATGCCACTCACTATATTTCGCTTCAGATAAATCCATCAAGAAGCGAGCCGTGAACTTTGAACCAGAAACTGTCGACACTTTTGAACCGATTAAAAGAGAGTATTAAATCGTGCGGGTAAGTATTTATCGCTACGTTCCCGAACTGGATACCAAGCCGCGAATGCAAGACTATGAATTTGCGAGACCAGAAGGTCGCGATTTAATGGTCCTCGATGTTTTGGAACAACTTAAAGTACAAGATCCGACAATTTCTTATCGTCGTTCTTGTCGTGAAGGTGTGTGTGGTTCCGATGGGATGAATATGAATGGTACCAATGGGCTCGCCTGTAAAACACCAGTTGGATCTGTGATTTCTGGCGATCGCCTCGTGCTACGACCTCTACCGGGATTGCCAGTAATTCGCGATCTTGTCGTGGACATGTCACAGTTTTATAAGCAATATGAACGTGCGGACCCTTATTTGATCAATGACGAGTTACCGCCACCCAAGGAACGTTTGCAAAGTATTGAGGAACGCGAAAAACTTGAAGGACTTTATGAGTGTATCCTATGTGCCTGCTGCACTACTTCATGTCCCTCGTTTTGGTGGAATCCGGATAAGTTTCTTGGTCCCGCGGCTCTGCTTCACGCGTATCGGTTTATTGCGGATAGTCGCGACACCGCAACCGCAGAACGGCTAGCGAAACTCGACGATCATTTCAGTGTATTTCGTTGTCGAAGTATTATGAATTGCGCTAGTGTTTGTCCAAAGGATCTCAATCCTACTCGTGCGATCGGCGAGATTCGAACGCTGATGGTGAAAGAAGGCACTTAGCAGATTGTTTGAGGAATAACTGTGACTGACTCATTTATAGAACGAATGGAAGCAAGTTCCCATCTGGCGTCAGGGAGCGTTGCGTACATAGAAGCTTTGTACGAAAAGTATTTAGAGAGTGCGAACTTAGTACCGCAGGAATGGCGCGATTACTTTAATACGCTTCCGCAAGAAGAGAACGGGCATCCTGACATCGCTCACAGCACGATTGTAAATCACTTTGAAAGGCTCGGACGAAATCGTCTAAAAGCCCGACCGGAACGAGTGAGTACCTCGATATTATCGGAATATCACAGAAAACAAATTCAAGTGATGGAACTCATTGAATCGTATCAATCTCGCGGTCACCGAAGAGCTCGAGTCGACCCACTTGGCGTTTGGGAACGAGAAAAAGCCGCAGATCTTGAATTGAAATTTCACGGTCTCAGCCTTGCCGATTTCGACACGGTCTTTCACATCGGTTCTTCTCATTTATTTAACGACAAAGACGCCAAACTCCGCGACATCGTCGACGCCTTAGAGAAAACCTATTGTGGTTCAATCGGCTCAGAGTATGTGTACGTGACATCGACGCAGGAACGGGAGTGGATTCGTGGTCGACTAGAAAGTGTTCATTCTCAAATGCACTACGACGATCAGACGAAGTATCGAATTCTGGAACGTCTCACTGCCGCAGAAGGATTGGAGCGGTATCTACACAACCGATATCCAGGGACCAAGAGGTTCGGCTTGGAAGGAGCCGAAAGCTTAATCCCAATGTTGCACGAGATTACTCAGCGATCCGGTATGTGGCGCGTTCAGGAAGTTGTTATTGGGATGGCGCACCGAGGGCGATTGAATGTTCTCGTGAATGTGTTAGGAAAACAAACCGGCGAATTGTTTCAGGAGTTTGAAGGTCGTGCGCGACAACAATATGAAACAGGCGATGTGAAATATCACATGGGATTTTCGACCAATTTGGAAACTCACGGTCGACAAATTCACCTTGCATTGGCTTTTAATCCGTCGCACTTGGAGATTGTGGGGCCAGTTGTCGAAGGTTCTTGTCGAGCCCGGCAAGATCGTCGTGCCGATGTCGGTCGTGAACAAGTATTCCCCATCTTGATCCATGGAGATGCTGCGATTGCAGGTCAAGGGGTCGTCATGGAAACGTTTCAAATGTCCCAGACGAGAGGCTTTTCTACTGGTGGAACGATGCACATCATCATCAATAACCAGGTAGGATTTACTACGAGTCGCCGGGAAGACGCCCGTTCGACGGAGTACTGCAGCGAAGTTGCGAAGATTATCCGGGCACCAATTTTTCACGTGAACGCAGATGACCCAGAAGCGGTGACGTTTGTTGCTCAAATTGCTTCAGACTATGTAAACGTGTTTGGAAAGGATGTGGTTATCGATTTAGTGTGTTATAGGAGACGGGGGCACAACGAAGCCGAAGATCCAATGAAAACACAACCGTTAATGTATCAGCAGATCAGACGGCATCCGACTACTCGAAAAATCTATGCTGATCGCCTTGCTGCAGAGGGTATAGTCTCACAAGAAAAGTCTGAGGCCATGGCAACCACTTTGCGAGATCGTTTAGACCGAGGTGAAACGATAGCACTTTCGGTTATTAAAGAACCTGATACAAGTATGTTTGTCGACTGGAAGCCCTATATTGGTCATAACTGGGATACACCAGCTGACACTGCGTTCCCATTACTTCGCCTACAACAGGTAATGGCAAAAACGAACAGAATCCCCAAAGGAACTAAACTGCACAAACAGGTTCAAGGTATTTATGCCGACCGGCGGAATATGTCTGCAGGTGGTCTTGCAGTTAACTGGGGATTTGGAGAAATGGCCGCTTACGCGACGTTGCTGGATCAAGGATTTGACGTCAGGATCACAGGACAAGATGTAGGTGTCGGGACATTTTCCCACCGCCACGCGTGCGTTTATTGTCAGAGTACTGGTGAGCAAGTGATACCGTTGCAGCAAGCATTCAAAACTCGTAGATTTGAAATTTACGACTCGTTGTTGTCGGAAGAAGCGGTCCTTGCGTTTGAGTATGGGTATGCGACAACCGCACCCAATTCATTGGTCATTTGGGAGGCCCAATTTGGGGATTTCGCCAATGGTGCTCAGGTGGTTTTCGATCAATTCATCTCGAGTGGCGAGGCTAAATGGGGACGACAGTGTGGACTCGTCGTATTTCTCCCTCATGGGTTGGAAGGACAGGGACCCGAGCATTCGTCAGCACGACTGGAACGATTCATGCAACTTTGTGCTCAGCACAATTTGCAAATATGTATTCCAACTACACCATCGCAAATTTTTCACTTGTTACGACGACAGATGATTCGACCGATGCGGCGACCATTGATCACGCTGACACCCAAAAGTTTACTGCGGCACAAACTTGCTATATCGACGATTGACGAATTAGCTACTGGACATTTTCGTAACGTGATTGATGAATATGATCCCTTGAAACCGAAGGAAGTCGACCGTGTAGTCATGTGCAGCGGGAAGGTATATTACGATTTACTCACGCGTCGCCGGGAAGAAAAACGCACGAATGTTGCAGTAATCCGGTTAGAACAGTTGTATCCGTTTCCGCTTGACGAATTGCTCGAAATTCTCTCCCAATATAGCAATTTGAAGACCGTAGTGTGGTGTCAGGAAGAACCGAAGAACCAAGGTGCGTGGTACTCAAGCAAGCACCACATGGAGCGTGCCGTGGGGCAAACCCATCCCAACTTAACACTGAAGTACGCGGGTCGTAAACCGTACGCAGCACCAGCGGTCGGTCTACCTTCGCGCCACGCGCGACAACAACACGAACTCGTTGAAGAAGCACTTTTTGGAGATTTGGAAGAAATAAGTGACCACTGAGATAACAACCCCAGC
>CAZEFI010000011.1:6294-43666 GCA_964511425.1 uncultured Pseudomonadales bacterium
ACCAGTTCCGGATTCAGAACAGGAAGAGCCAGCAATAGACTCGGGCGAACGTGTCGAGCGACGCGTACCGATGACGCGGCTGCGCGCCACCATCGCGAATCGACTGGTGGAAGCACAACAGAACGCGGCAATGCTCACAACCTTCAACGAGGCCGATATGGCTCCGATCATTCGTATGCGCAAGCAATATCAAGAAGAGTTTCAACGTGCGCACAACGGTACTAGATTAGGCTTCATGAGCTTTTTCGTCCGCGCGAGTGTGGAAGCACTCAAACGATTTCCACTCGTTAATGCGTCCATCGATGGATCAGACATTGTGTATCACGGCTTCTATGATATCGGTGTCGCGGTGAGTACGGACCGTGGTTTAGTTGTACCGGTCGTACGAGATGCAGATGCACTTGGACTTGCACAGATTGAAGATCAAATAGTTGAGTACGGACAGAAAGCAAGAGACGGAAAATTAGCAATTGAAGACATGCAAGGTGGAACGTTTACGATTTCCAATGGTGGAGTATTCGGTTCACTCATGTCTACTCCAATTTTGAATCCGCCCCAGACAGCGATCTTAGGTATGCACAAAATTCAGGAGCGTCCGGTGGTGGTGGAAGGGAAGGTCGAAGTTCGACCAATGATGTATTTAGCGTTGTCGTACGACCATCGCTTGATCGACGGTTCGGAAGCAGTGCGATTCTTGGTTGCGATTAAGGGAATGCTGGAAGATCCGGCTCGCATTCTGCTTGAACTATAAAGGAGAAGAGAAATGAATCGTGAAGCTGACATCGTCGTGATTGGAGCAGGACCGGCCGGTTATGCCGCCGCGATTCGCGGAGCGCAGCTTGGCCATGCCGTAGTGTGTATTGACAAATCAATTGATAGGAAAGGAAAACCAACTCTGGGCGGTACTTGCCTCAATTGGGGTTGCATCCCTTCCAAAGCACTGCTGGATGTATCTTTTACCTACGCTCGGATGAACGAGTTTCAAAAGATGGGAATCTCGATTGGGGACTGTCAAATTGACATTGCTAAGATGTTGGCTTATAAGAACTCAATCGTGGATAAGCTGACCTCTGGAATCGAAGTCTTATTTAAGGGGAACGGAGTCACGTATTTGCCCGGTACGGGACAACTTGGTAGCGGTCGCGAAGTGACCTATACAGATCATGATGGATCGACACACACGATCACCGCAGATCATGTTATTTTGGCACCCGGATCGATACCAATAGACATTCCTGCTGCTCGTGTCGACCACGATTTGATTGTTGACTCCACGGACGCACTGGAGTTTGCAGAAGTACCTAAGCGATTAGGCGTCATTGGTGCAGGGATTGTCGGATTAGAACTCGGGAGTGTTTGGAATCGATTTGGCTCGGAAGTTGTGATCTTGGAAGCACTCGATGACTTTCTACCCATGGCTGATCGTCGAATCGCACGGGAAGCGTCAAAGATCTTCAAGAAACAAGGCTTAGATGTACGTCTTGGTGCAAGAGTGGTTTCATCGACAATTGAAGACGGGACGGTGAAGGTTTCTTACCAACTCAAAGGTGAGGATCACATTTTAGAATGTGATAAATTGATCGTTGCAGTGGGCAGGCGGCCATATACCGAGGATCTGCTGAGCGAAGATTGCGAGGTCAATATCGATGAACGGGGATATTTGTTCGTCAATGATCTTTGCTTGACCGACGCTCCGGACGTCTACGCTGTTGGAGACGTAGTACGTGGCCCAATGTTAGCACACAAAGGAATGGAAGAAGGAGTGATGGTTGCAGAACGAATTGCCGGTTACAAACCGATTGTAAATTACGATACGGTCCCTTCTGTTATATACACACACCCTGAGATTGCCTGGGTTGGACAGAGCGAGGACGAATTGAAAGCGAACGGTGAGACATTTAACACTGGATTGTTTTCCTACAGTGCGAACGGTCGTGCGATGGCAGCCCACGAAACCGATGGCTTTGTCAAGATTATTGCTGATGCAAAGACCGATCGCATACGCGGTATGCACATACTGGGTGCTCAAGCTTCCGAATTGATAGCACAAGGGGTAATTGCGATGGAATTTGGGGCTACTGCTGAGGACATTGCGTTGACGATGTTTGCCCATCCATCTCTATCAGAATCTGTTCATGAAGCTGCGTTGAGTGTTAGCGGAAACGCTATCCACACCGTTAATCGAAGAAAAAAGCAGTAGAGTTAAGACTTTTACACATCACGTACTGTATCGAATGGTGATGTGTGGACTATTTCAGCGAAAAGCCAAACATAGGAAACTAGCTAGTTGAACCTGCACGAATATCAAGCTAAAGCATTATTTCATAACTACGGTTTACCAGTTTCAACCGGTAAAGTAGTTAAATCCAGCGATGAAGTTCCACAAGCTTTATCTCAGCTAGGTGGAACCTCTTGGGTGGCGAAAGTTCAAGTCCATGCTGGAGGTCGAGGCAAAGCAGGCGGTGTCAAAGTCGTTTCTAGTGTCGAAGCTGGACAGGAGTTCGCAACTGCATGGCTGGGTAAACGACTGGTCACGCAACAAACCGATGCAGAGGGGCAAAATGTCGCGTGCGTGTACTTTGAATCTCTTACAGACATTGCACATGAGTTATATCTTGGCGTGGTAATCGATCGCGCGTCCCAGCAGGTCGTGGTCATGGCTTCCACCGAAGGTGGAGTGGAAATCGAAACAGTTGCGGCAGAAACTCCAGAAAAGATACTTCGAACTATCATTGACCCCGCTATAGGTGCGCAAGCGTTCCAAGGTCGGGCAATGGCTTATGGACTTGGATTGAAGCATAATCAAGTACGACAATTTACTACGATGTTCTTGAATCTGAATCAGTTATTTCATGAACTTGATTGTGCCCTTGTTGAAATAAACCCCTTGGTCGTAACCACGGCTGGCGATGTTCATTGTCTAGACGCAAAAATAAATATTGACAGCAACGCGCTGTTTCGGCAGAAGAAACTCGTCGAGTTACGCGACACGACTCAGGAAGATCCACGAGAGGTGCATGCCGCGGAATTTCAACTCAGTTATGTCGCGATGGACGGTAATATCGGTTGCATGGTCAATGGTGCAGGGCTGGCGATGGGCACGATGGATTTGGTGAAACTGTACGGTGGAAGTCCAGCTAACTTCTTGGACGTAGGAGGTGGCGTGAACACCGCTTCGGTAGCTGAAGCGTTCAAAATTATCCTGTCCGATCCGAAAGTACGCGCAGTACTGATCAATATTTTTGGCGGTATTGTTTCGTGTGCAGTGATTGCCGAGGGTATTGTTGAAGCGTATAAGGAGGTCGGTGTCAGTATTCCGGTGATCGTTCGTTTTGACGGTAACAGTGCAAGCGATGGACGCGAAGTACTTCGAGCGAGTGGATTGGCAATCATTGCAGCAGACACTTTACAAGACGCCGCACAAAAGTCAGTCGAAGCCGCCGGAGCAAAATCATGAGCATATTGGTGGACAAGAACACAAAGGTCCTGTGTCAGGGATTTACGGGATCTCAAGGTACTTTTCATAGCACGCAAGCACTCGCGTACGGGACACAGTTAGTCGCCGGAGTGACTCCAGGGCGAGGTGGCTCCCATCATCTTGGGCTACCTGTATTTAATAGTGTAACTGACGCGACAACACGTACCGGTGCTACGGTCTCAGTGATTTATGTACCTGCTCAGTTTTGTCTGGACTCGATATTTGAGAGTATTGATGCAGGTTTGGAACTCATCGTCTGTATCACAGAAGGGGTACCTACTCTGGACATGTTGCGAGCTAAAGCTCTACTAGATCGAAGCAGTACCCGATTGGTCGGTCCAAACTGTCCGGGGGTGATTACACCCGGAGAGTGTAAGATTGGAATCATGCCGGCAGAAATTCATCGGCCCGGAAACGTTGGAGTGGTGTCGCGATCCGGTACTCTTACATACGAAGCGGTAAAACAGATTTCGGATCGAGGCTTTGGACAAAGTACCTGTGTCGGTATTGGCGGAGATCCTATCCCCGGCACGCACTTCATCGACGTTATTGAATTGTTTGAAAGCGATCCACAAACTGATGTTATTGTTATGGTTGGAGAAATCGGCGGAACTGCTGAGGAGGAAACGGCAGAATATATCAGTGAAAAAGTCTCGAAACCGGTGATCGTGTACATCGCGGGCGCGACTGCACCCAAAGGTAAACGAATGGGGCACGCAGGAGCGATTATCGCTGGAGGTAAGGGTACTGCCGCAGACAAATACAGCGCACTAGAAGCCGCCGGTGCTGTTGCCGTACGAAATCTTGCGCACATTGGCGATGCGTTGTCCGAAGCATTGACCAGCTAAGTTTAGCATTCTTGAAATTTTCGAACTAGACATTACTTTATCCACGTCTTTAACTAAGGAAATAAGCCATGTCTATTGAAACTATGAGCTTTCAGACAGAAGCGAAGAAGCTGCTACACTTGATGATTAATTCACTGTACTCGAACCGGGAAGTGTTCTTGCGTGAACTAATCTCCAATTCTTCCGATGCTGTCGATAAGTTACGATTTGAAGCACTTGAAAACGAAAAACTTCTGGGTGATGACACCGAGCTAGGTATTGCAATAGACTTTGACGAAGATGCAGGGACGATAACGATCGCGGACAATGGAATCGGTATGACCCGAGAAGAAGTTATCGAAAATTTGGGAACGATCGCGAAGTCAGGGACTGAAGAGTTCTTAAAACAACTTACCGGCGATCAGAAAAAAGATGCCACTTTAATAGGGCAATTCGGGGTTGGATTCTATAGCACGTTCATGGTTTCGGATGAAGTCATCGTGACGACGCGAAGAGCCGGTACGGAGGCTGGAACTAAGTGGACATCATCAGGTGAAGATAGCTTTTCGGTCGAAGATGCTGAAATGTCCCGCGGCACCCAAGTGACACTCAAGCTGAAGGAAGATGCGAAAGACTTCTTAAATTCTTATCGTTTACGCGAGATCGTACGCCGATATAGCGATCATATCGCCTGTCCGGTGACTATGTCTTCTCTGGACAAAGAAAAACCAGACGAGCGAGACACCGTGAATACAGCCACCGCCTTGTGGTCCCGTTCTCGTTCCGACATAAGTGATGAAGAATATAAAGAGTTTTACAAGCACATCTCGCACGATTTTGAGGATCCGATAGCATGGAGTCACAATCGCGTTGAAGGGCGATTGGAGTACACCAGTTTGCTCTATGTACCAAAACGCGCACCTTTCGACTTATACAATCCAGATGCTGCTCGCGGTCTCAAGCTCTATGTCCAACGAGTATTTATCCTCGACGAAGCAGATACGTTTTTGCCGATTTACTTACGTTGGGTTAAAGGAATCCTAGATTCCAATGACTTACCGCTCAATGTGTCCCGAGAAATGCTTCAAGAGCATAAAGCCGTAGAGACGATCCGAAATGCGCTTGCTCGCCGTGTTCTCGACCGTCTACAAAAAGTTGCTACCGACGAACCAGATGTCTACGGTGAATTTTGGGACAATTTCGGCAATGTCCTAAAGGAGGGCACCATTCCGACGAATCCGATTCGCGAGACATTGTTCAAGTTACTGCGGTTCACAACGACTCAAGATTCAATTCCACCAGGTGAAGATCATGCGCCCCAGCGCGTGTCGTTGTCGGAATATATCGACCGAGCACCTGATGATCAAGAATTTATTTACTACGTTGTCGGTGATAACGAAAGATCAGCACGCAACAGTCCTCACTTAGAGGTTTTCCTGAGTCAGGGCATTGAGGTTTTGGTATTTGGCGACCCCATTGATGCGTGGATGATGTCCCACCTTGACGAATTTGAAGGGAAGAAGTTTCAAGACATCACTCGAAGTTCTCTTGATCTACCGGAGAAAGAGAAAGAAGACTCTGAGGAATCGAGAGAGCAGGATGAAAAGGTCGACGAACCATTGCTCCAGCGGATTAAAGAAATACTGGGCGACAAGGTTGAAACGGTTCGTAAGTCGAAGCGATTGGTCGACTCTCCGGCCTGTTTAGTCCTAGGAGAACACGATTTAGATTTACACATGCGTCGGGTGTTAGAAGCTTCTGGTCAGAAAGTACCCCAGTCTAAACCTTCCTTAGAAATTAATTCCTCTCACAGTTTAATCGAACATTTAGCTCAAGAGCAAGATGAGGCAAGGTTCGAGGATTTGGTTCACCTGCTGCATGAACAAGCTGTATTAGCAGATGGATCTTATCCTATTGAGGCGGGTACGCACGTGAAAAGAGTGAATAGGCTATTAGAAACACTGTTGACGTGATGAATAGTATCACATGACAGTCGCGGTCGTTGGGGCGGGCAACTTTGGTACCGTCATAGCGAATATCGTTGCATCCAATGGATTCGAAACATTTCTCTGGATGCGCGACGAAGAACAGTTGGCGGATATCGACAGTCATCGGGAAAATCGTCGATATTTACCGGGCCATTCATTACACGAACACGTAATACCGACGACAGACATAGGACTTGCTCTCAAGCACAGCGATCTAGTCTTCGTGACCGTACCGAGTGCTTCATTTCGTCAAGTAGCCGCACTCATTGGTAGGCATATTCAACAGGGAACTTATGCTGTGAGTGCAACCAAAGGTGTTGAACATGACTCGTTCAAACTCATGAGTGAGATACTATCTGAGGAATTACCACCGGGTGTCATTGGAGTGTTAAGTGGACCTAACTTAGCCGAAGAGATTGCACTTGGGAAATTCGCCGGGACCGTGATTGCTAGTCCAGATCCACAATTACGCTTAATAGTGCAACAACGGTTAAGTAGCAGTACGTTTCGAGTTTACTCTAGCCCTGACGTTTACGGAGTCGAACTCGGAGGTGCATTGAAGAATGTCTATGCCATTATTTGCGGTATTGCAACGGCACTCGATGTCGGACAAAACGCGGTATCGCTTGTAATTACTCGAAGTTTGATCGAAATGAGCCGATTCGCTCAAGCTATGGAAGGAAATCCTTACACATTTTTGGGACTCGCCGGTGTTGGAGATCTTGTTGCGACATGTACTTCTCCACATTCTCGGAATTTTCAACTTGGATACCAATTCGCATCTGGGCTCTCGCTGGATGAGGCGATGAATAAACTAGGTAAGTTAGCAGAAGGAGTAAATACCTTGAAAGCGGTTTATGCATATAAACAACGGATGCAGTTGTACATGCCGCTAGCAGATGCGCTGTATCGTGTTCTAGTGCGGGGTGAAGACTTGAAAGAGACCATTTTTGAACTTATGACAGGCGAGCAAAAAGACGATGTGGATGTGGTCGGAAGCAGACTAACTACCGAATTTCGATGAATTCTATCACCAATACGCGTGCGGTTGTTTTCGGAACAATTTGCACCTTACTTTGGATGACTGGCAGCAGTCTCGTTGCATCCGAACAGGTAATTCCAGCACATCCTCGGGCTAGTCTTGATATCAATGAGGTATCGGAACAAGATGAGCCATTAAACTTCATACTGTCTTCAGCACAGCGCATTCGACGGGAAGTTACTTTCGAGCGGGTGATCAAGGTATTTGGTCCTGTATCGTCTCATACTTATCAAATGCCATCCGATTTAAAGAGATCGAATGTGACAGAATGGTTCAAGCAACAGATTGCGTCACTGGGAGGTAGGATTGAGTTTGAATGCGAGCAACGCGATTGCGGCCGCGCAACAATCTGGGCTACAGACATATTTCGGGAACGCGTACTCTCTGCTTCGGATGTCAATCAGAATTATCTCGCCGTTTCGATAGACAAAGATGACGTACAGCACTTAGTAATGATTTACATCGTCGAGCGCGGAAACCGTCGGGTTTATGCACACGTCGTTGAGATCATTCCCAATGAAAGAGTCGCAATTGATACACCAGTAGACGTTTCTAGTGAGTTACTGCGTTACGGTACAGTGAGGATACCGAATGTAGTTCCGGATGCACAGGGGACATTGTCGGCAGAAGCACTAGCGGAACTCGAAAACTTGGCTAAAACCGAATTGCAGGAATTTTCTTCCGACGAGATTTATGTGGTATGCCATGTGAACGGGCCGCACCGCACGGCAGAATTGCTTGAATACTCAGATGAATGTGCCGCGAAAGTTGTAGCGATATTTAAGGAAGAAGGATTAAACACTGTTCCCTTCGGCACTGGTCCTCTATCTCCATTTGAACGCACTGCTGTTTCGAGGGTTGAACTAGTTATACCGCGATTGTTAAGACGAGAGTCTGAGTAAATTTCTGGGCTCAACAAGTTGTCTCAGACGAATGGATCCAGTCACTCTTCGCAACCAATTTCAGAATATTCGTCAGGCAAGCGTTAGCGGAAATCGAGCACCGCATAAACCGCTTTTGCTGTTATATGTGCTCAGCAGATTGTGGGTCGAGCAAAACCATCGTCTGTTTTCCTATGAAGAGATTAAACCGAAGTTAGCTGAGTTGCTCGATCGGTTCTACGAATCGAAAAAGAAACAGAACACCAAAGATCCATTCACTCGATTACTTTCCGACCAAATTGGCTGGGAGCTCAAAGGTGTAGAAGGTGTTTCACAAAACCATATTAGCGCGTTAAGCGAGCGCGATTTATTGGAGCGCGGTGTAACTGGTGGATTTAGTCATGAGGCTATGAAGACTCTGTTAGATCAGCCTAATTTAATCCTTCGACTCGCACACTTGTTACTTACAAAGAACTTTCCTGAGAGTTATTTTTCGGTTATTTGCCAGGATTTGGGTTTTCCCGACCCGCTACGAGAATTCATCCCTTCGATCGATGTAGCTACAAGAGTTGAGTCAGATGACTTAGCACTAGCACCCAAACGTGATCCGAACTTTCGTGAGAGAGTACTCAACGCGTATCGCCGAAAGTGCGCGTTTTGTGGAAGTGCCGTGAGACTGAGAGACACTTTGGTCGATTTGGAAGCAGCTCACATTCGTTGGCATTGCTATGAGGGACCGGACACGATTCCTAATGGACTAGCGCTATGCTCGTCGCACCACAAATTATTTGACTGGGGCGCGATCAGCCTTGAACGTAGCTCAAATGCGTATCGAATCCTATTAGCGGTCACTTTGAATAGTACTGGGCCTATGGAAGAATGGTTGGAACAAATAAGGGGGAGCGACATATTACTTCCTCGCGATGAGCAAGATTGGCCTAATCCTGAATTTGTCGATTGGCACTTAGATCAGGTGTTTGAAAAGAATCGATAAGCAATCCGATTCAGCGCATTCCATGGTCATGAATGAGACGAACCTAAAGATCTGGCTCTGATTACGATGCCCCTGACAGACTTACTTTCGAAAATTTTAAGAGACTGTGGAATTACCGTTTTCTTTGGTATTCCTGGGATTCACAATTTACCGTTCTACCGTGCATTGCACGCAGACGGGCACAAACTAATCACTGTGCGGCACGAACAAAGTGCCGCGTTTATGGCCGATGGATTCGCAAGAGCTTCTGGTATGGTTGCAGGTACCTTGCTCATTGATGGACCAGGGTTCTTGAACGCTGCAACCGCAATTGCGCAGGCGCGGGCGGATTCCGTTCCCATGGTCGTCCTGACTCCGTGTGGTACAGATGCCGCGACTGGTAAGCTACATGAACTTCCAGGGCAGGCAACCGTTGCTAAAGAGATTACTCGGGCCCATATGCGACTCAGTAATAGTTCGAATTCGGTAGAAATAGTTGAATATTTACAGCAAAAGCTTCATCAGGAACGTCCAGGACCCGTTCATATCGAAGTTCCTCTTGCTCTGCTTGATCGGGAGATTGAAGATCTAGGAGATTGGCAAGAAGCTCGGAAGTACCAATACATTGAACATGAGAAAATATCACAAGCGGCTGACATTATCAAAAAATCCGAACGCCCAGCTATCGTAGTTGGCGGAGGAACAGTACATGCTCAACAGGAGCTTGTTGCATTTGCGGAAATGATTGATGCACCGGTAGTAAATACAACCAACGCGAAAGGAATATTACCTCATGGTCATAGGCTCAAAGTGGGGTATAGCCCCTCATTTCCTGAGGTTCGAAGTCTTTTACGAGCAGCGGATGTCGTCATAGCGTTCGGAACCGAGCTCGGCGAGACGGATTTTGACTTTTTTTTGACGAACGAAGAATTAGATCTTCAATACCTCATCCGGGTTGATATCGAATTGGAACAACTCCAAACCAATGCTGATGCTAACATCGCTATTCAAGGAGACTCCCAACGTGCACTCCAAGAGTTGCTTAAAAAGGACTTGCGCAGAAAAAGTGATGGTAGTGAATGCTCAGCTGTCGCCCGTAAATCTGTACAACAAAACAAGTATTTCAACAACCATTTGAGTTCATTTTTTCAAGTCGTACAAGAACAAACCGATGTTCTTGTCGGAGACTCTTCGCAACCAAATTATTACGCACAATTGATGTACGAACCCAAATTAGTGAGAGGTTATTTTCACAGCGTTACTGGATTCGGCACGCTGGGATACAGCATTCCTGCCGCGATTGGCGCAAAAATTGGAAAACCAAACTCGAACGTAGCCTGTTTAGTAGGCGATGGCGGGGCTGCATTTACACTGTCGGAACTTCAAACGGCAAGTCAACTTAACTTAGGAATTCCTTTTATCGTGTGGAATAATCATGGATATGAGGAAATTGACAAAGCTATGCGTACCGAAACAGAGGATCAATACTACAGTTCACCAACACCACCCAACTTTGCACTACTGGCACAGTCGTTTAGTATGAAATACCAACAGCCGAAAAATCTGGCTGAGTTTACGGACACGTTACACTCGGCATATCTGGACAGTTCACCTATTATTATTGAAATTTTAGATGAAGATTTTGTACCAAGTAACACGTGGGTAAATTGGTTTGAAGAGGAAAATCACTAGTTTCACCCTCACGTTACCAATCTAGTGTTCTTCTATTTAAATCGGTCTCAAATCAGAATTCGACACGAACTGAAGCGCACTCCAAACTCTAATGAATAATAGAAAATAATTGGGTACTCAAACTCATACCGGAGGCAAAATGTTTGACATATTTAATTTCCCTAATCTCATTCTACTACCCATCAGGGTTTGGCTTGTCGGAATTCTGGTGACTTTTCTTGTCGCCATTCCGTTTTGGTTTATCTGGTCGTATCTTGAAGTAGGTAAAAGCTACTTTTCTTTTTTGCCAGAACCGTTGCAAGCACCTCGATTTTGGGCGGTTGTAGGAATTTTTGTTTGTTTATCGATCTTGAATGGGATCGTTTTAGGTTAAACCGTTCAAAACACAACAGCCGTTCGTAAGAAAACACTGTTGTTGCAACAAGGTCATAGGTACCATTACATGTTTTCAAAGTTTCACTTCAACCAAGTGTGAATACTTTGCTCAATTCACGTTGTTCGCCCATTGCTTGACTAAGGTAGTATCAGCTAATTCTCGAATGAATTGGCAGTGAATCACATGCAATAACCGAGGAGAAAACCCTTTACACTAGTCCCGAGCTGGCACCGACATCAGATGATCTGATCTGTTGTTGGACAGTTCAATTTATTTGGCTTTGCTTATGAATGCTCGATGAATGTGAAGAGGGGTCTCAACTCGGCCACAAGTACTTCTTTTGACGTAATACAGTACTTCAGCTAACTCTGTTTCGTTTAGTTAGATTTGACTAACTTTTAAAACGTATCAAACAACAAGCTCAGTTCAAATAGAATTTTGCCCCGTTTCTGTTAGTAAAAATCTTGTTGGAGGTAAATTGAACGCTATTCCTATTGTGGGCTGGCTCATCAGCTTTGTAATAAATGTTTTTCTGTCGATTCCGTTTTGGTTCATTTGGACAGTCTGTGGAATTGGTAGAAACTTCTTTCCTTTCTTACCAGAACCACTACAAGCTCCTGGTTTTTGGGCTGTCGTAGGGATTTTTATCTGTTTGGAGATCTTACGCGGTGTGATTTTTGGCCTGAATACCGGTGCAAAGGGTTCCAAACAAGAGAGTGATTCGTAATCATTTATTGGTCGACGTTCCGATATACGGCACAAACATACGGATTTGACCATACGCACTGAACCTATAATTTTCAATCAATCCACACAAACTTCGATCTGGTATCTCGGTCTCAATGCACCAAACGATTTATGACAAAATTTGGTCTGGCCACTTGGTTGGAACTCGTTCCGACGGACTGGATTTACTTTATATTGATCGGCATCTTCTGCATGAGGTGACTTCGCCGCAGGCGTTTGAGGGATTAAAACTCGCTAATCGACAGTTATGGCGGCGGGCTAGTAATCTAGCAACAGTTGATCACGCAATTCCAACGACGGAACGCTCCAACGGTGTAGCTGGGATACAGGATCCTATTGCCAAAGAGCAAGTCATGACACTGGATCGAAACTGTCGAGCGTATGACATTGAGTACTTTGACCTGTTGGACCAACGACAAGGTATTGTCCACGTGGTTGGTCCCGAACAAGGGGCGACTTTACCCGGTATGACCATAGTATGTGGAGATTCTCACACTTCGACGCACGGGGCTTTCGGCGCGCTTGCCCATGGCATTGGTACGTCCGAAGTTGAACATGTACTCGCGACCCAATGTCTCGTACAACAAAAGAGCAAGAATTTCAAAATTGAAGTCACCGGAACGTTAGTACCCGGTGTGTACGCCAAAGATTTGATTCTTGCGTTGATTCGAATGATCGGTACTGCTGGCGCAACCGGTTATACCATTGAATATACCGGACCAGCTATTACCGAGTTAACAATCGAAGGGCGCATGACTGTTTGTAATATGTCCATTGAAGCTGGTGCTCGAGCAGGTCTGATGGGGATCGACGATAAGCTCATCGAATATCTGGAGAAACGCCCGTTCGCCCCAAAAGGCGCAATGTGGCAAGACGCCGTGGACTTTTGGTTTACGCTAAACTCAGATACAGATGCATGTTACGATCGGGAACGCGCTTTGGACATCTCGACGTTGGTTCCCCAGGTTACGTGGGGGACAAATCCCGAAATGGTTGTAGACATCGATGGGATCATACCGTCGCCGATGGACTTAACCGATGCTTTTGTTGCGGAGATCATGGAGCGTGCCTTGGTGTATATGGGACTGACTCCCGGTATGGCAGTGAATGACATTTTGTTGGACAAAATCTTCATTGGTTCTTGTACTAATTCACGTATTGAAGATCTACGGGAAGCTGCGAGCGTGGTAGAAGGTCACAAAGTAGCGAAGAACTTGAAAGGAGCCTTTATCGTGCCTGGCTCTGGCTTGGTCAAACGACAAGCTGAACAGGAAGGATTAGACGAGGTTTTTAAACAATCGGGATTCGAGTGGCGCGAACCAGGATGCTCTATGTGTCTTGCGATGAACGATGATCGCCTCTATCCTGGTGAACGGTGCGCTTCCACGTCAAACCGAAACTTTGAAGGACGTCAAGGGTATCAAGGACGAACGCACTTAGTTAGTCCTGCCACAGCTGCCGCTAGCGCAATTCGTGGAAGACTGACTGATGTTCGTGAATTCCTGAAATGACGAGTAGTGCGTTTCCAGTCTTTACTACCCATTCGGGTATTGTATTACCACTTGATCGCGCGAACGTCGATACGGATCAAATCATCCCGAAGCAATTTTTAAAGTCAATTAAGCGCACAGGATTTGGTGACAATCTTTTTGATTCTTGGCGGTATCTAGATGAAGGAGAGATTGGAAAGACTGATCGTGTAGTTAATGCTGACTTTGTGTTAAACGACGCACGCTACAGTAAAGCATCGATCCTACTTACGCGACGAAATTTTGGCTGTGGTTCAAGTCGAGAACATGCAGTGTGGGCGATACTACAATACGGTTTTCGTTGTATTCTCGCACCATCCTACGCGGACATTTTTTACAACAACTCTTTCAACAATGGATTGTTACCCATCACGCTCGAAGAACATGTGATTGACCAATTGTTTGATGAAGCAACGCAGGCGACTCCAACGACTGTTCATGTGGATTTAGGGCGACAGACGATCAATTCTGCAGGTGGCAGAGTTGCTACATTTGAAATTGATTCAACTCGCAAACAACGTTTGTTAACGGGCATGGACAACATCGCGCTGAGTTTACAACACACATCTTTGATTAAAGAGTTTGAAGTAGGGCATCGACGGAGAATGCCCTGGTTATTCAGCGATTAATGTCATCAACAAAACACTGGCAAATATTGGTTTTGCCTGGAGACGGTGTAGGTGCGGAAATCATGTTGCCGGCACTGCGCGTTTTGGATATCGTTGAATCCCCGCGCGCGTCCTACGAAGTTACCGTACACGACTTCGGTGGGGCTTCGATCGATCGTCACGGGGTCCCAATGAGAAAGGAAACACTTAGTCACGCATTGGATTCCGATGCCGTCCTTCTAGGTGCAGTGGGAGGGCCGAAGTGGGATAAACTACCGATGGACCGGAAACCAGAGAAAGCACTATTAAACCTCAGATCAAGTTTAGATTGTTTTGCTAACTTACGACCAACACTTACATTTAATCCATTAATCGAAGCCTCCACACTCAAACCAAGTGTCGTTGAAGATCTGGATTTGCTAATCGTCCGGGAACTCACAGGTGGAATTTACTTTGGTACTCCAAGAGGCGTAGAACTTCATGACAATTTACGACGCGGATTCAATACATTAGTGTACGACGAATCCGAAATTGAGAGAATTGCAAAAGTCGCGTTCGAACTTGCCCGCAAACGCGACTATAGAGTTTGCTCAGTAGACAAAGCCAACGTACTTGAGGTCACACAACTGTGGCGAGATGTTGTGACCGAAGTTCACCAGTCTTATGCAGACGTTGAACTTTCTCATATGTATGTGGACAACGCCGCGATGCAACTTGTCCGATGGCCGAAACAGTTTGACGTAATCGTTACAGGCAATATGTTCGGCGATATTCTTTCGGATACCGCGGCGATGCTTACCGGTTCCATTGGCATGCTTCCGTCGGCTTCCATAAACTCACGTGGTCAGGGTATCTACGAACCTGTACACGGCAGTGCTCCTGACATCGCAGGGAAAGATGTGGCGAATCCTCTTGCGACAATTTTGTCAATTGCCATGATGTGCCGATACAGTTTCGATCAGAACGACGTCGCTGGGCAAATTGAAGCAGCCGTGGAAGATGTGCTCGCTCTGGGACTAAGGACTGCTGACATCATGCCGATTACAGAGCATGAGGATTGTCAACTTGTGGGTACAAAAGAAATGATTGAGGCGGTCATTAAAGAGTTGGCGGGCGCAGGTTCTTGAAGAGTTACTCTGTTGCAATCGTAGGCGCGACCGGAGTGGTCGGCTCCATATTAATAGAGCTCTTAGAGAAACGAGACTTTCCAGTCGGAGACTTGCATTTGCTCGCAAGTGAGCGATCGTCGGGTAAGCGTTACACATTTCGAGACCGATACGTCCGTGTCAGAGAACTAGATGAGTTCAGTTTTGACGGGACCGACATCGCATTTTTTACAGCTGGCAGCACGGTTTCCGCGCGTCATGTTCCTCGTGCGATAGCCGCAGGAGCACTTATTATCGACAACACATCTCGGTTTCGAATGGAGCAAACCATTCCACTCGTGGTGCCAGAAATTAATGCTGAACGAACCGAACAGGGCATACAGTCAAGGATCGTCGCTAATCCAAATTGTTCTACTATTCAGATGGTTGTAGCACTCAAACCAATTTATGACGCGGTGGGGATCGAGAAGATTAACGTAACGACTTTTCAATCTGTTTCTGGTGCTGGCACGCGAGCACTTAAAGAACTAGCAACACAATCTGCCAACGTACTGAATGCCACTGAAATTGAACCCGAGGTTGCCCCAGTACAAATGGCGTTCAACGTTATACCGCAGATTGGAGCGTTCCAAGATAACGGGTATACGGAAGAAGAAATGAAAATGGTCGAAGAAACACAAAAGATATTTGACGATCCACGCATAAAAGTTAATTGCACGTGCGTGCGTGTTCCCGTTTTCTTCGGACACTCACTAGCACTTCACATCGAGACACGGCAGAAACTTCAGATCTCGGATGCAAGAAAATTCCTAGATAAATCTCCAGGTATTACACTTGTCGATTCACTCGTTGATGAACACTATCCAACACCAGTCACTCACGCCCTGGGGACGGATGCGGTATTTGTGGGTCGCCTACGTGAAGATCTGTCTTGTGAGAATGGAATAAACTTATGGGTAGTATCGGACAATTCACGTAAAGGTGCTGCTCTTAATAGTGTACAAATCGCGGAGGAGCTGCTACAGCACCTACAGTAGATCTTTGAGAAAAGGACTGGTTGTTGTAGGAAGCAAAACATGACCTATCACCTTGCACTGGGTGTCGAATATGTGGGGACAAGTTTTAGTGGAACTCAAGCGCAACACGATCGCAGGACTGTGCAACAGGAGTTAGAAAAAGCAGTTTCCGAAGTCGCAGCAGACAACGTGCAGATTGCATTTTCCAGTCGAACCGATAGCGGGGTACATGCCACAAATCAAGTAGTCGCGTTTCATAGCTCCGCGTTTCGCAGCGAACACAACTGGCAACAAGGCATCAACACCTATCTTCCGAAGGACATTGCAGTTCATACCGTACTGCGGGTCGAGAAAGATTTTGACGCTCGAAGATCAACACGGTGGCGACGCTATTTTTACATTTACGGTGAGTGTGTGCATATTCCTGCACTAGGGAGAAATTTGGCGACTTGGGTTGCGCCAGGCTTGGACGCGGAGGCAATGCGTTCACAATCGCAGTTGTTAGCAGGAGAACATGATTTCTCGTCGTTCCGCGCTGCACATTGTCAGTCCAAATCACCACGTCGATGCATTCATGCAATTTCGGTTTTGCGCGTGGGCGACTATGTTGTCCTCGATATTATCGCGAATGCATTTTTACTACGTATGGTGCGGAATATCGCTGGTGCTCTGTTGGAAATTGGACGTAGTGGTAATGTCAGTTTGGAACATTTGTTAGCGTGTCGAGATAGAAACCAAGCACCAACGACCGCTCGCGCTGAGGGTCTATATCTCGTTCAAATTTGTTATCAAGACTATCCTGAACTAAGCAAGCTACGTATTCCGCGCATCCTAGGAGCGAATAGGAAGTTTCTCGAGTGGGAAACTGATGATTTTGTATCAGTGCGAGAACGAATTGAGCCACGTGGGTTGTTGGCAGGACAACAGAAATGACTGAAATCGAACCGACCGTAGCTGCGTCAACAGCGAACGAATTGACTGAATGGCTGAATCGGATTGAGAAGGCGCAGCAAAGTTTAAAGAGACGAAGTTGGTATGAAGTTGCGACTGTCGCACAGCGTTTAGACTTGTTACAACCTGCGCCGCGGACGGTGATCGTCGGGGGAACTAATGGTAAGGGGACGACGGTGCACTACGTCGAACAACTAGTTCTTGCACAGGGATTTTCAGTCGGAAGTTCTTACTCTCCTCATCTACAAGAATTCAATGAACGCATCCGGATCAACGGTCTAATGGTTTCAGATGATGAAATTGTTCGTGCTTTCGAGGCCATTCATGCCGAACAGGAGAACGTTCACCTTAGCTATCATGACTATGCGACCCTCGCTAGTTTTTGGATTTTCAAGCACAGGCAAGTAGATATTGCGGTGTTAGAAGTGGGGGTTGGTGGACGATACGATGCTACCAACATCGCAAAGCGCAATGTAAGTGTCATTACTTCCGTCGCACTCGATCATCAAGACATGCTGGGAGCAGATCGGGAGACGATTGGATGGGAAAAAGCAGGAATTTCCCGTTGCGATATACCGCTGATCTACGGAGATTTGGACACTGTCTCTACAGTCATGAGCCGAGCGGAAGCTATCCACTGTCCGTTGCGACTTCGAGGAAGAGACTTCGATTTTCATATCAACAATCAAGAACAATGTTCGATTTCGATTCGTCAAGGTTCGAATAAGCTTCGATTTACGTTGTCCAACGCACCAACATATCCGTTGTCGTTGACTCTGGCGATTCAAGTGCTCTCCGAACTTGAGATCGAAATACGTGAAATCGATCTCGTCGGAATCGGCAACACACTTTTGCCGGGTCGAATGGAACTGATTCGTCACTCGGATCGAGATTGGTTGTTGGATGTCGCACATAATCCGGCCGCGATCAAGTACTTGAAACATTTCGTACCTAAATTAACTAACAAAAATGTTGCGAAAGTGTTATTGGGAACACTGAAGAACAAGGATTTTGGCGGTATCATCGAAGCACTAGAAGTACAGAAGAACCAGATCATAGTGACTGCAACTCACGGAAGACGTGGGATCAATTGGCAGGCACATTGCGCCCAATTTGGATTACAATGTATCGAAGATTTAGACGTTGCTTATCAAGAGACAGTAACTTCTACGATATCGGGAAGCCTAATCTTAGTTGTTGGTTCCGCTGATGTCGTCGGTCGCCTAAGAGCAATAGTTTCGAGTTAACGGATTAGAAATTCAGAATGGATGCTAGAAAACGAAACATACTCGTCGGAAGCATATTCGTAGCCGCGGTCTTAATTATTTTCGTACCGATGCTGTTTGATCAACCGGTGCACATCACAACCGAAATTGACGACTTCGAGAATCCTGACATCGAGTTACCTGACATAACTATAGTCGAACCTCCCGTTGACGCCCTTCTCGAAGCAGGAGAACAACTTGAAGCGCGGGTGGATGATGATGGTTTCGATACAGCAACAGGCGTACGTGTTGGTGAGCCGGAACTGACCGAAGAAGTTCCTGAAACGAGTCAATGGGCTGTTCAACTAGCAAGTTTTGCAAACGAAGAGCGTGCCCAGAATCTTGTTGACCGATGCGTTGAAGCCGGCGACCAAGCCTGGATGTCGGTCGCGAAAGTCGACGGGCAGAAGGTTCATCGTGTCGCTGTCGGACCATTTCTGCGCCGAAACGAGGCGGAAGTGCAACTGTCTAATCTACAAACTAAATACGACATCGAACCTATTATTGTGTCTTACCAAGACTAGTTACCGTGTCTCCCTTTGAAATCGGTGTCATCGACATCGTAATCGTTGTGATATTAATCGTCGGAGCGTTACTCGGTCGCATGAGCGGTTTTATTAAAACGCTAATTAGTCTTACTTCTTGGGTCGTTGGCGTGGTACTCGGCATCATGTTCGGGACAACGATTGGGAGCTGGATTTTTCCGAATGGACTGGACTCGGTTGCATGGTTACCAGATGTAATCGGTTTCGCGTTGTTACTCATCGTGGTGTTGGTGGCAGGCGCGTTTTTGCAGCAAATTGTTAATAAAGCACTTGATTCCACCGGTTTGAAACCACTGGACCGAGTTTTAGGCATGGTGCTCGGTTTCGTGACGGGTGCGTTTGTTGTTATTGCTGTTGGTATAATTTTCGAACTAGGGAATGCTCAACAAGAGCTTTGGAAGAACTCACGACTTTTGCAGTTTTTGATGGAGTTTGAAGTCTTCGTCCGAGATATTTTCGGAGCTGTCCCCGTTCAATTTACTCCGCCTACTTCGCCTTCATCCACATAGATGTGTGGTATCGTAGGTATAGTCAGTAGCGATCCTGTTAGCCACGAGCTATACGACGCGTTACTGGTACTCCAACATCGCGGTCAGGATTCCGCCGGCATTGTCACTGCGCACGATCAACGATGCCATAGCTACAAACAATCCGGTCTGGTCAGCGAAGTGTTTGACGAACACCACCTTCAGGGTTTATGTGGTAACATGGGAATTGGTCACGTGCGCTATCCCACAGCAGGATCCAGTAGTTTTCATGAGGCGCAACCACTCTATGTCAATTCGCCCTACGGCATTTGTTTAGCACACAATGGTAATTTAACCAATGTCGGTGAGTTACGTGAAAACTATTTTCGAGACATACCGAGGCATATCAACACCTCTTCAGACTCTGAACTCTTTTTAAACGTACTCGCCAACGAACTAGATGGTTTGCGTCGCGGTGTCGTTCAACCAGAAAACGTCTTCGACGCAGTCACAAAGTTACATTTAGCCTGTCGCGGAGGCTATGCCGTGGTCGCTTTGATTGTCGGTTCAGGATTGGTTGGAATTCGTGATCCCAGAGGAATTCGACCACTTATTGTTGGAATTAGACGTGGCGTCACCGATGACTACATCATTGCTAGTGAATCTTCGGTACTTTCGATTCTTGGGTACGAAATCTATCGCGATGTACGACCGGGCGAAGCGGTTTTTATTGATCGCCAAGGACAACTGCATGCGCAAATGTGTCATCACAACCCGAGTCTGACACCGTGTATTTTCGAGCATGTATATTTGGCTCGTCCCGATTCGGTAATGGATGACATTTCCGTATATAAAGCGAGACTACGCATGGGAGACAAACTCGCTGATCAAATTTTGCACCGATTCACCGATGGAAAACACGACATAGACGTTGTCATTCCAATACCTGAAACGAGTCGCACCGCGGCAATTCCCGTGGCTAATCGGTTGAATGTGAAACTGCGTGAGGGATTTGTGAAGAATCGTTATATCGGACGCACTTTTATCATGCCCGAGCAGAGTTTGCGACGAAAGTCCGTGCGACGAAAGCTCAATGCGATTCAGCTTGAGTTTGAAGGTAAAAATGTTCTACTGATCGAGGATTCTATCGTTCGAGGCACGACACTCACAGAGTGTGTTCGTCAGGCGCGGAGTGCCGGTGCAAACAAAGTTTATGTTGCTTCCGCGGCACCGCCAATTAGATTTCCGAATGTGTTCGGGATCGACCTACCTACAAGTAGCGAGTTTTTAGCAAATAATCGCAACGAAGAACAGATTGCGACCCGTATTGGTGCAGATATGCTCGTTTATCAAACGCTTCCCGATTTAATCGCCGCAGCACGCGAGGGGAACTCGAACGTGGATGGGTTTGAGAGTTCTGTGTTTGACGGAAAATACGACAATCCAGACATTAGTCCAGACTATCTGATGGCACTTTCGAAAATTCGAAGCAACGCGTCGAAGGTTGCAACCGAAGCAGCACTCGCGTTTCAAAGTCTATAAAGCAATTAATTCTTAAGTAGGACGACAAAGCTGGTAGCACTAAGGGTCGTCGATTTCTTGCACGTGAACACCCCGCTCACTTGGGTTGTACACGCGCAAAACCACCAACAACTACTACTGATCGATCACGCAAACTGCGAACGCAAAGCCGCAAGTTCTGCATTGTCAATGATTTATCGCTACGGTACTAGGTCTAATTTCGCCGTACAACTCTCTCGGATAGTTCGAGAGGAAATGCGCCACTTCGAACAGGTTATGAAGCTCATTCAACAACTTCAGATTGAATACCAACTTATTAGCCCGAGTAGATATGCCAAAGGACTGCATCAATATGCCAAAGAGAATGATCCTTCAAAGATCGATGATTTAGTGATTGCCTCAATCATTGAAGCCAGAAGCTACGAGCGCTTCGAACTATTACAAGAAGCTCTTGAGGGTAAGATTGCCGATTTATATAGCAAATTAAAGGAGTCGGAACATCGACACTTTTTAACATACCTCGATTTAGCTCAACAGATTGAGAGCGAGACAGAGATTCACAAGCGTGCACAGAAGTTGCTCGAATGTGAGGCGAAGTTAATCGCTGAGTACGACGATCAGTTTCGATTTCACAGTGGTGATCCCGACCACGGTGCGAGTTGACGGAAGCCATTTGGGAGTTCCCTAATTATGGGTGAGAGTCAAAACGAACTGGAAAACATTCGAGCTGAATCTGTGGTAACGAATATATTCGCCAACCGCATCGTCCCCAATCTCCAAGTACAAAACGCGTAAACCCTCGTGCCATTCGATGTTGACCAGGACGATGAGTGTGCCCGTGAATCATTGTCCGACAATCGAACGACTGTAATGCCGCTACGATCGCGTCTTCTGCTACATCGGTAATGTAATCACTCTTTTCTGCAACCGCTTCTTTGCTTTGCATACGCATTTTCGTTGCGAGCTGTCGACGCTCACTCAAGCTCTTAGCAAGAAAATCCTGCTGCCAACGTGCGGACCGGAACTTCCTGCGAATGTCCTGATACGCATGGTCGCTCGTACAAAACATATCTCCATGAGAAAGCAGCACTCGCTCGTGTTGAATTTCGATAACGGTTGGATCATCCAGAATTGTCGCATCTACGTCCGAAGCGAACCGTTCTCCGATTAAAAAATCTCGATTCCCATGCATCAAAAACATGGGAACGTGAACGGCGTGCGTTCGTAGAACAATTCGCAACTGGTCTGCGAATTCGGAATCGTCGTCGTCTCCAATCCAGGTTTCGACCAAATCACCAAGAATATAGATTGAGCATTCTTGGTGCACTGCGTCAGTTAACACTCGACGTAGCGCGAAAAGTTTTTCGGGTGTGGAAGAATCTAAATGAAGATCTGCAATAAAGAGTCGATTCACTGCAAGGATTGTTCGACTGTAGTGAGTAAATTCTGAAGAATAGATACTCGAGTCATGGGGCCAACGCCTCCCGGAACTGGCGTCAGCCAAGATGCTACTTCTTTTACTTCTTCATATTCAACATCGCCTTTTAATCGACCGTCCGGTTGAGTTTCAATACCTACATCGATGACAATCGCTCCGGGTTTAACCCAATCTTGGCGGATCAGTCCTCCAATTCCCGTGGCGGTAACAAGGATGTCCGCCTGTCGAGTGTGGAACGACGTGTCTCTGGAATATTTGTGGGTGCAGGTGACCGTGCAACCTCGCAATAAAAGCTCTAGACACATCGGGCGGCCAACGTGATTTGAAGCACCGACCACGACAGCGTCAAGCCCTAAAAGGTCAACACCGGTGTGGTCGAGTAGAGTCATAACTCCTTTCGGAGTACAACAGCGATGCGCCGGTTCGCGTAAAGCCAGTTTTCCCATGTTTAACGGCGTGATGCCGTCTACATCTTTTATAGGATCAATACGTTCGACTATGCGCGGTGCATAAAACGTTTCGGGTAACGGAAGTTGCAGTAGGATCCCGTGAACCGTTGGGTTTTCGTTTAAGTTATCTATTGTGTCCGTAAGTTGGCTTTCGGAGATATCAGCGGCAAAATTTTTTATCTCACAACGAATTCCTGCGGCTTCGCAATCGCGTTTTTTGAGCTTTACGTACAGTTCCGAAGCGGGATCCTGACCGACCAAAACAACGGTCAATCCGGGCCGCACACCATGTTGTTCGACGATCTGTTGAACTCTTATGCCAACTTCGTGTCGAATTGATTTAGCAATTGCTAAGCCATTGAGAATGCGTGCGGTCATATAGGGGAGTGCGATTTATGCGTGGAGGGTTAAATAATTTTGCACACCCAATGCGATGCGCACTGTTGTGAGTCAACATTTGATTTGGGAGATGTCATTAAGTAGCATATAGTGTTACTTTAACGCTCAGAATATCGGGGTATAGCGCAGTCTGGTAGCGCACCTGCTTTGGGAGCAGGGTGTCGGGAGTTCAAATCTCTCTACCCCGACCACTTTTTCTAGTCGATAAGTGTAAGACAATGCGCTCGTAGCTCAACTGGATAGAGCATCGGCCTTCTAAGCCGAGGGTTGAAGGTTCGAGTCCTTCCGGGCGTGCCACTTGAACACACTGCTCAACCCGGGGGTGTCGGATCCGGTACTAAGATTCATCCGTAAAATTTATTGTTAATTTCTTTCGGGCTGGAGCTTACACTCTTCCGTGCATAGACACGACCGCAAAGAAAATTCTTTGGTGGATGTAGCTCAGTTGGTAGAGCCCCAGATTGTGGATCTGGTTGTCGTGGGTTCAAGCCCCATCATCCACCCCACTGATTTAACCTCGCCGCTCTATTTTTATAACATTTCATGGTGCTCTCTACATCTATAAAGCCACTAAGTTCGCTCGAACGGCGACTCAGGTTTAAACCGGGTCATGATCAGTTAGAACGTCGGTTTGAGCAGAATGCGGAAAACTTAGCTCATGAAGCACGGTTGCCCGGCTTTCGCCCGGGAAAAGTACCTCGAAGTTTAATTCAAGAACGATACCGAGACACCATTTTGGAGAAGGTACACTCTCATGGCGTGCGTGATGCGATGGAATATGCTGAACAGCTCGCCGATTTTGACGTTTGGAAGATTACTCATGTTGATATTGATAAACCCAAAGATCTAAACGATACAGAATATATCGTTGACTTCATTGAAAGACCTGTCCTCGATTTTTCTCGGTTGGAATCTTTAGATCTTTGTATTCCAAAAATTGAAATTGACGAAGATTGTGTAAAACGCGGAGCAACTCTCTATCGATTTGATCATGCGATTGGGGTTGAGTTGGACCGCCCCATTAAACATGGCGATCGAGTGACCCTCGAGATTGAAGACATCGATTCACGATTCGCTGGTGATGTACGAAGTACGTACGCCGAGTGGGCGCACGACTACGTGGGTCAACACCGATTTGTTATGGAGAAGTGGTTATACGATGCTGACCAACTCGGCTCACTACTACATGATGAACTGTTGAATCGATCGGTTGGGGATGAGTTTGAAGTTGAGAAAGATGTTCCAAGCGTCCCACCTTCTACAATTCAGAATCAAAAAGACGCTGCTAATGAAGAAGTTAGTTCGGCAAGAAACAATATAGAGGGAACTGACAATCTTACCACTGCGTCGTCCGAGGAAAACGAGCCGAACGAAAGTGAGTCTCCAATTTCGATATTTTCTTGGCTAGACCCTACAAGACTACCTCAAAGGCAATTGCATGTCAAAGTCAAAATTCTCCACGTTGAAGAAATTCCCGCGTCGGCAGTAGCTGAAGAATTTTTCTCTCGGGATGACGTACCTTATACCAACCTTAAAGAGCTCAATGAGGAGTTAAAGCGGTATACAAGCACGACCGCTCAGCAGGGCACTCGAGATGCACAGATTGCTCAGATTACAGCACAGATTTGTGCTTTGAATCCTGTAGATTTACCTTATCGGTTATTGGTTGGAGAGCAACACGTTGCTCACGCGGATAAGTCGTGGACTGAACTAGGTGCCACTTTTTTACCTGACTTTTTTGGAGTGAAACCCTCAATTTTCAACAGAGGCTATTTTCGTATTCTTGAATTTCTCTTCACTACACAGTATGCGGAAAACAATGATTTAGAGCCGACTGACGATTTAATAACCGAGTTTACACGGATTGAGTATGAGCGACTGAGCAAACTTGGGCAAGATTCAGAGAGAGTTTTTGATCCAGAGTATCAAAATCTCGTGCGTCACGACTTGAGGCGGACACGTGTAGTTACCGACATATACGAACGAAATGGTGCACCTGAGGTGTTCGTCAGTTTTTTCGACTTTTGTTTTCTCAGTCGCTTGGGGTTTTGGACGCTTCCTCCATCCGGTGGCCCGTTTAGCTGGTCCGCTCCTGTGAGTACGGACGAAATTGAACAAACACTTGAAGTAGAAACCCGTATAAATACCCCTGAATCGGATGTGTCTAAAGATATGCTAGAGTCCTCTGACGAATTAAACACGACAGAGGAAGCTCACGATTCACCCGCGCGAGGAAACGTGTTTACCAATTGGTTTAAGAAAAAATTTAGAAGCTCGGGTTCTACAAAGAAAGCGAACGATATAGTGACGGAGGAACAACCGAAACAATGACTACTGTTCACGGAATGAACTTTGTACCTATGGTACTTGAACAAAGTGCGCGTGGGGAACGTTCTTACGATATCTATTCACGTCTACTAAAGGAGCGCATCATATTTTTGTCCGATGTGGTAACCGATGCTGTAGCTAACGTAGTCGTAGCTCAACTTTTGTGGTGTGAGTCAGAAAATCCCGAGAAAGACATCCACGTCTATATCAACTCACCGGGCGGAACGGTTTCGGCAGGTCTGTCAATTTATGACACAATGCAATTTATACGGTCAGACGTCGCGACAACTTGTATTGGGCAGGCCGCGAGTATGGGTGCGTTCCTACTTGCTGCAGGTACCGCAGGAAAACGCTCAGCGTTACCGAATTCCCGTATCATGTTGCACCAACCAAGTGGAGGTTCCGAAGGTACAGCAACCGACATTGAGATTCAAGTTAAGGAAATTCTCCATTTACGTGAAACACTCAATAGTTTGCTTGCGCATCACACTGGACAATCCGAGAAGCAAATCGCTACAGATACTGATCGAGATTTTTGGATGTCCCCAGCAGAAGCCAAAAAATATGGTCTGATTGATGTGATTAGAAACACTCGAGAAACTAAAATAACTCCTTGACAAACGCGCAAGCTTATTTTTTTAACAATTTGTTTGCGCGTTCAAGGAAAATTGCCCTATACTTATTCCATCGACAATGAAATTCACATTGCCTGTCCTGTTCGAATTATTCCGTTGCATCGCCGACGCACACATGTACAACTGCGCCGCTGAAGGAGATGGTTAATGGGTAGTGGAATATCGGGGCGAGCTTTCTGCTCTTTTTGCGAGAAAAGTCAGTTCGAAGTGAGAAAACTAATTTCCGGAGGACCATCCGTATTCATTTGTAATGAATGTATCGACGTCTGTGTCGAAATGGTCCGGGAGGAATTCAAAGACCCCACCGAACAACCGGGCCGATTGGCTCGTCTACTTCTACCACACGAGATTAAAGCTCGACTTGACGAATACGTAATAGGTCAGGAGCATGCCAAACGTGTACTTTCGGTCGCGGTTTACACTCATTTCAAACGAATTCGTTCCAAGGAGCGGAGCAATGTGGAGATCGCGAAGGCTAACATTCTCTTAATTGGGCCGACCGGGAGTGGTAAGACTCTATTGGCAGAGACGCTAGCTCGGCTAATGGATGTACCGTTTTGCATCGCTGATGCGACGACCCTCACCGAAGCCGGTTATGTCGGTGAGGATGTAGAGAATGTCCTTCAGAAACTACTGCAGAAGTGCGAATACGATGTTGAAAAGGCACAGAATGGCATCGTTTATATTGATGAAATTGACAAAATTTCGCGCAAGTCAGACAACCCTTCCATCACGCGTGACGTGTCAGGCGAGGGAGTTCAACAGGCACTACTAAAACTGATTGAAGGTACGATGTCTTCAGTCCCACCGCACGGTTCGAGGAAGCATCCACAAGGTGAATACATGCATGTCAATACCTCGAACATCTTGTTTATCTGTGGGGGAGCATTCGCAGGACTAGATCGTGTTATTCAAGCACGTACTGATGATAGTGGGATTGGTTTTGAAGCTACGGTAGCGGGACCAAACAGTGGGGAAAGCATCGATAAGATATTGAAAAAGGTAGAACCGGACGATTTGATTCGTTACGGACTAATTCCAGAATTCGTCGGTCGATTACCGGTCGTAGCGACTCTGGATGAACTAGATGAAAGTGCTCTCGTGACCATTCTTACTGAACCGAAAAACGCACTCACAAAACAGTATTCGGAGCTCTTTCTTATGGAAGATGTCACGATTGAGTTTCGACAAGATGCGCTCAGTTCGATTGCGCAAAAAGCATTGGAACGTAAAACGGGCGCACGCGGTCTCCGCTCGATCGTAGAAGAGATACTATTAGATACGATGTACGACATACCTTCGAACAAAGAAGTGGAAAAGGTCGTTGTTGATGCACAGGTTGTAAACGGGGAGTGTCCTCCGTTACTAATCTACAAAGACGACGATACCAAAAAACCTCTTTTGGTGAACGGTTAATGTCTGCACGTTGTTTCTGCCGCAAGGCGAAACCGGTTATTCTGAGAACCAGTCGTAGCCTGGTTTTCCAGATTGTTTATTTTGTCCTTTATTTCATACTCGAGGAAATCACATGCAAAAACGAGATTTAGTAGAACACGTCCGACATGAAGCCGGATTGACCCGCAAGGATGCAAAGTCCGCTGTTGATGCCGTATTAAGTGGCATCACGCAGGCTTTGACCGATGGTGACTCGGTCGTTTTGACCGGTTTCGGTAGTTTGAGCGCGCGTCACCGTGCTGCGTATACGGCGCGTCATCCACGGACAGGTGAACCGGTCCAGGTTCCCAGCCGTAAACATGTCGTATTTAAAGCCGGAAAACTACTCAACGAGTCAGTTAACGGTTAACTTTCACAGTCGCCCCGAGTTTTTCCGTAGGTCATCTCTCACTAGCGAAACATGCTTCAGCGATTAAGGGTACGGGCGCAAACAACGAGTGCCAAAATTGTTTTTGGACTCATTGCCTTTGTACTCGTCGTATTTGGGTTTGGTGCTTTCAATTTGTTTGCGACTTTTACTCCACCTGGTGTAGCTGTCGTGAACGGATACAACATACCAGTAGGTGCTTATGATCGCGCAATTCAAACCGAGATAGCGAATCTCTATCAAAGATATAACGGAGAGTATGATCTCGAAACGATAGAGACGATGGTGAACGGTCGAGCCGTCCTCGACAGGATGATTGAGCACCAGTTGTATTTGCAGAAAGCCGCGGATTTGGGAATGGTTTCCTCCAGACAGCATTACCTAGACACGATTTCTTCAAATCCCTTGTTCCAGGTGGATGGTGTGTTTGATCAGGAAACTTTCAAGATCCGAGTTCCGCGGTATCTCGGGTACTCTTTACAGACTTACGAAGAAGAACTTCGCAAGGATCATGTTGTCGAGGCTTTATGGAATTTGCAACGACATACCTCTTTCTACACTGAAAGTGAACTCATGGATGCCGCACACGTAGGGCGGCAAACACGAGATATTGCCTACTTGTTGTTTGAAGCCAATTCTTACGTAGGAGAGATTGAACCCACTGAGGAAGAGATTCTAGCCTACTACGAGGAAAACTCAGACGAGTATATGTCGGATGAGTCCTTTGAATTGAGTTACATTGTGATATCCAAAGCGGACTATACCATGGGACTGGAAGTTTCCGAGGAAAATATATTAGAAGCTTTTGAAGAGGAGGAGCGGCTAGCACAGGAGAATGCGGAACGCAAAGCACAACACATTCTCCTGAAAGTCGATGTAGCTCGAACCGAAGAAGAAGCTACAGAGCAAATTCTGGATATTCGACAGCGGGTAATGGATGGAGAGAGTTTTGGCGAACTCGCTGCCGAATATTCTGAAGACGACACTAATGCCATTTTTGGCGGTGATTTGGATTTTGCCGGACGTGGAGCCTTTGTCCCAGAATTTGAAGATGTATTGTTCTCTATGGAAGTGGGTGAAATATCAGAACCCGTGGTCACAGAATATGGCGTACACTTGATCAAGTTAAACGAGATTCAAGAAGTTGATCCGGCCTCCTTGGAAGGTCGTTTTGACGAAATTCGACAAGAGATGCTCGAAGAGTTAGCCACACCTGATTACGATGAAGGTCTTCGGGAATTGGCCGATTTAGCCTTTGACAATGAAACTCTGGATCCAGTCTCGGAAGCGTTTGGAAAACAGATTCAAACCCAAGCAGGAGTTACTCGTAGCTTTGGGGAAGGTGTACTAGATTCGTACGACGTACGTGAACAAATCTTAGAACCAGATGTGTTGGACAATGGCTTTAACAGTTCAGTGGTCGAAATCGACGAGCGACAAGCTCTTGTCGCCCGATTAGTATCTCGCACACCTCCTGAGTTAAAACCACTGGAAAATGTTCGAGTCCAGATTCGTGCAGTGCTCAAACGAGAAGAAGCAGCGCGTCGGGTTGTGCGCGATCGCGACGCAGCCTACGAGCAGTTGCTAGAAACTGATGACTTTAACCAAGTTGCGAGCGACTTCGGTGTAGACTGGAACACAGTCGACAGACTAGCTCGACGGGGACAAGATGTTCCTTATACCGTGCGAGACGAAGCATTTCAGATAGGTGTCCTTGAGGAAGGTGATCGTAAGATTCTTGCTGTCGATGGCGTACTGAATGACAAGGCGATCCTTGTCGTCACCGGCGTTCGCGCGGGTGACTGGGAAGAACTGCCACTGTCCGATCAACAGAGCATTCGCACAGATTTGGAGACATCTCATGAAAATCGAGATGTGCGCATTTTCGTAAGAGCACTCCGCAACAACGCCCGAATAAAGAACAATCTCCCACCGGAAATTTAACCTTTTTTGTTGTTAGTATTGGTTACCTAGGACAACCTCAGCTATGAGGTCTTGTGTCATCTATACCGATGGTGCATGTTCGGGTAACCCTGGACCCGGCGGCTGGGCTGCTCTCCTGCAAGTGGACGAAATATCCACGACTCTTTCCGGTGGAGATCCATCCACCACAAACAATCGTATGGAGATGCAAGCAGTGATTGCATCTCTGTCGACGTTGACTGAGTCGTGTGAGATTGAGTTATTCACCGACTCCCGTTACGTTATTGATGGTATTACCGATTGGATTAACGCATGGAGGCAGAATAACTGGAGAACTGCTAACGGAAAACCTGTAAAGAACAAAGAGCTTTGGCAAGATCTTCATGCCCTTACTTTGAAACATCGTATTACCTGGCGATGGGTACGCGGACATTCTGGAAATCAGTACAACGAACTTGTTGACCAGCTAGCGCGCGAGGAAGCTGGTAAATTTGACTCGCATCGAGACATTGAAGGGAATTTGTGGTGACTAGCAACCGACTAGTTGTAGTGGACACCGAAACCACTGGTCTCTATGTTGAAAACGGAGAGCGGGTCATAGAAATAGCATGCGTTGAAATTCATGATTTAGCTACGATAGAAACTCGGTTTCACGCGAACTTGAACCCCGAAAAAGAAATAGAACAAGAAGCTGTTAGGATTCATGGTAAAACGTGGGCAGACTTACGCGATGAACCAAAGTTTGGTGACATTGTGAGCGACTTTCTTAACGCCATACAAGATGCAGACGTAGTCATGCACCAAGCCGAGTTCGACCGTAAATTTTTGGATCATGAGTTGGAACTCGCGGGCTCAAGTTCAAGTATGAGGGACGTTTGTAACATCATCGATTCACTTGCAATTGCACGCGAAAAATATGGAGAAGCTCAAAATGATTTAAGCTCTCTCTGTAAGCGATTTAAAGTAGATTTGAGTAATCGCGAACTTCACGGGGCGTTGATCGACGCGGAGTTGCTAGCTCGAGTTTATATTCGAATGGTATCTGGAGAGCAGGAACTGTTCGAGTCCGACGGGGCTGGAGAATCAACTAATGCACAGCGACGACTCAGTACATCGTTTTTGGAGAACCGAAAACCCTTTGTAGTGCATGCAACAGACGAGGAAGTAGAGAATCACGAAGTTTTTATGAAGAACCTTTCACAAAACAACATCAAAGGCTGAAAGACGTGGTTCCCCAAGAGTCACAGGAAAAAGTGCACCATGATCCAACCTGTTATCCCCAACGTAATGGTGTACGGTAGTGCCATATACACCATTCTGACATAAGACAATCGAATTCTCGGTGCTAACGAAGAGGTCAGTAAGAACAAAAACGCTGCTTGGCCGTTCGGTGTAGCGACACTGGGAATATTTGTTCCCGTGTTCACCGCTACCCCAAGTTTATTAAACAATTCACGATTAATATTTTCGTCGACGAACGCTTGGTGAATTTCGTTGATGTATACGGTTGCAACGAACACGTTGTCACTGATAGCAGACAAAATCCCATTAGCAATGTAAAACATCCCTGGTTGAATCGAGGGGTCTAGACTTAGTATATATGCCAACACTGGCGAGAATAAATGTTGATCATGAATCACTGCGACTATTGCGAAAAATACGACAAGTAGTGCGGTGAATGGAAGAGCTTCTTCAAATGCCGGCCCGAGATCATGTTCCCGAATTACGCCATTAAAGGCTGTTTGAATCACAATTATGGACAGTCCAATTAATCCGACCTCAGCCCATTGCTTTGTCAGACCCACGACAAGAAATACTACAGCTAGTGCTTGAATTACCAGTCTAGCTTTATCGCGACCGGTAAATCGAGTGCTTACTTTGGTATCGTGTTCCTTCAACACATTCAGTATGGAGGCCGGTGCAGTGGCACCGAAAGAAAACGACCGAGTTACTTCTAATACGACACATGTGGCGATACCGACTGCAAACACAGGCATCGTAACAATCGCCATTTCAACAATAAACTGATTAAATCCCCATGTCAGTTTACTGGCAATTAGCAAGTTCTGAGGTTCACCAACCATGGTACAAACACCTCCTAACGCGGTACCGATAGCCGCATGCATCATAATGTTGCGTAGAAAGCGGTAGAACTGTTGACGGTCCTCCTCAAATCGCTGACGACTCGATTGATCACGGAAACTACCCGCATCGTTCAGTAATCCATCGATTACGTTGGCAAAACCAACCCCGATAGTAATCACTACTGCAATAACGGTTAACGCATCAAGGAAAGCAGAAAGTATCGCCGCGACAAACATGAACAGCACAGAGATGGTTATTTTTGATCGAACGTTAACAAATATTTTTGTAAAAATCCATAGCAACAAGTCTTTCATAAAGAAAACACCTGCGACCATAAACATAAGCAACAAAATCACTTTCAAACCACTCTTGACTTCTGCGTATACGGTCGCCGCTGAAGTCAATTGCATCGCGATTGCTTGAATCGCAATCAAACCTCCAGGTTGCAGCGGATAGCACTGTAACGCCATTGCCAGTGTAAAAATAAACTGCAGGACTATGATCCAACCAGCCACTGTTTTCACCATAGGCACGGTATCTGCTAATCCCACAAACGGCGCGAGTTGCCATAGACAGAACAACAGAAGGTTCAGAATTAAGAAGCCAACAATGGTTTTTTTGTACCACACAGGAGCATCACCCATGAAGTTGTGGACGAAGTCCATGAGTGTCAAGTTGCTGGACCCTGACGGTCGACCGGAATCGTAAGAATTTGCCAAGTTAGAATCCTTGTTTCAACGGAAGAAATTGGAAGGACATTGCACCGCGCATGATCATGGCGTGAAATCTAAATTTGGTAATGGATTTTAAGTATGGTTCGGAATGAGAGTGCCTTATGGAACGGGTACACCAGCTAGTGTTGAAAAGTGTTGTAATTCCCAGCAACATGATTGGACAGGTTTGTACAATACCTTGCCTCGACTTTAGCTCATTGCCCAAAATTTTGCGCGCAGAGTATACGCTCAAGACACCAAATGCTGATGGTAGGAGGTTCAACTATTGATGGGAGTCCCTTCCTTCAGCCTGACCACTGATATAGGACAAATCATATGATGGAAATACTGTGGGACTACCTCAGTTTTTTGTTACAGACCATCACCGTAGTAGTTGCAATCGTGGTGGTAATTGCGGTCATTAGCTCAATTGCCCTGAGACGTACTGCCGACCGAGGGCAAGTCGGACATCTTTCGGTACGCTACCTAAATGACTTTTACGATGCAATGCGCTTGACCATTGAGGAAGCCGCGCTTTCCCAAGGACAGGTGAAAAAACACCGCAAGACTGAGCGAAAGGAAAAGAAACAAAAAGAAAGAGCAGCGTCTAAGTCTTCTACGGAAAAAGTCATAGCGGATACGAAACCGGATTCAAGCAGCGAAGACGAAGATACCGCACAGGAAGAAAAGGAAGACACGGAAACAGAACAACAAGACGATACACAAAAGAGTGTTTTCGTACTCGGATTCAAAGGCGATCTGGAAGCTAGCAAAGTTGAGCGATTAAAACACGAGATATCTGCCGTGCTTACGCAAGCCACGAAACAAGACGAAGTAGTCGTCAAAGTAGATAGTCCCGGAGGCGTCGTACATTCTTACGGATATGCAGCGTCACAACTAATGCGCATACGAAAAGCGGGCATTAAACTCACCGTAGCAGTCGATGAAGTAGCTGCTAGTGGAGGTTACATGATTGCCGTAGTCGCAGATCAGATTTTGGCGGCACCATTCGCACTGGTTGGTTCAATTGGTGTCGCGGCTGAAATTCCTAATGTCAATCGACTTCTAAAGAAGTATGACATTGATTATGAGATTATCACGGCTGGAGAATTTAAACGTACGTTGTCTGTATTCGGCGAAAACACCGACGCGGCGCGAAAGAAATTTTTGGAAGAAATTGAAGACGTGCACGAACTGTTCAAGGAGTTTGTATCGACACATCGACCTCATGTTGACCTGAATGTTGTTGCAACCGGTGAGTCCTGGTACGGTGAACGTGCTCTTGCAAGAAATTTAATCGACGACATCATGACCAGCGATGAATACATCATGCAAGCATGTGACAAAGCCAGAGTATTAGAACTTACGTGGCATCCCCCGAAGAAGCAGTTATCGGATTTGCTCAATCAAACAGCCACTACCATGCTTTCCATTGCAAGATGGTTGAAGACTAAACTTTCTTGAGCGTGAGTAAGTTTCTCGCATTACGAGTATTTAACGAAGGAAACGGCACTTTTCGTCAACAAGTTGTTGAGAGGTCCACAAACGAATTGCCGCCCGGTGACCTCCTTATTGACGTACTGTATTCATCTCTAAATTACAAAGACGCATTATCTGCGACAGGGGCACCAGGCGTGACTCGTCATTACCCTCACACTCCTGGTATAGACGCCGTGGGTTCCGTGGTTGAATCTACGACCGAGGAGTTCAAAATTGGAGATCTCGTCATCGTTACTGGTTTTAGACTAGGTATGGATACTGATGGTGGATTCGGTCAGCGAGTACGTGTACCTGCGCGATGGGCAGTTCTGAAACCTAAAGAACTTACACCGCGCGAATGCATGGTTATAGGTACCGCAGGTCTTACTGCCGCGCTCTGTGTCCAAAAACTGGAACGCTTAGGTATGAATCCTGAAAGTGGTCCAATTGTGGTCACTGGATCCACTGGTGGTGTAGGTAGTTGTGCGGTCAGTCTGTTGGGGCACTTAGGGTATGAAATACATGCCATCACAGGAAAGAACACGCAGCAAGAGTTTCTTCGATCGTTAGGCGCACATACGGTTTTGAGTCGTGAAAAATTTATGGAAGATTCCCACCGTGCCTTGCTTCGAGAATCATGGGGAGGAATCGTCGATACGGTCGGTGGCGAGATGCTTATGCACGCGATCAAAGGATTGCGATATGGTGCTAGTGCTGCCGCCTGCGGGTTGGTCAGCTCCCCTACGTTCCCCGGTTCTATTTTTCCATTTATCCTTCGCAATGTAAATTTACTCGGAGTTGATTCTGCGGAAACTCCTCAATTCGAAAGATCAACAATGTGGAAAAAACTAGCTACCGAATGGAAATTTCCGCATCTCGAGCAATTAGAACACTCCTACGATCTAAGTACTGTGATGAACGGCGTCCGTAGATTGTTAAAAGGTGAGATGGTCGGACGAGGCGTGGTAGAGCTTTCAACGTAGTCGACGGTCAGTTGACCCGAAGCCGATCCGTCAATGCGATTGGATTTTTGAAGTTGAACACGACAATATAGGAAGAGATCAGGATAGTTAGAACTGTTGCACCCAGCACGGTAAGCGACGCGCGATCGCTCATTTGTGTGGCAGCAACATATAGGATCAACAGTGAAAATTCGCTGTTCTGTCCGAGTCGATATCCAACCTCCCAACTGGTTTTTCGGTCTTCTCCACACAGTCCAATGAGATATCGGAATACCAATGGTTTTATCAGCACACATGCAAGTGCTAACAAGCCCACTTGCCAAGCGACACTCCACAGGAGAACTGGATCAACAGTCGTACCAACATAAAAGAAGAACAGAACTAAGAAGAAATCTTGAAGTGGTTCAAGCGTAGTCGCGACCAGTTGAGCTGTTGAAGAATTTGCTAAAGACACGCCTGCAATAAAAGCTCCAATTTCAAAAGTCACACCGAGAGCATGGGCGCAAAATGCGATGCCCATACACCAACCGAGGAACATTAGGAACGTGTACTCGGTGACCACGTCAAATTTTTTCATCAGGGGCCAGAACACGAACTTCGCACCAATTAACGCTACGAGTACTATGAGTGGCGGTACTCCGAACACTTTGAGCCATGCAAGTAACGAAATCGGTTCTCCTGAACTTGACACATATATAAGTGCGAGTACTGCTAAGATGTCCTGAAGGATGAGTAGCCCAATAACCAATTCGCCGACTCGTCGATGGTGTAGTGCTGTTCTTGGAATTAATTTGACACCAACGATAGTACTTGAGAACAAAAACGCTAAGGCGGTGATCATTGCTTCTCGAGACTCAAAACCCAGCACGAATCCCAAACCGAATCCAATTCCAAAGAACACGACGGAACTGACTAGTACTGTGAGGATGGACTGTCGAAACACGTTTTTTATGCGCTTTGTTGGAAGGTCCAATCCGACAATGAAAAGTAAGAAAATAATTCCTATGTGTCCGAGTTCTTCGATAGCATGAGATTCTCCAATCCATCCGAGCGCGTAAGGACCCAGGACACATCCAAGTAGGATGTAAACGATGATAAGAGGCTGACGTGCGAACATTCCCAGCGAAGCAGCAACTGCCGTCAGCGCGAAAATCAATGTCATGGTTTGAAGTAGGTGACCCATTATGTAATAACTTTAACTATTTATATTAAAAATATGGTATATATTGTTTAATCATTTCAAAATACGTCTAGTGGATGGGAAGTGATCACCTAATTAGTCTTCTTCAACGCGTAAATGATTTCGTTTCTCTCTTTCCCAACGGCATTGATGACGTCGCATCGACGTAAACAATAGACAGCTTGTTGGGCGAGTCGCCGAGTAATGCATACGCGTTCTGATACCTGTTTGGTCGTAAACGTAACCGGCACCCTTTTTTCGAATAACAACCAAAGGTCATGCGGGTCGTTAAATAGATGGGTATCAAGAGGTTCGATCAGTCTTCGGTCGACCGTTATCCAATGTCGTTTCCGCCATCCTCTGTTACCATCATAAACGCGAATCTGTTCTTCGTGGATTAAGGGGACTTCTAGACTGAAATTGGGATGCAAGATTATCTCAGGACCAGAAACAAAGGCTGCAAAGATGTCAAAAATAGTTTTCTTTTTCGGCGATTTCCGTTGCTGTACGCTACCATTTTCCTGTGTTTTTGAAATCGTCGTTCGTGCGGCAATGGGATAGACTAAATGCAGGACGTGCTCGCGCAAAAGATTGTAAAGTTTGGGTATGACGTGGTGTAAGTTACTAGTTTGGATTTCGACAATACGGTTTGTTTTCTTTATATCAACGATGTAGTCACCCACGGGACACTCGATTTCATCGCCGTCTTCGGCGTAGAGTTCTTTTAAGCTCTTATGTAATGCGCTCTCGTTGAGCGTCCCAATATTAGAGTGCATATTGAGTTTGTGCCGAGGCCTCCTATCGACGTGTTTTGGAAATGAGTATACATGCATCGACTACACTAAAATTCTGTGTGCTTCCAAACGGAGAATCAGTTCCGCAATCTTGGTGGTAGTGCTAAGACGGTTGCTTACTCGACTTAGATGAATAACACTCGACTCTATGTA
>CAZEFI010000011.1:43766-47960 GCA_964511425.1 uncultured Pseudomonadales bacterium
TTTGAGTCGTTTTTTCCAGATCGGCGTTTGTTCTTTGTCGAAGGACGGGAGATTTTCTTACCGACGAATCGCGCCTATGGTTCCTTGGTTCCTTTTCACTCACGCCGTATTGGAGATCGTCCGTCTCCACCACAAGTCGACCAAGGTGTGGTATTAGATTTGTCTAGGTCGGCCTTTGGTACCGAACTACACGGTGCGTTGAAGGGAACAGGCCAGTTCAAGCGAATTCGGTATGGAGTACTCGGTGCATGGGAAAAAGATGTTTTATTTCGCGTTCAATCAGAATCTGCGGTCTACGACTTGAAAAACGCAGGCCGAGAGTTCGGCGTATTGCGCGTTCTGTACGAAGACAATCAGACTGCACGAATTGGATTGGGCATGCTTTCTGCAATTGCTTGGGACAAAACACGGGGCGACGCGTTTACGCATTCGATTGATGCGCGCTTTCAATCAGAGTCGGGGAGGATTCGTACGGAGTCTCAGATTCTCATGACCGACGTTGCAAATCAAGACATAGGGTACGCAGGTTTTATAGACTTCCGATATCGCCAATCGAATACGTTGCGCCACTCGTTGGAGATCACGTACATTGGCTCAGAATTTGACCTTAGCCGTACTGGATACGCTTCACGAGGGGATCGCACTTCAACACGATATAACCTCTCGAATGTTCAATACCAGACTCCGCGTTTTCGAGAAGTACATCACAGTGTTGCGCTATCGGGTAGTTGGAATAGTTCTGGGGAACGTACTAACACTAGCCTTGGGCTGGGAGTTTCTGTTCGAGACCGAGACCAAAATAGTTGGTCGGTTTCAGTGAATTACAAGCCAGCGTATGTTGACGATGCGACAGCGTACCAAAGTTTAACTTTTCGCACTGAACAATCGGCCGGAATTTGGATGGGTCTCGCGACAAATAACACTAAAAATTTCTATCAAACTGTGTGGTTTGGCGTTCAAGAAAGTCGAATTCAGGGAAAATCGAATTCATTGGGGTTTCAGTTGGTATATCGACCACGAGAAAGATTGACTATCAACTGGCAACTCTCAAAAGACTTGAACGATGGACAAATTCTTTACCGAGGCGATAGGAATTTCATCCGCTATCGAAGTTGGAGTCCGACCTCGAGCACTTCAATACAAATCTTTGTGACAAAGCGACAACGGATTCGGTTAGACTTTCAATGTCGTATGATCCAAGCCAAAGCTTACGAATATCTCACCTATGACGATATGGCTAATCAGATACGTTCTCGAGGGTTTGAAGTAAATCAGGATCACGATGATTTTTCGATATCTCGCACGACTTTTCAACTAAGATATCGGTGGGAAATCGCACCACTGTCGGATCTTTTTATCGTCTATACACGCACCGGCGCCCTAAATATGACCGTACAGAATGCGGTTTTGCAAACGTTGCGCGAAACTATCAGACAACGGGATACAGAGAATTTAGCGATTAAGTTCAGGTGGCGAACACCGTTGGATTATTGAGACCAAGTTAACATAAACGATTCGAAAATTAGCGATTTAGAACTATGCAAGTACCCGAGTTCATGTTTTGTGTTATCAACCCGATGATGCGATTTTCTTTACGTTCTCCCTTTCATCTCTTCTTCAGCCACAACCTCATGCTCATTCGATATGTTGGTCGGAAGTCAGGCAAACATTACGAAATCCCTGTACGGTACGCGGAGCGCGACGGAGTAATTAAATGCTTTACCGACAAAACTGCTGGTTGGTGGCCGAATTTACGAGACAATTCAGATGTCTCGTTGCTCATTCGCGGAAGTGAGATGAAGGTAAGTACTCAGGTCGTAGTCGGTGAAACGGAAATGTTGATTTCAGAGCTCACTAAACATTTAAATGAATTTCCTGGTGATGCTGTCTATAAGGACGTTAGACTAGACCATCAGCGTCGGCCAGCGGCCGAGGACATTGCAAAACATGCAGAGGTGGCGGTTTTAGTCATTGCGACGCCAATAGATTAATCATTGACATCGTTAGGATTGTTCAAGACCGAACGCCGATAGGTCGGCTCGCCAGTTCTTTGAACACTAGCCAACCAAATTTGAAGTAGCAAAACTAAGCCAGTTTGTGACTTCTTCGACGCGTTTGCCTTGTCGGTTACTGTAATCCTCGAGTTGATCAGTTTGGACTTCCTTCACGTTAAAGTACTTAGATGCAGGGTGCGAAAAATACCAACCTGCGATGGTAGCGGCAGGGTGCATCGCAAAGTTCTCCGTCAAGTATGCGCTGGTGTGCTGAGTTGCGTCGAGCAGTTCAAATAAGGGTACCTTTTCCCTGTGGTTGGGACACGCAGGGTACCCCGGTGCAGGACGAATACCGCGATATCGTTCTCTGATTAGCTCTTCGTTGGAGAGATTTTCGTTGGGGTCATATCCCCAATCTTGTACTCGGATATTCCGATGCAAGTATTCAGCGAATGACTCGACCAAGCGATCCATCAGTGCTTTTAACATAATTCGGTCGTAGTCATCTTCGATATCGGACGAATGAGGATATTGATCGACCGAAACGGCAAATCCACCGAGATAATCTTGCATCGGTGGTTCAGCCAAAAAGTCACTTAGACAGTAGTTGTACCCTTGTTGTGCGTGCTGTTGGCGTAAGTGGTAAAGAGTTTGTAGTACATCAGTTCTTTTTTCATCTTGCCATAGCACGATGTCGTCTCCACTTCGGTTAGCGGGCCAAAAGCCAAACACACCTTTAGCAACAACCAATTCCTGATCGATAATCTTTTTTAGGAACATCTGTGCGTCGTGATACAGTTCCTTCGCAGCTATACCGACAACTTGGTCCTCTAGTATTTGTGGAAACTTTCCAGCGAGAGACCACGACATAAAGAATGGTTCCCAATCAATAGTCGGTATCAATGCTTCTATGGTTGGAAGTTCAACTTGCTGTACTCCAAGAAATTGAGGTTTTGGAGGTACGTAGTTCCTCCAATCCCACGAGAATCCGTTAGCTCTCGCTTCCGTGATGGTTCGATACTCTCGTTTCTTGGTTTTGGACCGGCGATCTCTGATACCTTGATATTCGGCTCGAACGGATTCGATGTAGGCGGAGCGATCTTGATCCGACAGTAAGGAAGCCATGACTCCCACACTTTTAGATGCATCGGGGACGTAAACCACCGGACCGGAGTACGCAGGATCAATTTTTACCGCGGTGTGAGTTTTCGAAGTTGTTGCGCCACCAATGAGCAACGGTATCGTGAATCCAAGCCGCTCCATTTCACTTGCTACGTGCACCATCTCATTCAGAGATGGTGTGATTAGTCCTGACAAACCGATGATGTCCACCTGTTCCTGACGAGCAGTGTCAAGAATTTTTTCCGCCGGTACCATGACACCAAGATCGATAACTCGATAGTTATTGCATTGTAAAACGACTCCCACAATGTTCTTTCCAATGTCGTGGACATCTCCTTTAACTGTAGCGGTAACAATCGTTCCTTTTGCCCGTACCACACCCGTCGAAGACTTTTCTTCTTCGATGAAGGGGACCAAGTAACTTACGGCTTGTTTCATCACTCGAGCACTTTTGACGACCTGTGGTAAAAACATTTTTCCAGCAGCAAATAGATCACCAACGACATCCATACCAGACATTAGTGGTCCTTCGATTACCTCGATCGCTCGAGAGACTTGTTGGCGTGCTTCTTCGGTGTCTTCAACGATGAATTTCGTGATTCCTTGGACTAACGAGTATTCAAGCCTTGCATTGACTGATTCGGCACGCCAGGCTAGCGTATCTGTCTGACGGTGCGTGGCTTTTCCCGAGTATCTTTGTGCGACCTCCAACAGTCGTTCACCAGCATTGGAGTCAGTATTAAGTATTGCGGCTTCAACAACCTCTCGCAATTCTATGGGAATATCGTCATAGTTTCCCAGTTGACCAGGATTGACGATACCCATGGTAAGACCTGCTTTGATAGCATGGTAGAGAAAGACCGTGTGAATCGCTTCCCTAACTCTTTCATTACCCCGAAAAGAAAACGAAACATTGCTTATACCGCCGGAAGTATGGCAAAGAGGAAGATTGTCGGTTACCCATTGACAGGTTCGAATAAAGTCAATTCCGTAGGTACGGTGTTCTTCTAAACCGGTCGCTACGGCAAATACATTCGGGTCAAAAATGATGTTACAAGGATCAAAATCTGCTTTATGT
>CAZEFI010000012.1:0-42791 GCA_964511425.1 uncultured Pseudomonadales bacterium
GGTCGACCCGTCATTATTCCAAAATGGCAGGGATGGGCGAAAGCCGCACGGAAAAGGCTAGAAAAACAGTTACAAATTACGAACGGAGAGTGGCAAGTCGCATGATTAGCAACTACCAAATGTCTCTATTTAAATTATTCCCACGATTTTTGATAGCAAGACAATAACCTACAAAATTAGTCAGCTAATTCAGATTGAGAATTGAAGGCGTTATTGAAAGACATGGATGTAAATTTGTAAACCTTCTCTCTCCGCTGCAGAATACCGTTCATTGTGCTCCATCAGTATCGTTTTTTTGTATGTTATATACCCAAATTTCGTCGCTGGTTACTCTCTCTCACAGGAAACACCACGATTTCCAATCGTTGCCGCTAATACGAAACTCCAGACCGGTTCCCTATCGCTCGCTCAATCCGAAAATGTGTTTAACTACCGTTACGATCACTTCGCAGACAGAGGTGTGTAAGCGTGTGAAATCAGCACTCTAGCTGATATTTGGTCATTGAATCACAATTGGTGTTTATATTTGGTGTGAACCGTATCCAACCAAGGTTGTTCCGTGATTGAAAATTGCGCTAGATTGGTTCTTCGGACAATCGGTTGTTTCGATATTCGAGTACCAGTTGTACAACGTTGAAAACTAGATGGATGTATAGCTAACGTGGTTCGGCGTGCCGAAGGACGAATCGATAGTAGCGACATTGCACTAGTTAAAATGTTAGTCCGTGATTTTTCCCTACACGGCTCAGCGGTTTAGATTTAAATCGGTATGACCAAGTACATTTTTGTCACTGGTGGTGTGGTCTCCTCTATCGGTAAAGGGATTGTTACTGCATCCCTTGCCGCGATTCTTGAAGCGCGTCAGCTTAAGGTCAACATCGTCAAGATGGATCCCTACATTAATGTTGATCCCGGTACGATGAATCCTGTACAACACGGGGAAGTTTTCGTAACTGATGACGGTGCCGAAACCGATCTTGACCTCGGCCACTACGAACGTTTTATCAGACAACGTATGTCCCAAGAAAATAACTTTACGACTGGCAGCGTGTATGAAACGGTTATACAACGTGAACGCAAAGGAGATTACTTAGGAAGTACCGTACAGGTTATTCCACACATAACTGACGAAATTCAAAGACGGATTCGATCTCTCTCGCACGACGGAGAGTACGATGTCGTGATCGCTGAAACAGGTGGTACGGTCGGCGACATCGAAAGTCAACCGTTTTTGGAAGCAATTCGACAAATGCGACTCAGCGAAGGGAGTACTAACACACTGAGCATCCATCTTACGTTGGTACCGTACGTGAGTTCATCGGGCGAATTCAAGACAAAACCAACACAACACTCGGTTAAGGAACTCCGTTCTATCGGATTACAACCTGATGTGCTCGTGTGTCGGAGCGAAACTCAAGAATTACCCGAGGATGCACGTCAAAAAATAGCTTTGTTCACGAATGTCGAAGAACGTGCCGTTATTTCTTTGAAAGATTGCAAGAGCATTTACGAAGTACCGTTAGAACTAAACGCTCAAGGATTGGACACTTATGTGGTCGAACGTCTCCAACTTCAGTGTAATCAGGCTGATCTCTCCGAATGGCGCGACGTAATCCGAGTGATGTATCAACCAAAGGGAACGACTAAAGTCACGATGGTTGGAAAATACTTTGATTTACTTGATTCGTATAAGTCGCTGGTCGAAGCCTTAATTCATGCCGGTATTCACGCTCACACAACGGTTGAATTAGACTTTGTCGACGCCGAGGAGCTTGAATCTAATGGTACCGCAGCTTTGGCTAGCTCTCACGCGGTCTTGGTCCCCGGTGGATTCGGTCAACGTGGATTTGAAGGAAAGATTCGCGCCGCCGAATTTGCTCGCCAACACAACGTACCATATCTTGGAATTTGTTATGGTCTCCACGCCGCAGTGATTGAATATGCGCGCAACGTCGTCGGATTAAAAGGGGCACATTCCACCGAAGTAAACCCAGAAGCCGAGCACCCAGTGATTGGGTTGGTTAGTGAATGGATGGATTTGGATGGAACTGTGAAAGACCAATCAACCAACAACGGAAACCTTGGCGGTACGATGCGATTAGGAGCACAGGCATGCCACCTTGCAGAAGGTTCTCTAGTCCGCCAAACCTATCAGAAACCTGTTGTCTATGAGCGTCATCGTCATCGCTATGAAGTCAATAGTAATTATGTTGACGCGATCGAGTCCGCCGGTATGCGTGTAAGTGGGATTAATAAGTTAGACAATCTCGTTGAAATGATTGAATTACCTGCATTGGATTGGTTTGTAGCTTGTCAGTTCCACCCAGAATTCACATCTTCTCCGAGAGACGGCCACCCGCTTTTTAATGGTTTTATACAAGCCGCGATGACCTACGCGAACAGCAATTAGATTATGAAAATTTGTGATTTTGAAGTCGGTAACGGCGCACCGAATTTTCTAATTTCAGGACCTTGTGTTATTGAAACTGAAAAACTTGCGTTAGAAACCGCACAAACGCTGAAGGAAATCACGGAACCACTGGGTATTCCGTTCGTTTTTAAGAGTTCTTTCGACAAAGCAAATCGTTCCTCGCTTGGAAGTTTTCGCGGTTTAGGAATGGAAGAAGGATTGCGAATTCTGCAAAGGGTCAAAGAAGAGGTACAAGTACCGGTTCTTACTGACGTTCACGAATACACACCGCTTGAAGAAGTTGCAGAAGTTGTGTCAATTCTGCAAACACCAGCATTCTTGTGTCGACAAACCGACTACATTCAGAATGTCTGTAGACAGGGATTACCGGTAAACATAAAAAAGGGACAATTTCTCGCGCCTGCGGATATGGTTCACGTTGTCACCAAAGCGAAAGCCACCGGCAATGAACAAATTATGGTGTGTGAACGCGGAGTTAGCTTTGGATACAACAATCTCGTATCGGACATGAGATCACTCGCGATCATGCGACAAACGGAGTGTCCCGTAGTGTTCGATGCAACACATTCCGTACAGATGCCGGGTGGATTGGGAGCGCGATCCGGTGGACAAAGAGAGATGGTTCCCGTACTCGCGCGCGCCGCGACAGCCGTAGGGGTCGATGGACTCTTCATGGAAACTCACCCCAATCCCGATGAAGCAAAATCCGACGGTCCGAATGCGTGGCCATTACATCTCATGAAACCCTTGCTCGAAGAACTTGTTGAACTCGATTCGTTAGTTAAGTCTTACGGCTACCTCGAACACTCACTTTAATGAGCACGATCGAGTCAATTAAAGCAGTCGAACTACTCGACTCTAGAGGCAACCCCACGGTAGAGACAACGGTCAGTTTAAGATCGGGTGCGGAAGGTAGCTTTCTCGTCCCTTCGGGTGCCTCCGTAGGTGCAGAAGAAGCCCTAGAGCTTCGAGATTCAGAATCCCGCCGCTATCTTGGTAAAGGCGTACAAAGTGTCGTTAGCAACATTGAGCAATCGATTGCGCCAGTGTTGAAGAGAATGAGTTCGGTTGAGCAGGAACTGCTTGATCAATCTCTTATCGAACTCGACGGTACAGAACGAAAGACGCGTCTCGGCGCGAATGCAATACTGAGCATCTCTGGCGCATTTGCTCGCGCGCAGGCGAACGAGCAGGGAATTCCACTGTATCAACACGTAGCGAATTGGTCCAACACCAAAGACATCCGCATGCCGGTACCCATGATGAACGTATTGAACGGCGGTGCTCATGCGAACAACAATATCGATATCCAAGAATTCATGCTCGTTCCAGTCGGCATGTCCGATATTGCTTCCGCGATTCGATGTGGAGCCGAAATCTTTCAGATTTTAAAGAATCTGCTCGCGGCTAACGGTTATTCCACGGCGGTTGGCGATGAAGGTGGCTTCGCGCCCGATCTCGATAACGATCGTGCCGCTCTGGATCTGTTAATTGAGGCGATTGAACAAGCAGGATATCAGCCCAATAAGGATGTCGTGTTGGCGTTAGATTGTGCTGCAACAGAGTTCTTCGACTCAGATAAGTACGTGTTGAAGGGACAGGATCAAATTTTGACTGGCGAACAGTTCATAAACTATCTGCAATCACTCATCAACGACTATCCGATCAAGTCTATTGAAGACGGTCTGGCTGAGAATGACTGGAATTCATGGAAATTGCTCACGGAAAAACTTGGAAACGAGATCCAGTTAGTGGGCGATGATATCTTCGTTACCAACGCTAGATTTTTGCAACGTGGAATTGATTCAGGTATCGCAAACTCGATTTTGGTAAAACTCAACCAGATAGGCACATTAACGGAAACCTTGGAAGTCTTACGCTTAGCTAGGTCTGTAGGATATAACACAGTAATATCGCACCGGTCGGGAGATACGGAAGATAGTTTTATTGCTGACTTGGCTGTTGGAACGGGTGCTGGCCAAATAAAAACTGGCTCGATGTGCCGTTCGGAACGGATTTCTAAGTACAATCAACTCTTGCGTATGGAAGCGCGAGTAGGCCCGATGGAATATCGTGGCCTCAGAGAGATACTCATTCACAGGGAGCGTGATCAACAATGCGGATACTCTTCTGCATAGCACTGTTTGTTCTTGGTGCTTTTCAATACACCTTTTGGTTCGGCCCTAACGGCTATTTCGCACTCCAGCAACTCGCCTATGAGATTGAGTTGCAGCAAGATCTCAATTTAACGATTCTGCAGCGTAATCTTGAATTACGCGAGGAAATCGCAGCCCTACGATCTAGTCATGCTCTCATCGAGGAAATCGCTCGACGAGACTTAGGCATGATTGCACCAGGCGAGACTTTCTATCTTGTTGTCGACCCCGACGATCGCAACTGATTGGGCACACGCAAATTCGGAGTGTCGAGTGGCAGGAACTATACGCGAACAACTTTCCGACTTTCGAGTCCATGAAGTGTTTGATCAGACTTTTTCCGGAGACGGAGAGCATCTTTATTTGCACGTAGAAAAACGTGGCATGAATACCAGAGATGTTCAAAGTATTCTAGCTCGACATTACGGCGTCTCGCGACTGGATGTAGGGTATTCGGGTCTCAAAGATAAACGGGCCGTCGCGCACCAGTGGTTTTCAATACGACATCCAAAAACGCCACAACGACCGAAACACGAAAACTTCTCGATTCTCGACGAGACCAGGCACAATCGAAAGTTACGGCCTGGGCATCATAAAGAAAATCGTTTTCACATCATTGTCCGCAACGTCCCCAAAAGTGCCCGACTTGCTAGCAACGCGTTGCAGCAGCCGATACCGAATTATTTTGGTCCTCAGAGATTTGGTCACCAAAACAACAATATGCATCGGGCAATTGATTGGGTGGATCAATCGCGACCGAGGATAAAAAATGCGGATCGCTCGCGGCATTTGTCGGTGCTTCGTTCTTTCGTGTTCAACGAGGTATTAGCTACACGGGTTCGTGGTGGAACTTGGTGCTCCTCGATAAATGGTGATGTGCTACAAGGTGATTTTCCGACTGGACCATTATGGGGGCGTGGTCAACTACCCACCTTTGGCCAAGCACTGGCTATAGAACGTAAGCTGTGTGAGAAGCATAGCGAAGTTTGTGATGCTTTGGAATGGGTTGGTCTCAAACAAGAACGCCGCGCACTCGCAGTGCAACCGACTGATGTTGAGTTGGAACAAAAGGAGAACACAATCGAGCTACGTTTTGCACTCCCGAAGGGATCCTATGCGACCGTAGCACTGAATGAGTATTTTGATGTAAAGGAGCCCAGTGAATGAACTTAAACCAGGTTAGCGGCACAGGGATGACATCTCCGCGTACCGTACAACGGTTGATTGATCGTTTGGTCGATCGAGGGATTACCGACGATCGAGTCTTACGGGCAATGGAGTCGGTTCCACGCCACTTGTTCGTTGATGCCTCTCTTCAACACCTCGCATACGAGGATATGTCCTTACCGATAGGAAAGCGACAAACCATATCCCAACCTTTTGTTGTTGCCCGCATGAGCCAAGCGGTATTGGAACTTCCTCATGTTCAATCGGTATTAGAAATTGGCACCGGCAGTGGGTATCAGGCGGCCATTTTGTCTCATCTTGTTGCGTCGGTATACAGCATTGAACGAATTCACTCGCTGTCATGGCAGGCGAGGAAACAGATGCGCCGATTGGGTATTCACAATGTGAAGTTAAAGTTTGGCGACGGATTAGAAGGCTGGGAAGAGCACGCGCCCTTTGACGTGATCATGTTCACTGGAGCTACTCGCCGTGTGCCTACTATCTTGAAGGAACAGCTCGCTGAACATGGTCGCATCATAGTCCCTCAAGTCTCCCCGGCTGGTCAAGAGCTGGTGTTCATGCAACGCTCGGACAACGGTTGGAAGGAACACGTCGTGCAACCTGTGGTTTTTGTACCCATATTGACAGGAACTGAACGTTGACGGCGAATGACACAGCGGATTTGTCGCGCTCGGTCCGACCGCTAGAGACGCTCGGATTAGTGGCGCGCGGGACGGTCATGGGAGTGGTTGAAGTTCTTCCCGGTATCTCGGGCGGTACGGTTGCCTTGATTCTCGGTGTGTATGAACGCATGGTGCGTGCGTTGTCTGCCCTAGCAGTAATTTTCAAAGACGTCGTTCAGATGAAATGGTCGAGTTTGCGACAGTTACTAGGACCTACAGTGACGCTAGTACCACTACTCATCGGAATGTTAATCGGTGCGTTCATAGCCATCAACACGATCGCTCACTTGAAAGACAGTAATCGGGAACTCGTACTGGGAGCCATTTTTGGCATGGTACTTGGTGCGATCGTGTTCACGTTCAGAGCTTCCGTAGTCAACCGTATTTTCTTGTTTCTCCCAATAGGAATGGCACTTTCGTTAGCAATAGTTTTGCTTCCCTCGAGTACTTCTTCTGCAGGATGGTTTCTTATTTACGTTGGTGGTCTTTTGGCGTTTGGAGCCTGGATTTTGCCCGGAGTTTCCGGCTCTTTGGTTTTAATAATCCTAGGGTTGTGGGACACCATGATTGAAGCATTTGACGCTCTGGAATGGTTAAAGATCCTATTGTTTTTGTCGGGCTTATTAACGGGATGGCTAGTCTTTTCTCACCCGGTCAAAGTACTACTCGATCGTTACCGTACGACAGTGATGGCTCTGTTCTGTGGTCTTCTCATCGGTTCGCTCTGGAAGATTTGGCCGTGGAGTAATGAACGGTTTCCGGTTCTTCCCCACCAATTCGACGGGAATCCGGAATTAATAGGGGTCATCGCATTAGTGATCTTAGGTTTTGGACTTGTAATGGTTCTTTCTCATGTATATACAAAAAATTCTTCTTAGTTCAATTGTTTTCGCGTGCATGATTGGAATTGTGTCGGGATGCACTAGTATTATTCCGGCCCCAACGATAGAGCGCGTCATTGTTCCCTTAGCTAAAGATGAACCTCGGGTCTATCAGTATCGAGTGAAATCTGGCGATACGCTGTATGCGATCTCTCAATTACACGGGATATCGGTTGATCAGATTGCGCAGATGAACGATCTCTCCGCACCATACGTCATCTATCCGGGAGACAAACTGGTAGTCGACCATTTGTTGGTAACAACCGAGCTAGTTACACCTACCAAAGACACGGCAAACAACTCAGCTCTACCGACCACTCCAGAATCTAACAACGATTCGTCGCTGAAAACAGCCAGTCGATCGCAAGGAGCTACCTCAGGTGTCACAGTTAAGAAGCTCCCAAGACCGTCAATAACCAGTAACGAAGTAGCGGAAACCAATTCTCCACAGAAATCAGTGGGTTTCCAAGAGTCCCCAAACTCGCAAAGGCAGCAACCATCCACATCGACGAACGTTGCGACGGAGACTTCATCGGAGAGATCCCACGAACAAGCAACATCCCCAAAAGAGAATACACTTGCGTCGGAGGAGTCGAACACAGCCCGTTCGCCCAAACCGGTATCCACTGCGCGTGTAGCAACGACACCGTCGGAACAAGGATCTAAGGACGAATCGCCTAGCAAATCAAAAACTCTCACTGATGTGCCTTCGTCCCCTCCAAAGACTGTCAATACAGAAACTACAAGCTTTGTTGCCCGCACTGAGCCTTTAGACGTTGACATCGAACAGTCCCCTTCAGTGGATATTGATTCACTACCTAAGGGTTGGAGTTGGCCTGTTTCAGCGAATCCAACAAATTCGTTCGGCAAAGATGATGGTTTGAATTATTACCTCAATCAGGGTAATGAGGTGCGCGCGGCAGCATCCGGTCGCGTTACTTATGCGGGTGTAGCGTTAAGTGACTTCAAATACATGGTCCTAATCAAGACGCCGGACGGATACGTGATACAGTACGATTTCAACGTGGACCTAGATGTTCAAGAGAATGACTTAGTTTCCAAAGGACAGAAACTCGCGAAGATTGTGAAGAGTGGCAAAGGACAACACAATACGACCTCCGATAAGTATCGGAAAATGTTCTTTGCAATAAGGAAAAAGGGCGTACCGCAAGATCCCAATAAACTGATCACAACACCGAAAATCGGCGGGATCTAGCTAACGCTCTAAGTATTTGAGCTTATCTTTCACGTCGCGCCATTGAGCTTCGTCCGGCGGATGCTCTTTGGCTTCTGTGATATTGGGCCACACTTCTGCGAGTTCCGCATTTATTTCGAGAAATTCCTGTTGCTCCTCCGGTAATTCGTCTTCTGGATAAATTGCCTCAACCGGACATTCCGGTTCACACAACGCACAGTCAATGCATTCATCCGGATGGATGACCAACATATTGGGACCCTCATAAAAACAATCAACCGGACAAACCTCGACACAGTCCGTCAATTTGCACTTGATACATGCCTGTCCTATAACGAATGTCATGACTATCGATGTAAGATTTTTAAATTTAAAAAAGAAGTACCAATCACAAGTTGGTGACTCACGGAAAGTGAGTTAAGAAACAGAGCGTGTCGAATGCAACTATCGTCTGGCTGGCCAGTGCAATAGACGAATTCCACGATTCAATATTGTACCGATTGGATTGCTTGTCGATAGGTAGAATTCGGTTCTTTTGACCTTGTTCTATGCTCAAGAAGTGTCGGTGTGGTTCAAGAATCGAACGATAGACAACTTATCGAAAAACTTGGCTATGAGGAAGATCTTCCTAGTTGGTTGGCGCCCCGTTTAGAGTTTAAGATCGCCGAAATCTGCAAGCGAGTCCCGAAGAAATTGCATTATCTCTGCAACTGTGACTGATTGGTTCGAATTAGTATCCAATGTCTCAAACGTTGGTGTTCGATCGTTATTTTCTAAACCGAATGTTTCATCGTCGCGACCTAGCGAAAGGAGATGTTCATCGTCGGGAAATATGACATCCTTGGCGACTTCCCATTCCTGTTCAGTGAGTGCAAGATCGTCGTCACGGTCAAAACTTCCAACTCGAACAATACAGTTTAGCTCGAACAGACAGAGGTTTATCCCCATTGCGATAACTTTACCATCCGATTCAATGGTTTGATTAGTCAGGTCAAACGCGGCTTTGTTCTTGAGATTCGGTAGCAACTTGTGGTCAAAATACAGTGGGTCGATCCCAATTTTGCGCTCTAAAGCCAGGATATCCGTTTCCACCACTGGGTAGCCTTCAACACGTAAAGTAGCGACAAAGTATGCGAAGGTGTTGGCAAACTCGGTCAGCGATTCGTCGTCGAATGTGATTTGTACGTGAGTACTTCCGTCGCTCAGATATCCGTCTCGCAGTTGACGTTCGAGAAGTGGTGCATAGTGTAAAACCATTAATTCGGACTGCGAAATTCGATCGTCTTTGTTCACATCGCCGTTCTGTAAGAGCACGGTAGCCCAAGCGATAGCTTCTTCGTTTTCAAGCGACTGCTCGAGAAGCAGATCCAGCAGTTCTATTTCGGTTAATTCGCCGTCTCCGTCCGTGTCGCCAGCATCAAAGTCAAACTCTGCACCCCAAAATTTTTCAACGACTGTGTTGTAATCGGGTAATTCACCAGTACGAATACCGCCCGTTGGTCGCACTGATTTATCACCTACTTCAAACCCCTGATACTTAATCGACAACGAACTAACTTGGGATGGTAACTCTCGCCGCATTGCGTCGTTGGTGTCCTCGTCCGCTGGTTCGTCTTGTGCCCAGATAGGTGATCCTGTCAGCACAACTATGCAACTATACCAAAGAAGAGTCCGGGCTGTCATGATTGGAACTATGAAACTGTACAATGAAAATAGAAATACGATCCCTAAGAAGACCCCTCTCACCAATGTATATGTGAGGTGCGCGCATTTCTATGAAGGTATTACTTCGTATGTTACGAACCGACGGGAAGACTTCCTGCGCGAAAGCCTTGATTCAAAGACTAGCGAGGGTTGAAGTTAAAAGAACGCGTCGCGGCAGCACGCGGTTCTCAACTTTGCTTAAGTCTTCGACCTACCCGAACAAATTAGTCTTTGGAGCGTTCGGCTTTTACTTCCGTTTTGACCTTAAACTCGACACTATGAACCCCAGATGTTCCGTCCATGGCTTCCATACTAGCCCAGACCATTTCGTCCAACATAAGTTTGTTTTTAAGAACGTCGGTAATCACTCTGTCGTTCTTACTCTTAAAAGCTTCTTCGTGTGAGACGGTACCGTCGCCGTTTTCATCAAGAAGTTCCAATTCGTCCAAGTGACTATTGAATTCATGCAACTCAACAGCGTCATTTCCGTCGGCATCCCATTCTTGTATGCCGAGTTCCAGTCGGTGTCTTTGCATGTTTTCATTCCGTGCTTCGTATTCCTCTTTATTCCAAACACCATCACCATTGGTATCGACAACTTCAAACTCATCGATCTCAGAAGACCAACTCATGAACTTACTGTGAATTGCGCTAGTACGGCGGCTATATTCCCGCAATTCCTCTCTGTTCATGCTCTTCAGATCAGATTCCATTTGAGACAAATCAAGCTCGTCCAGTGTGATAGAACCACTTCGATTTGTATCCAGAAGCTCAAATGTCTTGGTTGACCGCTCACGAAGATCTTGTATCGCAGCACCGGCGGAGAACCAATCGGCTTCCATCAATTTCATGCCAGTAACGTGTTTCTCTTCATCGGCTGAGGCGCTAAAGGATAAAAAGACCAACATCGCAATAGTAAGACTCGTAAGGATTTTTGTAATGTTCATAGGTAATTCCTGTGTTTGTTTGTCGCCTGAATCAGCGTGGTACAACGGTTAATCATGATCAACTTCACGACACCACAACTCTCGACGTTCTTAGTTCATATTGTATTTGCGTCACATACCTGGTGTTTCGAATACTGATTGCCGGCATTTCGAAGCTGACGTAACGCAGAAAGTATCCATTCTCAAATCAAAGAGTACCTTTCCGCAAAGAAAAATGATTAGTTTTTATTGAGGCCGGGCCGGGCGTTCTCAGTTCGATTCGCTCTCTGCTCTAGGTTTTCGGATGATCTGCAAAGATGTCCCAGTGGTTGCTCCAGCAGGAAGTCCTCTTAATAGAGCTGGACCACCAACGACAATAGCAGAGTCAGATTGGAGTTGTTGCAGCAAGACATCGGAAATAACATGGCTATTTTTGCTGTTGAAAGCTTCTTGTCGCGAGACGGTACCATCACCATCTTCGTCAAGTAATTCCAACTCGTCTAAGTGACTGTTGAACTCGTGCAACTCAACTGCGCCATTTCCGTCCTTGTCCCATTGCTCTATCCCTAATTCCAAGCGGTGGAGATTGAGATTATCGCCCCGCGCTTCATACTCTTCTTCGCTCCAATAACCATCATTGTTCGTATCAACCACCTCAAACTCGTTGATCTCTTCCGACCAATTCATAAATTTGTTACGAATTGCATTGATGCGTTGTCGGTTTTGTTGAAGTTCTGTGGGGTTCATCTTGGACATGTCAGTTTCGAATTGAGACAGGTCGATTTCTTCGAGCGTGATCGAACCGCTATCGTTCTCGTCGAGAAGTTCAAAGGTCTTCATGGATCGCTCTCGTAAATCCTGAATAGGAGCGCTGGCTTTAAACCAACCCAAGTTGTCTAGTACCTCTAAGCCCTTTTTAGACTCTTCATCCGCCAACGCAGACATACCGCCAATAGCCAGAATCGCAACAACAGTATTGATGAGAACTCGCGTAAATTTCATATTTGTCTCCCGTGAATAAAAATCGACATGAAAGGATTGTAGTAGTTAGATGACCTCGAACTATAAAAGGTTACTCTTTTGACGACTTACTGACCTAGGTTGTGTGCGCGTTCAATTGTACGATTGGGTTCGCGAAAATTTGTTGCGCAATACAGCACTAATAATCGACGATCATGACAAGCCTACGTTACTCAACGAGCTTATTCGACTCTACCTTCCGCATCATTTATCACTGTCGTCGGTTTTCTTTCGTTCAATGATTCGATATCTAGTTTCGGTAGCTTGAGCTCTGCTGTCTGCGGCAGCTGCCTTAAGTCTAGCAGTTTGCCTAACCCTAGTAGTATAGATCGCTTCTTCTACTTGGAGCATTTTCATGAGTACGTCGGACATGACGTTTTTATCTTTACTTTTGAAGGCTTCCTGGTGTGAGACTTTACCGTCCGCGTTTTCATCGAGAAGCTCTAGTTCGTCCAAATGACTGTTGAATTCGTGAAGTTCAACAGCACCGTTTCCGTCTGTATCCCATTCTTGTATGCCTAACTCCAGTCGATGCCTTTGCATGTTTGCATTTCTTGCTTCGAACTCGTCTTTGTTCCAAACGCCATCACCGTTGGCGTCGACAACTTCAAACTCATCAATCTCAGAGGACCAACTCATGAATTTGCTTTGAATTACACTACTTCGTCGTCTGTATTGCCGCAGTTCCTCTGGATCCATCTGCTCTACTTCAGATTCCATTTCCGTCAGGTCGATTTCGTCCAATGTAATAGACCCACTTTGGTTTTCGTCTAATAGATTGAACCAATTTGTGGATCGTTCGCGTAGATCTTGGATAGACGCACCCGCTTTGAACCAGTGAGATCCGCTAGAACTAAACCCCACTACGTACTCCTCATCGGCGAAGGCACAAAACGAAAAGTAGGGTAACATTGAGACAGACATAGCAGTCAGCACTCGTGACAATTTCATACAAAACTCCCGTGTTTGAAATGTGTGAATAACACTCTTATTCTTAATAGATGCGTTTTCTACTAAAAAGAACACATCGTCATTCGATTTTATTTTTTTAGTTTGTCTTCGTGCTCAATCGCGACTTTCAATTCATAAAGAATTTCAAGAGCTTCACGCGGCGAGAGGTCATCGACGCTCAACGTCTTTAGTCGTTCGATTGCTGGATGTTCAAAATCGTCTTCTGGAACTTCCTCGGTGAATAAATCGGTGAAGTCCGTTGCATGACCTTGACTGGCTGCTTGTTCGAGTTTGTGTAAGTGATTTCGTGCATTTTGTAGAACTTTTCCAGGTAAACCCGCGAGTTTTGCCACATGAATTCCGTAGCTTTGCGACGCTGCCCCTGGTTCGACCGTGTGTAAAAACACCACTTTCCGATTGTGTTCAAGAACTCCCAGATGGACATTCTCAACACTGGGTAATTCTCGGGCAAAGGCAGTAAGTTCTAAGAAATGAGTAGAAAAGAGTGTGAATGCTTGGACACGCTGAGCCATCGTCGCAGCGATGGCTAGTGCTAATGCGAGGCCATCGTAGGTGCTTGTACCGCGCCCGATTTCGTCAAGTAAGACCAGACTGGATTGAGTTGCGTTGTGCAGGATCTGTGCTGTTTCAGTCATTTCGACCATAAAAGTCGAGCGGCCTCCAAGTAGATCGTCTGAGGCACCTATGCGTGTAAAGATTCGGTCAATAGGACCAATGAGCACACTATCTGCCGGTACAAAACAACCAACGTATGCGAGAACGACTATCAACGCAGTTTGTCGCATATAGGTGGATTTTCCGCCCATGTTTGGTCCAGTTACGATGAGCATTCGACGGAATTTATCCAAATCAATCGAGTTCGGTACGAATTCATGCTCAGCTTTAGTAGCAAGAATAGGGTGTTTACCTGCTTCAATTTTCAATACGCTGTCGGTCGTGAATTGTGGCCGTACCCAGTTGTATTCGTGGCTTGCTCGAGCGAAGCTGTTCAGCACGTCCAAACGAGAGAGTACTTCGGCAAGTTGGCGTAGTTTATGTGCCTCCTGCGCAATTTCCTGTACGAGTTCAGCGTACAGTTGCTTTTCAAGTGCTAAGGAGTCAGCTTCTGCGGAGAGAAATCGTTCTTCAAAGTCGCGAAGTTCCGGAGTGATATACCTTTCCGTGTGTTTCAGAGTTTGTCGTCGAACATATTCGATTGGCACTTTACTAGCTTGGGCGCGTGAGATCTCAATGTAGTAACCATGTACTCGATTGAAACCAACGCGAAGAGTGGGGATCTGGGTACGTTCTCTCTCGCGATTCTCAAGTTCGCATAGAAATTCCGTTTCATTGTCTCGTATTTGGCGAAGCTGGTCGAGATCAGTGTTGAAACCCGATTTAAACACCCCACCATCTCGAGCAGTGATCGGTGGATTGTCAACGATTGCGCGGTCGATGAGTTCCATCGTATCCGTAAGGTCAGGTACCGATACGAACTGGTTCCATTCTGATGTTACCTTCAATGTCTTAACGGTTGGTTGAAGCTCTTGAAAGCAGTAGATTGCTGCACTAACACGTACCAAATCTCGTGGTGTAGCAGAAGTCATTGCAAGCCGTGTTACCGTACGTTGAACATCTCCTAACGGTCGTAACTGATCGTAGATCAAGTCTAGGAATTGATGGTCAATCAGTGATTCAACAACGTTCAATCGCTCCGAAACAACATTAGCATCGGTGCTGGGTTCGTGTAACCAATGTCGAAGCAGCCGCGAACCCATTGGGGTTGCGGTGAAATTGATCGTGTGATACAGAGTTCCATCAACCTGATCTGAGCCGATTTTCGCATCGACTTCCAAATTTCGCCTCGTTTGAGCATCAAGCTGTAAAGTTTGGTGGTCGTAATGTAGCCTGATAGACTGAATGAAATCCAACGATTGTCGGTAAGCATCCTGCGCGTAAGACAGAGCCGCAGCGGCCGCTCCGATCGTGCAACTATCGCTTGCAATACCGAAGCCAGTTAAGTCTTGTGTCTGAAAGTGTCGTGCGAGAGCAGCTAAACCCAGTTGGTCGTCAAATCGAAGAGGATCAAGTTCGCGAAAGTCCCAGCCGTCTAACTCAAGATTTGCGTACTCGGGAACGACGATTTCGGTTGGGTTGATTTGCTCCAAAACGCGCTGAAGTTCGGTGCGTGTCTTGACCGTTTCTACGTTAAAGGCACTTGTAGATAAATTGATCCATGCGACGCCGATCTGATTTGCACCCTTGTAAGTATTGTTGATCGCGAGCAGTACACTTTCTTGATCACTCTGAATGAGTGCTTCGTCGGTGATCGTACCGGGCGTGATAACACGAACAACTTTTCGTTCGACTGGACCTTTGCTGGTGTTTGGGTCGCCAATTTGTTCGCAGATAGCGACCGTCCTGCCCTGCGCGACCAGTTTATTTAGATAACTATCGGCCGCGTGATGCGGCACACCACACATAGGTATGGGATTTGCACTTTGTTTATCGCGCGCAGTTAGTGTAATCTCCAGTAGCTCAGCCGCTTCGATCGCATCATCAAAAAATAGTTCGTAAAAGTCGCCCATGCGAAAAAACAGCAGATCATTTGGATGGTGAGATTTCAACTCCAAATACTGACGCATCATCGCAGTTTGAGTGGGTTTGTTCATGTATGTCGTTCGACAACTCTGTTTACGTTAATTGACGTTCGAACTCGGTATGCAGAGAGTATGAACGGTGTTTGGGTATCGAAGATATCTATGAGGTTCCATGTTAGGTACTTGTGTGTCTTACGGCAGAGGACTGCTCCAACTTCTTCCTTTTAGTCTGGGGTTCGACAATACCAACTAGAAGTTTATGGCGCGAATTTTGCATGAAGAGCGAAGTGTACAGAACGCGAAATGAGAGTTCCACCGATCAGATTCATTGATAATATGTTTGTTGATATAAACGACTCGCAACAACTGCTTCAGGAGTCTTCGACGCTGATGCTCGTCGCATCTTGAACTTCACACACTATATTTCAACGAACCAGGTACGTAAGGATGAAAAAACTGAAGACCATCGTGCATTGGACATTTTTTTGCCTCCATTTGGCTGTGGCCGCGACATTGGTGTACTTAGCATTGCCAACTCTAATCGATTGGTGGGGACTCACTTGGATCGTTGTCGTAGGGGTGATACTTGGCGTGATACTCATTCTAGTTCCAATTTGGTACCGTCTAACGCGAGGCAAATGGTCTGCAGGTTACCTGTTAATCGCTGGAAGTTGCACAGGATGCCTTGGTACCACATTGCTGAGTCTCGTATTCCTATCTTATCCCATCGCACATCGATTTGTGGAAGGTGCTTGGCCATGGTCATATTTAATCGCACAAGGTACAATCTTGGTCGTTGGGACAGCGGCTGAGTTATATGACAAATATGTTTACAACAAAGTGGCCGATGGTGAAGATCAAACATCGGACACTGTCTAACAGATTGTCTCTGGGCGATTAAACATAAACTCTGCGAAGGAGTAAGAATCACGAGTCCTCTTGCGTTCGCAGGGTACCTTCGGTCTTAAGTGAACGATGATCATCTCATTGGAAATTGAAGAAGAATTTGGAAAAAACCTTGAATAGCCCTTGAAATTTGACTGATTTTCTATACAGTAACATACATAAGGAGACTTTATGAGTAATTCAGCTAAAGATAGAGCACTTGAAGTAGCTCTTTCGCAAATAGAGAAACAGTTCGGAAAGGGCTCAATGATGCGCTTGGGAGAGCAACGGCAAGAGGAAATCCCAGTGATTTCGACCGGTTCTCTAGCACTCGACATCGCATTGGGCGTCGGCGGTTTACCGCGCGGTCGGGTCGTCGAAATCTATGGTCCCGAGTCTTCGGGGAAAACGACATTGACTCTGCACGTAGTCGCCGAGGCTCAAAAACAAGGTGGTACCTGTGCGTTCATTGACGCCGAGCACGCCATGGATCCAATTTATGCCAAGAAGCTGGGTGTTAACACCGAAGAGTTGTTCGTATCACAACCGGATACAGGCGAGCAAGCATTAGAAATCTGTGACATGATGGTACGGTCCGGCGCGATTGATGTAATTGTCATTGATTCGGTCGCCGCTCTCACTCCCAAAGCGGAGCTCGAAGGCGAGATGGGGGACTCCCACGTCGGTCTCCAAGCGCGATTAATGAGTCAAGCATTGCGGAAGATGACCGCAAACATTAAGAATTCCAACACGTTGGTGATTTTTATTAATCAAATACGAAGCAAGATAGGAGTTATGTTTGGTTCACCGGAAACAACAACAGGTGGAAACGCTCTTAAGTTTTATGCTTCTGTGCGGTTAGATATTCGACGAATAGGACAGATTAAGGAAGGCGATGAAGTTCAAGGAAATCAGACGCGGGTGAAAGTGCTCAAAAATAAGGTCGCACCTCCATTCCGTCAAGCCGAATTTCAGATCCTGTACAACGAAGGGATCAACTATGTCGGTGAAATTTTGGATATGGCTGTGGAACAAGGCTTGCTGGAGAAATCTGGTACTTGGTACGCGTACAATGACGAAAGAATTGGTCAAGGTCGGCGAAATGCCGAACTATGGCTTAAGAGTAACGCGGAAGTCACCGAGGAAATCGAAGCGAAAATTCGCGCTAAAGTTTTTCGTCAAGAGGTCGCTGAAGACGGGACCGAAAACTAGAAAATGCGTTAAACTGAGTTTGTGTCGAGACCTATACAGACTCTAGACACGTCGCAACTCAAAGAAATTGCGCTAAGGTTACTTGCGCGACGTGAGCACTCCACCCACGAAATTCGGACGAAACTATTGGCTCGAGGTGGCAAGCTGGAAAAGGTGGTAGCGACAATTGATGAACTCAGTGCGGAGGGATATCTATCTGATAACCGATTTACCGAACTGGCGGTCCGCGCGCGTTTACGTACGAACGATGGTCCGCTCAAAATTCGAGGATATTTATTGCAACGTGGTATCATAGATTCGCTAATCAAGCACTATCTTCCAAGCGACGAGGAACTCTGGCTCGAACGTGCGGTCAAGTTAGATCAGCTGAATTGCATGAAACGAGACATTTCGCCGCATGATGCAAAGACAACTGAAGCTTGGTCGATTCGAAGTCGACTCTTGAAAAATCGAGGGTATCCTGCGAACATTATTCGACAAGTGTTAGAGTCTGAAGCCAAATAGTGCGGCATAGTGCAATTTAGTCTATTAAAGGCACTATTGAACATCACATTCTTGATCCATATTTCGAAAATTCAAAATGCGTACTGAAGAAATTAGACGAGCATTTCTCGAGTACTTTCGAGAATTGGACCACACGGTTTTTCCATCAGCACCGTTAGTTCCACAAAACGATCCAACCATAATGTTTTCCGTGGCCGGAATGGTCCAGTTTAAAGACCAACTCATTGGCCTCGAGACTCCAACAGTGCAACGAGCAACCTCGTGCCAGTTGTGCCTACGTGCTGGTGGCAAACACAACGACTTAGAAAACGTCGGTTACACCTCGCGCCACCATACCCTTTTCGAAATGCTGGGTAATTTCAGTTTCGGTGATTATTTCAAGGAAGAAGCAATCGACTGGGCTTGGAATTTTGTAATGGATGCGTTGGGCTTCGATCGCGACAAGATATGGATTTCAGTACATCCTACTGATGATGTAGCCAAAGATCTTTGGATTCGAAAAATTGGAATTAAAGCAGACCGTGTTATCGATCACCCGGACAACTTTTGGGAAATGGGAGACACTGGTCCCTGTGGACCGAATACAGAGATATTTCTTGACCAAGGACCGGCATTAGAAGGCGGACCACCAGGTTCCGCTACCGAAGACGGAGACCGGTTCTTGGAATTCTGGAACTTGGTGTTCCCGCAGTATGACCGTCAACCGGATGGGGAATTAGTACCACTTGCAGCACCGGGTATCGACACTGGATTGGGCTTGGAACGTACAGCAGCACTATTGCAAGGTGTCCAGAGTAACTATGAAACGGACGTGTTTTCGCACTTGATTCAAGCTACGGCGAAGATCGCGAACATTCAAGACACCGCTCAAATTCTCCAAGAGCCATCATTAAGAGTGATCGCCGATCACATAAGATCATGTGCATTTCTCATTTCGGATGGAGTCTTACCGTCGAATGAAGGGCGAGGTTATGTTCTACGCCGCATCATAAGACGTGCTTTGCGACACGGATATAAGCTAGGCATACAAGAGATGTTTTTTCATACGCTCGTACGACCGCTAGCGGAGGCTATGGGCAAGGCATATGGTAGTCTAACAGACAATCTCGACCGCATAAGTGATTCATTGCGGCGAGAGGAAGAGAAGTTCGCGAACACGCTACGCTACGGTATGACGTTACTGGAATCAGAAATCCAAAATCTGTCCGGCACCGTTATCGGTGGCGATATAGCTTTTAAGTTGTACGATACTTATGGTTTTCCTTTGGATCTCACGGAAGATTTCGCTCGTGAACAAAGCCTGACCGTGGATCGCAATAGCTTTAACAAACTCATGGAACTTCAACGAAGTCGCGCACGCGCGGCAAGTCAATTTGATGTCAAACAGGAGGGTAAATTGCGGTTTGATTCGACGGTTGAATTTGAAGGTTATGAGAGCCTTAGTGTCGATTCGTTGATCACCAACACATTCAACACTTCAGACGGTACGCCGGAACCGGTAGACACCTTGAACGAAGGCAATGCCGGTATCCTAGTTCTTGATCGCACCGGTTTTTATGGGGAAGCTGGGGGGCAAATTGGCGACACGGGGGAAATTTCGACGCCATCTGCGACATTTCAAGTACGTGACACGCAACGAATGGATCGCCAATTTCTACACTACGGAAAGGTGACGCGTGGGACGCTCGGCAAAGGTGATTCGGTCGCTACTCAAGTGGATTCAATTCGCCGACAAGACATTGCCCGAAATCATACCGCGACACATTTGTTGCACGCTGCATTAAAGAGTGTATTGGGATCTCACGTACAACAACGAGGATCTTTAGTTGCACCCGACCGGCTTCGCTTTGATTTTTCGCACGATCAAGCTCTGACCCAAGAACAAATTGAAGCACTCGAAAACATGGTCAATGAACAGATTGCACTAAACAGCGAAGTGATTACCGAAGTGATGCCCTATGATCAGGCAATCGCAAGTGGTGCGGTTGCAATGTTCGGCGAAAAGTACGATGATTTCGTGCGGGTGCTCAATGTGGGAGAAGGTTTTTCCGTGGAACTCTGTGGTGGTACACATGTGTCATATGTTGGCGAAATTGGTTCCCTAAAAATTGTGTCCGAGTCGAGTATTGCGGCAGGGACGAGGCGTGTCGAAGCGGTTACAGGACGCGAGGCACAAGCCCGCGCCCAAATGAATGAACGTACCTTGCTAGAGTTAGCTCGACTATTTCAGACTCAGTCGACCGAACTTCCACTTCGTGTACAGTCTTTGTTGGAGGAAAAGGCGGAACTGCAACGACAAATAAGAACATTGTCGCACCAGAGTCACGCGGACGTCGGTAAGGAATTAGTAGCTTCTGCCCGAGAGATAAACGGAGTCTCCGTCGTAACTAGTCAGATCAATGGTGATGCAAAAGTCATGATGTCCATCTACGATGAAATCGCTTCAAATTTACCTTCTCGAGTTGTGGTTCTGAGTGTCGAAGTACAGGGCAAGATACAACTTGTTGGTGGAGTATCCAAAAATCTAAGTGCGAAATTACGCGCGGATGAGTTAGTGCGTTTTGTTGGGGCCCAAGTAGGTGCGCGAGGTGGCGGCACCGCTGAATTAGCACGAGCCGGTGGCGGGACAGATTCGAGCGCACTTTCGGATGCATTAAGTTCAGTCGAGACTTGGGTAGCGGAACACACAACCTAAGCTACAATGAGCGTGATCGTAACCAAGTTTGGCGGTACCTCGTTATGTGATCTTGAACGCGTTCAAGCTACAGCGCGTAAAGTTGTAGCCTGTCGTCGTGAGGGGCATGATGTTATCGTTGTAGTATCCGCGATGGCAGGAGAGACGGACAAGCTGGAAGATCTCGGATATTCGATTTCTACTCGTCCAGATCCTCGTGAGATGGATGTATTACTCGCTTCGGGCGAGCAGGTATCTAGTGCGCTCATTGCTATGGCGATTCAAGACTTAGGGGTTCCAGCAGTGTCCTATCTGGGGAATCAAGTACCGGTTTATACCAACGAGTGTCACCAGACGGCGAGAATAACGGAAGTCGGTTGCATTGAACTCCAACGCTCTATTGAAAGGGGTGAAATACCAGTGGTAGCAGGATTTCAAGGTGTCGCACCCAGTGGAGAGATAACCACGATCGGCCGCGGTGGTTCGGATACAACCGCAGTAGCGGTTGCTGTCGCGATGGAGGCGATCGAATGTCGGATCTACACTGACGTGGACGGTGTATACACTGCGGATCCTAGAATCGTGGAGCAAGCGCGCCGAATGGCTCGCGTGACTTTTGAAGAAATGCTCGAGCTCGCAGCACTGGGAGCTAAAGTGTTACATCTGAGATCGGTCGAGTACGCCCGAAAATACTCTATCCCTTTGAAGGTATTCTCTAGTTTTGAGGAAGGGCCAGGAACGTTAATTGTGGAAGAAGGAGAATCAATGGAACAGCCTGAAGTGTCAGCGATTACGTTTGACAAAAATGAAGCGAAGGTAACAATCACCAACGTACCGGATGTACCCGGCATCGCGTACCAATTATTGGGTCCCGTAGGCGACGCAAATATCTCCGTGGACATTATCGTACAGAACGCCAGTAGAGATCAACGAACGGATTTGACCTTCACGGTTCAACGCACTGATTTTGATCAGAGCTTAGAAATTTTGCGAGATCGAGTTCTAAGTTTGCGGCGCGAAGCAGATGACCCCTCTCTTTACGATATGGAGGTGGTGGGAGATGACTCAATCGCCAAAGTCACCGCGGTAGGTCTGGGGATGCGGTCCCATGCGGGTGTTGCTACCAAGATGTTCGAAACATTAGCTCAGTATGGAATCAATATTCAGATGATTTCCACCTCGGAGATCAAAATTTCGGTCGTTATTCACGAAGATTTTTGTGAACTGGCGGTGCGAATGCTACATTCTGCATTTGACCTTGGAACCGACTAAACACGCGCATACTGTATAATATAACAGGATAAAACGAATTTGTTGAATTGGACTGCTACTCTAATTCTTGACAGTAATTCGCTCGTCGTTGTCGTTCTTGACGGGCTTCAAGGACAAAGAAATTGGGTTATTGCATTCCGAGTAAAATTTGTTGTTGATAAATGGAAATTAAGTACGCGAGGCGTTTGGTTAGATAAGGGCAACTAGACGAAGCGGAGTACCAATCACGGAGGAGGTTGCGATGCTTATCCTCACTAGACGCATCAATGAGACATTAGTAATAGACGGAAAGATTGAAGTAACGGTGTTAGATACACGCGGGAATCAAGTAAGGATTGGGATTGCTGCACCTCGTGACGTTATCGTTCATAGAAAAGAGATCTTAGAAAAAAAAGAGAAGCAAAAAGCCTAATCTCGCGGAATTTGATACATACAAAGAGTTCTAGATGTAGGGAAAGAGAATCTCGCCTTATCTATTACACGCAATCCATGCGCCTGTGGCCAAACTGGATAAGGCACCAGTCTACGAAACTGGCGACTACAGGTTCGAGTCCTGTCAGGCGCGCCAATCAGATCGCGACGACAAAGGAGAGGTGGCCGAGTGGTTGAAGGCGCTCCCCTGCTAAGGGAGTATGGGCAGAAACCCATCGAGGGTTCGAATCCCTCCCTCTCCGCCATGACTCTGTAGATCGTTTAAACTCGCGGGCACATCAGAGAAACTCAACCCTTAGCCAAGCGTAGGAATTACAAAAAAATGGAGCAATTGCTCCATTTCTTTACGCCACAGGGTTAAACCTTCACCGTGCGCCTTGTTGGACTGACTTATTTAAAGGCGAGCATCAGCCACGCTCTGGAGATTATGGCTAACCGCCACCTCCGGGTCGCTGCCAATTTCCGCCGCCTTGACCACGTTGGCCGCCACCTTGTCCTCGTCTCTCCCGAGCTCGTTCCATAACCGCTTCAAAATCAATGGAATCCATGAGTTCTTTTGCGGTTACTTTTCCGTCATCGTCGGCGTCGATTTCCTCAAACTTTGCTTCGTGATGCTTAGCGAGAGCATCTTCATCGCTCTCTTCTTCACCTTCAGCTTCGTCATTTGTAGCTTCGTCTTCCTCTGACGCTTCTGCATCTTCATCTTCAGATTCTTCGTCGGCAGATTCAGTTTCTTCAAACCAAGAACTGTACCATTCGTTCGACGCTAATTCAAGAAATTCTTCCTTCGACAATTCACCGTCATCGTCAGTGTCATTGGATTCGACGGCACGATCAACCATGCGTTCTTGCATAGCACTCATGTCAAAACTGCCAGCTTGTCCAGTCCACTGACCGCCTCCTTGACCTTGGGCGAATATTGGTAGACCTAAGACGAGAAAAAATGCCGAAATAGCAATTAGTATTCTGCTCATTTTGTTGTTGTTCCTCAAAAGTTAGTTGAAAGGTTTCCTCTCAATTAATTTTACGAACCCGATGACAAAATCCTTTACTCTGAGAGTAGTGCCAAGGTAAAACTAATTGACCAACGAAGGATGGGATAGTTATTCCTCTTCTTCCCCTTCTTCTCCTTCTTCGCCTTCCGCGTCTTCTGCTTCGTCTCCGTCATCGGAGTCTTCCTCAGTTTCCTCCGGAAATTCAATGCCCATCTGTGCACTCATTTGAGCTTTCGCCTCTTTCAAGCCATGTGCGAACACTTCATCTTTGGACAACGAGTCGTCGTCATCTGTGTCGGCATCCTCGAATTCCTTTTTTAGTCGTTTTTGTTTTTCTTCCTCAGTTTCTTCTTCTTCCACGACCATTCCGGGTGACATCGTATCGTACATTTTTGTAAATTCATCCAATGAAAGAGCACTATCATCGTCACCGTCAAACTGCTGAATAAGCTGGTCAGCCATCATCTTTACGTTCGCTTCCAACTGTTTTAGTATCTCTTCAGGTGAAGGCATTTGCATACCCGGAGGCATCTGCATGCCACCTCCCTGAGCAGCTAATCCTCCCGCAATTAGCGCAAGCAGTGAGCTTAGAACAAGCAACATCGACTTTGGGGTTTTCATAAAAATATTCCTCTGTAAAAAATTTGGTTTAGTGTGTACCAAAACACACAAAAAACACTCAGATTAAAAGCAATCTCTATTAGACTACTCTGTGCCAGAATGTTCCTAGTTGGATGATCGAAATCGTTATCACCATTCCAAGAATACACTTAATGGTGACAGTTATACCTTGGTGGGCAACATCTAACACTCAAGTAACGACACGATTTTACGTAATAAGTTCACACCGGACGCAGTGCTGCTGTCAAACTGAGACGCTATCAAACGTTTAAGAAATGAAAGGCAGAAAGCAGTGTGGTTAGATGTAAGTAATTGGCGTTTGAAGTCTGCGTGTCTTTCAAAGATCGGAAAACATTGGTACAGCGAAGAAGAAGAAAGTGATCGGCAAACTGCTAGTGATCAACGTTTTCTAAATTTCGATCTGAGTAGCTCGCTATTGCTCCGGACATCACAGTCCAAGTTCGATATTGAACCGACCTCAATACAAGATCACCGACCGTATCGATTTTCCTTCATGCATGAGGTCAAATGCTTCATTGATTTGCTCCAAAGGCATCGTGTGGGTAATCAAGTCGTCGATATTGATTTTCCCGTTCATATACCAGTCTACGATTTTCGGTACTTCAGTACGACCCCGCGCGCCACCGAAAGCGGTACCCCTCCAAACTCTGCCGGTTACGAGTTGAAATGGCTTAGTATTTATTTCCTGGCCTGCGCCAGCAACTCCAATAATGACACTCTCTCCCCAACCTTTGTGACAACATTCCAATGCCTGTCGCATCACGTCGACATTTCCTATACACTCAAACGAATAGTCTACGCCGCCGTCGGTGAGATCAATGATTTGTTGAACGACGTTCGCCGAGTCTAATGGATTAATAAAGTCGGTCATACCAAATTTCTCGGCAAGTTCTCGTTTTGCGGGATTGATATCTACACCAATGATTCGGTCCGCGCCAACCAATCTAGCTCCTTGAATCACGTTTAGACCTATTCCACCAAGTCCAAACACGGCCACGTTGGCTCCTGGCTCAACTTTCGCGGTGTTGATAACTGCGCCTAAACCCGTAGTTACTCCGCAACCGATGTAACAGACTTTGTCAAAAGGTGCGTCCTTCCGAATTTTTGCTAGTGCGATTTCTGGGAGGACTGTGAAGTTTGAGAACGTTGAAGTACCCATGTAGTGATACACCGTTTCACTACCGACAGAAAACCTTGAAGTTTCGTCCGGCATTAAACCTCGGCCCTGTGTCGCGCGAATCGCTTGACATAGGTTAGTTTTACCAGATCGACAAAACTTGCACTGTCGACATTCAGGAGTGTACAGTGGAATCACGTGATCACCGGGTTTTACGCTAGTGACACCATCCCCAGTCTCCACAACGATACCGGCACCTTCATGGCCTAGTACGGCCGGAAAAATCCCCTCAGGGTCCTCGCCAGAGAGTGTAAAAGCATCAGTATGACACACTCCAGTCGCGTGAATTTCGACGAGTACTTCTCCTTGGCGTGGTCCAGCTAGTTCGATTTTTTCTATTTGTAATGGTTTGCCTGCTTCGTAGGCTACCGCAGCACGTGTTTTCATACAGCAATTCCTCTAATATTTGTAGGCTTCATCTTTGAACGGTCCTTCCTTGTCGATTTGGATGTAGTCAGATTGTTCTGTTGTTAGCCCCGTAATTGTGCCGCCAAAACCTTCTACCATGAGACGGGCGACTTCTTCGTCGAGTTTCTTGGGTAGTGCTTGGATATTCACGGGATCACGTTCGTGTTTTGGCCGCGTCGCCCACGCTTGTTTAAACAGATACATCTGCGCTAGAACTTGATTCGCAAAAGATCCGTCCATAACGCGTGAAGGGTGCCCCATCGCATTGCCCAGATTAACCAACCTTCCTTCAGATAAAAGAATCAAGTAGTCGGTTCGGTCCGTACTCCGAAACACTTGGTGGACTTGCTCTTTAACTTGAACCCACTTCCAATTCTTCCGCATGAATTCGGTATCGATTTCATTGTCGAAATGTCCAATGTTGCAAACGATACAACCAGACTTCAAACTGCGAAGCATCGCTTCGTCACAGACTCGTACATTACCGGTACAGGTCACCAGAACATCGGTCTCACCTAATAATGTCTTATTAATATCAGAAAGCTTCCCAGTGTTCTTTCCGTTCACATACGGTGACACAACTTCAAACCCATCCATGCACGCTTGCATGCCGCAAATAGGATCAATTTCAACGACGCGCACAATCATGCCTTCCTGTCGCAAGCTCGCGGTCGAACCCTTCCCAACATCGCCATAGCCGATACAGAGTGCTTTCTTACCGCTAAGTAGAACGTCGGTGCCACGTTTAATCGCGTCGTTCAAGCTGTGTCGACATCCATATCGATTGTCATTTTTAGCTTTGGTCACTGAGGCGTTCACGTCGACCGCTGGGATTTGCAGTTGCTGTCGGTCCAGCAATTCAAACAATCGCCGGATTCCGGTTGTCGTTTCTTCGCTCACACCATGAATGTGGGCAAGCAAATCGGGATACTTTTGGTGAATGATCTGAGTTAAATCCCCACCGTCGTCTAGGAGTAAATTCGCGTCCCAGGGTTTTCCATCGACTAGGATCGTTTGGTCTATACACCATTCGTACTCTGCTTCCGTTTCGCCTTTCCACGCGAACACTGGAACTCCATCAACTGCCATTGCCGCTGCTGCGTGATCTTGAGTTGAGAATACGTTGCATGACGACCATCTAACTTCAGCCCCTAATGCGCGTAACGTTCTGATCAGCACCGCAGTTTGGACAGTCATGTGTAAACAACCGATGATTTTCGCGCCACGTAACGGTTGTTGATCGGCATATTGGTTGCGTAATGCGAGTAACGCGGGCATTTCCTGTTCAGCTAAATCGATCTCTCGATTTCCGAACTCAGCTAGTGATATATCCGCGACTTTGTAGTCGTGCATTTTTACTCTGTAGAGATGTGCGAATGACGAAAAATTGTCTTGGCGAAGCCCGCCAAGGGCGGTGAGAGCGCGTAGACTGTCTCCCGGATTTTAAGGAACAAAAAAATTTCTACCTCTACAATGTGCACCGCGATAAAACCAACTTTTAATTTATGAGAGGTCCGACGATACGAAACAGTATTCTTATTTTCTTTATCTGCTTAACTCTGCTCCTGCTGGGTTCTTGCAGTCGCGGATCGGCATCGGGTGAAAACCCTGCCGTAAAAGTAGCGCGTTCGGGGGAAACTCTCTACAAAAAATACTGTGCCAATTGCCACCAAGGTAGATTGCCTCGATCTCCAGTATTGGGCAAAAAAGACGATTGGAAAGACCGTGTGGAGAAAGGAAGAGAAGCACTTATTGAAAACGTTCGTACAGGCGTCCCACCATTAATGCCGAAAATGGGAAGTTGTAAGAATTGCACCGATGAAGAATTAGGTAATGCCGTGGACTACATGCTTGCGGCATTGGAAGAAGAGGAAGTGGAATAATTTTTGCATGATCAATTTAAACCAATCAATGATTTGAAAGAGTATCGAGTATTTCTTAATCGAGCAAAAAAAATCTCCGATTTTGGTTCAAACTTGTTAAACGAGAAAGACCATGAATAGAAGTTCAAATTTTCAGCCGGGAGACATCCTCTCTCGACGCAAAGGAATCCTCATGCACAAGGGTATTCTCTTGGACGATGGTACGGTCTACCACAACACTCCTTCAAGTGGTGAACATGTATCTTCGTTTGCCGCTTTTAGCAAAAATAGAAACGTTTATGCCGAGCCAACTGATGAGTTCACTCGCGAAGAAGCTCTGTGGGGAGCGAAACTGTATCCACGAAGGCGATACAACCCGTTTACGAATAACTGTGAGCACACGGTATCACGAGCAGCGACTGGAACTCACCGGAGTCCGCAACTCACGTCCATTTTGCTCAGTGGTGGTATAGCTGTGGCGACCTTAGTACTTACCAGATCCATAACGCTCGCTACGGCAGGATACGCACTCACCCGCACCTACACAAAGCGAAAACCAAGTCGGAGTTCGCTTACTCCCGCGTGATTTGCGCAAAGACTTCTGGTAACGCACTTGTGAAGTCATACTTCGGTGTGAGGATCAACCTGTGGTTATGCAACATCAATCTAGAGTACGATTGCACCTTTGATTTGGAACTGCCATAGAGCGTATCACCAACAATCGGATGACCGATCCAAGCGAGATGAACTCTTAGCTGATGAGTCCGACCAGTTTGAGGTTTGAGTAGCACCAAACTTCGCCGAGGTCCTTGCATTAATGTGCGGACATGAGTGATGCAATCCTGACCGTCTTGAGATTTAATAGTCCAACCGAGTTGTGTCGTTTCTATTGCTGATCGTAAACCGGCGATGCGGTAACGACTCTTACGACCCCGGCGTATCGGTAAGTCGATCGTGTAAGTTTTTCCCGTGCGAAAGCTTCCCACGACCACCGCAACGTAATACTTGGTAGCCTGTCTTCGTTCAAATTCTTGGGAAGCAGTTCTTCGGAAGTTATCTGTCTTTGCGAGTAGTAACACACCGCTCGTACCCTTATCTAGTCGGTGTACGAGTTTTGCGTCAGGGAAGTGGGATTGCAGTTGCTCAAATAGATTCTCTTGACCACTTCGATCGCGAAGCACGCTTATTCCACTTGGCTTGTTGATTACAAGACACTCAGAATCGCTAAACAAGACATCAAACATGGTGTGGGGCTGTGCTACGAATTACGATCGACCATTTTTTTATTGATGCCATCGAGAATAGGGATGTGCTTCCCGATTATTGCTCTAATGTGGCCCGTAGTAACTATCTCACATGTCCTGTGCACGAGTCCGATCGAAAGTGTGGAGCACCGCAATCGAACCATAATAAGCTAGCGAATGACGAAAAAAGGGCGTTCCCTCATGTGTCCCGCCCTCAATCATCGTAATTGCTAGAGTTCGAAGCGATCCAGGTTCATAACTTTGTCCCAAGCAGAGACGAAGTCGTTAACAAACTGTTGTCCAGCATCAGAGCAAGCGTAGTACTCGGCTAGTGCTCGAAGTTGGGAATTTGAACCAAAAACAAGGTCTACCCGGGTCCCCGTCCACTTAACTTCGCCGGTTACTCGGTCACGTCCTTCGAACAGTGTACAGTCGTCTGCTGTAGGGATCCAATGTGTGCTCATGTCGAGTAGATTCACAAAGAAGTCATTCGTCAGAACACCGGTTCGATCAGTGAAGACACCGTGTTGGGACCCGCCAACATTGACATTTAACGCTCGTAGTCCTCCGACTAATACGGTCATTTCAGGTGCGGATATTGTCAGCAGTTGAGCTCGGTCTATCAATAGTTGCTCTTGCGTTGCTGTGTGCCCATCTTGTATGTAATTTCGAAAACCATCTGCGGTTGGTTCAAGATGGTCAAACGACTCTACATCGGTTTGTTCCTTCGAGGCATCGGTTCGACCGGGTGTAAAGGGGACCGAGACAGTGTACCCAGCACTTTGAGCTGCTTGCTCAATCGCTGCACAACCTGCTAATACGATCAGGTCTGCCATTGATACTGCCTTGTTCCCTAGTGTGGTACTGTTGAACTCTCCTTGTATACCTTCAAGGGCTCGCAGGACACTCGCAAGTTCATTTGGGTTATTGACTTCCCAATTTCGTTGGGGTTCTAATCGAATTCTCGCACCATTCGCGCCACCGCGTTTATCGGATCCGCGGAACGTCGATGCGGAAGCCCAAGCTGCGGAAACTAGATGTGATACCGACAGGCCCGAGGAGAGAATCTTTTGTTTGAGAGCGGCGATATCAGTCTCATCGATCAACTCATGGTCGACGTCGGGAATCGGGTCTTGCCAAATTAGTTCTTCTGCTGGCACTTCCGGACCAAGATATCGTACGCGAGGCCCCATATCTCGGTGCGTGAGCTTGAACCATGCACGTGCAAACGCTTCTGCAAGTTCCTCATGATTTTCGTGAAAACGACGGGAGATTCGTTCGTATGCCGGATCCATTCTCATGGCCATATCCGCTGTCGTCATGATTGGTGCGTGATGTTTCGACGGGTCATGGGCATCAGGTACAGCATCAGTTGCTTCACCGTTTGCGGGAATCCATTGATGCGCACCTGCAGGGCTTTTGGTCAACTCCCACTCGTAGCCAAACAAATTGTCAAAATAGCCTGTGTCCCATTTCGTAGGCTGAGTTGTCCACGCGCCTTCTATGCCACTGGTTATTGCATCACCAGCAACTCCTGACCCGTTGCTGCTTTTCCAACCGAGACCTTGCTGTTCCATCGGTGCTCCAGCTGGTTCTGCAGCAAGGGAAGCCTCCAATCCTGCACCGTGGCACTTCCCAAACGTGTGTCCTCCGGCTGTGAGAGCAACCGTTTCTTCGTCATTCATAGCCATGCGCGCAAATGTTTCACGAATGTCAACTCCGGCTTTGACCGGGTCGGGGTCGCCGTTAGGACCTTGAGGATTTACATAAATCAATCCCATTTGTACGGCACCCAGCGGCTTCTCTAGATCGCGCACGCCCGTGTAGCGGTTGTCGCCGAGCCATTCAGTCTCGGAACCCCAGTAAATATCGTCCTCAGATTGCCACACATCTTCTCGTCCACCACCAAAGCCGAATGTCTCGAATCCCATGGACTCCAGTGCGCAGTTTCCTGTTAAGATTATGAGGTCGCCCCAAGAAATTTTTTTGCCGTACTTTTGTTTAATCGGCCACAATAACCGAACTGCTTTATCCAAATTTCCGTTGTCCGGCCAACTGTTTACAGGTGGAAAACGCAAGTTTCCAGTACCAGCACCACCACGACCGTCTCCGACTCGGTATGTTCCCGCCATGTGCCATGCCATACGGATAAACAACGGTCCATAGTGCCCGTAATCTGCCGGCCACCACTCCTGGGAGGTGGTCATTAGTTCGTGAAGATCACTTTTCAACGCGAAATAATCGAGCGTCGCGAACTCGGCCGCGTAGTCAGAGCCGTTGTTGGGTTTAGATTCCGGAGTGTGTTGATGCAGAACGTTAACGTTTAACTGGTTCGGCCACCAATCTCGATTGGTTGTACCGTCGCTCGACGCTTTTTTTCCTAAGCCAGGAATCACCGGGCATTTACTAGCCTCTGTCATAAGATGGTCTCCCTAAATTTCTCTACTATGTACGTTGGGGCTCATAAAGAGCGTAGAGTATAAACATTTATTTGTACAGCGCGTTGCTCAGTTTTTATGAGTGTAGATGGAACGACGGCAATCCAAAGCTGTCTCAATCAGATAAAGTCGCACTTCGGGTAGAGTGATAGAAAGCGATCTTTATTGTTTCCGAGCAGAACACCAATCGAGGTTGATATGTCTAACAAAGTCTTTATTTCGTGCTTAGCGGTTACGTTAATGTGCCACGTGCTTTTGACCGAAGAACACAAAGAGAAAAATCGCGACAGCGATATCAAAATAAATGATTGGTTTGTCGCGTTTGACCAAGCTGCATTTAGCGAAAACACCGGTCTTATATTAGACAATGTTCTTGCGGGAGCTGACACGTATAAAAAGGTGTTTACACTATGGTCACCGAGGTTTTCGGCTGGTTATCGCATTACGCCAAAATGGGCTCTCGAGGCGCAGTTGCAGCTCGGTCTGAGGGAGAGAATTAATTTCTTCAAAGATGGGGAACAACTTTATCCTTCGACATCAGTAGCAAGTCGCTTCTTGTCCATTTCGACGAACCGTAGCATATCCTTGGGGCGTGGTTATGAATTCGAAGCCAAGATTGGTGTTGTGAACGCACGGTTCAAAAACCAAATCAAGTATTCTGAATCGCAACTAAATTCGTCATTTTCAGAAACCAAGCCGATGGTGTCCATGGGGATCCGAAAGCAGGTGACTCCTCGACTTTCCACCGCGTGGATTTCACGAGATATTTTTTGTCTGAATCTAGATCCGTAACAACTGGTACGATGGGCATACGCTATTCTTTTTGGTAACCATTTTTGTATCTAAATTAAATGACGGAGTCTAAATTTCTACAATAAGTCGAACCGGCGTCCTGACAAAAATTTGATCTGTTTTAGTACTTAGCGTAGGGCTAGTGAAATCCGACTGACATACCGATGAGGCCCCAGTCGAAAATCTAAGAACTTTTTAAAGTTCAATTGGAATCTTCTTGAACTCGATCTAGCTAGTCGTGCTAGGTTGAACACACGCGGATGCGACGTCGCTATTGCTGTCGAAAGTGGTAATGATCGAGCCGGTCAGGCTTCGACCCGTTGCGTTCAATTAAACAGACAAAATGTCGTATCAAAGTACGCAGTTTTCGCGATTTATCACCCCGATTCTAATCTTCATTTCGGAAGGAAATCGGTGATCAAAGATCGTAAGAAAGACAGTTTGTTTATCTGTTGAGCTTTGCTTTACCCTGATTAAACAATTTTTTACTGGCTACATCAAGTCATTTCATTGTGCATTGAGTAAATCATTTCATGAGTTTCATTCCTATCAGCTATCTGCGGGAATTTCGTCGCCTCGGGACACTGACCGCGCCACTTGTCGTGACCCAGATTTCACAAATGGGGATGACTGTTGTTGATGTAGTGATTACGGGGCGATATGGCTACGTCGATCAGGCCGGTGTAGGTTTAGGTACGAGTCTTTTCTGGCCGATCATGTTGTTGCTGACGGGCACATTGATGGCGGTGACTCCGACGGTTGCGCAGTTGAGCGGAGCACGCCGAGTGGCCGAGACTGGTTTTGTGGTACGTCAAGCTTTATGGCTCGCTCTGTTTCTGGCGATCGTCATAGTGCTTGCGCTCAATAATGTCGAACCCGTTTACCGGTTCATTGGTGTCGATGAATTAGCCATACCGATTTCGGTCAGCTACCTGCGCGGCGTGAGTTTCGGCGTGCCTGCACTGCTAGGTTACTTTGTGCTAAAAAATCTGTGCGAAGGTATGGGTATGACTGTACCCAGTATGCTTATTCTGATTTCGGCATTGACGATCAAGATACCGCTGACTTACGCGTTGGTATTCGGAATCGGAGAATTTTCAGGTTTGGGGGGTGTCGGTAGTGGGTATGCGACCGCCGCCATTATGTGGTATCAATTGCTTTGCATCGTAGTGGCGGTTTCGATCACTCGTATTAGACATTCTGGTGTTTTTGCTCGCTTCGACTTCCCTAAATTTGGAGTCATAGGTAAGCTGACAAAATTAGGATTTCCGATTGGGCTCACCATTTTTGTGGAAGTTTCGTTCTTTTCCTTTGCTGGGTTGATGATAGGCAAATTAGGTGCTCAAGCTTTCGCGTCGCACCAGATTTCAATGAGTGTCGGTGGTTTAGGATTTATGATCCCACTCGCACTGGGCATGGCTTCCACGATTAGAGTAGGTACTAACGTCGGTGCGGCTCGTTTTCACGTTGTGCGAAGAACAGTTGGTGTCGCGACCGTTGTCGGATTCCTGATCGCACTCGTGGTGGCACTCATTATGTTGACTTTTCGGCACCAGATCGTCGCTCTCTACAGTACCGATCCGGTGGTGCTTGCGCTTGCGGCACAACTGTTACTTTTGTGTGCGCTCTATCAAGTCTTTGATGCGAGTCAAGTGATATCCGTCGGAGCATTGCGGGGTTTTAAAGATACAACGATTCCCATGATTCTTGCGACGGTTTCGTATTGGGCACTAGGGATGCCCGTCGGTTATGTTTTAGCTTTTGGTATCGGGAACTTTGCCGGTATGGGTGCGATTGGCTTCTGGTACGGTTTGGTTTTTGGTCTGCTAGTCTCAGCCTGTCTGCAGTTCTTGCGGTTACGTTGGGTTACCAAAAATGCGACCCGGTTTGCACCCTCGACAGAATCCAAAATTCAGAAAGGTACCTTAGAAATTGTGAAATCTCTTTCCTAGGTGCGAATAGCAACTGACGAGTCAAATAATTACTATATTTATGTATACAATACAAAAGTGTACTACAGTGCTTTTTTCAGTTCAGTCTACAAATTTACTAAACATTACGGTAATATGTACCACATGCGTCCTCTCGGTCAAAGGTATAGGTTTGATTTACTGGATTATCTCAACCAGTGTGACTTGAACTATGTTTACCTCTTTCAGTTACTCTGTCGAGAGTCATCGGCATTTAGGTCGACCAATGTGTCTCTGGGCACCTTAAACGAAGAAACAACTTTTGACGTGATCGAGAATACTCGCTATACATCGACAGTAAAGATCACCCGAAAAATGCCGCGTCGCGTAGGTGATCTCAAATTTACCGTGCGTGTGTTTCACGATTTACAGTGCACAGACTTACTTAGTTTTCAAGGCGAGAGGGAATACGACGTACGATACTCGTATCCCAATACTCGCATGCGGTCTCCAGATGAGAAAATTCAAAACACTCGGTTTTTAGGCGAGGTACTGAAACTGTGTGTGGTTAATGGACGCAACCTCTCCGAACGGTCCTCTACTCTGACCTGCTAAAACGGAAATGTGGAAGGGAATCCAACAGCAAACAAGGACGTTTTGCAAACCGTGATTGCTAGTGCATGTACAGTCCTGCACATCACGGATTGCCACCTTTTTGAAAACACTCGGAAAATCAAAAACGGAGTTAATCCGTTCGTGTCCTTGAGTGCAGTGCTGACCGAATCTCTGGCGGCACGATCCCCCGACGTCCTCATTGCATCCGGTGATATTGCACATGATCCAACACAAGCTACGTATCGCTCGTTTTATGAACTGGTGCGATCTCATTACGGTGGACATTTTCTGGTCACGCCAGGAAATCATGACATTTGGCGCGCGATGGAAAGCATATTCGATCTGGGACCGATTGACGTGACTAATTGGACCATAGTTCCACTTGATACACACCGTGAAGATCAAGTTTCTGGTGAAGTTTCGGATGAGAATTTGATGCAATTACAGCGAAGTTTAGAAAGCGCTAACGAGCACGTGATTGTCGTTGGTCATCACCCACTGCATAACGTTGAAGTCGCTTGGTTGGATGAACATCGTGTGAACAATGCAACCGAAGTTTTGTCGATTCTGGAATTGACCTCTCAAGTCAAAGCCTATATTTGTGGGCACGTACATTTGGAATCGCTCATGTTTCACGGTTCCCTCAAATTGTGGACTACGCCGTCAACTTGTTGGCAATTTGCTAGTGATGTCGATACTTTCGAACTCTCACCTCTAGCGCCCGGTTGGCGTTGGCTTGAACTAAATGCTGACGGTTCGATCGACTCACGGGTCGAAAGACTATCTCCTGGTTATCCCGCGGGTATCGCATGACATGACTAAGGATTACTCTGCTGCTTCAATTACCGTTCTGGAAGGATTAGATCCGGTTCGTCGTCGACCAGGTATGTACACAGATACTAGTCGACCTAATCATCTACTCCAAGAAGTTGTTGATAACTGCGTCGACGAAGCACTCGCTGGCTTCGCGGATCAAGTTGATGTGCAACTTCATCCCGATGGAAGAATTGAAGTACGTGATAACGGTCGTGGCATGCCAGTAGACGAGCATCCCGTTCACAAAATGTCCGGTGTCGAACTGATTATGACAACTCTCCACGCGGGTGCTAAATTTGACCACGAGGCTTATCGCTTCGCGGGTGGTTTGCACGGTGTGGGGGTTTCTGTGGTCAACGCGTTGTCCGAGTGGTTGGAGGTGGAAGTGCGCCAGAACGGGATGCAATACCACCAAAGGTTTGAAAACGGAGAGTCCAAAGGCTCTTTATCCGTGATTGGTCGAGTTGCTAAGAAGGATACCGGTACGGTCGTTACCTTTAAACCGGACACACGCTTCTTTGACACGACAACCTTGTCTATCGCACGAGTGCTTCACGTGCTCCGAGCAAAAGCAATCTTGTGTGAGGGCCTTACGGTGAACCTCAAATATTGGGAAAGTCATCAAGAACAGGTCGAGTCTTGGTTTTTTGATTCCGGTTTGGTTGGCTATCTCGTGGAAAGTACTACAGGCGAACTGATTCCACAACAACCCTTCACCCACAAAGCGGTTGGTGAGCACGAGTCAGTCGATGTCGCTATCGGTTGGTCCAGAGAAAATGGCGAGCTTCTAACAGAGAGCTACGTAAACCTGATCCCAACACCGTTAGGTGGGACCCATGTTAACGCGTTACGTACAGGTATCACGGATGCGATACGTGAGTTTTGTACGTTTCGTGATCTGCTTCCTCGTGGTGTCAAACTTACCGCTGAGGATGTTATGAGCCAGTGTTCCTACGTGCTTTCTGCTATGCTTGCTGAACCGCAATTCAGTGGGCAAACAAAGGAGCGCTTAGCTTCTCGTGAAGCTACTGCTTTCATTGGTGGTGTCCTTAAGGATGCCTTTAGCTTATGGTTGCATGAACACCCCACCGACGGTGAGCAAATAGCAGAGTTGGGTATTGCCAACGCGCAGAAGAGAATCCAAGCGACTAAAAAAATCAAACGCAAGACCTACACGTCGGGACCAGCACTTCCAGGCAAACTTGCTGATTGCACTTCGCAAGAAGCACGACATAGTGAACTGTTTCTTGTTGAAGGAGACTCAGCCGGTGGTTCGGCTAAGCAAGCTCGAGATCGGGAGTTTCAAGCGGTCCTGCCTCTCCGAGGAAAAATTTTGAATACTTGGGAAGTCGATACAGCCACTATCCTTGGATCGCAAACCGTCGTCGACATCACCCAAGCACTTGGTGTAGAACCTAGCTCAGACGACTTGACTCGGTTACGATATCACAAAGTATGTATTCTTGCCGATGCAGATTCTGACGGTGCCCATATTGCCACGCTACTCTGTGCACTTTTCTTACGGCATTTTCCAGCGTTAGTGCACGCAGGGCATGTCTTTATCGCGATGCCGCCGCTTTACCGCATTGATGTTGGTAAAGACGTTCATTACGCGATCGATGAGTCAGAAAAACAGGGAATCTTAGATCGATTACAAACGGAGAAAGCTCGAGCACAACCTATGGTCCAGAGATTTAAAGGTTTAGGTGAGATGAACGCGTTGCAACTCCGTGAAACTACGATGGCACGCGATACGCGTAAATTAGTTCGATTAACCATACACAAACCCGAACACACCATCGATGTGATGGATATGATGCTTGCTAAGAAACGCGCTAAAGACCGTAGAAACTGGCTCGAATCGAGCGGTAATGAAGCGGACATTCAACGTTATATGACTGATAGTGTAGCCGTTGCACCGATGTGAAAAAACGTCGTTCAGGCAAGTATATTGAGCATATTTGATTCCGAACTAGACGATATCGATTTACACGAATACACCTCAAAGGCGTATCTCGATTATTCGATGTACGTTATCAACGACCGTGCGTTACCCTTCATTGGCGATGGTTTAAAACCGGTACAGCGTCGAATCATCTACGCGATGCGACAATTGGGGCTTACCTACCAAGCAAAGTACTCGAAGAGTGCCCGTACAGTAGGCGATGTGATTGGAAAGTTTCATCCGCACGGAGAGAACGCTTGTTACGAATCAATGGTCTTGATGGCGCAACCGTTTTCGTTTCGTTATCCATTGGTCGATGGGCAGGGCAATTGGGGCGCACCGGACGAACCTAAGTCTTTTGCTGCGCAACGCTACACGGAATCTCGTCTCACGCGCGAAGCAAGTCTACTCTATGGAGAACTCAACCAAGGGACAGTGGAATTTGTACCCAATTTTGATGGTACGCTCGAAGAACCCGTTTGTCTCCCGGCTGAGCTTCCATTCTTATTGCTAAATGGCAGCACCGGAATCGCCGTAGGAATGGCGACCGATGTTCTTCCTCACAACCTTCGCGAAGTAGTTAACGCTTGTGTCGTCATGCTTCGCAACGAAAGACTCCCGGTGACCGAGGTTTTGAAGGAGCTACCTGGCCCCGATCTTCCAAGTGGTGGATTGATAACTTCCAGTTCCGAAGAACTCCAACGAATCTACGAAAGTGGTCAGGGTACCGTGCGTTGTCGCGCAAGGTACGAAAGAGAAAACGGCGACATTCTGGTCACCGAAGTACCCTATCAAAGCTCACCATCCCGAATCCTGGAGCAGATTGCACAACAAATGCAAGCAAAGAGACTTCCGATGGTCGTCGATCTTCGGGACGAATCTGATCATGAAAACCCAGTTCGTCTCGTAATTGTTCCGAAATCGAACCGTGTTGATGTCGACCGCCTCATGAGTCATCTGTTCGCGACAACCGATTTGGAGCGAAGCCTTCGCTTGAATTTAAACGTCATAGGACTTGACGGAAAACCACGGGTTTATCCATTGAACCGACTTATTCGAGACTGGCTCCGCTTCAGGAAGTTCACCGTTCGTCGGCGCATCTTACATCGTATCGAACAGATTCAACGTCGTTTAGAGATTATCGCAGGATTACTCATCGCTTACTTAAACCTTGACGAGGTCATTAGGATCGTGCGAGAAGAAGATACCCCGAAGCCCGTGCTGATGCGTACCTTCGCATTGTCGGACACACAAGCGACAGCCATTTTGGATCTCCGTATACGCCAATTGAGTCGCTTGGAAGAAGACAAACTGAATGCGGAAAGGAAAGAACTTTCAGATGAACTGGAAAAGCATCAACTGGTATTGAGTTCCTCTCAACGCCTAAATACATTGGTGCGCAAAGAACTGCAACAAATTGCGAAAGAGTTTGGAGATGATCGAAGAACATCTATCGTTTCTGATGTAGATCTTGCCGAAGCTTACGCGGACTCCGATTTAGTCTCCAACGAACCGGTGACGGTTGTTCTTTCGCAAAAAGGGTGGGTACGAGTTGCTCGCGGACACGGTACGATAGACCCCATCAATCTCAATTACCGCGAAGGCGATGAATACCTTGGCTCGTGTCTTGCACGAATGAATGATACGTGTATATTTTTTGACTCTTCGGGACGTGCGTACTCCTCTTTGATAAACACGCTACCGTCGGCGAGGGGGCAAGGAGAACCACTGACCAGTGTCTTTTCACCACCTCCAGGTTCGCGTTTTGTCGGTCTGGTCAGTTGTGATGTTTCTGAAATGATTGTTGCCAACTCGTATGGAGAAGGATTTCGATTACCGGTGAGCGCGGCATTGTCTCAAGTTAAGAGCGGCAAGGCAGTAGTTGTCCTTGATGATGCTCGTGAGTTGATAGCCTCGGTTGCTATTCAACCAGAGAGTGTTATCGTTCTGATAACCAAAGGTGGTCGCATCCTCGCACTGCAGAATCATGAAATTCCAGTACGGCAACGGGGCAAAGGTGTTCGTCTTATCGGCATCTCTCGCAAGGACTTGTTCAGTGAGGACGATGCATTGCAATTCGTGGTTAGTGTTGCACCTCGCGATAAAGTTGCAGTCATTTCTGGTCAGCGTACTCTGACTCTGACACCGAAAAAAATTGCGGAATACGTCGGTAAGAGGGGTAATTTGGGTAAGCACCTACCGCGAGGATATCAGAAAGTTTCCTCGGTCAGATTGGTTTAGCCGCGAATAGTCTTCGCTGGTTTGTACGGTTCTTCGCGCACCAGCCGAGGGACTAAGTAACCAGGGAGCTGGGCTTGTAATTTTTTCCACAACACGAGCGCAGTTGTTTCCGATGTGTCATAATGGTGCGCACCGGCGACCGGATCGAACAGATGTAAGTAGTAGGGAACGACACCGATCTCAAAGACTCGATGCATGAGCATTGAAAGGACCGGAACTGAGTCGTTGATTCCCTTCAATAGTACAGATTGATTGAACACATCGATTTGTGCATTTCGAAGCAATTGGATTGCATGACTTACGTTCTCATCGACCTCGTTTGGGTGATTGATATGTACCACCACAACGACCTTAAGCGTAGTATTGGTAAGAATCTCAACCAATGCTGGTGTGATTCTTTGTGGAATCATTACGGGAAAGCGCGTGTGTATTCTCAAGATCTTAACTTGGGTTAGATTCTCGAGGTGGTTAACAAAAGCGGCTAACTTCGAGGTTGTCAATGTCAATGGATCGCCGCCAGACAGAATGACCTCAACGATCGAAGGATCGCTAGCAAGCATGTCTAGTGTCGTACGAAAATCGGTAAATTGACTGGATCTGTAGTCGAAGTGTCGTCGGAAACAATAACGACAATGTACCGGACACGCCTGTGTGGTAATTACTAGTGCACGGTTTGCGTATTTCTTGACTATGCCTCCATTCCCCAAGAACTTATTCTCCTGAAGAGGGTCGGCTGTATACCCCTCTGAGAAATTTAGTTCCTCACGAGATGGTGCGACTTGAAGCAACAATGGATCCAACGGATTTCCTTTTTCCATCCGTTCAATAAACGGTCTAGGTATTTGCAATGGAAATTCAGAATTTTCGACCCAGTCGATTTGACAATCTTGCAGTCCGAGTAGGTGTTGTAATTCATTAACGGAACGAACCGAGGAACGGAGTATTGCTTGCCATGCCGCTTCATCGCTTTCGACGTTTAAGGCGTGTATCATTCTTCGGCGAGCAACTGTACAAGGAGAGTCATGGCAACCTATTCTACAAACGAATTTCGTCCCGGATTGAAGGTGTTGTTGGAAGGAGAACCTTGTGTTTTGCTTGAGGCTGAGTTCGTAAAACCGGGCAAAGGTCAAGCATTTACTCGGGCGAAATTTAAAAATTTAGTCACTGGTCGAGTATGGGAACGTACCTTGCGAAGCGGCGAGACCATGGAAGCAGCAGATGTCGCCGAATTCGATATGCAGTACCTCTACAACGATGGCTATCAGTGGCACTTCATGCGCACCGACGAGTCGTACGAACAGTTCGCAGCCGATGAGACGATTGTGGGCGATGCGAAACAATGGATTACGGAACAGGACCGGTGTCAGGTCACCTTGTGGAACAATGCTCCCATTTCGGTAGCACCTCCAAATTTTGTGAACTTAGCAGTCAAAGAAACCGACGCCGGAGTGCGGGGGGATACTGCTCAGGGTGGCAGCAAGCCCGCGGTCTTGACTACTGGTGCGACCGTTCGTGTGCCACTCTTTATTGAGGAAGGCGACGTACTCAAAGTCGATACTCGGACAGGGCAATACGTTGGGCGTAGCAAGGAAACGTGAACACTCGGTGGCACCCCTCAGCCCCGATCGAGAATCTGCAACAACGTTCCGAGATTCTGTGGAAAATCCGAGAGTTTTTTCGAAAACGTGACATTGCTGAAGTACAAACTCCAATCGTTGGTTCGAACACGGTTACGGACCTGAACATTGAATCGGTACGGTTAGAGAACGGGTACTTTTTACAAACATCGCCAGAGTATTTTCTAAAGCGATTGCTCGCCGCTGGTATGCCTTCGTGTTACCAGCTTGGACCTGTCTTCCGCGAGAGTGAAAAGGGAAGATGGCACAACCCTGAATTCACCATGCTTGAGTGGTATCGCCTTGGATTTACGACATCAGAATTGCGTCAAGAGGTCGTGGATTTAGTTGAATTAGTGCTAGGTGCAGGTGATGTGAGTGAGTTTACGTTTCGCGACTTTCTGTTTCGTGAATTTCAGCTCGATTGCAATGAACATCCGGACGAAGAGATTATTGAGGTCGCTCGAAAATTAGGCTACAGCGCAGACATTCGTCGTGAGGATGTACTCGATTTTCTCTATTCCTCGGCCATTGAAAAAAGTAACGACTCCCGATATTTTGTTCTTGACTTTCCAGCTGAGTCTTGTGCTTTAGCTGAATTGGAAAAGCGCAACGGTTATCAGGTTGCTGATAGGTTTGAATTAATTATTGAAGGTTTGGAAATCGCGAACGGATACAACGAATTGTGTGATCCAATTGAACTCGAACTGCGTATGGAACGAGATCAGAGCTTGCGACAGCAACTAGATCGATTGGACATTGTTAAAGATAAGAGGTTGTTGGAAGCCATGGCCACGGGTCTACCTCAATGTTCAGGTGTTGCCGTTGGGTTGGATCGATTAATCGCGTTAATGGTTGGTGTGGAAAGTATTCAGCAGGTGCTCACTTTTGCGCACGATCGTATTTAAACTAGTCAGAGTTTAAGGCATTTGATCCCAGGTGCGGTTGTCCAAAATTCTACCGGTGTGTTTTTTAAAAACGCCACCCCATTGCTTGAAGAAGAAGGGTACCTCACTTTGGACACATTGATCTCGAATTTCACGCACCCATGCACCCTGCATCTGACGTGCGCCGGGACCAGACTCACCGCCAACTATAACCCAATCTATCCCGTCCAGTTGAAGTGAAGGCAATGGTCCAAGCAAAGGCTCGAGGGACAGAAACTTAACCTGTGCGCTTGTTTGCTTTAAAAGGTCAAGTCGTTTAATCCATCGCTTCGATTCAATGCTCGTCCCAAACCAAATGTTTTGGGACCAATTCAACAAGTGATTCAACTCGACGACTCGGGCAGGTCGTTTAGTAAGAACCTGAAAGGTGTGTTGCGTTGCGACATTCATAACTTCAAAAACTGATTGAATGAATGAAAGAGGAACGTCGTCGTGAAATAGATCCGACAT
>CAZEFI010000013.1:0-42075 GCA_964511425.1 uncultured Pseudomonadales bacterium
GCACGTACCAACGATTACATTATCCAATCCATACACGGAATTTAAGACACACTCTCCGAGTTCCTCATGGTATCGCCGATCGAAGCAAGCTACTGCTCCTCTTAGTCACCCACGTGTCCCTTTGAATCCGGACCTAGTCTCAGTCATTCGAGCTTTAGCGGAACGGTACCCTTATTGAGGGTACAAGCGACTGACAGTACGAGCTCGACGCGAGTTCGGTTCTGGTTTCAGTGATCGCTTGACGTATCGGATCATGAGTTCCCTCGGTCTTCTGCAGCGGCGCATCCCGTATCAGGCGGAGTTGCATCAGACCCGACAGTTATTCGAGTTATTGCCCACAGCTCCCAATGGTTTGTGGCAAATGGACGTGACCTATGTGCATTTACCGCAGGGACAATGGTGGTATATTGTGTCGGTCATTGACTACTACTCGCGCTACCTCTTGACCTGCTCTCTGACACCGTTTCAGAATGCAACGGCGGTGTCTCATGCTTTGTCGAAAGCCCTTCAGGAAACCGAACGAACGTTTACATGGTCCGTTGCCTCAGACACCGACCTTGGTGACCGATAATGGTGCGTGCTCTCTGGCGCGGAAATTTCAAAGTTTTCTGCAGCATCGGTTTCGATATGTGCGCATTCAGTATCACACACCACAACAAATGGGATTGTTCGAGCGTTTTCATGGGACCTTAAAAACGGAAGAAGCGTACTATCGCTACTATGAGAGTCCGAACGATGCTCGAACCTGTCTTGAGGAGTTTCGTCAACGCTATAACCAAGTGCGTCCGCATTGGGCTTTAAGACCGGTCGAAACCGCAGATCCTTGGACTCCAGCCGAAGTGTATGAACAAGGACGACCCGTGATCATTCCGCAATGACAGGGGGTGGTGAGAGCCGCACGGAAAAGGCTTGAAGAACAGTTACAATTTACGAACAGAGAGCGGCAAGTAGCATGATCTGCAACTACCAAATCTCTCTATTTAATTTATTTCCACGATTTTGATAGCGAGACACGGTAATATGTTTTTATCGTAGATTATTGCATTCGAACGTTAAGTCTTAGTCTTTATGAATCTCTGCTGCCAATCTGGGCCTAGTGCCTAGGGACATGCGTCTATTTCGAAAAATCTCTGCGTCGATAACTACTGATTTTGAGTCGACGTGTAACAACTTCACTCAAATTCATGCTTGGATATCGATCTTTCAAATCGTTAAGCCATCGACTTGATTCACGTTATCTCAGAGCACAATTCCAAACAGAAAGAAATGCGAGCTTGGATTAGCCCAGTTGAGTCTCCTCTTCACTCGAAGGTTCCGTGTCAGACGACGTACTCGGTTCCTTGAGCCGTTTCTCCAGATATGGTAGACGCTTTTTCATTTCGCGAACAAATGCTCGCTGTTCTTCGGTTAAAGGTTTGACTAACTTCTCTTTGCGTGCAATCAATTCCTCAAGTTCTTGATGCTTATCCATGTTCTTTACCTCAATTTTCTGGTCGTATCTGATCTGACTCTATCAAAATAGCGATAGTTCAATTCTGCATTGAAATAATACTTCCGATCAATCCATATAAATCCGTCTCCTTTAGAAATTACTAATACGTCAATGGGCACTCTCAGGGCCTGTGCGTGAAATGAAAGTTATTGGTCAAACGAGTTAAATTTAGCAAGCATCGATGAAATATTGGCTAAATCTTGTAAATGTATCACTCCAAAGGTAGTCAATAAACCTGTCTTTTTATTCTGTAGCCTAGTCAACACCAACACCGCATTCGCATATCCCAATAGCAAGCAGAAAGCGAATATTTCATTGGGCTTCTCTTTCGTTTTGCGCGCACGATATAAAGGATTCATCGCGGACAGCTGCCTTTACAATCATTTGCCCAGCTGTAGCCGCGACGATTCTAGATTTAGGGTAATGTTGTTGAAGTTTGTTGATAGCACCTGCAAGCGTGCTGCCTTGCGTTATCACGTCGTCGACAAGCAGTATACGATTGGTAGGTGTAGAGGTTTTGTTCACTCTCAATAGCTCTTCGTAGCAATGCTCAAACTTTTTCGGTGTGGTGTCCATGCGTCTTTTTGAGATTGGACCAGTTAACTCTAACATTTCAACCACTCTTACCTTCAACAGACGTCCGAGTTCCTTCGCGACGTGCTTGGTACGGTGTTTTTCACCTTCTGCCACTTTGTCGGGCGACAAGGGAATCGGAATAACGCAATCGAACGACTTTTCCTGTGCAGCTTTGAGCTGTTTGAACATGGCAAGTGCAAAGGGGTGGGCATATGCCATTTCACCTGCTTTAAAACTATAAAACCGATGTGAAGTTAGTTTGATATCAGCTCCAATGTTTCTAAATGAACACCGTCTTGGTTTTATCCAATGTGCCACTACGAACGATGTCTCTCTGGTGATCTTCCGTAATCTTTCTGGCCTTTGCCAATCCCCGCCCCTGACGTAAGGGAGCCGTTTAAAAGTTTCACAATCGGCGCATTTCTTGTCGTTGCATGACTTCTCACCACACGACCAAGGTTTCTCGAAGTCTACAGGCAAGACGAATACTTGTCGCCCTTTATGATTGACGATCTTGGCTATTCGCTCACATACATCCTGCGACTTGATCGGACGATCTGTTCGGTAGTTCTTCAGCCGTAATATGACGAAATTTTCGTCGTAGTTGATTTCTCTTACTGACCCAACTGCGTAAATACCTCTTGTTGGTGTCTTGCGTCCATGAAAGTAAATCCAACACTCCCATCCTTTTTCGATGACGTCTATGTACTTCTTCCAGCCTCCCAACTTGAGAAGGTTTCCAGCTGCGCGTACGGGAATCTGGTTAGGTACGAAGCCGTCATAATCACTATAGATTTTGTAGACGAATCTCACCACTCAAGAAGTTCATCGAACTGTTGCAGCACTCTGGTTGAGCCTTTAGGTTGTTGTAGTCCATAACCATAAGATGCCCAAGCAAATTTCACACCAGCTGAACTTGCTGAGATAGCATCGTTTTCGGTATCACCAATGAACCAAACTTCTTTACATGTTTGGTATTGGGTCATTTTCGAAATGAGTTGCCGCATCCCATGCGGGTGCGGCTTAGCTGGTAGTCCCGGACGCGGAGTCACGACAAACTTCTTTTCAAAATACTGTGTTATTCCAACGGAATCCATAAGTGCGAATGCAAGTTGACCGGGAAGATTCGAAACGATCCCCAAAGAGCATTGTCGCAAAGATAGTTTGTCTAGCGTTGGAATGACTCCTTCGTAGAGTGAAACCGGTCCGCAGGAACCGTCCCGCGCGGCTTGGACCAGTTTATCCTTGTTGATGTCGTGAGCTTTCGCGAACTTAAAACTATTTTCGTGCTGCTTGAGTTCTCGACTTAACGTAGGTTTAGATATTCCAGTAAAGTGAGAGATAACCTCGATATACCAAGGTCTGCTATCCCAAATTGTTCCGTCTAAATCGAAGACGAAACTTGTTTGTTGCACTTTAGGTGATGGGAGATTTGCTCGTCCAGATCGAATGTGGTACCTCCACGAGCGGTGTTTTCAAAATCGCTTTCAATCAACGCGTTGCCCCCAGTTTCCGTCGTACCATCACTGCGAAAAGTACCTACGGGTTTCCGTTGTATGCAACTGAATCGATACGCGTTCATAGCACCTCCATCTAAGGCTGATTGAGCAACGAAGACTTCTTGGGCGAGTGCAACGATTAGTTTGTTTCTCTTTCGCAACCGTAGTGTAGATGCACCTTGCCCGAAACCAAATTCGCTTACGAAAACCGCACGTGGATGATCAAGGAATTTTTGCCAGAGTTCTCGATTTTCGGGAGGGAATAGACGATCTAATCCGCAAGGCATGACGCACAAGGTCTTTCCGCCACAGTTTATCGCAGCGTTATGCCCAATCGTATCTGTGCCTTGCGCGAACCCCGAAACATGCACCCGTCCGATTTCTGCCAAAGTTTCAGCTAACGCACGAGTTTGACTTGCGTATGGCTCTCTGACGTTTCGAGAACCAACCACCGCTGTTGCACCAGACGTACGCAATATCGCTAAGTCCCCCCGGACGTATAGTACGGGGACAGGGTGGTATTTGTAAACCTGTTGCGGATATGCCGAATCTCCAATCACTAGGATGTGTGCGCCGAGCATGCGAGCCGTTTCAACTTGTTTATGAGCTCTAGTCATACAACTAAAAATAGTGGATTTGGGAAGTGAATTTATTTCATGTCGTAGGCGTTTTCCAGCCACGCCACCAAACGGTAATACGTCGGGGTTTTCAAGCGCGTCTAGTGGTTTTATGCCGGCCTCAGCCAGGAGTCGAAACTTCGCTGGTCCAAACCCATGTACTCGGTCGAGCACGAATATTGCACCTAGTATTTCTGGGTGTGGGTAGAGTATCTTCTTTCGTCGCTCTTGAAGAGTATTTCGATCGGTTCGCAAACACAAACTTTCCTTCAACAAAATCTCCACAGCTTCAGATCGCGAAATGTCTCGATCCCGATTATTTCTCCAATCGTCGAGCTGTTCTATGGTAGCGTTGTCTAAATTCGTGCTAATGCTTTCCATCAATTACATTTCTTGCCGGTATCAGGTATTACTCTTTGACTTTGACTTAAGTTTCAAAGTCTAACATAGACACTTGCGAGTACCACACATTTCCCAGCAAGAACTTGACCAACTCAAAATTCTCTTGTTGGTTCACCGGGTTCCCGCTAATGTACATGAGGGAGTGCTTGTGCCTGAGGAGAGAACTATACAGATCATTATATCGACCGTTTGGTGATCGTTTTGGTCGGTCTTGCAGTCCAATTCGTTGAGCATATGGACGTTGTTCCCGTTGATCCCTCCACAAGCAGACAACCATTGGAACCCACTTCAACTTACTTTCGGAACATAGACTTGCTTCACGATTATTGAGTGAAGCTTACCCTTAAACCCGTTAACCAAACACCGGTGTTTTTGTACAATAGTAACCTTTAAAACACTAAATTCTGTAATTACTATGACTAGAAGACGAAACCAGCATGTTGTCCGCTCTGACAATGGTCAGTGGGCAGTAAAAGGTGAAAATGCACTGCGACCCACCAATCTGTACAACACCCCGGCAGAAGCGATCGCTATAGCGAAGGAAATCGCTAAAAACCAAAAATCTGAGCTCTTTATTCATGGGAAGGATGGTACTATTCGAGAACGTAATTCCTATGGGAGCGACCCTTTTCCTCCTAGGGGATAAATCAGTCGACATTCGCGTTTCTAATACTCGCCCACCTTGTGTAAAACACGAGACGTCTTGAGAAAAGTGAAGCGAACGTCAAACACTCAGCGATTGAGATTCTCGAATCCATTAAGGAGAACTTGAAACGTTAAAAAAACGAACAATATTACCAGTGATCAAGCCGTTTCAATCAGTCTACATTTGAAGTGTACGGTGCATTCGGGATGGTGATCGTATTGTTGGTTGTCTTCGAGTGCTATTCCTCGTACACGGAGCTCTTCGCACGGACTAACCCCGTTGGTTCTTTCGCGTGAAAGTTCTCACGTGGAATGTCAAAGGTGCCAGTTTCCATAGTGCGACATGGGAATTCCTTAAACACGAACCTCCCGACATCGCCTTGTTGCAGGAAGTGACAAAACTACCCGATTGGATTCTAGACTCCTACAACCACCACCAAGTTTATCCACGGTTTTTTGGTGGCCACCGAGCAAAGTATTCGACGGTGATTTTGTCTACATGGCCAATAAAGATTGCACGTTTTCTAAAGTCCTCTCTCGATTGGGTAAACGACATCCACCGCACTCGTCCAGGATGGATACTTGAATGTGAAACAATCCCTGAAGCGGGGGACACAATTCGATTAGTCTCCATACACTCTCCAGCGTTTCCCGTCCCAAAAGACACATACAAAGGTATTGATATATCGGTTATTCAACTGAAGAATAATCCTGCACTTTGGTTTACCGAGATTCTGTGGTCGCTTCTCTGTAATGAAGATATCAATGGTCGCGTACCATGGATCGTTGGTGGCGACTTTAACTCGTCTGTGCTCTTTGATCAACCCAAAGATCGAGGTAACCGATTGATCATCGAGCGATTGAACAAGCTAGGTTTGACCGACTGTCTCAGCCACTTTAATGGTGAGCCGGTTCCTACGTTTAGGCACCCAAGAGGCTGGGTCGTACACCAACTCGACTATTGTTATGTGAACGAACCTTTGATGCAACGTTTCGATGGCGCACATGTTGCTGATCAATCAGAGATATTCGAGAGCAAACCAAAAATGTTGAGCGACCACTTGCCGATCATCTGCGAGTTTCGTTGAGAGGGAAACATACTTCCTTCCAAGCTCCCGTCAGCAAGCGAGCTGTTTCACAAAGAAACTAACTTTCATAGACACTAGATGCGAACTGATAATACCAGAGCGTACTATTAATTTGATGCTCGCTGAGCGAGTTTGCTGTGTGCTTCGCAAGCGTCGTTGATTTAATAGGTACGTAAAGTCGATTCAAACGCTGCGAGCTAGTCGAGGGTTCGAAGCAGTTGCTAAGAAAGCTCGTACCCAGTTAGCACTTTGAGTAGATTGTGATGTTCAGGCTAGCAAACCAGGAAGAGGTAGAAGATTTTGCTAAACCGTTCTCCAAAAAATTTAACGGGCAACACTCTGCTAGTGTAATTGCCCGTGTCCCAGGGAACTACAACCGAATTGGATAACTACTGCTTTAAACGCATAGCCTCCTCTGCAGCAGTTGCGTCATGGATTATCAGACCGCCACAACCGAGAGAGAGCCAAATTCTGATCAATCCTTCGGTCTAACCCATCTAATGTATCTAAATCACTTGACATCATCACTATCGTTGAAGATCGAAGTTTTGGATCTATGCGCGGGATACCACTTGTGAAATCAATCGTTCCATAGGATGTCCTCCTATAGGACCACACTACATCTTCCATTTCGTCTGCGTCGAGATCGCCGGCACAAGCTACATCGATTTCACGGCGTAACACATTTGTTTGAAAACCGAATCGTATGGTCCATATATCGTAGTCACCACTTGCAGCAGCATCGGGGAGATTCACGATTCTCTCATTAGCAGTAGTTTCCGAAATTTTCTCGAGAGTACCCAAATTAAACAGAAAAAACCTCGGGGTAAAGCGCGAACCACTGATCCCAATTGCATAAGTCGATTCAGAATCGGTTGAGTTAGTGCATAGGAGTGTCTCCGTCAGTCCATCAATCTGCCAAGAATTCGTGCCTACTACATTAACATCCGTAATGATCCCGTCTGTGTTGCCATCTGCTTGATCGAACGTAGCAAGATCTGAAACATTAAGCAATACTGTACTACGGTCGATATTGGATTGCAATGATATGAACTGGCTATCGTCTGTTTCGAGCGATGGGATGGACGTCCTAGCATTGGGAGTAATGGGTCTGAAATTACTAATGCGATAGCTGTTTTCGCCGCTCACAATCGAAGCTACGGAAACACGACCATCAATGTTGTTGTCTTTCGCGTCTGCCGCGAGGATGTCTTGCGAAGCAAGCACATAGACGGAAGAATTAGACGGAAAATACAGCAGTAAGTCTTCCGCTCCATCGCCATCATAGTCGGCTAGTTGGGCCAATTGGGTCCCGAAGGCGGTAGCATCGAACTCCGGAAATTCCGAGTAAATCTGCAATACGTCCTTGTGCTTAAGCACTCGTTCAAGATCGAAGTCCGCGTCGACGCTGCCACTGGTTTGGTCTGCAATCGCCGCGGTGGAAATTAGGACGGCTATAGGGGGTGAACCTTGATCGGTGTCTTGCCACACAGAACCAAAGAAATTGGAAACACCAATCGCACCCCAAGAAGATGAATCGTACAAACCCTTTAATGTAGTGAAGGAATATCCGAAATAGCTTTGGTGCGAGGATCTGATATTCGTGCAAAGATTGTCTCGAACGCACTGTACGTAATTGATCTTCCCGTCCACCTTTCCGTCAAAGGCATCCGCGGCTTCCATCGTCGCTCCGTTGACGATGGTGATCATTCCGTTGCCGGAATCCTCTGCGTAATTGCTCATTAACAAGTCTGCTACGCCGTCTTCATTCACGTCAAGAATTGCTCCCCGACTTTGATGCGCAGAGCCGGACGGCGTATAACTCCCGCGTAGTTCCCAACCGTTGTTACTCCGCGCGACTCTGGATACGTTGACTGTGTGATCAACGAACGTGTCCTGCACGTCCAAGATCGCTAAGTCTCTTACGGAAACGATGTGCGTTGGACCGCGATCGTCATGAGGTGAAGCATTCTGCAGTACGATTCGCGGGCGTGAGTCCTCGGTGAGTTCAAACAAAGTATGACTAGAGGGTGATACTGGGAAATAGTTCAAAGGTCCCCAATCAGAGACGATCCTATAGGATGAGATCGAAGCACCTTTCAGATTGTCTCCAATTCCGTCCCCATCAGCATCTGCCCACTCGAAGTAATCGTAGGGGAACTGATCTGCATTGTTCCCGACTCCGTCGCCATCTGAATCTGCCCACTCGCTCGGATTAAAGGGGAATGGGTCGTTCCTGTCGCTGACTCCGTCGTTGTCGTCATCGCTGTCGCTGTTGTTTCCGATTCCGTCCCCATCGAAGTCCACCCAATCAGTCGGATCATTGGGAAATGCGTCGACGTTATCGGCGTACCCATCACCATCGCTATCGTATTGTTTGGTGGCGTCTACGGGAAAATCATCGTCCGCGTCGGCAATCCCGTCCCCATCGTCGTCATCGTCAAAAATATTCGGAGTACCATCATTGTCAGTATCAAATGGGTAGTCATCGTCGTCATTGCGGATACCGTCTCCGTCGATGTCAGAGTCATATCTGTCGGCAATACCGTCGAAGTCGAGATCTGAAGATGTAAAAGAATTATCGGGAAATAGGTCAATCACATCTGCTACATGATCTCCGTCAACGTCGTAGATTGCGGTTGCGTCGAGCGGATATGCATCAGAAACGTCGGGGGCACCGTCGTTGTCGTCATCCAAGTCGTACATATTGATAATGCCGTCGTCATCGGAGTCGTCTAGGTTGTTGTGTAATGCAACCACACCGTCTTCAACTCCATCAGCTCGATCGAGTGCGACCAGGGAACTCGAGAATATGACCTGTAAAGCACTCTGGTAAGAGTATTCAGCGTCCTGAGTCGTGGTGGTGTACATGTAATCGGTAATTCCATCGGCATCAAGGTCGTCCAGAGCCGTCATGCCACTCACCGGCTTGCTAGGACGCAGGTCTCGTAGATTCTTGAGGTAGTAGACTTGTGGCAGCGTTAGTCGGGAAATTAAGTTGACTCGTCTATTACGATGGTCAGTATTGGGGTTGTCTAATTCGTCCAAATTGTCAAAGTGTGCGCTTACAACATCCCCTCCGCTTTCCCCGAGTAGAGTGTTGTCATGGCTCGTCGTCATTGATTGAGTGACCGTTTGGCTGTGGCCTGTTTCTGGAAGGAACGAGTCTAAATACCAGATACCGTCAACCGTGATGGATTCGAACTCGGAGGTAATAAGTCCATCTAGTTCCCCATCTAGTTCGTCCAGATTGAGAAGACCTTGGATTGATACCACTGGGTGCGGGGGTGATTCTCCCCAAATGATCGTCTCGGGCCGATCGTCGCCATCTAGGTCTGCGATCTGATCCATATTCAGAGCGAGGACATTGTCGTCGGTATGGGTCAGTTGAAATGATCCATGCTCACCGCCGATGAAATCCTCAAGTTTAACCTCCCCATCCTGTGAACCGTCGATCAGGTCAAATAGAAGGGCTAACTCCGTGTTCAATACGTATGCTGTGCCGGTACCGGATCTATCGGGATCTCCGATACCGATCCCTAGCTCGTGACCGATATAACCTCGAATGTCTCCAATGTTGGAAACACTAAGATCTCCGTGGTGATGGGTATAAATCCGATAACAGTCTTCATGAGTGGCGACCAGCACATCGAAGACATTCAATTCTTCATGATCTTCGTCATCAAACGAAGTGATCGCTCCAGTGGTGATGAGATACAGGCTAGTGTCGTAACTGCCCGATCTTTCCCCAATGACCGCAAAGTCCGCAATACCATCCAAATCACGATCATGCATGGTTGCAATGTCATGCAGGACAAAACCATGGTTGTCGCCAACGTACCAACATGCGGAACTCTCTTCACAATGACCCAAACTCAAAGTTCGATCTGCAACACCGTCTAATCGATCAAACAGGCGTAGCTCCGAGGTATCGAGTTGGATGAGGTAAACGGTGTCTCGAGTGGATACCAAGAGCATGCTAGGGGTATCCGATTCAGAGTTACTTGGGAGATAGAGTAAGTGCTCGCCTAAATCAACATCGTCTCTAGTCCCCTCTATGACCCAATTATCCTTCATCGCAACGAGGTCGGAAAGGGAGCGTTTGAATCTCTCATCACCAGACTCGGTAATGGGTTGTACGACCAAATCTGCTAATGAGAACAGATAAATCTTTCCAACCGTATCCGTATCTCTGTCTGGAACCGTTGGGGCGGAGACTGCCAGATCGCCAATTCCGTCGCCATTGAGATCGTTCGTCCGAACGACTGCTCGTCCAAAATGATCGTTCAGATAATCACTCTCGATACTCAGTAAGCGAAGATACGAAACTTCAGCATCAAATGGATCCGCATCCTCATGATTGGGAATGCCATCATTGTCAATATCGGGGTCCTTGTTATCACCTGCCCCGTCGCCATCGGTGTCAGCCCACTCCGATGCATCGTTGGGAAAGAGATCGGCATTGTCGCCGATACCATCACCGTCCGAATCTTCCCATTCGTTTGGATTCAGAGGATAAAGGTCTACGATAGCTGCATACCCATCACCATCAATATCTAAGGTCGATGACGGTGTGCTGGTCGAAGCAACCTGGTACTTGGTGATATTGACCGAGAGAACCGAATCTGCACTCTTTTCGTGGTTCGGCAATTCGTGCGATATACCACACGGGTGCGAATTACAGTCTTTATGTGGGTTGGAAAACTTATCAATGTCGATTCCGTTATAGTCTGATCGGTTATAAGACATTACGGTACCGAACTCATCCTGTACTCCGTGCCCGCGAGACCAATAAAACGTTCCAATAGCACCTTGAACAAAGGAATGTCCTAACCCAAGCAAATGCCCGATTTCGTGAGCTGTGACATTCAATGGGCACCGGTTCCTATCCAACCAAATGTGTGTGAGAATGGCGCGATCATGTCGGTGTATGAAGCCACGCCCGCGCCACCCACCGATATCTTCAGCTATCCCACACAAGAACAACGTACGGGGATGAAACACGACGACTAAATCAGCACCATAGTCTTCAACAATTTCGTCCCGAGTTGTGACGGGAAGAAGCAAGTTACTGTCATCGAGAATTTCCGGTATCTGTTCTTCGTCTAGCAACGCTACGATCCGAAACTGCACTGTCGCCCCACTTCGTTGAAAAAAGAAGTTCGTTACGGCGAAGAGATGACTGAAGTACGCATTTAAATCGGAGATTTCCAGATGGTCAACTAGACTTGATTCGTACGCCACGACTACATCAACGGTTGGCGGTGGTGGAAAGTTGAGTGGATCCAACGGATCCGTCCCTTCCATGTGCTCATTCACATCCGCGACACCATCCTCATCAGAATCTACTAAGAAGTCCATGTGTCCCTTGTTGATGGAAGTAACCGGTAACTGTGTTTCGCCTTCGAACCAAACGAAATCTAACAACGAGCCCTCCGTCACCACCGGACCTTCGTGTACTAGTAATTCAAAGAAAACTTTCCCAGCTGGCAGTTGCCCAAATTCCACTTCGTAAGTGTCGCTCAAGATTCGGCCCTTTGCTGAAACACTTCGATTCATGGCCGCGGTGCCAAGAAAAGCTGATTTTTCATCCGCAAACTCTTCATCTTCAAAGTACCCTGTTACCGCGATGGTGGCGTAGAGATTGTCGGTTGGGAGAGACTCGTGATTGGTAAGACCGAATGTGACTCTTGCGGTCTCACCGTCGTCACTTTCCAGAGTACAGGGACAGTCGATGGTGACTCGTGCCCATTCCAATTGAGCGTGAGTGCTCATAGGGATCATCACCAATATTGGAAGAATCATTACGCCGAGTTTACGTTTCATAAATGTCCCCAGTAGCTGAGTGAACGTTTTGTGTCCAGATTGATATTTGAGAAGTGTGATCGTGACTTTCCTTAATCGGAGCGTTTAGGTACGTACTTAGTGTTAGAATGGCGATCGCGCAACGTGCCGAGTACATCCTTTTTCGATGTGTCAATATTGGCTTGAAGCACTTGAGTCGGAACGAGCCAGCCGCCGTCGGAGGTGGCTGTCATCTCGTAATTCCCCTTTTTAGTGGATACATAAGCGAGAATTTGGTTGTCGCTCACGGTCAGAATCAGTTGTGAAAATTCCTCCTCGTCGTGGTCGGGCTCGACCCAAACACGCTGATTACCAAAATCGTCTATTTCCAAACGATGAACTACTGCTCGGTGGAGAGTTTGCGTTTGTGGAATTTTCACGACAACCTTTGAACCAATGAGCCACTTGTCAAATTCATCGTAAAGACTTACGTATGCGGCTTCCGCAGGTACCTCTTCGGGACGTTCTATTGTGTTTGGTTCGGGTTCAAACCAGGCGTAGTAGGTTTTCCGAGTGGGAGTGGTCGCATCGACACTCGACGTGTTTTGTGGATCGACTTTTGTGTCTTGAGAATGCGCTAGCTGTGACTGGGTTGAGTCGAGACTCTTCGGCGACCGGATCATTTCGATCACAACAAAGCTAAAGACGAGTACTAACGTGAATGAGACGCCAAGTAAAACTCGCACTCTTAGAACGGGAGAGCGATTCCTTTTTGAAGTATTCAAAAGTGTATTACCTCCCCTTATGGCCTACGGTAAGGCACATTTCAAGATCTCAATATACTGTCTGAACGCCCCATCGACGGATCGTTACTGACAGTGGCCTGCCGAATGCTTGAGAAGCCTTATGTTTCGGCAAAAAGCTTGCGTTAAAAATTATGATAGCACAAAAATCAAAAAGCTTTCAAAGTCAAAACACTGTTTTCTTTTCTGTTCGTAACAGTGCAACTCGATATCAGAAGGCAAATTTGAAGAATGTCGCCCGATCAACTCATTCGATGACGCGCACTCATATCAGGTACGATTTGTAATGTTTCGTCTCAATCCAACACAGTTAAAAGCCTTACAGACCTTCATTTGTCGCCAATATCGCTGAATCAACAACATTGCGTAAGGCTTCAACAGAGGACTTACCGTTAAGCATCTCCAATCTGTAGAGATCGAGTTGTCGATCTGCACTGGTCCCATTTTTAACGATTTCTCGAGCGTGGTGTATATCGCCTACACAATCTAACGCTTCAGCATCTTCAGTCAGTTCCTGTAATAACTGTGCTAAAACATCGTCTATGTCTGTACGGCTTTGATTATTCGGATCAGCTAGAAACGCAAAAATTCCGTAGCGTTGCGCCTGAAAGCGGTTTTCAGAAATGATCTCCGTGAGGATGTCGTCCCGCACAAAAAGTCCAGTTGACTGGGTCCGCATGAATTTTCTTATCAAGCATGCATAGAGTGCAACGATCGCCATCGCATCATCAATTCGAGTGCAAACATCACACACTCTTAGCTCAATCGTTGGGTACGCATTAGAAGGTCTAATGTCCCACCAAATTTCTCCCGAGTCCGATATAAAGCCCCACTTTTGATAGTCCCGCTCAAGCGACTTGAACTCTTCGTAGCTTGACAGTGCTTTTGGAACTCCCGTGCGCGGAATTGCGCTCATGAAATTCAGCCGAGAACTCTTATACCCAGTCTCCCTACCTTCCCGAAACGGTGATGAAGTGGACAGTCCCAAGAATAGTGGCAGATAGTGCCGCAGAACATTCATGGTTTGAACTCTCAGATCTGGATTCCCAAATCCAGCATGAATGTGCATCCCTCCAACCAAAAACCGTCGGGCCAATTCTTGATACCCCATTGCTGCAGATTCATATCGTTTTCTCGGTGTTGGTTTTTGATCTTGCCAAGCAGCAAATGGATGGGTCGATACTGCGACAATTTCGGCGTCATATTTTCTTGCGATTGCTGAAATTATCCCACGAGTTTCGTAAAGCGATTGTCGAACTTCAGCCACTGACTCGCACACACGCGTGTTGCTTTCAATTTGTGAACGGAGTAATTCTCGCACAACCTTGTGCGGTACCGAATTTTTCTCACACTCTTCAAAGATTCTCACATCTGGATCTGAGATCACGTCTTTAGTCTCTGGATCGACGAGGAAAATCTCTTCCTCGACGCCGAGTGTGATGTTTAAATCGCTGTTTTTAAGTGCACTCATCTATTATTTGCTTATTTTGTGGCAGAGAGGTGCACAAATGCTTTCTTGTGGATTGGCGATGTCAATGTTAGCTCGTAACATCGGTGTTCGAGTATCGAACTGATCCACAGTAAGAAGACTCAATCCAGTCAATAATTTCGATCCTAGATAAAAGATTCTTTACGCGAGGCAGTTCACTGCTCCTACTGAGCACGAATATTCTGGGGCTGTGGTGTCGAACAGTAAGCTATCACAGAAGAACGGAATCATTCGAACTGCACTCGCTATTTGTCCGCTGATCGTGCTAATTTACGTGAGACGATTGATCGCCAACTAGAACATTTAACGCGACGATCGCAAAAATGCTAAAGTCGTTATTGTTTGCGCAATTTCTTGAAGTAGGATGTCCTGTCTACTCTCCGTTCGAATTTGCTTAATTGGTATCGTAAATATATACCCTCGTTGCGAGGGGTAGTGCTGACCGTTCGTTCAACTCCAAGGGTTGCTAGCGTCTCCAACCAATGAGAATTGCGACACAGACAATAATCAAAACTACTATAGCCACTTCCATTAGATTACCCCAAGAGATTTTCCTATATTTGTGTTGGATCTTTATCTGACATAAACCAATCAGCCTAGCGATGACAAACCCAATTAAATAGGGAACTTTTGGACACCGAACCAACTATTTCGAAACCGTGCCGTGCGAAATCCACCACAAAAAATCCTTTCTCGGAGAAATCACTCATCTACAAGGAGTTTACCCTTCAAAAACACAGCAGGAGATTCAATTCCTAATGGTGTGATTTCAACAGTGAGTTCGCCGTCATTGTTCGTACATTCCCAATTTAGTATGAAATTACTCAAATCGACATACCTAAACGATGTCTTAAACGTGCACTTATTACCCACAACTGCTACTTCAGTCCCATTGATTGTTACTTCTAGTCCCGTTGATTGATCTTCGAACGATATTTTTGCCGAGTGGTCACCATCACTTTCTCTCGTTAGTTCAAGTATGGCATTGCCTTCTACGCCCTCGATAGGTGGGGACATTTCGAAAGTACCTTCGATGGAGGTGCCTGCTTGTTGTAGGTCAGTTTCATCAAGGAGCGAACCCTGGATCGTTATAGTAGGAAACGATTCAATCAGTAGTTCTGTAAATTTAACAGAGAGTTCATCATCATTGATCGTACATTTCCAAGTTAGTTCGAAATCCCCCACTTCCTCATAAGACTCCATTATCTTAAATGTGAACTCGTTACCTGAAACTACCACATCGTTCGTACTGGTTGATTGATCATCATAGGACACAGTCGCGGAGTAATGACCGTCTCCGTCTTTCGTGAGTTCGACTAAGGTAATGTTGTCTTCACTTGACTCTGAATGACGAATTTCGTAAGTACCTTCGATATTGGCGTCTTGTTGTTCGATTTTGGTGTCTTCTTGTTGTAGATCAACTTCAGCACCGTCAATATATTTGTTCGTGTATTCAAGCAATTCATCCAACGACACCGCACCATCAGCGTCAGTGTCAGCAGACTTGAGCTCACTAGCAGAAATGCTACCGTCTTTGTCAGCGTCGAGCACCTCCCACATGATTGCGAGGGAATCTTCATAATCATTCATGACCTTAGCTGGGAATACCTTGCCATGCAGGTTGTGAACAACGAGAATCACAACGGTGATTACTAGTATTTGCTGAAATTGTTTCATGAGATTCTTACCTGTCTGTCTTTGAATAAATTGTAGGGATTCAAACGGTTGATTACGCAATATGACAGAGCGTTAAGGTTTGACGGTTCATTGAAGTACCTAACGTTACCGCTCCGAGCGGTTGAACGTGGTCTGGGGGAGACTTGTGATTCGGGAAACCCTTGACTTTACAAGCTCAGATCGCCCGAACCCGAGCAGTCGATCGCCTGCGCTTAGGCACTCACCCTGTATCTAGAAGGGATAAGATGGTACTGTGAAACGCATCAACGGGTACGTCGAAGTGCTGATTGCGTGAATTCGCGGTCGTCCAGATTGAGATCGAACAGGTAGTCGTTCCAACGAAGCACTGTGCTGGCGTTTGTTAAGCGATTCACCATCGTCTGCTCCCCTGCCCGCCAGAACTGTTCGTTGTATCGCTGATAGTCGGCGAATGTAAGCGTCTTCAGATGCACATCTCTGCGGTCGAACAACTCCATTTTCCATGTTCTGAATTCGACCGTATCCTGCCAAACGATTTTGCGGCTGTATCCGGATTTTTCATCCACGGGAAATTGTTCGGTTCCCGAGCATGTGTCCACGTTTTGGAAGAGATTAGCCGTCGAATACACAGAGCAAAACGTCCAACACTGCTTTCTACCCATCCAAAACCAATGTGAACAGCCACTTAGTACAATGCCGTGAAGAACAAGAACCCCGCTAGTTAGTTTTGCGTTTGATAGTCAGCGGCTTGTTGTCGCTCCGTCGTGAATTCTTCAGGAAGTGATTAACGGTTACTCTCTAGTTATTCTTGAACAGAACTCTCAGAATCTGAAGATATTGAGAAACTTTTTGCTATCCGGCCAAGAATCAAACCGAATATAGTCGCAATCAACAACGCAAGTCCTCCGTCAAAAACGATAAGCACCCACCATGGGTTCTTTGTGGCCATTAAGTAATTTCCCAAAGGCCAAACTGTCAAGAACATCACCAGCCCCATCACGGCCAAGAGCCCAAACGTAATTCCAAGAAATGCGAAGACTTTTTTGTATTTCTCTAAGTTGTCTTTCATTAAACACACCAACCACGATCAGCATTACAACTAATCCCTACAGTATATCAAAGATCAACGAAAATTTCTGATCTCATTCCAAGTGTTCGTTCTATCTCTTATAGATCTAGGTCAAAGGCTCAATTGGTGGATCGTTACCGCATTAACTCGGCTAAGAGGGACTAGAACTCTGCCGCGACGTGACATTGAGCGCGGTCGCCGATACATCTTGCTTAAAGAATCGAGTCGCGGAGATTTCTACAGACGATTTGCTTTCGGTTCCGGTCGGGAACATTACTCCTTAGGACACCATCGGATCACTCTCTTCCTCCTGCAAGCGGCAAGAGTCTCGTTCGAGGACTACGCAACGGGTGGATTAACGTCGACCCGGAAAGACTGGTGCTTTGAAAACCCGCTGTGCTGGCAAGCTCAGATCGCCCGAGCAGTCGATCACCTGCGCTTAGGCACCCGCGACTATATCTAGAAAGGCTACGATGCTACTGTGAAACGCATCAGCGGCTACGTCGAAGTGCTGATTGCGTGAATTCGCTGTCGTCCAGATTGAGATCGAACTGATAGTCGTTCCAACGAAGCACTGTGCTGGCGTTTGTTAAGTGATTCACCATCGTCTGCTCCCCAGCCCGCCAGAATTGTTCGTCGTATTGCTGATAGTCGGCAAATGTAAGCGTCTTCAGATGCACATCTCTACGGTCGAACAGCTCCATTTTCCATGTTCTGAATTCGACCGTATCCTGCCAAACGATTTTGCGGCTGTATCCGGATTTCTCATCCACGGGAAATTGTTCGGTTACCGTGCACGTGAGTTCGCCGCAGGGTTCGTCTCGAAGGTATTTGTATGTGAATTCCTCGACCTCGGGTGCGCTCAGATCTTCGTAAGAAAACTCGCTACCCATGAAGGATCCAGAGCGCTGTGAAGTACTGATGCGTCTCACCCTCTTCAAGGCCGGAAGATAAATCCACTGGTCGTCTGGATCATCAATATGAGCATGAATGAGTAGCGCAGTACCTTGCACGTCTCTCGGTTGATCGAACACAAACAAGCTCTTGTCGCCATCACCGGCAACCTCGAGCACCTTAAAGCGTAACTCGCGTGTGCTCTCGCGGCCCTGCCGATTGCGTAGCACCATGGTCAACTTTGCAGAGAAGTCTCCGAATCCGTCTTCCCGATCGCTTGCTTCCTGTGCAATCCGACGACCCTTCTGCTCCGGTGTTTCTTCGTCTTGGGCAAAGGCTTGTTCACCAAGTACACACCAGCACAAAACGGCAAAACCAACAACTCCGTACGACACTTGTCGAAAGCAAGGGAGACTTTTTTTCATTTAGCTATGACCAACCAAGTATTTTGTGGGGACCCGACGAGGGAACATAGACACCGACTCTCATGCGAATGGATTCCGAGACATGGTATCACTCAAGTAGCCTCCACGCAAGTTCACTTGTCTTTGTCTAGAGCAATGAGTAGCGGCGGGAACAAGAGAAAGTCCGCGATGAGCGCAACGACGATCGTCGTCCCGACGAGCACGCCGAGCGTTTCGTTGGTCGACAATCCTGAGGCACCAAAGACAAAAAATGCCAGCGCAAAAATCAAGGTTGTGCTGAGCAGAGGTCGTCCAACAAACCGAAAAGTTGGTACGATGGCATCAGTCGGTGATTTGCCTTCCGCACGGGACTTCAGGTACTTGGACAGGATATGGATGGTATCGTCCACAACAATGGCAAACGCTATCGCGGCAACGATCGAAGCCGCTATCGTTACGGTTCCCACGACGTACCCCCAAATCCCCATAGCGATGATTGCCGGCAGGAAATTGGGTATCAAACTCAAAATACCGAAACGAAGGCTCTTGAAGGCGAAGATCAAGAGCAGTGAGACGATCAGCATAGCAATGCCCGTACCGATCAGCATGTTCACGATGTTTCTCATCACCGAGTAGGCACCAACAATAGCAACGCCCGTCGCACCCGCTCCCATTTCGGGCGCGTTTTCTCGCAACCAAGTGGACGCGCGTTTGTCAAGTTCAATTTGCTCACTAACCTGCATTTTTTTGACCAAAACAGTCAAACGAGTAGCCGAACGTTCAAAATTGATAAGATTGTTCAGATCGCGACCAACCGGTAGCGAGAGCTCGTACAACAGAAGATACTGCGCCGCAAGGTCTGAGTCTGTAGGAAGGGCATAAGAGTCTATTGCGTCACCGTGCAGATTCTGGTTGATCCGCTTCAAGATGTCGGTGATTGCAGTGACATGAGAGACTTCAGGCTGTTCGCGCAGCCAATCAGCAAACGAACTTACCTGGTTCAAGTAACCGATATCAGTGATTCCGCCGTCCCGTCCAGAACTCATTGAATACTCAAAGGATTCCAGCCCGCCGAAGTTGTCGCTGATGAAATCTCCAGATTGTCGTAACTCATTGCTCTTGTCAAGCAACGTAGCATTATTGGTGTCGTCTAGATTGATTCTCGAGATGCCTATGAGTCCCAACACGCACAGTATGACAAAAACCCAAAGTAACAGCGTTCTGTTGGAAATGACGAAATTCCCCAACCACCTAGAAAATTGTCTCTCACTGTTCTTTTTAGATGACCCCCGAATGGGCATCATTGACAACAATGCAGGCAAAAGTGTGACCGAGAAAACAAACGCAACCATAGAACCTACCGCCACTAAATTTCCCATCACTCGAAACGGCGGCATCTCTGAAAAATTGAGGCTCAAAAAACCGATTGTGGTGGTGAGCGAAGTGAGAAATATGGGGCGTAAGTTAGCTTGCAGGGAATAGGTAATGGCAGGTCGACGTTCCATCCCATCGAGCATTCCGTCCCTCATTCCCTGGATCAAGTGGACGGAGTGTGCTGTGGCAATTGCCATGAGAATGAAGAGTGCAGCACCACTTTCTGCGTAGAACGTCAATCCAATCCAGCCAGCCAGTCCGAAACTCGAAGCCACCACGACCACCAACATCGCGAACACCGCAAGAACACACCAAACCGAGCGCAAAAACAGAATGGCCATTAGAGCCATCATTGCAAATGCAATCGGTGCTAGAGTAGACATGTCCTTGTTCAATGCATCGCGAACTGCTCGATTCAACAACATCTCGCCGTAAATGTAGTAATCGACTTCAGGGTTGGCTGCGCGCTGTTCGTTGACGAGATCTCTGAGCGCATCGACCACTGTTACTCTGGTTGTTGATCGGTCTTGTTCAGGAATTGCAAAACTTACGATCATCCCGGCCAGTCGACCGTCGCGAGAGACAAATCGACCTGAGATTTCCTGCGTGGAGAGGGCGATCTCTCGAATGCGTTCAATTCTGGTTTCGTCGAGCGACATTGCATCGTCAACGAGTTGTTCGACAATCAAGCCCTCATCGGTTCCCTCGGAGTGTAAATAATTGGTTATCGAATCCACACGGACGGAATTAGGTGTTCGCCATAACGCATCCGTCAGGCTTTCTATAGCAACGAACGCTTCCCGTGTGAAAATCGTGTCGTTTTGGGGAGCGGCAACAACAAGCACGCTGTCAGACACGGCGTAGGTCTCTTCAAATTTCTCTAATTCGACCAAATACGGATCACTTTCTTTAAAGTGATTTCGGATACTTACTTCAACGGTGATCAGCCGATGAGCTCCCGCGGCGAGAATCACAACCGCAATGAGTGCGATGGCTGTCGTCCACAGGTACCGATTGACAACCAAGTCGAAAAATTCAGTTTTGGACATGGATGGCATTGCTAGCTCACGCTTGGTACTTTAGATTTTGCGAGCTGGATGAACTCGGATATTGCTCCGCGATCCCGAACATCGTAATGGAAGAATCGCACAAATTCGGATCCACAGGAGAGCGGGCAACTCAAAGTTTCAACTCGTGCCGTTGACTTGCGATGCGCAGCTTGAGTTTTTTTGAAACCGTCAAAGCCGGAAAAGGATTGATCTTGAGCTCATGGTCCTTAGGCAACGGTTCAAACTCGAAATAACGTGCAATAGTCAAGAGGGTAAACGATAAATACAAGCGCATCCATGCCTGTCCGGCGCACGTATGAGTATCTAGACCATACGGCGCATAGCCGGAACCACGATGCTGATTGTGCGGCGGGAGGTAACGGTCAATGTCGAACTCATACGGATTGGGAAAGCAATCATCCATGTAATGCGCACCGGTTTGCACAATATGCAAAAACTCCCTGAGCGGTAGCGAATAATCTTCAACAACACAAGAATTTGCCACGTTACGAAGATTTACGGCGATGACCGGATATAGCCGTAAGCACTCCATGAGAAAACGACGGGTAACGTCAAATTCCTTCAAATCAAAGTCCTTGACGCTGGAGTCTTTACCATCGAAAAGCGTGTCTGCCTCTTGACGAATTCTCGAAGCAATATCGGGTTGCCGAGCTAGTTCATAAAGTAGAAACCCCAACATGTCCCCCAAATACAGGGCTTGAAATACAGGAGTCGCGGCCAACATGAACAGCAGATTCTGCTCCGGTATTAACTGCGGATCGCTATTGTTTACTGTAAACAGTTCGTCTGCGAGCTCCTGCGCGGCGTCCGTTCGCTGCAGAGGCAAATGGCTTAGATCAATACGTCGCGCAACTTTCTCGTAGAGTTTAAAGCGGCGATTCATAGCTGGAGTATGCAACAAAAATTTGGGTAGGAAATTCGCTACATAACACAGAATTGCACGTTCATTCCACTTGACCATGTCCTCAAATTCGTCTTGTACATTAACACTAAGGAAAATCTGAAACATTTGAAGATTGGTCATTAACCGAGTATCTCGCCGTACGCATAGATCGGCTCCCTCTTGCCAATTCTGATCTATCATGAATTGGCGACACAGACGAAAGACTTCTTGCTGCCGTTCGTGAAATTTTGATGTGGAGTAAATTCGTGCCATCAATTTTCGTATGCGAAAATGCTCAGCTCCATCTAGGGACGGAAGCAGATTGTTTGCGCCACAAACCATTTCCATTTCGCGAAAATAACTTCCCGATGTCAAAAACCTTCGGGAATTTCGACGCACCCAGGCATTGATCCTAGGTCCAACCAAGAATAGTCGAGGCTTTTGAAACGGCCCTCCGATTTTGAAGACTGGACCATATTGCTCGGCAAGTTTCGCAAAGAAAGCTGGCAAGTTTCCGTCCCACAAGTGTCGATTTGAAAGTACGCGACCTATAGGAACCTTCGGAATTGGCTTTGTGAGTGGCGACTGCTGCAATGCTGGTGAAATGCTGACGTCCTTAACGGCTTTTGAAAGCCTACGATTGATCAGTTCGAGATTACAAATCAAATCGATTCTATTTTCGTTTTCCTCGTTGAGTTCGAACATCAACTTTAAGATGTCACACGCATTCAAAAGGCCAATTAGAAAGCTATCTTGTGGATCAGGAATATCATCGGTGAAAATAGCCTTCTGAGTTCTGGTTCTTATGTAATCTCCTACGCTCAAACTTATGGAGTATTGCTCTAATTCGGCATGTGAGGCACAGTGGTTGGTCGTAAAAAAGTCTCCTTCATCACGCAATAGAATGTCTAACTCTACCAGGTGTTTCAGCGTAGTATCGACAATGTGTTCCGAATGAGAAGCAAGTGCTTCAATCCAGTATCGGGTTTTTTGGGGTTCGGGCTGGGAAGCGATTTCAGCCAAACACAAATCTAGTATCTCCTCACCCGTTTCGGTGGCATCTAGGAGAAAAAGCGATTCTTCATCTGCATCTATGCGAGCCCTAAGCGAAAGATCTGCCAGAACCGCGCCCGCCACGGCACAGTTCAGAGTCCAACCCTCCACTTGGTGAAAGTAACCCGTCTGCTCGTTTAGAATCGCGATGATGAATTGTTGCGGAATGTTTAGCGAATGCTGCGATTTCATGTCAACAATCTGTCATGTCTCATGATTGGCTAGTACTTCGAATGACAATTCCTTTTGTGTCTGGCTTGCTCGTACCGCTACGGGATGTCCAGTTCTGCTCCTATGGAATGAGTAGGAGTATTGTTACGATGTTATCAAACCTAGCTAGTCTTAGAACTTTGCGATGAATCTCCAGGTGGCAATACACTTGTAGCCCTCGGAACACGTCGCATTCCTGACCTTCTTAAGACCTTTAGGATTTCAATTATTTTGCACACGCGCATCGTGGACTTCAATTCACACTACCCTTCAAAACGACACCATCCAGTTTAGCTACACACTCGCTTCATCGTTCTCGTTGATCTTGGCTACCATGCCCTGTGACATCGCACATTTTTGCTCTACGAGAGTGACTTTTACCACCCGGATTGAACCCAGGTTAGTGAGAGACGACTAGTATCTAAGTCGAATCAGACAGCAAATTGGACGAGTCGGCTACGAAACTCGCAACTTGACTCTCAATGGTTTCGAACTACAACACAAGACAAAATCCAGTAAGGATAGGTTAACGTCTCCACCCACCTCTGATACTTCTCATCCGTACAGTCATGAACAAGTTGGTCGCTCGGGATCAGAAGGTTCCAGAGAATACGCTGGCTACAATTCCACTTGTGGTCTGCTCAGGCTCGCAGTTTTAATCACGCATCCAGATGAGTTCAATCTTGATCGATTCGAAGTCCCCACCAGCGAAGATGTACGAGCGATGATCGGTTTTGGTGACCGAAAGCATCAGTGTGTAGTCAAGACCTTCGCGATCTTTCGATCAAGGGTACCTTGGAACGAATTAATGGACCAGTTTGCCTTTGCACTAAACGCACCATTTCCAGAACCGAGCTACGGTATCTGGATGACTGGTTCGAAACTTCCTTGGCAACTGCGTTACCGTAGTCGTTCAGCACAAAGCGTCTTGCATTGATCGAATCCCCTCCTGTTACATACGATGTGGCCATCGTTGGTGCGGGGCCTGTAGGTAGTTTGTGTGCTCTAGCACACGCTCGGAAAGGTGCTCGAGTAGCCTTACTTGAAGCCAATCCAAAGGCTGCTGGTAGATTGGCTGGCGAGTGGCTTCATCCACCCGCAGTTCGAATGCTGAAAGAGCTAGGGATTTCTTTTGAGACTGGTCCCATGAGTAATCCAGGAACCGGATTCGTCGTCTATCCAGAAGATCGAACGGAACCCATTGAGCTCCCTTATCCCGGTGAAACCAAAGGCGTGGCGGTCGAACATTCAACTCTAGTCGCCAAACTTCATAAAGCTCTCCAAGACTGTCCCGAAGTAGACTATTACGTGGGAGCGCGCGTCCGCTCGCTGGAAAACGGTCGAGTCACTTTCTCCCTCGATGGCGTACAGAATTCACTTGCAAGCGATAGGGTGATCGGCGCGGACGGGCGCGCTTCAATTGTCCGGAAGTCGCTCGGACTGCCAGTGGAGCGCATGACTTGCTCACGTATGATCGGAGTCGTTCTGGAGGGAGTCGAGCTCCCATATGAGGGATACGGACACGTGATCATTGGCGGCCCTGGTCCTATCCTAATGTTTCGGTTGGGGACTGATAAAGTCCGCATCACGATCGATGTACCCTTGGATCACTGGACTCCAAGATATCGTGTGTCTATGCTTTTGGAATCCTATGCGGATCTCCTACCTGAGTCAACCCGCGAGTCTTTCGTAAACACACTCCGATCTGGTGCATTTCAAGCTGCTGGTAATGAGTTGCAACCACGCACTACCTACGGAAATCCTCATTGTGTTCTCATCGGTGATGCCGCAGGACACTACCATCCCTTAACTGCGGTTGGACTGACTCTAGGATTTAGCGATTCCCTGGATATAGCTGAAGCTAAGAATTTCCGGCGATTCTCAGCCAAAAGACTGCGGACAACCCGTGCTCCTGAATGGCTGGCGTTCGGTCTTTATGAAGTTTTTGCAGATTATCGTCCGGAATCAGTTGCAGTAAGGCAAGCAACGTACCGTCGTTGGCGGCAGAGTCCCAAGGTTCGCAAAGAAACGATGAACATTCTTGCGTGCGAGGAAGTGTCCAGGGCAAAGTTTGGAATTAATTTCTTCTCGATCACGGCTCGAGCAATCGTCAGCTGCTATCCAAGTTCATTTAAATCTCATGCCTGGAGACGGACACGAGACGTCAGACGAGCCATAGTGTCCAGAGTAAAACAGTTCCTCCGCGGATTCTTGTCGCTGAAGGCTGTGCACAGTTCTAATGAGAAGATGTCCGATCAGGTATGGGCCCGATTATCTCAGTCATTGCTGGTTTCCGTACGATCCAATGAGAATAAATCGGCAGCATCCAACACTTCATCTATAGCAGAACCGGACAGCTCCAGAGGAGCACTACAACGTGCAACCGAGCAACTTCTGAAGCTTCAGAAAAAAGACGGAAGCTGGGAAGGTGAAATGCTTTGGTGCCCAATGCTGACCGCACAGTACGTACTACTTAGCTACATTTTGAACCAAGAACTCGATTCTCGTAGACGCAGTCTTGTACTGAGACAATTCGAACGCACACGACTTGAGGATGGCACGTGGGGGCTACACGAACACTCGCATCCATACCTGTTCGTGACGACACTCGTATACGTTGCTGCTCGTCTACTTGGTGTTGACAAAGATGACCCACTAATCGCTCAGGCTGGACGATTCTTGCATACCGAGGATGTGACGGGCATACCAAGTTGGGGTAAGTTCTGGCTGGCCATCTTGAATCTCTATGATTGGAAAGGATTGAACGCGGTGCTACCGGAACTGTGGGTTCTTCCTAGTTGGCTTCCTTTGCACCCATCCAATTGGTATTGTCACACTCGCCTAATCTACATGGCTATGGCAGTTGTCTACTCGAGCCGGTTTCAAGTACCCGAAGCTCCCGTAATCGCAGAGTTGCGGAGCGAGCTCTATAAGGAGGACTTCCACCGCATCAGGTTTGGATCGTCGAGAAACCGATTACGTAAAGAGGACATATTTTCGTTTCCCACAATACGGCTAAGAGTTTGTTACGCCCTCGGGCGCGTGTTTGAGTTGTTTCACGGTAAAAAGCTTCGAACAAAGTGCACTGATGTGCTGCTCGAGCGCATTCGATGGGAATTGAACAGCTCCGACCACACCAGTATTTCGCCTGTCAGTGGTTTCCTCAATATTCTCGCCTTGTGGTTGCACGATCCCGATGATGATGACTGCCAAAAAGCGTTGAACCAAATCGAGGGATGGATTTGGGAAGACGAAGAAGATGGTACTCGAATAACAGGTGCAAGAAGTGCTTCCTGGGATACGGGACTTGCGTTGCAAGCGCTGGCGAGTATCCCAAAATCCGATGAGGTAAAAAATTCGGTTGACCGAGCTACAAAATTCCTTGTGAGTCAGCAGATACGAAACAGCTTTGACGGATATGAACGTGCTTTTCGCAATGACCCGAAAGGTGGTTGGTGTTTTGCTGGAATCTGGCATGGCTGGCCCGTTACTGATTGCACTGCTGAAGCGATCCTAGGACTACTTGCAACGAATCCAAACACAATTGACACCGCGGTGGTTCGTGACGCTACGGACTTTATGCTACGCGGCCAGAACAAAGATGGAGGATTTGGCAGCTACGAAAATCGACGTACCCGCTCAAACCTTGAGTGGCTCAATCCATCTGAAATGTTCGGTGAATCGATGACTGAGAATTCCTATGTTGAGTGCACTGCATCCTGTCTGGAAGCACTTGCTAGCAGTCGTGAACACTACTCCGATAAGATTGTTGGTACGATCGACCGTTCTATTGCCAAAGGCGAAACCTGGCTCCGTCAGATCCAGGAAAGCGATGGATCTTGGCGTGGGGTTTGGGGCGTGCAATTTATCTATGGAACCTTGTTTGGAATACGAGGGTTGAAGGCAGCTGGTACTGCGCCCAGCGACCCCGCATTGCGCCTAGCCAGCCAATGGTTACTCGCTCGACAACGTGAAGATGGAGGTTGGGGCGAGCACCACAGCGGTTGCCTTAAGGGCTGCTACGTCCCGCATGATGAGAGCCAGGTCATTCAAACCGCTTGGGCATTGATTGCTCTTCTTGAAGCGGACGAGTCCAATTGGTCCGCGATTTCTAGAGGCGTGAAATTCTTGGTTGACTGCCAACGAGAGGACGGATCGTGGGAACGGCAAGACATGGTGGGTGTGTTCTTCCGCACGGCATTGTTGGACTATGCACTTTATCGACAGTACTTTCCGCTCCGTGCGTTAAGCCTGTACGAGCGACGGCGAGAGGCCCGTGAAGCTGGGAAGTCCACAGGCAATCACTCGAATTCTTAAAGTGACTCAGCACAAGACAACTCAAAACTTCTCCTGAAATCAGATTCAAAGATCGATTCCAAGTACAGATTTTTCTAGCTCTCTATCCTTCGTTCATGTATTTGGGTGGGTACGAAAACTAACACCACACCAAACCAGACAGGACCAATTACTCAGCTACAAGGAGCTTACCTTTAAACGATAAAGTAGGAGAGGTATGAACATCTAGCTGAGTGTATTCAACCGTGAGTTCGCCGTCATTAACAGTACATTCAAAAGCCAGAATAAAATTGTTCGGTTCACTACTAGGGACATTAATCTTAAATGTACACTTATTGCCAATAACTTGTACCTCGGTCCCATTGAATGATTGATCTTCGGTGGTCAGTTCTATCGAGTACTCACCATGATCATCCTTGGTTAAGTCGAGTATAGTACTTCCAAATTGATCGTCATAATGAGGTGAAGGTGAGTAAATTTCGTATCTACCATGGATGCTTGGTTCGTCTTGTTGTAGCTCTGCGTCAACAATGAGCTTACCCTTCATCGTTATTGGACGAAAAGATTCAACCCATTTTTCTGAGAATTCAACAGAGAGTTCACCGTCATTCATCGTACACTTCCAAGTTTGGAAAGAGATATCCGTGTCTTTCGTATAAGCTGTCTTAAATACGCACTTATTACCAATAACAATTACGTCAGTCCCTTCTAGTGATTGATCATCAGCCGTCACTTTGACTGAGTATTCGCCAGCACGGTTTTTAGTTAGTTCGAGAATGGCTTTGTCGACATCCATACTCTCAGGCATGTAAATTTCGTATGTACCTTCGATGTTCGCGTCGTCTTGTTGCAAATCAGCTTCAACATCGTCAATGTGCTTGTTCGTGTAGTCAAGCAATTCATCCAGGGACAGGGAGTCATCTGAGTCGGCGTCTGCAGCTTTGAGCTCACTAACAGAAATTCCACCGTCTTTGTCTGCGTCTAGTACTTCCCACATGATTGCTAGGCTGCCTTCATACCCATTCATAGCCTTTGCAGGGAACACCTGCCCGTGTAGGTTGTGAACCACGAGAATCGCAAAAGCGACTAACAGCACTCTCTCAAGTAGTTTCATGAAATCATTACCTTTGGACCAATAATCCAATTTTAGCCACATTTACAACCGTCCTCACCGAAATATTTCACTCGTCGATTCGGTCCGAAATGGCTTGGCATCTTCGATCGGCTCGTGCGGTATGAGAAAGACTCTGAACAATCCAAAACGCGGGACGAACTGGATACTTCGAATCGAGCGAGCGAGCGACAAGGTACGCCTGCCCTCACGAATTCGTGGGGCAATGAAAGGGCACGATGTCTAGAGCACTATGGGAACTTTCGCGCGCGGATCAATATCCAAATATTTGGGTTTGGCTACCTGAATTAGGTACCTCAGACCTTCGATATAATTTTGGAGAACTATATTTTTCCACCCGTTAGAACCGACAATTTGAGGAAATCGAACTATGAAAAACTTACTAGTAATACCGTTAGTATTGATCTCTTTCTGCGTTATTGCAGACGAACGAATCACTCTCGCAACCTTTGAGTACGAAACTACTGAGTCAGGGCAGTTCGGGCTTACTGCTGAATCCACCTTGAGTGGTTTTGGTGCGAGATTTTACAATTTCAGAGACGTGGGTTTTTACTGGGGAGCCACTTTCGTTCAACGAACAGGTGATTTTGAGGTTTGCGTGCTATCAGACTGTTCAACTGGAGACGAGACAGTAACGGTGTTCTCCGGAGAATTTGGCAGAGACTTAGGTGGTTGGACATCGTTTGTCGGTGCTTCTTTCACCAGTTCAGAAACGGAATTTATGAGTAGTACTGCAAGTGATGAAACTTGGGGTCTCTATGCAGGATTGTGGTTAGACTTCGAAGACTACAAGCTGAGAGGAACAATGACTGACCTCGACAACGCGGACAATAGAGCAGTACATGGAGGTCTATTGTTTCAAATGGACAACAACTTTACCCTTGGCGCTGAAATTGGATTTTTTCTGGAGCGTGACGTTGATGCGTTCAAAATTTCACTTCAATTTGGTAGGGTGTTTTAACCCGCGACAGATGGGTATTCTCAAGGGTGCTGAGTCCTGAGGGGCACCATTGATTTCTTCGTTCCTAACCCATTGAAGTGGGCAGGTGCAAAGCCGTTGGTCAGTTGTGTCTTTGTCGCTCGATTTCTCGACTGAGTTCAACCGAAAACCGTACAATAATTCTTGAATCCAGTACTTTCTACTGTCTGAGAGTACAAACACTTTGAGGAAGTGTAAACAATGAAAAAACTATTACTACTACCATTAGTGTTGCTTTCGTTCGGTGTATCTGCGAACGAGCGAGTGATTCTCGCGTCTTTTGAGCGAGAGTCTGCCGATGCAGATGACATTGTGTCCAGTGCTGAAACCACCTTGAACGGATTTGGGGTTCGATTCTACAATTTCGGAAACAGGGAGTTGTACTTCGGAGCCGGTTTCACTCAGTCATCAGGCGACTTCGAACTTTGTGTGCTTCAAGAATGTGACACTGGAGACTCGTCTGCGACGTTGTTTTCCGGCGAAGTAGGCAGAGATTTAGGAAGTTGGACACCTTTTGTCGGTGCGAACTTCACCAGTGCAGAAGTAGAAATCCTTGGTTTCACCGAAAGCGACGAAAGTTGGGGTCTTAATGCTGGGTTGTGGCTAGATCTCGATACGGTCAAGCTACGAGGAGCGATAACGGACCTTGACGACAGTGACAGTCGTGCGGTTTTTGGTGGTTTCCTGTATCAAATGGATAACAGTTTCGCTCTAGGTGCTGAATTCGGAGTGTTGCTGGACAGTGAAGTAGACGGGTTCCGATTTTCACTTCAATTTGGTAGAAAGTTCTAACTACCACCAATTCTGTAGTCCCGCGCTGGTGGCTTCTTGTAGGCTGTGACTGATTTGATGGTCTGCGACCCTTTTGCCTCTGATCGACTTCAATGTAAGCGTTGGAGTTGCCTCGGTTTCATGGATGATCCCAACCAACGCGTTTCCATCTTGTATGTAGAGTGTTCATTCTCATACTGTCATTTCATCGTGAGAGACACTGCAAGCAAAGCCTAGGGACACCTTCGTCTTTGTCGTTCGATTTCACGACCGGGTTCAACTGAAAGACGTCCAATAATTTTTGAATACAGTACTATCTACAGCCTGAGAGTACGAAGATTTCGAGGAAGTGTAAACAATGAAAAAACTATTGGTACTACCATTAATGTTGCTTTCGATCTGTGTTACTGCAAACGAGCGCATATTTCTCAGCTCTTTTGAGCACGAAACAGCGGACCGTGATCACTTTATATTGAGTCAGGAATCATCTCAAAATGGCGCCGGGCTACGATTCTTTGAATTTCGAGACTCGAACCTTTACTGGGGAGCTGGGCTCTCGTACGCAACCGGTAACCGTGAATATCAACTTGAACCTGAATGGTGGCATGAAGGTCAAACGTCAAGCACACCCACGTCTTACGAAATCAATGAAGTGATAGTCTCTGGAGACGTAGGTAGGAGCTTTGGTAATTGGACTCCTTTCATCGGTGCATCCTACACCAGCAGAGAAGAATCGATATACCGTTTTAACCTCGCTGATAATACCTGGGAGCTTAATACTGGAGTTTGGTTCGAAAATGAACTGTTTAAGCTCCGAGGAGCCATAAATGACATTGACAATAGTGACAACAGACAGATTTTTGGCAATGTCCTTTTTAAATTTGGAGAGAACTATGTCTTTGGTGCTGAAGGCGGTCTGTTGTTGAATGATGCTGAAGATAGAGTGAGCTTTTCCATTCAGCTCGGAAAGAGCTTCTAACTCGCGTTCACTATATAGTCCTATGCTGGTGCAGTCTTGTGGACAAGCATCGACTTGATGGTTTTAACCGGTTCTCGTCGGTTCGTCATCAGGGTAATCCGTGTAGGTGCCATCTGATTGACGGCTGAACCCACCAAGGACACTTCGTTTCCGACGTAGAGTTGTCATCCTCAAAACGTCATTTCATCGTGGGAGACAGCTGGCGTGAAGTTTGACGACATTCATGTATTAGGACTTCGTGGCTGTAATAAGCAGAGTTCCTTTATACTAAACAGATTGACCACGATTGGTTTGATTGGGTTCTTTCGCAATTCACTCGATCAACTCATGCGGGTTACTCGAGCCTTTGGTTGATTGTTGAGACTGGTTTTGTCGAGTTGAAAAACCTGTCCACCTACGTACCCTCACGTCAATAGGAGAAAAACATGAACCATTACATCATCTTCTACTCCCTCAACAACAAGGATTGGAACGGCTACATGGAAGTTGAGAAAATGCTCGCGAAATGTGGAGATGCTTGGAAAAAGTACTCGGCACCCACCTTCATCAGATTAGATTCAGAGTTAGGTCTTAAAGCCGTTCACCACAGAATGTGTTTGACATTGAACGTTGACGAGGGAGACATTTATTACATTTCTCAGATCCCAACAACCACCTACCAGAATGGTACCACAAGGCTCAATCGAATCACGAACATGGATCTAGGAACGAAGCTCGAAGCTTGAGTACTCAAATCGGAGTGTCTGATAAGCACAAAATTTGCTTAGTCTCCTGTGCTCGATGCAAACGAGATGTTTGGCGAGCATGCCAATGAAATTCATGGGCCAACGAAGGAAGTCACTATGAACATTCAAAAGAGAGTAATTACTAAAACCGGTGCCGCGCTTGTTCTCGCATTCGCGACTTTAGGCGTAATTGCAAACGAACATAAGTCCTATGTTGGGCTGGAACTCGGTCAAATCACCAACAAATTCACTGATGTCTTTGAAGGTCCAACATTGCGTGCCGCGGTAGACTTTAGGTTTAACCGAAATCTTGGGCTTGAGGTTGCCTACGAATTCAGTTCAGGTGGAACTGCCGCAGCAAACTTTTGGGATTTTGATTCCACGGCTACACGGGAGTTTGACAATATCAACACTCTCGGTGTTTTTGGAACCGCCGAATGGGCCGTAAGTCGACGGTTTTCTTTCTTTTCTAAACTTGGTGTCTCGCGTGGAACTGCGGACTACAACATACCGGATGTATTTACGAGACCAATCACTGGATCATTAACCGAAACCAATGTGGTGGTTATCCTAGGAGTCGCCGTGCCGACTCGACATTCTTACGACTATACGTTTGCGCTCAAAGAAAATTTCAGTGCCAATTTCTTTGGACTGGGAGATAGTTTCGACTCTTCAACCGTTTGTGTAGGCTTACGTCGTCGGTGGTAAGTGGGGCGTAATCAAAACCTAGCAATGGAACAGAGTTAGCGTCGCGCAAGATCAACGCGCTACGTTAGAGGATCGGATTCTCAATGAACTCGTTCTCCTACCGGGCTGATTGATTGTCCAAGCCCTAATCCAGATCTTCGACAAGCAGAGTGTGGGGCACGCAACCTCGGTTAGCTACGTTCGATCTATCCCAACACGCTGTAGTTGCCATCCACAATGAGGCGAATGCAAACAAAGAGTCCTAACAACGGACAAAGAAACCAAGGTGCACACGCGCCGAAAATGTAGAGGCAGATTTCGCGTTTTGAGAGTCTGTGGTGTCGCTGCGCGACGAAAAAACTCACCCAATAGAGACTAGTAATATAGATCCACTGCCAACACAGCATCAGACCGATCATTCCTACAATGTATGCCGGTAGGAAATATACAGTTATCGCTAGGTACAAAAACACCGTCGGTAGCAACGTGAAAAATCCATTGGCGATGTCGATGTTGAAGCCATATGTACGACGATCGGCGTACGAGTAGTCGTACAGCGCGTAAGTCGCCCAAATCTCTGCCCAAATCTTCGAAGCGAAAACCTTCTTCAACGGAATCTTCGAGGTAAAAAATTTAACATGTGCGAGATTACCGGTTTCATCTCGCCAGGCGCGCCAATACGCAGCGCGATCTTCCATTTGATTGCGGTGCCAGAACAAGCACGCTTCCCACCAGCACACTACGATATTGACGGAAAAGAACGCGCTCAAAATCGCATGGATCACACTGAAATCTTGTTTGAGGTAGTAACGGGTTCCTAGCCCAATAACCAACAACAGTCCCACACAAATCGCGGCGAATAACCACACGTGAACTTTCAACTTATCAGTAGTGTGGTAATAGTTGTTCTCGGATCCTTTGGAGGACATGCGCTCTTCCGTTTGATTCATTGATGCACTGGTCGGTTGATTTTTATGGCATTCGATGTTCGCGTGTAGGGTCACATACTTGATGCAAAAACGTTTTTTCGCTCAGGTCCTTAATAGAAGACAACACCAATCCCAGTGAGAGCTTTCAGCTTAATTTGGCTTGCGAGTGTGTATGAGGAAGTTAGGTCAAGTGTCACTAAACCCTGCCCGTCTTACTTGATCCGTACCGCGCCGAATCTGGTGCATGTTGAAGTTGATGCCCACGATGTTCGCACCCGTAGTTCGTGCGATATTGATGAGTGGTCCCCCAACTCCACAACCTATATTGGCAACCACCATTTCTGGACCAAGTCTAAGAAGTTTGTCGATTTGTTCGTCGTGTCGATACTGGGACTTTACAAAGTTCTCGCCTGGACGTCGTGGGGAGAAGTGAAACGTCGTGCCCCATCCGAATTCGAAAAAGGTCGTCACTACATCGTAGAAACGAGTGACCAAACGTGGTTGCTCGCGGACTCCTGCACTGTCGTCAGGAGCTAATTTTCTGATGCTTTGCAAACGGTGGTAGTCCTGCAGTGCTTGCTGGAGTTTATCCTGGTTCATGGAGTTGCGGGACAGTTGTTTCTGGGCACTACGAGGCTTAAATCGCAATATACGGACTGTGCAATAATACCCACTAGGGGAGGTGCTGTGAATTTCCGACGAGTCTATCGCGTTGCCAGTTCTAATTCACTCGCGCAGCGAGGATCAGATGAGTTCGATGAGAGAACGGGGCGAACTCTAACTGTGCTCACGCAAAATGGAGTGCACCCGTGCAACTCCGATTTTGTCAAAGTAATGAATTTTTGGGAGAAGTACTTCGCGGCCAGGAACAGCGTAATGGCGGTTGGTACTGATTACATTCTGCGTTGAACTATTGGTCCTGAGGAACGCGCGAACGGAGAATGACGAGAGAATATGGTTTTAGAGTAGTTCCTTAAAAACTTGCCGCCTAAACTGGGGCAACTTCAGCCTCTAGCGCACGGAATTTCGTCCATCCCACGTTAAATCGCCAGAGCGCAAAGCTTACACCTAGAAGGCCGGAAACAAATAGAAACCAGAAATGCTTACTGAGATACAGGCCCGTGATCAACGATGTTGCACCATATTCGGTCATCGGTATGTTGTTTTGTACAAATATTTTCTCATAGGCATCGTTGATCGCCAATTGTGTGGCGCTGGATATGCTCGCTAGTACTTGATCTAGAAACAAAAGCGTACTAAAAAACGGTAGGACGAACGCAGCAACGAAAAACACCACACCACATACAAAGAGTGCTTTAATCGAACAGAAACAAAATCGCACTACAGGGTTCGTAAACAGCTTAGTCGTAAATACCGTTCTGACTACGAACTTGGAAAACGATACAAGCACTCTCCGGCTAGACTTGAACCATTGTCCAAAGAGTCTTTGCAGTACCACCTTGAGTGCCACTACTTTGTTGCGATTAATTACCATCATGTCTCGTTGTTTGAACTTTAATCCCCTCATACGGTAGTCAAGTAGACTCAATCTTCGAAAGGTAGTTCCAAAGTTTAGTCTAATACTAAAAGGTTTATCGGATTCCGTCGTCACGACAAATCATCAATCGCTATCGAACGTCTCAAACGCTTTATTAATAGCTTGATCCAATTCTTGCTCAAGGGCTTCGAATCGTTCGTAGTCCTCGTCGCTTTTGGTTTCGTACCATCTTTCTCTCGCTGCGACCACCTTTAAATCGAGCTTTTCATGTTCTTCCGTGAATGGAGGTCTGATCTTGCCGTCTGCGTCCCACTCAAGGCCAATACCGAACATACCACTTTGTGGTCCGTCTTTACCATTAGAGTCTGTCATGGTATAGATTGTACGCCCATTGAGTGTTAGTTCTTCTAGGTAAATGATCGGATTTCCTAGGTACTGTTCTAGTAGGTATTTAGCCTGACTGCTAATAAAGCGATTCTGTGCCGACCGTTTAAATCCAACCGCTAACCGACTTTACTCAGTCAGACACGCGTCATCCATCATAAGTTGAGATAATCCGTCTAGAATTTTCTTTTCCTAGACAAAGAGGAGATTTTCGATGCAACGTACCTGTATCGCCATTTCTTGCTTGACTCTCGTAGGCTTGGTTTGCCTCGGTCTGTTCTTTCTTCAGACTCTGTTCCACCCTGCACCAAGGGATGAGATATCACATGCTGAGCTTGATGAATTCATTTCAACTCTCAGTACCCTTCCCACCGGAACAGAAAGCGCAAGCAAAGTATCTGAACCTCATCAAGAAGAGGTCGTTTTGTCTCACGATGTTTCTCAACATGGAAATTCTTTTCAAGGCGATGTCATTGATCGAAAACCCATCGAACCAAACTTGAGAACAGTTGAACTCACCGATTTTCGTGGTGAAATGAAAAAAGGCAAACTTGCAAAAAGACCGTGGGTAGACATTTCCATTCATCCGAGTCTTCCTTGGTTCACACGGGACGCTTCCATGATCGAATTTCCAGAATCCACAGAGAGATCGGAACGAGACCACTTTTATGCGTGGGTTCAACTCAATCCCAATCTTCTACACTCGATCAAAAAGGATTCCTTTCAGTCATTGAAAGTAAAAATATTTGAAAGCGGGAACGAATATCGACGAGCCCGACTACCTCGAACAATCGAACATCTAAAAGCGTTGCTTGACCACGAGGCGGTCCTCGCCCTTGGAACTAAACCCATCAGTGAAAAAATACCACCCAAATTCCGCGAGGAAATTTATTCGAGTGCGGCGGGTGAAACAGTTGAAGTCTTTATTACGCTCATGACCGAGACAAACCTTGCGCGTTGGCGGAGCGAAGTCGAAGACTTAGGAGCGGTTGTTGAACATTGGGACCCGACGATACGAGTGCTGGTAGCTTCGGTGCCTTATGGCAAGTTAATCGAGCTTGCCGAGTGGGACTTTGTGCAGGCCGTTGAACCTGTTGGTACGATAGAACTCTCGCTTGACTCAAGCGTATCCGTCGTGGGTGCTGACGGGCTTAGAACCCACCTTGGCGTGAACGGTAGTTTTTCCGGTATCACCGGCGAAAGCATCACAATCGGTGTCATCGATAGCGGCTTGAACCTCGAACATCCGGACATTTCAGCGACGCGCGATAGCATTTGTGGTGAGAGTTTTCAAACCACCAACAGCGGACAACTAGACACCGACGATCTTTGGTACGATGTCGATGGTCACGGTACTCATGTGACCGGGATTATCGTTGGTGCTGGGATCGACGATCGAAGCCGTGCTGGAGTAGCTCCAGGCGTGAGACACATTCGATTCGCAAAAGCGTTCGCGAGTACATCGGTACGCCCTTCAAGCAGTTCCATCCTCAAGTCCATGGACTACTTGACTCTAGAGTCCTCCTGCGAATGGAACAATATTGAGACAGAAGCAAAAAAGCCCAGCGTCGTAAACATGAGCTTAAGCAGCATTACTGCGGATGCGGGTTATCGAACGGGGGCGAAAAAATTAGATTGGATCGCATGGAATCACAAACAACTCTATGTGGTTTCACAAGGTAATGCTCGCTCCATTGGCTATTCTCAATTCGGGGCTGCCAAGAACTCACTACCCGTAGCGTGGCTCACTGATTCGTTGCTTCCTCATTACTCCTCCAGTGTAGGACCTGCATTGGACGGTCGAATGGTCCCGCTTGTAGGAATGAGTGGCGACGATGTTCTCTCTGCTGACGGTGCCGGAGCGAAATATGGATATTCCCAAAGAAGCGGTACGAGCATGTCTGCGCCAGCGGTAGCCGGAATAGCAACGCTTCTCATGGGTGTCAACGAAGAATTCGCTACGAATCCGGCATTAGCAAGGGCGCAACTCATGGCTACCGCGATTAAAGCGGATGCGTCGTTTACCGACGAGGCTTTTGCTCCAAGATCAAATTCGAATGGTACGGGCACGGTGAACAATTACGCTGGACTCGGAGCTGTCTCCGCGCGGACAGCAATTACTCAAGATCCTGATGGTGCTTGGTCGAGTCACAGTGTCGTGAGTGAGATCGAGAATGACGAGTATGCGTACATCGAAATCGACATCCCAGAAGGTACCGATCGCCTCGACATCGTCTTAACTTGGGACGAACCGCCAAACGATAACGTAGGATCCGACGTGATGGCGGATCTTGATCTGTACTTAGGACCCGACGAAGATTGCGACGTCACCGAGTGTGGTGAGCATGTCTCTCGCTCCCGCGTCGATAACTTGGAATACCTCATTCTCTCTAATCCAGAATCAGGCACTAAACGAATCACCGTAATACCGCACAACATCTTTCAGTTCTCGCCCCGCATTGCGGTAGCTTGGATGTATATTGCGCAGTCCACTCCTGAGTTGGATATCGAACTAGATTCAGAAACAGTCGATGCGGAAAACGTAAAACGGCCACAAGTTGACCTCACTGTTTCAACGACCGATTTCGTGGCGGCGGGGGTTACCTTGTACATTGCTTGTCGTGCTGACGGTGCTCTGTATTGTCAGTATTGGTACGATGATGTCGAATCGCTGTGGCAACCCGGTAGTCAAATCGTGAGAGAAGATGGAACGGTGCAGGACTTAACAGGAATTTACATCGGTGATCCGATCTATCTCGGAGAACTCGCACCAAGTGAGGTTCAGGATATTACGCTGGTGTTCCCGCCATCGATCAAAACGAGTAGCCACCAACTCTATTTTTCAGTAGCGAGCGCGAATGCAAGACCTGATGTAGATGCAATTGATGTAGAGGTCGATGATCGAGATTTACCACAGGTTGCTACGAAAATCTCAAACGACTACGCGGACACGGCCATTGAACTGACCGGTGATTCAGGTATGGTTCCAATCGACCTCGCTGCCGGTGCACGACACCCGGGTGAATCACTTCTTGACAATGAAGTACTCTGGCTTCTTGTCACGCAACGAGGTTGGTCGTTCGGAGCATTTTTAAACTTCAGGCACGGCTACACTCAATCTCGAAGCGCGTGGTACAAATTTAGTGCAACTGAAGCAAGTAAATATGGCATCCAAATAGTAAACCGAAATCCTCGTGTTGCGAATGTGACATTCCAACTCATTTCTGCAGATGCGTTGTTCACTCCAAAAGTAGCTCACATCTGGACGACGGACCAGCACGAGTTTTACATTGAACCCAACAAAGACTACTATCTGCGAGTCAACACATATTGGTCGTTACGAGTACCAGAGTTAGAGTTCACCTGGCAAAAACTTGATACGAAGCCAGACAACGATCAGTTTGCAGACCGAATCGAACTCAGCGGCGAGAGCGGGGGTATTTCTGGCAATAACGCATTCGCAACAATTGAATTCGGAGAACCAGGGGGACATGTCTCTCTCGGTACTACTTGGTTCAAGTGGACCGCACCGGAGGACGGAGTCTGGAACTTTGATGCAGAAGCTCTTTACTCCAGCGAAATTCCCAGGGTTCTCATCTATCACGGTTCATCAGTCGACAATCTCCGTTTGTTATCGGACCCTAGTGAGTTTGATGCAACGATTTCTGTGATTGCAGGCGAGGAGTATCAAATCTGTGTGAGTTCCGATACGCACTTCACAGACTTTCAAGGATCCTATAAGTTGACCTGGGAGGAGAGCGACAGCTCCAACCTCATGCCCAACGACCTGTTTGCAAATGCCATCCCCATTTCTGGAGCACAAGGTGCTCGAACCAAGTGTGGCATTTGTAGCGGTGTAGCTCGAACTGTTGAAATCAACGAGCCTGCAGGAACATACTCGCACTCACTCTGGTGGGAGTGGGAAGCCCCAGGTTCTGAGAACTATACATTCCGAATCATGAATGCTCAGTGGGATACCCTTAGTATCTTCACTGGATCCGAACTGAGCACTTTGTCACTTGCGGGATCAGGTCCGGAAATTGTCCTCGACGCGACGAACGGGACCACGTACTACATTGCGCTCCATCGTCATCGCGGCTTGGCATATTCTTTCGACACTTCAAACAATTCTTTCCAATGGGGAATCACCCCAGAGTACGACCGAATTAGCACTCCGCTCACGATGACCGGTACCTTCGGATCCACAACCATGCTGCTGAAATACGCCACGACCTCACCAGATGAGAGTAGAGCTAACGGTCTCTCCAGTACGGGTGTGCATTCATCGGGTTGGGGATCCTGGACGGCACCATCCAACTTTACTGGGTGGATGAAATTTTCCACCGAGACGTGGGAGGACGCTAATCTCCAATCCAAGTTAGATCAGTACTTTTTAGCTATACACGAACGCGATGATGCCGACAACGGATGGGACCTCGTAGCCTCAACTGATCGTTCCTACATTATCGGTGGTCGGCCGCATGCATTTTTTGAACCCACAGCTGGACAGGAATATCGCGTGCAGGTGGCGTTGCGCAGCAACGATACCGCACTATCAACCAATCAAGCCGAAGTCAGTATTTCTTGGGAACAGACCAGTGCTCCCTCATGGATACTCAGCGACTTAAACTTTCATGAAATAGGAAGTCCAGTCGGACATAACATAGAAGAACTCATCGATCCGAGTGCTGGGACAGTAGTAGGTCGAGATCTAGACAAATTGCTGCTCACTCTGGCCGATGACATGTTGATCCTCCAACTATCGGATGACGCTGAAGACCTGAGAGTCGTCGAAAGTGTACCCTACGCAGACGGCGACGGAGCACCAGTCGCAGTAACCAAACTCTCGGTAATAGGATGGAACGAACCGAGGCGAGCACTTTATGTGCCGGCCGAAACTGGTTTTGCGGTTTTGGAGGGCTTGGATCAATCAGAACGGGCATTTTCCCGCTGTGAAATAACAAGCGACTTCAGGCAAACGTCTACACAAGTGATTCAGGACGGTACCGGTCGTTTTATCTACAAGATCGGAGAGGGTACGATCGCCGTATATCGCGTGGACTCCCCATGCGAATTGACTCTAGTACAAGTATCCAACGAGTCGGTATCTCCACATCCTTTGAAGGTTTATATCCCCGAATTAGAGGGCTTAACTTCAGCGACCTTTGGACCTGATCAGTCCTACGTGTACGGGTTCGCCGCCGATCATTTGTTGACCTTTGCAATAGATAGCGAGACGGGAACGTTGAGTGTAGTATCCGCTACGGCTCACTCAGCGTGGTTACCCGTTACCGGTATCAATGGAAACTCCCCCCGTTTCGATGCCGCTCGTGTAGCGATCGATGCAAGCGGTGATTATCTTTTCGCGGTTGGTTGGAATAACCCCTCAGTCGCGATCTTCGACCTTGCGGCGAACCGCGAATCACCAACTCCTGTAGCTGCTCTGGAAAGCTATTACATTGACCATTTCCAGATCTTCCCGAGCCACATTCGACGACCATTCTTTTGGGACCGTGGTCAATGTCGAATCAGTAACGTTCATAAGACCGATGCTCCTACCATCGAAGTGTTCTGTCGCAACATGAACTACGTCGCGACTTTCGACGAAGACACAAGAGAACTCTATCTATCAGACTGGTCATCGAACAACCAGCCGGACCGATTTGGCAATCAACTCCCAATGTTTCAGGACATGAGAGATGCATTCGGAGTAAGTCATCCGAGTGGCCAGTTCTCATATGTCATTGTCGACGACTGGATTGATGCCATTCACCGGTTTGAACGGGTAAAGGGTGCTGGCACGGCCACTCCTCCAGCGACTTTCGATCCCTATGAATCCTATCTTGTACGCTTAGTTGCATTGGACGTCGAACCTAACGAAATTCAGTTAGGAAGTCGCGCCATAACTTCTTGCGAAGCCATATCCGATCTGGTGATAGACGAAGTGACCTATACAGTGTTGAATTCAAAGTGGCAGGTCCGCGATGCAGTAGTTGAAGATTGGTCGGACGTAGCGGACACGGTTCGAACAGACAATCAATTGTGTCCCTATGACCCCGACGATGCTCGAGATTATCGATTGGTATTTGAGGCGATAATAGATGGAATAACCGACAAATACTCTAGCAATGTCATGGTTGAGATTCCAGCTTCAAACTAACTCGAGGAATACACATTCCTGAGACTCGGGAAGTTTGCGAGATTTCGTTGAGTGTAGCGTAGTTTTGTGTTAGTTGCTTAAATATTTCTTCGGCATTTGTACGACTAGACTTACGCTTGTCGAGTTCTTTGCAAGCTCAGCTTACAGGGTTGTGTACACCTGTCAAACGGGATATCCTTTTCGGTATACTTCCCTCAAATACCTACCCACGTGCTTACGTGAATTGAACCAGATTACTTTTTGAGAGTGCTTGATGAATTACCGTGAACTCTTTCCCATGCGCCGTTTATGGCTGATCTTCGGAGTCACCATGATCGTGATGTTCGGGACACTGCTTATCTTTGGTGGCGTTTCCTTTCGCGTGAAACCACCGCTACCGGATCAAGTGATCTATGAGTTAGATGGTGTGGAACAAACAGTGTTCACTGCGTCCGACATTCACGCGGGGCGCGATGTCTGGCGGAAGTTGGGCGGTATGGAAATGGGCTCTGTGTGGGGGCACGGATCTTATCTCGCACCGGATTGGA
>CAZEFI010000014.1:0-39670 GCA_964511425.1 uncultured Pseudomonadales bacterium
TGAACCGTCAAATGGTGAGCATCGTTCGCTTTGCGGATTTTGCTACATAATTCCCTTAAAGTTGCTTTGCGTCTAATTTAGCTTTGATGAATTCTGAATGCCGTAGATGCAAAAGATCTGCTACTTTTCGAATCATATGTTCTTCGTAGTGGAAAGACGCGGTGCTGAGATTGTTCATTCGCCAAAGATGAGTCAATAGAGTTATTTTCTCGTCGACCCCTAGCTGTTGATTCAATGTCCTCGTAAACCTGTGCAGACCAATTGACAGATTGTGTTCGCTTTCAGCGTGCTTTAAAACTTCGTTCGCTTGTTCTTCATCGATGTCATACAATTGAACTAACGCGCATTCGATGAGGTTTTGCTCTTCTGGTAGCAACTTATGATCAGCCCAAGCAACCTCTAAGAGCACCATTGCAGCAGCGATGGGAACGATATTGCCGTCATCGAAGTCTAAACTCTGCTGAGAGTCAGATTTTTGAAACAAAGATTTAATACTGCTAAGCATGAGAATGTGTGTTCAGATATTCACGACAGAGCGAGTCAGGATGTGCTGTGAGATATTTGAATTTTATTCTCGGCTGATCACTCCACGTGAAGATGCAAGTATTCTCCAGTTCGGGTGACTTGAACTATCAGAGTTGTTAAAGCACCATCGAACAGAATTAACGATAGTTTGGCTCGATCAACACATGAACAATTTGTTAAATGAAGAATTAAAGTGAAGGATACTACTTGATGCGAAAAATCGTTAAAATACATTCGATTTTGAGATTTACTTCAGTAATTCTTCATTATTTCTCCATTTTTTATCGACGACATAGGCTAAGCGATTAGTCAATTGACATAGGTGCACAGGATGAAATTACAGCACACACTTGCCGAAACGGTGGATGCCATTGGAATAGGCGTCCACACTGGGGAGCGATCGAGAGTTTCGATTCGACCAGCTCCAACGAATTTTGGTATTCAATTTGTTCGGGATGATTTCCCCAAAACATATATTCGTGCGTCGGCCGCACACGTTTCAGACACGACCTTATCGACCACGATTAGATACAACGATATCGAGATTTCGACTATTGAGCATTTGATGTCGGCCCTGTGGGGTCTAGAAGTAGATAATGCTATTGTTCATGTATCGGGTGAAGAAGTACCGATCATGGATGGAAGTGCGGAAGGTTTTGTCAATCTGATAATGATGCACGGCCTCAAAGAATGTGATGGAACTCGAAAATTCCTGAAGATAAATCGGGACATTACCGTTACCCAAGGAGATGCGGCTGCCTCTCTCCGTCCCTTTGACGGTTTCAAAGTTCGATACACGTTTGTCAAGTATCACCACGTTTTTAACCGTTACCCGAAACACGTTGAGTTGGATTTTTCAGTTGACTCCTACATTGACGACGTATGTAAAGCTCGTTCCTTCGGACTCGCATCGGAATTAGACCAAGCACGATCCGTCAATCGATGTCTCGGTTCAAGTATGGAAAACGCTATAGGCATAGATGACGATGGAGTGATGAATCCGGAAGGATTACGCTATAAAGATGAATTTGTCAAACATAAGGTCTTGGATGTAATTGGCGATCTATATTTACTCGGTATGCCTTTATTAGCGGAGTTTGAAGGGTATATGTCTGGCCATGCGCTCAATAACAAACTAGTGCGTGCAGTTCTCCGAACACCAGAAGCGTGGACAATAGTCGACTCAGAGGGGAATGAAATAGTTGATGATGAGAATGGCGTTTTTCGTCCTCATCATTTTCGCGCCGACTAAATTTTCTCTGGTCAATCATTGTTTGACCACGCCGCTAATCTACACACACTGGATTCACAATGTTGGGTTCGTTGGGCTCGCGTTGATGATTTCTCGGTCCACGAATTTGCGCAACAACGCATTTAATGTAACACGATGACGGTTAGAACACGCGTCGCACCTTCACCGACAGGTTTACCACATTTAGGCACCGCTTATGTCGCGCTCTTCAATCGAGCATTCGCACATAGTCATGACGGTAAGTTTGTCTTGCGTATCGAAGACACGGATGCGGAACGCAGCAACGCAACATCGGAGCAAGCTATCCAAGATGCATTGCGGTGGCTAGAGCTGGATTGGGACGAAGGTCCAGATATCGGCGGTCCCCACGGTCCTTATCGATCTAGTGAGCGGTTACATATATATGGAAAACTGGTCGAGGACTTAATATCTGTTGGAGGAGCTTTCCATTGTTTTTGTACAAAAGAACGACTCGACAAAGTGCGGGAAAGACAACGGCAACAAGGATTAGTCCCCAAATATGATGGGCATTGCGACGGGTTAAATTCCAAAGAAATTCAGGCACGAATTGACTCCAGTGAACCTCACGTCATTCGATTGAGAGTTCCGGTTGAGGGTGAGTGTGTGTTCCATGACCAATTACGGGGCACAATTACGATACCATGGAGTCAAGTGGATATGCAAGTACTTTTGAAGTCTGATCGATATCCAACGTACCATTTTGCCGCGTCTGTTGACGACCATCTCATGGGTATTTCTCACATTTTTCGTGGGGAAGAATGGTTGAGTTCCTGTCCCAAGCACCAATTGATTTACCAGTACTTTGGTTGGGAACAACCGGTACTCATTCATATGCCTTTGTTGCGCAATCCCGATCACTCCAAAATGTCCAAGAGAAAGCAAAGTACGTCGATCAACTACTATCGTCGTTGCGGATATCTCCCAGAAGCACTGTTGAACTACCTCGCAACTATGGGTTTTTCCATGCCCGATGAAAAAGAAATGTTTAGCAAGGAAGAATTCCAGAACGCCTTCACACCTGCTCGATTGTCCACTTCCGGTCCTGTTTTTGACTTAGCGAAACTCTCATGGTTGAACGGACAATACCTCAGAAAACTCTCTCGTGAGGATTTCAAAAAACAACTGGGTGAATGGGCTTTTGGCGACAATCGAGCCGATGCTGTCGTGGCACTAGTACAAGCTAGAACAGAGAGATTCGATGATGTATTTTCACAAGCAGACTATCTCTTGGGAGATCGCGTTGCACTTAATTTGGAGGCGTTCGAACACAAGAAACTAAGTGCTGAAGATTGCGTAAAGATACTTTACCTCTCCCAACAACTTTTTGACGACTTACACGTTTGGCAGAGCGAATCCATATCTGAATCATTGAAACGGCTAGCCACACAGTTAGGTTTCAAGTTTCGAATGTTTCTATTCCCTTTGTTCGTCGCGATTTCCGGTCGTGCGGTGTCGTTGCCTCTGTTCGACTCCATACAAATCTTGGGCTTAGACATCGTGAAAGCACGTCTTAGATCTGCAATTGATGCATTGGGTGGGGTATCCAAGAAGGACGTAAAACGATTAGACGCAGAGTGGCAACAGCTTCAAGTTGATGTGATTGTTGAGGTAGACGTAGACTAAAATTAGTCTCCTTTTTTGGGGCCATAGCTCAGCTGGGAGAGCGCGACAATGGCATTGTCGAGGTCGGGGGTTCGATCCCCCCTGGCTCCACCACGAAAATCGTAGCGTCGGCTTAGATCATACTTGCCATCAACGTGGCAATTCCAAGAAATACAAAAAAACCAACGACGTCAGTAATCGTAGTGAGAATTATCGATGAGGCGGTGGCAGGATCCTGTCCAAATCGTGCTAGCAGGATCGGTACTAGTGCTCCTGCAATTCCTGCGATCGCGAGGGCAATCACCATCGACATTGAAATAATGAGCGAAAGTCCTAAAGACTGTTGCCAAAGAAAGACTGCTATACCACAAACAACCGCGATCAACAATCCGTTAAGAATACCGACAAATAGTTCTTTACGTGATAGTCTAAACCACTGTCGAAAACTAATTTCACGTAAAGCCAAGCCGCGAATCGTCACCGCCATTGCTTGAGATCCAGCATTGCCGCTTTGTCCAGCGACCACTGGGAGTAGGACGGCCAATGCAGTAAACTGAGCCACAACGTTCTCGAAGACACCAACTACGGCGGCTGCTAAGAACGCGGTACCTAAGTTGACATATAGCCACGGTAAACGATGTTTGATTGACAATAAGCCTCGTGATAGCGCACGTTCGTCGGTGCTAACTCCCATCATTCGTTGTAAATCTGCTTGGGCGTCTTCTTGAACTACATCTTGTAGGATGTCCGAACGGACAACGCCTAGCAGTTTTTGTTCGTCGTCAAGTACGGGTAGCAAATCGAAGTCCACCGTTTCCATCATTTCCACGACTGCTTCCCGCGATTCAACCACATTGATGACGCAGGGAATGTTTTCAATTAGGTCGCGAATCGGTGTGCTTCCTTGAGCCAACGCGAGCGAATGTGTTGTTACTTTACCGAGTAATCGGTTATTTTCGTCGACGACAAGTTGTGATAAATCTACAGCTTTTGCTTCCACCCGAATTTGCTCAATAGCTTCGTCTACAGTCATGTCAACATTGATCGTGCCTACAGCTGAACTCATGATGTTGGCGACTGAATCAACTGGAAACGCGAGGATCGTTTCAATTTCTTTTTGGGTATGTCGAGGCAAACTCGTGAGCACAGACGATTTCTCCTCATCCGACATTGTGAGAAGTACTTTGAGCAGTACTCGTGTCGGTGCTTTTAACAAGATATCACGTCGAATCTCTAACGCTAAACAAGAGTAAACGTAGGTTGCGCGACTTGGAGAAAAATAATCGATGACTTCAATCAGTGAGTCGACCGGTAGATCTTGGATTTCGACCAAGAGCTGTTCATTCGACAATGCTTGAAGTACGTCGGTAGCTTCCGCTGGGAATAACTCCACGTAGTGTTGTCGTAATAACACGCTGGCTGATAGCGGTAGTGCGGTCATCGTTTTGTTGGTTTAACGGGACGAGAGAGATCGTTGATAACACCTAGCATGGTATTCATCACGTCGAGAACGAGTGCTTGATTCTCGCTTTCTGAAGTTTCGTCGAGTGTTTCTTCCCGTTCCAGTAAGTGTGTCCAATGCAGTACGCCGATAGCTCTACCGTGGCGATCAATCACTGGTAGACGGTCCACTCGATGCCAATCCTTAATTTCGACGACCGCTTTGGCTGGTGCATTCGCTGGTAACAGTGTTGTCTGTTTGATGCAGCTACTGACAGGTTCTTTGCGTCCACTCCGAAGTAGTTGATGTTCGTCCAATAAACCTAAAACGCGATCTTGAAGGCTGACGATTAAGACATTGTTTGTGTCATCTTCGTCAAGTCGATGGATTTGTTCCCGGACTTCATCGCATGTGATCGTCGAAGAAAACGTGAGAAAGTCTTTGTCGGCAAGTGCTGCTACAGAGTCTTTCGCGAAGTGCACGTATTCGCGTAAGATTCGTAGTTTACGCACGTCTTTGATGTGGGAGAGTACTTCGGTAAGCACACTTTCTTTTAAGCGTCGAGCAATCCTTGTGATCGCGTCGTCACTGCCTTGCTGAATCCAACTCAAGATCGTTTCTGTCGATTGGGTCTCGATAAATTCTGTAGCTAATCGTCGTGGCGCGTATGCCAACACTTCGATTAAAGATGCCGAAGGTAATAATGCGAGAATCTGATGCGTTTCTGTTGTTGGACAACTCGCTAAACTTTGTCCAAATTGTTCTGGATGTTCTTTTGCGAAGTTTCGGACGAGACTCCGTTCTCCAAGAACCGAATCTGTCATGGGGAAACGTTATTAGTTGTCGGACGATAGTAACACATAGGGTTCGTGCGAAAACACCGACGCGGGTACGTAAGCGGTTCCTTCTTCTGTCATTAAATGTACCTTCGTCCGACGAATTTCAACTATCGTACCGATGTAGCCTTGGACTTTGATGCGGTCACCTACGGTTAGATTCACGAGTTCCTGCCTAGCGACTAAATTGGCGATGTGGTGGTGTGATCCGATTCCAATCGTAATACCGAGCGAAGCCAAGATCACACCTAACAATACGATAATTGAATTGCCGAGAAACGAAATGTCGACGCCAATTTGTTGCAATCCAATGATGATGGCTATCACGACAATGCTAACGTAGCACATCGGACCGATGGTCTTTGCAAGTTGGGTTTCCGACATTGCTCGCATTACGAAATCTCGGACTGCCACACCTAATAGATGACCAAACAGAATAATGATTGCACCTATTAGTAAGTTGGGTATTTGCTGAACAACAGTTTCAAAGAATGGATGTTCACTCTCTAATTCGAGAAATTGAAACGCCAATAGTGCCATCACGAACACACAGGTCCACAACGCGATGGGACCTGCTCGACGTAAAGCGAGCTCCAAACTCCTGGCTGGACTATCCTGAGCTTTACTGATGCGCTCTGCTATTCTGACAAAGACCAGCCGCGCGATGAGACCGCAAACGAGTCCAACAAGTATGAGTACAAGAGCCCACACTTCATTGGGGATCGCTTCAATGTGCTGAACTATACTCTTTCCTGCTTGGTCAACCGAGGATGACATACTACATCGATGTTAAGTCAGAGTGAATCGATTTTCTCTCGCAGATTACTTTTGTGGTCGGTAACTATGGATTCCAGTACTCGCACGCGTTCTTCCAATTGAACTAGATCAGTTTGGCTCTCGAGAGCGCTGAGGCGGGCGTCGAATTCACTCCTCCGAGCACGATATCGGGCGCGAATCCATTGAGATACAAGACCAGAAGCGATCGAGAGAAACACGATAATGACAATACCTGCCCAGAAAAATTGAAAGTCCATGCTATTGTGGTTCTCAGATTCTTTTTTGTGTTAGATTGATTGTTGAGTCTAGCAACATGAGCATCAAATTATAGAATTTTGATCGGTGTAGCAAATTAGCAAAACAAAGCTTGATAGCGAGTGATTTGATCCTTATTGTTACTTGATAGATTGAGAGTCGCCGATTTTGACTTGGTTGCAGGACGATGCATTCCATCCACTGTCCAATACAATAGGAGGGACTGCGAGTCACGTAGGGTAAACATGAGCATATTTAGTCGTTTAACAGAAAAACCGTGGGAGGAAACGCACGACCGCATCGAGTCTTTGCACACAAAGTCGTTTAAAGCACACAACCGTAAAGTAGCACTTTATATTTTTCTGTGCGTGGTCGGTAGCGTGTTTGTGTTATTGTTCGCCGCAACACACATGCGAATTGCACTAGCGACCGATTGGGTACCCATGCCAGAACCTACGTTACTTTGGGTCAACACCTGTGTATTAATAGCGGTAAGTGCTGTACTTGAACTAGCCCGAAGACAAATCGCTAATAATCGAGATGGAATCCTTGTGTTTTTGATTGGTGGGATTCTAACAATCGTTTTTTTAGTTCTGCAGGTAGTGGTGTGGTGGCAACTCATTCAGATCGGATACGCGGCACAACGAAATCCTGCAAATGCATTTTTTTATGTTCTCACGGCGTTGCACGCGGCGCACTTGCTCGGCGGACTTGTTGCATGGATTCGTGCTCTGTGGCGCATGCGCGAAAACACGTTTCGAGCGCACATGCGCATGCGCGCGGACAGAGAAGAGTATTCACATGTTCGTCTAAGTGTAGAGCTTTGTGCAATTTACTGGCACTTTTTACTGTTAGTTTGGATTGTGATTCTCGGACTCTTTGTATCAACTTAGATTTGTATGAGTAAGTCTGCAAACGCATCTTTACAGATTAACTTAAACGTCACCGGTATGAGCTGTGGGTCTTGCGTTGCAAGACTCGAAACCGCTTTTAAGAGAGAAAGAGGAGTACTCGACGTAGCAGTAAATCTAGCAGCTGAACAAGCTCATTTACGGATCGACCCTTCGTTGCTAGGTGTCAAAGAATTGGCCGGCGTTGTACGGCGTTCAGGTTTTGATGTAGGTATTGAGACTCGTAACTACCAAGTTGGAGGTATGTCCTGTGCCGCGTGCGCCAATCAAATCCAAGATGTGGTACTCAAGATACCGGGAGTGGAATCTGCCCAGGTCAATTTTGCGACCGAAAGTGCCACAGTACAGTTTGTGGAGGGGCTCGTTCTTGAACACGAAGTGATTAATAGGGTACGCGCTGCTGGTTTTAGTCTTGACGCTGCACTCGCACCTGAAGACGAAGCAAACAAATTTCTATCGGAAATTTCAAGAGAACGTCGTTCAGTACTTTGGGCGTCGTTCTTTTCGTCATTGTTAGTGATGCAAATGATTGCTCAGTTCCTCGGTTGGCGAGAGTTTCACTTGATGCCTGCCGCCGAGGTCTTGTTTGCGACACCAGTACAGTTTTGGTTTGGTCGGCGATTTTACATTGGTGCTTTTAACGCGCTTAGGAACCGTAGTGCAAACATGGATGTATTAGTAGTGTTAGGTACGACCTCAGCTTATCTTTACAGTTGGTACTTAATGTTCAAGCATGGAGACGCGGCAGAGGGGATGCTGTACTTCGAGTCATCTGCGGTTATTATCACCTTAGTGCTGTGGGGCAAATACTTAGAGACGCGCGCCAAACGTAAGACTTTCTCGGCAATGCGAGAATTACTCAATCTGCGACCTAGGATCGTGCGCGTTCGTCTTCCCACAGGAGAGACTATAGAAAAACCTACAGAACTATTGGAGCTAGGTGAAGAAATAACCTGCATACCTGGGGAACGAATTTCCGCAGATGGAGAAGTGATTCACGGTGAAGCACATCTTGATGAATCACTTATCACGGGTGAAAGCAATCCTGTTTACCGGAGAAAAGGGGACGAAGTGTGTGAGGGCGTAGTCAACCTTGACGGTCACCTGGTCGTTCGAGTTACGAAAGTCGGAGAAGAGACGACGTTGAATCGAATCGCTCGACTTGTGGCACAAGCACAAGTGGGTAAGACCGATATTCAACGGATGGTCGATAAAGTGAGTGGCTATTTTGTTCCAGTAGTGATCATGATCGCCTCAGTCACCCTAATCTCCTGGAGTTTTGTTGGAGTTTTTGAGAGTGCCTTAATCAACGCAGTGTCAGTACTTGTCATTGCCTGTCCCTGCGCACTTGGATTAGCTACACCCACCGCGGTAATAACTGGCACTGGTACAGCAGCTCGAGCGGGAATATTGTTTCGCGACATCGAAGCATTGGAACACGCGCATCACGTTCGAGAGGTTGTGTTTGACAAAACGGGAACGTTGACTCGTGGTAAACCATCGTTTGTTCGTGGTGAGGTAATTCAGCATGGAAAAGGGGAACTGTACGACACCTACCTCCATGCAGCGATCGCACTTCAATCGCTGAGTGAACATCCGATCGCGAAAGCTTTTCAAGAACATGCCAAGTCACAGAACATCTCTGTGTCAGAGCCGACCGGCTTTCGTGCTTTTGTCGGAGAAGGCGTGTCGGGAGAGGTTAATGGAGTCGCGTGTGCGTTGGGAAACGAACGAATACTACAACGATTTGGTAACTTTCAAGTAGAGACAGAAACCACCGAGAGTAAAGTTTGGTTGCTTTATGCAGGCGAAGTAGTAGCAGAGTTTGTTTTTGTAGATCTTCAGCGACCGACTTCGTACGAAGCTGTAAAAATGCTTTTAGACCGAAAAGTACGCGTGCGAGTTCTCAGTGGAGATAGTCAAGAGGTAACAGAAAAACTGGCCAATGCACTGGAGATTACATCGTATGAATTTCGCCAAACTCCAGAAACTAAAGTAGCTCGAATAGAGGAATTACAAAAGAACCACAAAGCAGTCGCTATGGTAGGCGACGGGATCAACGATGCACCTGCTTTAGCACGGGCTAGATTAGGCATCGCGATGAGTTCAGGTACCGACATTGCGATGGAAGCTGCCGCCGTCACATTGATGCGCACTGACCCTCGGTTAGTTGCCGCTACCTTGGACATTAGCAAACGTACCTTTAACAAGATTTGGCAAAACTTATTCTGGGCGTTTATCTACAACGTCGTGATGATTCCATTAGCATTTTTGGGACACTTAGATCCGACTTTCGCAGGTGCTGCAATGGCTCTGTCCAGTGTTAGCGTGGTAGCTAATTCTCTTCTGTTGAGACGTTGGCAGCCCCAGTTGTAGGACAGAGTTGCCCCAATGGGGAACTGTAAAAATTTAGTCGTCTTGTGTAGATCGATCAGCACGATCTACTGACCCAAACACCCGCGATCTACTTGAGCTAAGGTGAACTGACACTCCTGGTGGCACGCTGAACGCGAGTTCGATTTGACCAATTTCGTGTCCGTAAGATTGCACGACGTCTTTTAACGCATAAGCTTCTTTAATTAACCCCAATAAACGTTTTTGAGTTTCGGTAAGTTCTACTTCGGCAGCGACCGTGCTCAGTCGTTCCAACGCGTCCGTTTCCGTTGGTTCAATACATACGACAATCGCTGGTGGTATCGTCAAACTTAGTTCAATATCACCAACGATAAAACCAGCACGTTCCAATATTGGTGCAAACGTTGAATACTCAGCAAAAAGTTTTTTTACTGCTGCCGATAGTCCCTGTCTTCCTGCATCGGCGACTTTAGCCAGCACCTCGTCGCCAGTAACTTTAACCTTTTCTTTAAGTTGATCGGCAGTCGACTTAAACTGTTTAAAAACCACTTCAATTATCTCCTTGAATTCGTTGATGTAAATCCCTGAGTTCTTGATCCAAAGCACGATAAAGATCGTCGGTTGTACCGTTATTATCGATGATTACATCCGACCGTTGTTTGCGTTCTTCATTAGAAAGTTGCATGGACAATCGTTGTCTGAGGTGCTTCGCAGACGATCCATCGCGAACTAAAACTCGTTTCATTACGTTGGTTGTAATGGCGAGTATAGACCATACCTCGTCAACAAAAGTGTCCCAATTGGCTTCGATTAAGACTGCTGCTTCAAAAAATACGATGGGGTGTAGTTTTGTGCGTTCAACCTGCTCCAGTCGAGAGATTGCTAGTCTTTTGATTTCGGGCCAAACGATTGCATTCAGACGCTGCAGTGCTTCATAGTCCGCAAAGACAATCTTCGCGAGCGACTTTCGATTGATGTAGCCGTCCGTGTGAACGACACTGGGACCAAATTCATCAATAATTCGACTGGATACTTCGGTGTTAGGAAGATATGACTCATGACCTAGTTGATCTGCGTCGATTACAGGATAGCCATTATCTTTTAAATAGGATGCAGCAGTTGATTTGCCCGCGCCGATACTACCTGTCAGACCAATCGTAAACATCGCTAGCAAAGTTTAATGGTGGATCGAATCTATACATTGACGCAATGCTGGGTTCGGACTCAAGTCTCAGCAGTTTTCTTCCATTATTCGAGCGTTGGTATTACTTCTGGGAGTTCATCGGTCTCACAATCTCGTGGCACAAACAACGCACAACTATTTAACAGTGTCAGTGTCAATAAAAGAACTAAAACAGCGATGAGTTTACGTCGTAGTGAAGGGAATGACATGCTAAGTTGTGATCAAGATGAGTTGAGGAGGATTTCGAGACTGAGATTGTACGGTAGGGCGAATTGCACCGAACATTATCATTATGCGTGCAATGGATTGTTCGAATTCAAGGACCGAATGTTCGCGATTGACCTATGACTGTAGACGTTAGGTGTTCCTCTAGATTGGGTCGTCGTGTAATTAACTTTATTTTGCGTGAGAATCCTTTTCTCACCTAGGCAAACGACAACTCAAATTGGATATTCAGATGAACAGAGGACCTGTGTTAGTTGATGCAAACCATACCTCACTATAAGTACGATTTGCTCTTGGTTGGTGCCGGGCACTCGAATGTACAAGTTTTGCGTGCTTTTGGTATGGTACCAGACCCAGATATTCGCGTAACCGTGGTCGCTCGAGAGGCGCACTCACCGTATTCGGGTATGCTCCCAGGATTCGTGTATGGTAAATATTCATGGGAAGACATTCATGTTGATCTAGCGAAGCTTTGTACGTTCGCCAACGCGCGCCTCATAGTTGATGAAGTCATTCAAGTAGACCCATCCGATAACGCTGTACGCTTACGACATCGTCCAGAACTTCGATACGATTGTTTAGTGACCAATACAGGTGGTGAACCAGGGATCGAGTTTCGTAATCGTAATAACGTCACCGCTGTTAAACCAATTGGGCGGTTTACCAACGATTGGGATCTCATAGTAGAGCAAGGGGAATCTGGCGAATCACGAAAGCTTGTTATCGTCGGTGGCGGTCCTGGAAGTGTCGAAGTCGGACTTGCCGTTCGGGAACGCTTCGGTTCAGTGTTTGATATTACGATTGTGACTGCCGACGCGGAGTTGATGCGTCAACACAATCGATTCGCAAGAAAAAAGATCGCCAAAATTCTAAATCGGCACGCAATTAAGTTTGAACTGGATTTTCCCGTTGCCACTGTAACAGATGGAGAGGTAATCTCTGAGCACGGTGTGCGTATCGATTGTGACCATGTACTGTGGGTAACTGGAGTTGAAGCACCGGCATGGATACGAGAATCTGGATTTGACGTCGACGCAGGAGGATTCTTAAAAGTCGACAATTGGTTACGTAGTACGTCACACCAGAACGTATTCGCGGGAGGAGACATGGTGTGTCTAGTGGGTCAAGAGCGTCCTAAATCAGGTGTTTTTGCAGTACGAGAAGGTCCGATACTTGCACGGAATGCTCGAGCATTTCTCAAAGGTAAGTCACTTCGTAAATATCGTGCACAAAAACAAGCTCTCGCCATCCTACGTTTGCCGGGAGACGATGCGTTGGCCTCTCGCGGCTCGTGGTGCGTACGATCCAAACTCATCAGTCGATGGAAACATCGAATTGACGTTAAGTTTATGCATCGATTTAGCAAGCTACCGCCAATGCCTTCTCCACGGATCAAGAAACGAAAACAAGAAGAGATGCGATGCGGCGGTTGTGCATCGAAATTAGGACCAAGTCTTCTCGAACGAGTATTAACCCGATTGGAAGCCAACGACGTTCACGGTGTTGTCGATGGTTTGGGCGATGATGCTGCTGTGGTCGACCTTGGCTCGTCCTCATGCGTGACAAGTTGCGACCACTTTAAGTCGATGATCACTGATTCTTATCGGTTTGGGAAAATTGCGGCAACTCATGCATTAAATGACCTATATGCAATGGGCGCTCTACCCAAAATTGCACTTGCCGTTGTGACAGTACCCCTAATGGCAACTTCATTGATGGAGGATGATTTTTATCAAATGCTCGCAGGTGCGGTCGCAGTATTCGCGAACGATCGGGTATCGTTGGTGGGTGGTCATTCAACAGAAGGTAGCGAGATGTCGATAGGGTTCACTGTGACGGGAATCCCCACAAATAAGCCATGGTACCGAGCCGACATGTTGCCGGGTCAGGATCTTATTCTTACGAAACCTTTGGGAACAGGTATTCTCTTAGCTGGATTGATGCAACAACAGACGCGCGCGTCAGATTTAGTTTCGTGCATCGAATGTATGGAACAGTCCAATAAAAAGGCCACTTCCATTTTTCGGACCTTTGAAGCGTCCACGGTAACAGATATCAGCGGTTTTGGCCTCGCGGGTCATTGCGCGGAACTAATTCAGCATTCTCAAGTGAACATCGAGATTTTTGCGGACGCTGTCCGCTTACTGTCTGGTACTCGAAACACTTTGCAATTGGGAGTGCGAAGTACGCTTCACGAGGCTAACGCAGAAGTTTTAGAGAATTTTAAAGTGTCCGCAAAGGTTGGACCACTGGATTTGGCACCTTTAGTTGATCCCCAAACCAGCGGTGGGCTCTTGGCTGCAATTCCGCGGGAGAAAAGCAATGAGTGCCTGTCTGCTCTCGTCGAAGCAGGATATCACGATGCAAAAGTAGTTGGTAGAACCATCCACAATGGCTCATCGCAAATTCTTAACGATAGTTCTTAGTCATACTCGGAGAGGTTCTAAGAAATAGCATACACAATCTTGTCGAGCAATTCGAGGATCTTCGGTGTACATTGACATGATCGTGTCTCGTTTAAGCGATACGTTTTTTCCCTTGTACGTTAGAAAGGATCGTGTTTGATCTCGTTGGTCTTCATCGACAGCACGCAATCGAGCATGATCCACCACTACCCGTGCGAGTTCTGTCCCTTCGGGAATTGTTTTAAAGTTAAAACGATACAACTTTGGGGCAAACTTAGGAACTTGGTCATCTGAAATAGTATCGGCGTTCTCGATTAAGACTCGAACATTGTTTTGGAACAGTTCCTGATCCGTTGTATCAACAAAGGGTACGGTACCATGTTTCCACAAAGCTCTAATATAGTCCCTCGCTCGTGCAGCACTTGCAGGGTCCTGAGGTAACCCGGCTTCGATAGTAATGGACGTACAAAAACCAGATGTTCGACGTGTGAGTACGCCTGGAGGTTGTTGTGCAAAAATTGCGGTTTGGCTAAAGAGTCGCGCGGCCGACATCGTGGTCTCATCTACGCTCGCAACAATCGAATGATGCGGGTTTGGTCCAGTGTTGTTATGGATATCTAGCGCGAACCAAGGTTGTCTTGCTTCGACGTAAGAAATTACCTGATCCGCCCACTTGGCATAGGGAGAACTGCCACCTTCCCAAATTCGATTAAAGTCTGGTTGTCCATCAAGCATTCTTTTTTGATGCTGTGCTGCTTGAACATTTCCTACCAGAATCAAGCTAGAGGGTAATTTTTTCTTCTGATAATCTTCCTCTAGGAGAGCACCTAACGCATCCCATCCAGAGGTCTCGTTTCCGTGGAGAAGTGTGGAGAGAAAAAAAGGTTTCTTTCCCTTGATACAAAAATCGAACAGAGTGGGCGTATGCAGAACAGACGCGAGTTCCTGTGCTCGTAATTTGGTTAGCTTTCTAAAGAAAACTAGATCTGACGAAACTTTCACGGTATCGGCCAAGTATGCACGGGGTCATTTGTTTCTTGTAATCGGGAATAGTCTAGTGTCAGTTGTGGGAAATTACGACCATGTTTTGCGACCCACTTTTGCTGCCACGTCGTACCATTTAAACCACTTCTCACGCGTTCGTGAACAATTCCAAGATAAAGGTCACATTCTTCTTCTGGAACATTCGCGGCAATCAACGCTTGTTTGGCAGCTGGGAGTAACTCTTCTGTGATCAGGTCAGAAATGCTTATTGACGTTCCGTTCGTCCAAACGATTTTAGCGGCTAGTCCATCGGTTGCCGCGATATAAAAATTTTCCTTCGCAGTGCTGAAGGGAATTTCACTTTCGATTGGAGTGGTTCGGTCTACTAACGCTCGAACAAACCCAATGAACGCTGCGCAGTTCGCGACGCAATCCTTGATAGTTGGTCCGGACGGAACGGTGCGATGCTCAATCCGAAGATGTGGTTGCCCATCATAGTCGAACCCAATTAGTGGTCGGTTCCAACGCCAAATAGTACCATTCTGAAAGCGTAAATGCGCGTACTTATGTAGCGGTTCTGCTTGAACATAAGGTAATAATATTGCGTGATCATGAAGATTCGCTGCGAACACCTCCATGAGTGATTTATTTACGTAGTCCGATCCGAAATATACTCGATTTAAATGTCTCGTACCGATGTCAATGGCTTGTTCAAACAATGGAATACGAGATTCGGACCAAAGTGCTTTACCGAACAAGTAATGTGAATTCGCGCTCAGCGCGACCATAGGAGCAGATGCAACGATCGCCGCATTGAAATCGCGTATGGCGCGCTCGGGTTTACACTGCAAATGAATTTGAAAGCTGGTCGCTGCGGCTTCCAACATCACGTCATCGTGTTTAATATCTAGTGCTTCATCTGTTCCTGCGATACGTATTTCAATTTCGGAACCGTCGCGCAACGCCATGAGTCGGTCGTTCAGTGCTTGGTAACGGACCATGTCAGACATGTGCTCAGACGTTAGGAGTTTTTGTTGTATTGTCGGCAATATACCAATTTGCACTAAATTGCACTTCAGGGCATGAGCTGTCGCTTGGCAATCTTTCCATGTCGACAACAACTCATCGTGTAATCTCGTAAATACGTTGCCAGTGAGGGAAGTTGGACTACCGTTGAGTTCGACATTGAATTGCGATAACTCTGGTACGACAAGTGGATTTCTTAGTGCATTGAGAAACTTTTTGTTGCAAGCTTTGGGATTACCCTCGCCATCTACAATCCAAGCTTCTAGTTCGAATCCAACGATGTCTCCGCGTGTGCTAAAGCGATCAGACTCCATAAGACTCTGCAGATGGTCTGTTTCTTGCTTTAATAAGCGCCGGAAGCGACTAAAGTCAACTGCGTCGAAGTGACGGCGCTCGATTTCGTCTCCCATCTAAGGTGTCTCGGTAATTGTTTGACGGAGTTCTATAAAGAAAAATGAAAATTTTACGAACAATAATACTTTGCTATCTATTGTCATTCAGTTCTTGCGTCTCGTACTAGTTGACGACTTTGTTCTGGTACCTATAACGCAATTAAATTTTTGTTGAACTGAGTTTGAATTGTGACAGTGCATGATCGCAATTGGGTAAGCGTTGTTGAGGCGAAACGCTATCGAAAAATCCTCGAGTTTGAGTTGGTTTTGACAGCGGTTGGTATAGACGCGAAAGTGGAGCAATTTGATCGTACGTGGATACTATTCGTACCCGATGATCAAGCACGTGGGGCATTAGAACAAATCTCTCTGTACCAATCGGAGAACCGGATATTCAACCGAACGCGCAGCCCATCCCCCGTCTTAGAAAGTGGAATTGTTGGATGTGTAGTGTTCGTTATATTGATTTGGGGCGTTTGGTTTTTGGAGAGTTTGGGAATATTTTCAAATTTTCGTTCTCACGGGGCGATGTGGGTCTACGCGGTTGAAGACGGGGAATGGTGGCGATGTGTCACCGCGCTTTTGCTGCACGGTAACATTGCGCATCTCGTGAGTAATACGGCGATGGGTGTGATTTTCGGTTGTTTGGTCGCACGGCACTTTGGCAGCGGGTTATGTTGGCTACTCGTGCTGCTTTGTGGGGCTATGGGTAACTATCTCAATTCTCTGATACAAAGTTCTGGGTTTGCTTCAATTGGTGCGTCGACGGCGACGTTTGCCGCCGTCGGGCTGCTCGCCGGTTTGTTCTTTCGACGCAGACTGATCATTGGTCGTGGATGGCGATTCAACGCGCTTCCAATCGCTGGTGCTATAGGACTGTTTGCATTGCTTGGAATTGGCGGAGAAAGAACTGATGTCGTAGCGCATTTCACGGGATTATTGTGTGGAGTCATTGTTGGCACTGTAGTCGCAAGTTTCAATCTTCGTTGGTTAGGACGAACCGGGCAATGGATTGCTGGAGTGCTCGCGATTTCTGTTGTGTGTTGGGCGGTGCTAGAAACGAACCCGTGGTAGTGAACTACTTTAAGAAGCAGCTGGCGGAAGAGGTAGGAGTCGAACCCACCAGACACCGGTTAGGCATCTCGACGGCTTTGAAGGCCGCGCATCTCACCGGAGACGATTCTCTTCCGACTAAGTATTAAATTCAGTTTTAGAAGAAGGTCAATAGTACTCCGAGTCAATTACTCGCGAATCTGTCTGGGTCTAGTGGCTTTCGACAAATCTTGATGTTTGCTGATCTTCAACAGAATATTGCGTTTCTATTCGTACGCTAGTGTTGTTGGTCACCGTGCGTTGATCAAAACTGTTAACTTGACACCAAAAAGGACTATTCTGTTATGCCGCTTCACTTTCGAATTCAACCACACATTCTTCGATGTTTGAAACTGTTCATGGTAGTGCTTTGTGTTGCTGCGATGTTTCTTCAGGGAGAACCTAACGACGAACTCGAAATTTCAGAGGAAATCATTGCTGTGGGAACGCGCACGAGTGAACGGTCTGTTGTTGAGAGTACTGTACCGGTTCAAATTTTCGACGAAACAGAACTCGCAAGCGTTGCCACCGCCACTGATTTGATCGATGTGGTACAGAGACTTATTCCTTCGTTCAACGTCTCGCGCGAACCCATTTCGGACGGTGCTTCCTTTATGCGTCCTCCGTTTGTTCGCGGATTAGATTCAGATAAAGTATTGGTGCTTGTCAACAATAAACGGCGACATAAAGGAGCACTGGTGCGTTTGGGTGGAAGCGGCACTCACGGAGCAGACATCGCTTCAATTCCAGTATCGGCATTGAAGTCGGTAGAAGTTTTGCACGACGGTGCGAGTGCTCTTTACGGTTCAGACGCCATCGCGGGTGTTCTAAATTTCCGCTTAAAAGACAATCCAGATACGGCTTCATTCTCGGCTTCGGTAGGTGAATACACACAGGGAGGAGGGGACGTGCGATTCACTTCAAATGTCGGATTTCCATTATTTGGCGGATTCCTCAATTTGAGTGCGGAATATAGCGATTCTCGTGGTACATCGAGAGGTCAGCGGTATGACCTTGCGGTGGGCGGGGGAAGTGGCCTTACTCCGGCACAAAGTGCTGAGGTTGCAATTGATACGGACGGAGATGGAATTCCGGACCGATTCGGGCCTGACTCACTTACAGAAGTTCGAGATCAATCTGGATCTCTGCTAAGTTTAGTGTGGGGTGCTGATGGTATACCTGATGACACGACCCCGAAATATCGAGAAAACTTAGCTAACCCAGAACAGGTTTGGGGAGAACCATTGCGAGAGGACGCCAAATTAAGTGCTAACTTTTCGTTCCCACTGATAAGTAGTGATCGAACGGAACTGAATCTATATGGATTTGGGAATTGGCGCGATAGTGAAAGTCGAGGGACTTTTTTCTATCGTCGACCGGGCGTGGGTCAACTCAATCCACTACGTTTAGTGGATGGGACAATCTTCAATCCTCGCGATCGGTTTCCAGGAGGCTTCACACCAAAATTCACGGGAAACGTAAATGATTTAGCGGGGACATTGGGTGTGCATGGTATTCCTAGTCCGATTTTTGAGTGGGATGTCAGCTATCAATTCGGAAGTAGCACTATGGGTTACGAATTGATTGACACTTGGAATCCCTCCATGGGACCGAGTTCGCCCACCTCGTTTCGTCCAGGAGAATTGAATTCGTCTGAAATAGCCCTCAACGTCGACTTTGAATGGACATTTTCGACTGGCTGGTACCAACCTATCGTTGCGGCATTTGGCTTTAACTACCGTAGGGACTCCTACGAAATCAGAACTGGAGACGTCGCGTCTTACTTTGTAGGACCATTTGCACGGATCGATCCATTCAATTGGGACATCACGGAAGAGGAAGCCGCGCCCGATCCATTGGTGACTCCCGGATGTCGCATCCCCGGTCACCAAGAACTCATTGCTAATGATCCGAGTGTCCAAGCACAACCCGGTGGCAACTGTATCGCTGGTGATCCTATTTACAACGTAATGGCAGTCGGTTCGAACGGATTTCCCGGGTATCCTCCACAATATTCAGTGGACAGTGCCAGAGGTGGTAGTGCAATCTATCTTGATCTATCCTACGATATTGCTTCAAACTGGGTTGTAGACATGGCTAGTAGAATTGAAGATGCTGGTGCATATGGGAACTTTACGACGTGGAAGTTGGCTTCGAAGTATGAGCTGACGAACTACGCCGCGATTAGATCTTCTATCGGAACTGGTTTTAAAGCACCTACCATTGGTCAAGTTTCCACAGTGAGCGTGAGCACACGTATTAACAGCGACGGTATTCCCGTTGCTGAGGGAATATTCCCGACCAACCACCCCGTTGCTTCGTATTTTGGTGCAGTACCACTTGAACCGGAAAAATCAAAGCATTTCACAATTGGCATAGTTCTCGCTAATCAGAAGACGCGGGGACGACAAGATGAAACAAGTTCGTCCCCCAACAAGACTAGAGAATCAGCTCGTTTATCTTCATTGTTCAAAGGTCAATGGAGCTTAACACTCGATGGATACACGATTGAAGTGAGAGACCGATTAACGTTGTCATCGCCATTTATCGTGGACGAGCGCGCGATTTCAAGTCTAGCATCCCAAGGTTTCGCTAACGCTAGTTCAATTGCACAAGTCATTTACTTCACAAATGCGCTGACAACGCGATCCAAGGGGTTGGACATCATTGGTAGTTACAGATTCAATACCGACTTCGGTGAGACTGAAATCTCTGGAACTCTAAACTGGAACAAGATCGAAATCACCGATCAAGTTCCTCAACGAAGACCCGACGGAACGTCGTTACTATTGATTAACGCGGAAGGTTTGTATGACTTTGAACACACTTGGCCCCAATATCGAGGCGTGTTCTCTGCTTACCATTCCTTTACCGGAGGTACCACACTCATGCTACGCGCGAATAGATTTGGCTCTCACAGGAACGCAAGTAACTCACAACTCACTGCGATTCAAACGTTTAGTTCAAAATGGCAATGGGACGCACAGGTGGAATTTAAAGTGAAAGAGAGTTATCGCGTAACTTTCAGTGGTACGAACCTCTTTGATGCAGTACCCGATACGGCAGAATTTGAAGCATGTTGTGGTCGCATTGTGCGTTCCGATTCTCTTGTACCGTGGCAAGGTCCGTACTACTCACTTTCGATAAGATACGTGAACAATTGACGTCAAACGATGATCAAATTTGAGACGAACGCATAGAAATTCTTTTTTCGAACACTTGTTAGAATATCAATTGTTCCCGTGTTTCTAGTGCTTGGAAATTTTATAATAGAATAGTAGGTGTTAGACAGAGCGTTGAATCCATGCAAAAGTGGAATTGAACGATCGGAAATCTTAGCGCGAGAAAAACTAGTATAGCTACCTAATTCAATGAACGAACGTCAGTTGTCAGGAAGTAAATCCGGTGTAATGCCCTTCGGGAAGTACCGCGCTTTTACTCCAATTGACCTATCGGATCGTTGTTGGCCGCACAACCAACTTAAAGAAGCTCCGATTTGGTGCAGTGTTGACTTACGCGATGGAAATCAAGCATTAATTGATCCGATGACCGTCGAAGAGAAAACACGGATGTTTGAACTTTTAGTGGGTATGGGATTTCTTGAAATTGAAGTCGGTTTTCCAGCAGCTTCGCAACCCGATTTCGATTTCATTCGCAAGCTGATTGAAGAGGATTTAGTTCCCGATGCAGTTACTCTTCAAGTGTTGTGTCAGGCACGCGAAGAGTTAATTACTCGAACGATCGACGCACTCGCGGGCGCGAAGAAAGCAATTTTTCATTTGTACAACTCGACGTCGACATTGCAGCGTCGTGTAGTGTTCAATATGGATCGATCTGAGATTGTCGAACTCGCAGTAACGGGTACCTCGTTAGTCCGAGACATGTGTCGAGGACTGACCGATACGAACATTCGATTTGAGTACTCACCGGAAAGTTTTACAGGAACGGAACTAGATTTTGCCATTGAAGTCAGCGAGGCGGTTGCCCATGCATGGGGGGCTAAACCAGAGGACAGAATCATCATCAACCTTCCATCGACAGTCGAGTTAGCAACGCCAAACATTTACGCTGATCAAATCGAGTATTTTTGCCGAAATTACAAATATCGGGACTCTTCTATCATCAGCCTCCACACGCACAATGATCGAGGCACGGGCATCGCGGCAACGGAACTTGCATTGATGGCAGGTGCTGAAAGGGTTGAAGGGACCCTCTTTGGAAACGGCGAACGTACCGGCAACTGTGATTTAGTAACTGTCGCGATGAACCTATTTTCCCAAGGTGTAGATCCGCAGCTAGACTTACGCGACATGGCAAGTATTCGAGAAACGGTCATTGGTATCAATAAGCTGCCCGTACACCCCCGCCATCCATACGCAGGGGACCTTGTGTTTACCGCATTCTCTGGCTCACATCAAGACGCGATCCGAAAGGGCATGGCACAAGTAGATCGAGATTGTTGGGAAGTTCCGTACCTACCGATCGATCCAGCCGATATCGGTGCATCGTATCGAGAATCTGTACGGGTGAACAGTCAATCCGGCAAGGGTGGCGTAGGATTCGTCCTCGAAGAGTATTTCAATATCTACCTCCCACGAGACATGCTTGTAGAGTTTGCCCGCGTGATTCAACTGTTAACAGAATCCAAGCAGCGAGAAGTCTCTCCCAATGAAATTCTCGACACACTGCTTATCGAATATAGCGAAGAAAGCGGACCATATCGATTATTGCGTTGGGACGTATCTGAGGAAGTTTCAGAGTTTAGGGTAAGTGCTTCGATTGCGTTGGCGGACAGCTTTCTCGATATTGAGGCACAGGGCGCAACTCCTATTCAAGGATTCGTTTGCGCGCTAGTAGACACAATCAACGAACCTTTAGCGCTAGAAGCCTATCAAATTTACGGTACGTCTGACTTTGAAAGTTCGTCCGGTAACGTTCCTCAATTTGGTATAGCGACCGTTAGCTTTGAGGGACGGACTTATTTTGGTGTTAGTCGCGCTGAGGATAAGGTCGAGAGATCATTTTTAGCGGTGTTGTCTGCGCTCAACCGACAATGGAAAAAATCTTCCGGGCAGAACAAACCACAGACTGCTAAAGCGTAGCACCACACGATGCTCCACACGTAGCATCATGCGTCGAAGCATCCTCAGAACTAGTCGCGTCGTCGACTGACTTTCCTTCCACCGCTTCCGTATCGTCAGAATCGTTATCTGTAGGATGAACGGCACCTGCTGCGGCTACAGGCATTGCAATCATACTTTCGGTACCGTCAACGGCACGTCGATTTGATTTATTTGACCGACTAAACCACCGTCTAAAGGTTGCAAAAATCATTTGGTTTCCTCCTCTTCGAAATCCAAGGATTCTTCATCGTCGTCACTCACCTTCGTAACAACTTTCTCACGACGCACTCGGAGGCTTCGAATCACGTTTTCTCGTACTTTGATGGTTTCCACAATGTATTGTGCATGCTCTGTTCGGATTTTAACACATGCTTGTCCATCAGGGATAGCTTCAAGAATTTCCAATAGCAGACCATTCATGGTTCTCGGTCCAGTTATGGGTAGATCCCATCCAAGATTGACATTCATCTCCCTAATCAACGCACGTCCGTTGACCACGTAAGATCCATCAGTTTGAGGATAGACATCGGTCACATTTGCGTTAATATCGGTAGTGAACTCTCCCACAACTTCTTCTAGAATGTCCTCCAAAGTGACAATACCCAAGACAGCACCGTATTCGTCTACCACATGTGCAATCCGTTGTTTGTTTTGCTGAAAATTTATCAGTTGAGTCGATAATGGAGTACCACTCGGTACAAATGTGGGCGGATCGAGTTCACGTTCAAATGATGCTTGGTCGAACTTTCCAGCTTCAAAGAGTTGGCCAGAACGTTTCATATGAAAAACACCGACAACTCCATTGAGTTCTTCGTGATACACCGGGAGACGAGTGTGTTGGGCAGTTACGATGTCCCGAACAATCGCATCATTTGATTTCGCGAGATCGATGCCCGTTACATTCTGATAAGGTATCATGATGTTGTTGACAGTTGCTTTTCCCAAATCCAAAATGCCTAACAACATCGCTTGACGTTTGAGATCAATATCGCTGTCGCGCTGAACGACGGTTCGTAGTTCATCAAGCGACAGTGAGGAGGGTTCCGCTTTAACTTTCTGCACGAATGGATTGACGAGTAGGCGAGCCAAAAAGTTTACAAACGATACTACTGGTGCGAGTATCCTCTGCAGGGGATCGAGAAGGTACGTTGAGGGGAACGCGATCGTTTCCGGTCTTCTCGCAGCGATCGTTTTAGGTGCAATCTCCGCAAATATTAAGACGATCAACGTCAAAAGAACGACCGAGATGAGATCGCCTAGACCGCCAAATAGAGTAGTGCATATGTTTGCAGCAATGACTGCAGCACAAATGTTTACTAGGTTGTTACCGATAAGAATTACGCTCAACAGCCGATCAGTCTTACGTAACATTCGGTTCGCTTTGCGTGCTCCGCGATGTCCCTCGAGCACCATGTGTTTCAGTCTGTACGGGTTCAGCTTCATCATTGCTGTTTCGGAACTGGAGAAATAAGCACTACACAACAGCAAAAACATGACAGCGAGTCCTTGGAAGAGTAGCGAAATGTCCATCGTCGAAAAATAGAGTCTAGTTACGCGACCAATCTAAGAACGAGGCGCAAGCCAAAGTAGCCCACCAAAAGGAACGCGAACGCAGTGAGGGACAATTTGGTAGTGAAGTTACCACGCCAACCAAACTTAACATGACCGAACATCACTAGTGCGTACAACACCCACGCGATCACCGTAAAAATCATATGCAGGTTGCTCACGTCGGAGAAAAGGTCGTTCCAGAAGAATACTAAACCAGAGATATTTGCCGCAGTGAGTAAAAGTAATCCCAACCAAATTGCATTAAACAAAATCTTCTCCGCTGATTCTAACGGAGGGAAAATGCTGAGAAAAACGTTGGTTGCTTTGGTCCGTAATGCATAGTCTAAGTATATCAATAGGATCGCATGACACGCCGCGTAAGCCAAGATGGAATAAGCCGCCAAGCTCGAGAGTACGTGCAGGGTTAAACCTGGTAAAGCCACCGTAGTGTGTGTTCCTGTTTGGTGAAAGAAAATGCCAAGTGCAATTGCTGGTCCGACGAAGATGTAGGAGACGAATAGGATGGGTTTAGCACGGGCGGGGCGGTAAAAATGCTCGATCTGCGCAATGACTACGATACACAGTGTTATTACCAAAACGATTGGGTATAAAGCTAGATCAATCCCCGCTGGTACCCACAGTTGAGAGTATGTGTAGATCCCATGGAGCACTGTCGCGACAACTCCTAAAACATAGACAACGATGTATAAGCCACTTTTTGAGTCGCGCAGACCAAGAACTAGAAAAGCTGCCGAGAGGTAGCTTAGTCCTATTAATAGGGGTATAGCGAAATCAGATAGAAGCATGGTTCGGTAATGGTGAAGAAAAGCACATCAATTGGTCCCGTGGCACATTCACCCTAAAGCAATACGCATTTACCTATACTTTGTAACGATTTCTACTTGATAAAAGAGTAACAAAACAAAAGATTTTCAAATGTTTGCAAATTTATCTGACAAATTATCGAATGTACTGCAGCCTTTGAGGCATCGAAAGCTTACGGAAAGCAATATTAAAGATGCGATGCGAGAAGTGCGGACGGCATTGTTGGACGCTGACGTTGCGTTTAGTGTGGTCTTGGAATTTGTCCAAAGTGTACAGCAACAAGCGATTGGGCAGACTGTAGCGCGTCAAACCCAACCTGGGGACGCATTCATTAAACTCGTTCACGAATCCTTAGTGGAGGTCATGGGCGGCACGAACGATCGTCTTGATCTTTCTGGCGGTAATCGTCCTAATGTAGTTTTGTTGGCTGGACTGCAAGGTGTAGGTAAAACCACCACGGCTATCAAGCTCGCAAAACTGTTAAAGGAGCGTGAGGAGAAGCAAGTTGCCGTTGTTTCTGCGGATGTGTACCGTCCTGCGGCAATGAAACAACTCGAGATTCTAGCACGAGACGCAGGAATCCGATACATACCCTCTAGTGTTGACCATGATCCAGAAAAAATTGTAACCAGTGCGTTGACCGACTCACGTCAGCGGTTTGACGAAGTGTTAATAGTGGACACCGCAGGTCGCTTGACTGTCGATCAAGAGATGATGGAAGAAATTACGACGCTTCACAAATTGCTGCAACCAAGAGAGACTCTTTTTGTTGTGGACGCAATGACTGGTCAAGATGCTGCAACGACCGCGAAGGCATTTCACGATGCATTACCCTTAACCGGGGTGATCCTCGCTAAAGCAGATGCGGATGCGCGAGGTGGTGCTGCACTATCAGTTCGAACGATAACCGGCAAACCAATCAAATTTATTGGGACCGGGGAAAGTACGAGCTCTTTGGAACCGTTCCATCCTGATCGGATCGCATCGCGGATTTTGGGTATGGGCGATGTGCTCTCGTATCTGGAAGAAGCAGAACGGAAACTCGATCGCGACAAAGCTGAACGACTGGGCAAAAAAATTGCGAGTCGAAGAAAATTCAATCTCGACGATATGCGCGACCAGTTGTCGCAATTTGTTGAGATGGGAGGTCGCGAAAGTATGCTCGACATGCTACCAAATCTCGGATCAATGAATGCGAAAGTCAAAGATATTGACGAAGCTGAAGTAAAGAAACAATGCGTCATTATCGACTCTATGACATTACGAGAAAGGCAGTTTCCAAACCTTGTCAATAACTCTCCTTCGAGAAAACGACGAATCGCAGACGGTAGTGGTACTCGAGTCCAAGAGGTAAACCTGACATTACGGAAATTTTTGCAACTCGAAAAACAAATGAAGCGTATGGGACGAAAGAAACACCTCTCGAGAGCAATGGCAGCGATGAATCCAGAACAATTGAAGATGAAGTAACAGCTCAAACTATGAGCTGATGGAATGTATGATTAAGGGACGTGCAATTTAAGGGCAAAGATTGTTTAAGGCTTTGAAACTGTCGGTTGCCGTCGTGCTCTTGACGTCGAGTACCTGCAATTTAGTTACCCAAAGTTCAGATTGGTACCTTGGTCACACTATCGGTACCGATTGGATGGGTATATTGAAACAAGCTGGGTTTAACGGCGATACCGTCTGCTACCCAACATTCGTGTGTCCTCAAGAACCGGAGGGCTACAGGTGGTTTTACGACTTAGATGCTCACACTGGTACTGGGTTTGAATTGGCAGTTGGTAGGGTGTTCAGCGAGTATAGATTGGAACTGGCGGTAGCCCTCGCTAGCAATGACATCAATCAAATTTTTGAGAGTATCGTATTTCTGGATGGGTCTCCGATTTTATTGGACGAAGATTCTGAGTATGGCAGTTTTGTTGAGTCCAAAGTGGGTAGCATTTCGTTCGGCGGGTTAATGCTAAATACTTTTCGCGATTTTCAAATCTCGGAATCTCTCCCCTTCACCACCTATGTTGGATTTGGTGTGGGAGTCACTCGAGTTGAGATTGAGGAGCTTGTATTTCGATCAGAGTACAGTTGCATCGGTGTACAGTGTGAGGATCAATTTGTATCGAAGTACACCGTACTTCAGGATACTGAGCTCGAAGATTGGGTCTGGGCTGTTAACGTCTCGGCCGGTCTGGACTACGAGATTAACCGACGCGTTCTTGTCGGTCTGAAGATTGCACACCGGGTAACGGATGACCTCGTTCAAAGTGCAGGATATTTGCAACACCCGATTCCGGATTCACGTAACACGACGACGATTAGCGAATTACGCAGTTGGTCTCTGAGTTGGAGCTTTAAATACAAGCGATAAAACTTTATTGGTATTCGGTCGTTCTTTTTACTGCTGACGAGTGTTTATACCTGTGTATCACTGTCGCGGCACTATAAATCGACTAGAACAACACCTGGTGATGATGTCGTAAACGTCGAGATTGAGTCTTGACTCAAAACCCCAGTCTCGTCCCTTTTCATGGTTAATCCGTGCACACCATCAATGTTGAAACTCCAGCTACTTCCAATTCGGTACAATTCTTGTAAAATTCCACGCTTTGATTCAGCTATGGTTTTAAACTCAACATGGTAGTAATTCGCTTGTCTCGCGCAGGCACAAAGAAAAAACCGTTTTACCATCTGGCGGTGGCGGATAAGCGAAGTCCACGCGACGGCAGATTCATAGAACGTGTAGGTTTCTACAATCCGATTGCACGTGGCAAATCTGAACCATTGCGAGTTGATCTAGCTCGAATTGACTACTGGTTGAGTGTCGGAGCTCAGTTGTCGCCGAAGGTCAGAAGTATCGTGGCGAGAGCACGAATTCTGGATGCGTTACCGCCAGAGCCGGCGTCGACCGATTCCACCGATAGTTCTGATATCGAAGAAAAGGAAGAAGCAGTTTTTGAGCGGGAAGCAGTCGTTGCAAACGCCGCGGTGGAGACCACAGACATGGACGCTCCCACCGTAGATACTGAGTCTCAAGGAGCTGTAGCAAGTCAGGAAGCAGCAGTTGAAGCAAACGAAGTTGAAGCTGTCGAAGAAACTGTAGCAGGAGCGACCGACGAATCTGATATGGTTGATCAAGAAGAGTCAACAGTTGAATCAACTCAAGAAGAAGAGGAAACTGTGGTGGATGCAGCGGACGAAACCGACACGGAAAATACAACTGGGGAAGAAGCATCCTCGGAGGATTCAACCGAGTTGAATGCTGATACTAGTGAAGATTCCGTAGATCAAGAAGTTGCAGATACCGAAACCGATGCTGCATCAGTCGAAGGTGACTCCATAGCAGACAATCCAGCAGAGGCGACTGATGAATCAGATTCTAGAGCTCCATCTGCGGCCGAAGACGCGACTGAAGATCCAGACAAGTCGACATAAGTTGATACTGTAACAATCGTAACTGTGACAAATTGGCATGCAATCAACACTCACACAATCATACGTGGTCGTTGGGCGCGTGTCTCGACCGTTTGGTGTAAAGGGGTGGAACCACCTCACTAGTTTCACAGACCCACCTTATAACTTAGTTCAATATCGGCCGTGGGCACTACGAAGCAAGAGTAGTGATGCCGCAGACTGGTGTGTGGTTGAAGACTTCGACATCCAACTTCAAGGAGATGGAATGTTGGTATGTTTTGATAAGTCTCATTCTCGTGACGACGCAAACAAATATGTCAACAAACTAATCGGTGTGCCACGAGAAGTGTTACCCACGCCCGATGACGATGAACATTATTGGGTCGATCTATTAGGCGTCGAAGTGGTTAATATGGACTCGGAGCAATTGGGCGTGGTCCATGATGTCACGTGGAATGGAGCCCATCCAATATTGATGGTCCGTAGTGAGTCGGAACCTGATTTATTGATTCCGTTGGTATCAGAATTCGTGCACAGAATAGACACAGGATCCAGAGTTCATGTAAATTGGGTTCGTGATTGGTCATGACAGATAAGAAAATGTGGTTGGGTATTGCGACGATATTTCCCGAATTAGTACAAGCTTCACTGAAAGAGGGAGTGGTTGGGCGCGCTATTGAGCGCGAAGACATAACGTTGGAAATTATTAATCCTCGGGATTATGCTCTAAACTCCTATGGTAGTGTAGACGATAGACCGTTTGGAGGTGGCCCTGGTATGGTTATGGCTGCAGAACCTTTGGCTGCTTGTGTACGATTTGCACGCGACAGAGTTAGTCCCAAAACACTTACCACAGCGTTGCTGTCGCCTCAAGGAACTCGTTTTGAACAATCACATGCACAAGAACTTTTGAAACTTGAGGCTGTATTGTTGGTCGCAGGCCGGTACGAGGGAGTTGATGAAAGGTTCGTTGAGAAGTATGTAGACATGGAAATCTCCATCGGAGATTACGTCCTCAGTGGCGGCGAATTAGCCGCCTTAGTTGTAATTGATGTAGTCGGTCGCTTTATGGACGGTACTGTTGGAAATCCAGAGTCCATAGAGTATGAATCGTTTCATGATGGCTTGTTGGACTGCCCACAATATACTCGCCCGCGAGAATTTGAGGGACTCGGTGTTCCGCAAGAGTTGCTCTCGGGTGATCATCAAGCCGTCGAACATTGGCGAAAACACAAACGTATTGACAAAACATGGAAGCAGAGGCCAGATCTGTTGATAAAACGAGACTGGAACACAGCAGAATCTGCTATGTTGCGCGAAAGTGCTTCACATGCTCAACCAGCAACCTTGGAAACTGTAGAGGAGAAATCTCTGTGCGAAACAACAAAATAATTGAACAGATTGAAAACGAACAAATGAAATCTTCCGTACCAGAGTTCCGGGCTGGGGACACAGTCTCCGTACGAGTGATAGTACGGGAAGGATCTCGTGACCGGCTACAAGCATTTGAAGGTGCTGTGATCGCGAAACAAAACCGGGGGTTGAATTCCGCGTTCACGGTCCGCAAGATTTCTCACGGTGTAGGAGTGGAACGGACGTTTCAGACACACAGTCCATCCATTGATTCAATCAAAGTAGTCCGCAAAGGTGACGTGCGGAAGGCAAAACTGTATTATTTACGGGAACGATCTGGACGGTCCGCGAGGATCAAAGAAAAAGTTTAACTTCGTAGCGAGGGTCGGGGACGAACGCCCGATCCAATAATTTGACAAGGATGTCAACACCGGTGAAAGAATCTAGTGTGGATTTACCGTTGGAAATTCGGCGGTACATACAGCACATTTGGCTGGAAAAAGGATTGTCAGCAGCTACCTGCGAAGCCTATCAACGGGACTTGTTGCAACTTTTTGGGTGGGTGCACTGTTCGTTGCTCAACTGCGATGAAGCAACGATTTTGAAATATCTCGCCGATCGGCAACGAGTAGGGGTGTCTTCAAGATCCTCTGCGCGAACACTATCAACATTACGTGGTTTTTATGCGTATGCGATTGAATGTGGACTCATCAGTTACAATCCCTGCGCTCATATTCAACTCCCTAAGCTGGGTCGAGCACTCGCGAACGTACTCACTGAACAGGACGTAGATGATTTGCTCAACGCGCCACGTGTGCACGAACATGTTTGGGAATTTCGAGACCGAGTTATGCTCGAGTTGATATACGCAACGGGTTTACGAGTGAGTGAAATCGTAAATTTACCGGTCAACTCCGTCAACGTTCGACAAGGTGTCGTTCGCGTGATGGGTAAAGGATCAAAAGAACGTATCGTCCCACTAGGTGAAGATGCTCAAGACTGGATTCAACGATTTTTGCACAATATTCGTTCAGAACTATTGAAAGGGAGTGCGTGTAATGAACTTTTTCCGAGCATACGAGCTCAAAAGATGTGCAGACAGACTTTTTGGCATGCGATTAAGCGGTACGCGCAACGCGCGGGCGTTGAGAAACCGATTTCGCCACATTCGTTACGACATGCATTTGCTACTCACCTCCTTAATCACGGAGCGGATCTACGGTCGGTGCAGTTGATGCTGGGGCACGAATCCCTGTCCACAACTCAAATATATACGCACGTAGCTACACAACGATTGAAAAATCTACATGCACAACATCATCCCCGAGGATAAGGATCAAATATGAAAATTAAACAACAAGCTGATGTACTAGCGATACTCATATCGATTGTTATGATGTTTTTCAGTGTTAAAGGCAGTACACAAGAGGTCGTGGAATCAAGTGATTCAGAAGCAGATTTGAAGCAACAAGAACTTGCTGTATCCGAAACCATTCGTCTACTAGGAGGCAAAGTGCAATCCATTGAAAAGACACCAGTGGACAATCTCTTCCTAGTCGAGACACTCGCTAGCCAACTCATTTACGTTACTGGGTCAGGTAAACATCTGTTTTTTGGAACGCTATTGGAGTTGCGTGACGACGCTGAAGTGCCATTTGATTTGACACGAGCAGCGAGAGAAAAATCTCGTTGGAAACTCTTACAAGGATTAGACGAAAGTGATTCTATTAACTTTGCTCCTGCTGACGAAGATGTCCCAGAGAATGCAGTAGTGTATGTGTTTACCGATGTTACCTGTGGGTATTGTCGCGTTTTGCATCGTAGCATAAAGGAATACAACGACGAGGGTATTGAGATTCGATATCTCGCTTTTCCTCGTGGAGGAGTAGATTCTCCAGGGTATGATTATCTAGTATCAGCATGGTGTGCAGACGACCCTCACGCTGCTATGACGTTACTCAAGAACAACAAAAAAATTGAACCGAAAGTTTGTGAAAATCCAGTAGCCGATCAACATAAATTGGGATTGAAGATGCAAGTTCAAGGAACCCCTGCGTTAATTCTTGCTAATGGTAGTCTAGTATCGGGTTTTCGACAGCCGGCAGAGTTGGTACGAATTTTGGAGCAACTTGATAATTCGGACTCTTAAATCAGACACGATTTTGAGTTGAAAACAGATGGCGTCGACATGTTCGAGTTGAGTTCGGAGTTGCAAGCGATTGACTACGGTCGAAATGGATCTTCGTACCGGTGCAGCATTTGACCGAATGACCGTTTCCACAATTCGGGAACGTCCAGTATCAGATCACTGGAAACAACTGGGGAAAGAACTCAATCTTGACCCTGTACTCGCGCGCGTTCTGGCTGCTCGAGGAGTTAAGAACGGATCTGATCTTGATCACGGTTTTCATCACCTAATTCCGGTAGAAAGAATGGCAGGGGTCAAAGATGCGGCGGATCGAATCGTCCTCGCAATCGAGCGAGACGAGCGAATCGTAATCGCCGGAGACTTTGATGCAGACGGGGCAACAGCCAGTGTATTGTGCGTGTCTGCGCTCCGAGCGTTTGGAGCTAAGAATGTAGATTTTGCTGTTCCCGATAGGTTTGAACTGGGATATGGTTTGACTAAAGAGTTTGTTCAGACACTATTGCGATTGGAACCTGATTTGATTATTACGGTGGATAACGGCATCAGTTCCTTAGACGGAGTTGCCTTTGCGCAAGAAAACGATATCGATGTGATCATTACCGACCACCATTTACCACCAGAGAAATTACCCCCCGCTGTTGCGATTGTAAATCCACAACTACAAGACGGCGAATTCGGTAGTCAACCTGCGGGAGTCGGGGTTGCGTTTTATTTGATCTTACAGGTGAGAAGAACTCTCAACCAAACAGGCTACTTTGATAAAAAAGGTATAACCGTTCCCAATGTAGCATCGTATTTAGATCTTGTAGCACTCGGAACCGTCGTGGATTTAGTACCATTAGATCGTAACAATCGACTTCTCGTGTCCCAGGGTTTAAAACGCATGCAAAACGGGAAGACTAGGCCAGGCATTAAGACATTGTGTACATTGAGTGGAGTTGATATCGAGCAAATTAACGAAGAGAAACTTGGGTTTCAACTTGGTCCCAGATTGAACGCCGCCGGGCGACTCGAGGATATGAGAGTAGGTATTCACGCGTTACTAGCGGAGGATAACGAAACTGCCATGCACTACGGTACTGAGTTGCAGAAAATCAATCAAGAACGGCGGAAATTACAAGACGAGATGACCGAAAACGCATTTGATGTAATTGTTGAACATATCGATTCTAAACGCTGCGGAATATGTATATTTGGTAAAGATTATCATGAAGGGGTTGTCGGTCTTGTTGCGAGCAAGCTAGCTCAAACCATTCACAGACCCACGATTGTTTTTGCAACGGGGAAGGGTGCCAAATCCGTGCTTCTCAAAGGCTCGGCTCGGAGCATCGCAGGGATTCACGTTCGCGATGTATTAGCTGACATCGCCAGTACCTACCCTCGATTGATTCATGCCTTCGGTGGTCATGCGATGGCTGCTGGGCTAACTATTCATCGTGATAGTTTTGAGCGCTTCTCAAATATCTTTGATTCGTTCGTTATGCAACGTGCCCCCGAGAACGCCTTTGATGGTTTAGTGTACACCGACGGAGCGTTGGAAGATCACCATTTTTCCCTAGACTTTGTGCACCAGATTGACTCATTCGGACCGTGGGGACAATCTTTTCCTAAACCATTATTTCACGGAACCTTTCAAGTGTTGTTCCAGCAACTCACATCGGACGGTAAACATTTAAAGTTAGAGCTAGTGCGCGAACGGAGATTGTTCAATGCGATTGCGTTTCGCCGAAACGAGCGTGTTCCCGAAAGAGTAAAAATTGCCTATCGTCCCGCGATAAATGATTACCGCGCACAACAAACTTTGCAGCTCATCGTTGAACACATTGAACCAAGTACCGAATAGGTATTCAAACGCATTTATTGGAGATTTTTTATGGCTGAATATACCTCAATCAGAGACCGGCTTAAAGACTTGCGAATCCGCACTATTGCATATCGAGACTCTCTTTGACTACGAAGCAAATAAAGATCGGCTCGCAGAAATTGAGCTAGAACTATCCAATCCCGAAGTTTGGGCGAATCTTGACTTTTCTCAATCTCTGACGAAAGAGCAAGCATCTCTGAGAACATCCGTACAAGGAGTCGAACGCACGTTAGCTCAAATACAAGATTCAGAAGAGCTACTTTCCCTAGCAATCGAGGAACAAGATACCGAGGTGTTAGAGGAGATCGATTTACATCTTGACACAATCGAATCGACATTAAAGTCATTAGAACTACAAAAGATGTTTTCTCATGAGCTTGATGCTAAAAACGCGTACATTGACATTCAGTTTGGTGAAGGAGGTACAGAATCGCAGGATTGGGCGAGTATGTTGTTCCGTATGTATGTGCAGTGGTGCGAGAAAAGTAACTTTAAATACCGCGTTGTTGAATTCTCAAATGGTGATATTGCCGGAATACGGAGTTCGACCATGCTAGTTCAAGGTGATCACGCGTACGGCTGGTTACGTACTGAGACTGGTGTTCATCGCTTGGTTCGAAACTCACCATTTGACTCAAATCATCGAAGACATACGTCGTTTGCATCGGTGTTTGTCTATGCCGAAATTGACGATGATGTGGAAGTTGAGATTGATCCAAGTGATGTGCGGACGGACACGTACCGCGCTAGCGGTGCGGGTGGGCAACACGTGAATCAAACAGACTCTGCCGTCCGTCTAACGCATCTTCCTACGAAAACGGTGGTGCAGTGTCAGAGCGAACGCTCACAGCACAAGAATAGAGCACAAGCGTGGAAACAACTGCGCGCAAAACTGTTCTATTTAATTCAAGAGGAAAAACAAGCAGAGCGACAGGCATTGGAGGATGCGAAACCCAAAATCGGATTTGGTAGCCAAATTCGTTCCTACGTTCTCGATCAATCTCGTGTGAAAGATCACCGTACGGGCGTGGAGCGCTCCGATCCTGATCGAGTGTTAAATGGAGATCTAAAAACTTTTATGGAAGCTAGCTTGTTAGCAGGAATTTAATGGACGAACGTAACGAAGCTTCCGTTCGACGGAGTAAATTAGAAAGGTTGCGCGAACAAGGAGATGTGTTTCCCAACGATTGGCAGCGAACTCATTTCGCAAACGATTTACACCAATCGTTTCAAGACGCGACGAAACAGCAATTAGAGCAGAACTCGCATGAGGTTTCAGTGGCGGGGCGAGTAGTATTGCGTCGTGAATTGGGTCGCGCTAGTTTTGTATCGGTCAGAGATATGTCGGGGACTATCCAGTGTTATTTGCGCTCAGATACACTTCCTGAAGAGGAATACTCCCTTTTTAAGGATCTGACTGACTTGGGAGACATAGTAGGAATCTGTGGCACTATGATGCGTACGAACAAGGGGGAACTCACAGTGCTCGCGACGAAGTTAAAACTATTAACGAAGTCACTACAACCATTTCCAAGTAAGTATCAAGGCGTTGAAGATCAGGAGCTCAAGTATCGACGACGCTATCTAGATTTAATCGCGAATGAAGAATCGCGAAAGTTGTTTGAGATCCGCAGTAAAGTGATCCAGTCGATTCGTCGATTTTTCGATGAGCGGGACTATCTAGAAGTCGAAACACCGATGATGCACCCCATACCTGGCGGTGCAGTCGCAAAGCCCTTTGTAACACATCACAATGTTCTTGATATGGATCTTTTCCTTAGAGTAGCTCCAGAGTTGTACTTGAAACGACTCGTTGTCGGTGGATACGAACGAGTCTACGAGATTAATCGGAACTTCCGGAACGAAGGGCTCTCTACCAGACACAATCCCGAGTTTACGATGCTGGAGTTTTACCAAGCATACGCGACCTACGACGATCTGATAAAACTCACAAGTGAACTTGTTTACGGGATAGCCACAACCGTATTTGATACCGATACGATTCGGTGGGGCGATCACAACATAACTTTTTCCCAGGAACCAAGAGTGATGTCAATGGAAGCCAGTGTTGCTGTAGCTTTAAGTGCCCCACAAATTACTGATGTACGCGATGAAAAGTACTTACGAGAACGTGCTCAACAACATCACATTTCACTTACAAAGGATCTAGGCTGGGGCGGGGTACTCAATGAAATATTTGAGAATTTGGTTGAACCTACGTTAATCGAGCCATGTTTTATCGTGCAATATCCTATAGAGATTTCGCCTCTTGCGCGACGTAATGATTTGGATCCACTTTTAGCGGATCGATTTGAGTACTTTGTTGGAGGACGAGAAATTGCGAACGGATTTTCGGAACTAAATGACCCAGACGATCAAGCAGAACGATTCCAAGAGCAGGTCCAACGACTAAATCGTGGCGATGACGAAGCAATGCATTTTGACGAAGATTTCATTACCGCGCTGCAATACGGACTTCCTCCAACTGCCGGAGAAGGATTGGGGATCGACCGTCTGGTCATGCTCTTCACTAACACATCGACGATTCGGGACGTCTTGTTGTTTCCGCACATGAAGCCCGCCAACCGATGACCGAGAATCACGATCGTATTAGGTTGCATCCCTCGTGGAAGAGCGTACTGGAACAAGATCTTCGATCTGGGTATATGGCGCGTCTAAGAACCTTCTTACTTTCAGAAATACAATCCGGAAAGAAAATTTATCCGCCGATGCGTGAAGTGTTCAGTGCTTTGGATCATTGTCCTCTAGATCAGGTGCGTGTGGTAATTATTGGACAGGACCCATATCATGGTGAAAATCAAGCTCATGGTCTGAGTTTTAGCGTGAAGCCAGGAGTTCGACCGCCTCCCTCGCTACGGAACATCTTTCAAGAGATTCAAGATGACGTTGGTAATTCTTTACCTTCACCACGACGATTTCCGATGAATCGTGGTTGCTTAAACGGGTGGGCGAAACAAGGTGTGTTGTTGCTGAACTCTGTTTTGACCGTCGTTTCTGGTAGATCAGCTTCTCATCAGGGGTACGGTTGGGAAAAGTTTACCGACCAAATTGTGAAAATTGTGAATGAACAACGTGAGCACGTAGTTTTTTTACTTTGGGGTAGGCCCGCGCAAGATAAAGGAGCCATGGTCGATCGGGAAAAACACTGTGTATTGACCGCGCCACATCCTTCACCACTTTCGGCGGAACGAGGTTTTTTTGGTTGTAGACACTTTTCCAAAACGAACGAATATCTTCAAGAACATGGACATGAGCCCGTTGATTGGTTTGTGGTAGAGTAAATAGGAGTTTTGATTGAGTCAGTTTTTTGAAATTCATCCAACGCACCCTCAGCAGAGGCTGATCAAGGAAGCAGTGAAAATATTGTGTTCAACGGGAGTAATTGTCTACCCCACAGATGCGACTTACGCAATCGGATGTAGATTGACAGACGCCGCTGCACTCGATCGCATTCGTACGATTCGAAGATTACAATCGGACCACTTGATGACTCTGGTCTGTAAGGACTTGTCCGATTTGTCCACCTATGCACTAGTGGATAATTCCTCATACCGCTTGATACGTAGGCACACTCCTGGTCCTTTCACATTTATTTTGAAAGCTTCACGTGATGTTCCCAGACGAGTGGTGGGCACCAAACGTAAAACTATAGGACTGCGTATTCCCGACTCAGAAATTGCTCGAGCCTTGTTAGACACGCTCAACGAGCCGATACTATCAACAACCTTGACTTTACCCGATGAAGATTTTCCATTGACCGATCCCAAGCAATTTCGCCGAAAGTTAGAACACGAAGTGGATGCAATTTTGGACGGTGGGGTACTAGGTCAGGAGTTCACCACACTTGTCGATTTGGAATCTGGTTTTCCAACAATCATTCGGCAAGGACTTGGTGTGCTTCGAGGTCAAGAATGAAGAATTGAGTCGAGGCTCAGTTGAACATTGAGCTATGTAGGGTTAACCAAGGTTACCTTGCACATTCGCTTCACCGTGGACTTCTAGATACAGTATAGCGGCGCAACAAATCTTCGAATATTCAATCTGCTTTTCTTGTAGCAGAAGAAAACTGGTCATTTAAAAGTCGTCACTTTTGGTAGCCACGTCCGGTCGAATGGTTATTGTGAATTGGTCGCACTCAAAGCTCCACTAAATCGGAAATGATGATCCGATCATAGTTGATCTGCTCGGATTGTGCGAGGGAGTCTTCGAGTTAAGTATTAAAAAAATAGTGGAACACGGATTTATGGAACTCAATAGCCTTGAACAAGTGACATTGGGGTTGTAATAAAGTTTTCAACTGGTTCAACCCACTATTTGCATCCACGTTCTATTCAGGCAGCCAAGACTAAGAGAGTGAAATAGGTCCGTTTCATTCTAAACAATCCGATTGTCTCGAAACTCTGTCGATTTACTTAAAAGTGCGTGTGGATGACGTAGGTCTCTCTGAGAAATTAGTCGAAAACACCAAGTTTGATCGCTACATCTTCAAATTTTTCAAGAGTCTGCCTTTTCATATTCGACATTGAACCTATATTTGTGAATGCTTGGTTAATCAGAGATCGACAACTCGGAAATTCGACGATTTCATCCGTATCGTCAATTATCGATTTGTCTGGTGTGCAAACATGCTTCACTAACCATTCCAAATTAAAATTTACGTCTGCAGTTTCAAAAACCACAATTAGGTTAAGTGCTTCTTCTAGTCGCTTCTGGCTCGGTGTTGAGTACTTCTTCACCTTCTCCCAAGACGTACGCCAAGGTTGCTCAGTCCAGTAATCGTTTGCTGAATAAACAAGAGATGCAGCTTGATCACCAAATTGCGCGCCAAACGAAACTAATGTGTAAAAAATAGTGTCTCGATCAAGCGATCCTAACGAAACTATATCGTCTTGAAAGTGCCAAGTTCCCCGCTTCATTCCGATACCGAATAGGTGCAAGTATTCCTTTGGGTATTGCTCTGCATTGAGTTCAAGGAAAGAGCTGTATTCCGCGCATTTTTTCTCTACCCAACGTTGTTCTAAATAGCCTTTCCACATTTGATTAACTTGATGGGGCTCCATATCGTGCCCCAAATAGTGTCTTTGGTGATTAAGAAAGTACTCAGTGGCAGATTCACGATAACAGACATCATAGAAAGCGGCGTAGTTTGCGAAAGACTCTGCATGACAGGAGGTTTTCAGTTGCCACTTCGCGATGGTCTTGTCTTCAGAAAATGCCGCTACAAGCGCAATCTTATCCCCTTCGTTACTTTGGATAGCGTTCGGTAAGTACTCGTAAGGATTAAGCTCCCACTTTGAGACGGTGCGATCGTCCAACAAACATTCGGGTCGCGAAAGTGCATCCAATACTCTAGCGAGATCACCTTTTGGATCGGTAAAGATGCGTTCATATGTCATCGGATTATCCAAGTGAACTAGAGCGAATTCTTGATGACTAGAGCTCGCAGGACCATACCGAGTAAACGGGTTGTTCGATCGAACGTGTTTTTCCAAGAATGCGATGCATTCGTCAGAAAAATTAATATTTTTTAAACGTGATTTCGCGGCGTCTGTGTTCTCTATGGGGTTTGGATATTGAGAGAGAGCACATATCTCCCAGAAATCCTCAACATCTTTACTAGCGGTTGCTAATCGATAATCTTCCATAGAAGCATCGTCAATCATTGATCGTTGGGATTTGTCGATGTCCTCAGCTGATTTCGCTGTCGCAGGCACTGGTGAACGTGTAGTATTAAGCTTAATGAAATGGAGTAACATAAGCGCAATCACGATCACAAACATGCTTAATGTTATCAAAAGGAGTAGTCTAATGTGCGAACTGCTTAACCGCATAAATCGAAGTGGTTATATACGTAGTTACCCTCGTTGAAGGGGGCGGGTGTATCTTCCAGTTCTTTGAAAATTCTTTCAAGTTCTCGGAGTTCTGTCATTTCTTTTTCACTGAGCTGTTCGCCTTCAACTTTTTTTCCTATAAGTTTGTTATATTTTCTCTTTTTCTCCTCCCATTCTGTTCCCGATGGGACTTCAAGATACGCCTGAGGCGGATTCCGATTGTAAACTTGTATATACAAATCGTGTGCTCTTTTTTGTGCCTG
>CAZEFI010000015.1:0-15586 GCA_964511425.1 uncultured Pseudomonadales bacterium
CGGTATGAAGACCTCGACCTCAACCTCTTCATCGGGGTCATCGGAAGTGTTCTGCTCTTCTTCTTCGGCTACTTCGTCCTCTTCGGCTCCCGCGTCTTCTTCACCAACTGCGGAGATTGATTCTTCCTCTCCATCGCTTTCGTCTTTGGAATCGGAAACTTCTGAAAGTTCTAGTAGTGCTTCCAACTCTTCGGCAGCCTCTCCTTCTGGACGATAATCACCACTAAGTCCAACCAGAACATCGCCTTCAAATCTGAGCGTTAACAGTCGGCGAACCCGTTCCCCGGTACGGCCCTCTCTTGTGTGCACGTAGTCCCATCGATTGATATCGAAAGTATTCTGATATACGGGTCTACCGAGTACAAATTCAACCTGCGCCTTGGTCATCTTCGGTCGTAATCGGTCTACCATTTTCTGCGTTACGATATTGCCTTGTTCGATTTCAGGTTGATGCATTCCCGGAACTTTGCAGCCGTGCAGGCAAAGTGTTAGAAGAACGACTACCGTTGCGATCCAAAATAATTTCACAGGGGTTTCTTTGTGCATTCGAATAAACAAGTTAGACAACAGGACTTTAAATTCGTTTTCCTACTAGGTTACTAAGACAATGCATCTTGCAAGAGTGCTCGGGCATAGGTACGACTTCGGTCATCGACAACACGTCCTCCTACCATGCGAGCAATTTCTGCTACGCGATCATCTCCGGTGAGTGATTCTACAGTGATACCCCTAGTATTGCATTTGGTTACGTAGAGATGCGCGTCTCCTAAGGCAGCAACCTGGGGTGCGTGGGTCACACAAATCACCTGATTATTTTGTGCAAGTGAGCGTAGCATTCTACCAATCACGTCTGCAGTCGTTCCACCCACTCCGATATCTGCTTCGTCTAGAATGAGTGTCGGTAACTTTGATTCTCGTGCGACTACGAGTAGGATAGCCAGCGCAATTCGCGATAATTCGCCCCCAGATACAACTCGATTTAGGGGCATCTCGTCGATACCTGTGTTGGTTGACACCCGATATTCCAATTCATCAATCCCCCTACTATTCTGCGTTAGCGAAAAGTTGACAGCAAACCGAGCGTCAGGTAAAGCGATCGTTGCTAGTGTCTTAAGGACCTCGGTGCAAAAGGTTTCTGCTTGCTTGTGGCGTGATTTCGATAGATCCCCTGCAAACGCGAGGAATCGTTTTTCGTGATCTTCCAGCTCACTTTGGAGATGAAGTAATTTCGACTCGGATTGAATCAAGCGCTCAAGACGATCTCTTACCTTTGAAATGTGTTCGAAGAGGGAAGTGGGACTGACTTTGTGCTTGCGTGCGACATCGTGAATCAAGTTGATTCTTTGATCCAGGGATTCAAGACGATTTTCGTCAATGTCTACGGATTCACGGTATCGAGTTAATGAGTTATTAATCTCCTCTAGTTGTATTTCTGTACTAGCGAGGAGTTCTCTAGCTTCATTCAGATTTTGTTCGTCATCGTCCAGTCCCTGTAAGCTGCGGTAGATTCGAGCTACTACAGGTTGAATGGCGTTATTAATCGAATCTTCAGCCTCGGTGAGTACTGCTCGAATTTCACGAACTTGCGAATGCCGCTTAAATTCTCCCATGAGTGTTGGCAATTCGTTCTCGCCCAATTCGAGACTCGTGAACTCTGCACATTGGTACTCGAGTAGTTCCTTTTGACTCAGTTCAAGCCCTAACTCTTCCATACTGGAGCTGAGTTCAGCTTTACTGTCCTGCCAAGACTGGTATAGTTGTTGAATCTTAGACAATCGATTTTGATCTATTGCAAAGTCGTCGAACCACTCGAGTTGAGCTTCCCGATTTAAGAGTTGATGTTGTTCAAATTGACCGTGTATACCAATTAAAGAAGAACAAAGGTCTCGAATGGCATCCAAGTTTGTTGGTGTACTGTTGACCCACGACCGTGACCGGCCGCCGGCAGCCGCGGTACGACGAACGATACAAAGGTTCGGGTCGAGTGAATCTGTTAGTCCTTGCCGCTCTAACTTTTTTCGGGAAACGGGCGATTGTGAGAGATCAAACTCTGCGATCACTTCGCAGTCTTTTGATCCTTGAGCTATTTGATCTTGGCGCGCCCGTGCTCCGAGAACAAGGGAAAGAGCATCAAGCAAAATCGATTTTCCTGCACCCGATTCGCCCGTTATGACAGTAAGACCCGGACTAAAATCAATATCTAAAGAACGAACGAGTGTGAAGTTTCGGACCGTCAGCGAAGCGAGCATGTAGATAGATTCAGAACTGTAGAGATTTCGAAGTCATAATGTAGATCATGCTCAGATCACTGAACTATTATGAGTACCCCGCCGAAAAAAGATAAGACCCCCCACAAAACTGGTCGCCCTATAGATAAGCGCACCCAGAGTTTGTTCAAAATCTTGGTCGAAGATTATCTTCGTCATGGTGCTCCTGTTGGATCCAAACATATCGCAGACCGGGCTTACTTTCGCGTTAGTTCGGCGACTGTGCGCAACATTATGGCTAATCTCGAGGATCAAGGTCTGGTCGTATCTCCACATACCTCGGCAGGAAAAGTACCCACAGAACAGGGATTGAGATTTTTTGTCGACAGTTTAATTTCGGTGGAACCATTGGATCGGCGTATTGAGGCTAATTTGAGTGACTCTCTGCGAGAGGATCTCTCACCGAAAGAACTGGTGGAAACCGCGTCGAAAATTCTCGCAGATTTGACATGCTTAGTTGGATTGGTTACTACTCCTCGACCAGAACAAATCGAACTTCGTCAGATACAGTTCTTGCAGTTAACACAGAACAAAGTGCTGGCAATTATTGTGGTCAACGAACGCGAGGTACAAAACCGCGTGATTGAAACGGAAAAGAGCTACACGGACATTGAGCTCAACGAAGCAGCCAACTTTTTAAATCAAGAATTCTCAGGCCACTCGTTACTTGCGATTCGAAAGCAGTTAATCGAAAGCATGAGGCAAGATCAACACGAAATGAACCGTCTGATGCAGATTGCGCTCGATGTCGCGGCAAAGTCTTTTGCGCAAGAAGGTGAACCAGATCACGACTACGTATTGAATGGTGAGCGAAATTTACTTGGGTTACTCACGTCATCGGAGGAAGTGCAAATATTATTGGATGCATTTCGCAGTAAAAGTTCTATGGTCGACTTGTTGGATCGCTGCATGGCATCAGAAGGCGTGCAACTGTTCATCGGTTCGGAGTCTGGTTTTGAACCACTCGGAGGGTACACGCTGATCAGTTCCAAGTACGAAGTCGAAGGTTCGATTGCCGGTGCGATGGGAGTAATTGGACCTACGAGGATGCCTTACCAAAAAGTGATCCCACTCGTCGATAAAGCAGCTCGATTGCTTGGTAGCGCGTTACATCAGTCACATTCTTGAAAATCTAACGCTCGCCCATATATGCATGAGCTGAGGGCACTCATTGCAAGGATAAATTTTTCGTGGCACCAAGTAAAAAAATTCAACCAGAGACTGACTCTCCCGAAAACGAACAAGTACTAGCGCAAGAAAATTCTTCGGAAGAAGAATCAGAGGCAGCCGTAGAGGTCGAAATTGTTGCTGCGAATGAGAAAGATCAGGAGCAAGAAACCGCCGAGCTACTTCAAGCAAGGATTGATGAACTAGAACCTGCGCTCGAAGAGGCGCGCGCGTACGCGTTGAGAGCACATGCGGAGACCGACAATGTACGACGGCGTATGGAGAGAGAACTCGAAAAAGCGCACAAATACGGGCTGAGTGATTTCGCACAAGCATTGTTATCACCATTGGATACGTTCGATATTGCATTGCAATCCGCAAAGGACTCAGGTGTCGACAATCAAGTCGTACAAGGTTTTGAGCTTTCCGTGAAATCTTTAACTGATGTACTAGCAAAGTTTGGCATCGTAAGTTTTGACCCCCATGGTGAGGTGTTCGATCCAGAAAAACACAAAGCTATGACCTATGTACCACATCCAGATGCGGAACCCGGTAGTGTGATTGAGGTGTTTCGAAAAGGATATATGCTCAATGATCGTCTGTTACGTGGAGCCGAAGTTGTAGTAGCGAAAGAACTGGATTCTTCCGAAGGGGAAGATACACAGACATAGCTAGAGACAGAGAAGAGAGTTCTTGAAATATTCAAGGTTCGTCCCCAACTATTCAACGATAGATTGCTAACAAAAAAACTGAAATTACGTGGTAGTGATCAAGAATTAAAAAAGGAAATTTACAATGGCAAAAACAATAGGTATTGACTTAGGAACTACCAATTCATGCGTCGCGGTATTGGAAGGTTCAAAACCTCGTGTCATCGAAAACTCGGAAGGAGATCGAACGACACCTTCGGTAGTTGCCTATACCGATAAAGGTGAAGTTCTCGTCGGGCAAAGTGCAAAACGACAAGCGGTAACGAATCCGAAGAATACAGTTTTCGCGGTGAAACGACTCATTGGTCGCCGCTATGAGGACGAAGTAGTCCAACGGGATGAAGAGATGGTGCCGTACAAGATCGTCGCAGCCTCCAATGGCGATGCGTGGGTCGAAGTCAGTGGTGAAACGAAAGCACCACCGCAGGTGTCAGCCGAAGTCTTGAAGAAAATGAAGAAAACTGCGGAAGACTATCTTGGCGAAGGTGTCGACGGTGCCGTAATCACGGTCCCCGCATACTTTAATGACTCACAACGTCAAGCGACCAAAGATGCCGGCAAGATCGCTGGTTTAGATGTTAAGCGCATCATCAATGAACCAACGGCAGCGGCTCTCGCGTATGGTATGGACAAGCAACGCGGCGATTCCAAAATCGCGGTCTACGACCTGGGTGGTGGTACGTTTGACATTTCCATTATCGAAATCGCAGATGTCGACGGATCCCAGCAGTTCGAAGTTCTCTCTACTAATGGTGATACATTTCTTGGTGGCGAAGATTTTGATCTTCGGGTCATCGAGTATCTGGCGTCCGAATTCAAAGACGATCAAGGCATTGATCTCCGGAACGATCCGTTAGCATTGCAACGACTCAAGGAAGCTGCTGAAAAAGCCAAGATTGAGTTATCTTCAAGTCAAGAAACCGATGTTAATTTGCCGTTTATCACCGCTGACCAAACGGGACCGAAACACTTAGTCGTGAAAGTCACTCGTGCTAAGCTCGAGTCTTTAGTTGAGGAATTGGTTGAACGCACTATGGGACCTTGTAAAACAGCGATTGAAGACGCTGGTGTGCGAGTCAGTGAAATCGATGAAGTGATTCTCGTCGGTGGTCAAACACGGATGCCTCTGGTTCAAGAGCGAGTGAAAAAGTTTTTTGACCGCGAACCTCGAAAAGATGTCAATCCAGACGAAGCCGTAGCGATTGGCGCGAGTATTCAAGGGGGCGTACTCTCGAGCGACATCAAAGATGTCTTGCTTCTCGACGTTACCCCACTTTCGTTGGGGATTGAGACACTCGGTGGCGTAATGACGCCTTTGATCGAAAAGAACACGACGATTCCGACACGAAAGAATCAAACCTTCTCGACCGCAGAAAATAACCAACCAGCAGTTACGATTCACGTGCTACAAGGCGAACGAAAGCAAGCCGCCCAAAACAAATCTTTGGGTCAGTTTGACTTGACTGGGATTCCACCTGCACCCCGGGGCGTACCGCAGATTGAAGTTAGTTTCGACATTGATGCCAACGGAATTTTGAATGTCAAAGCAGTCGACAAAGCTACGAACAAAGAACAGTCGATTGTGATTAAAGCCTCCAGTGGATTATCTGACGAAGAGGTTCAACAAATGATCCGTGACGCGGAGTCCCACTCAGCAGAAGACGCGAAGTTTGCCGAACTGGTAACCTTACGGAATCAAGCAGATTCAATGATTCACTCCGCGCGTAAAATGCTTGAGGATAGCGGCGATAAGGTCAGTGAAACTGAAAAGACAGACATAACAGCTGCAATCGACGCATTGGAAAAAGCCGTACAAACGGACAACAAAGAGGAAATTGAAGCCAAGTTGCAGGAACTAAATCGTGTAACCGAACCTGTTGTTCAGCGTATGTATCAAGAAGCTCAAGCACAAGCGAATCCAGGAGCAGCCGGCGCAACGAGCGACGGACCTCCACCGGAAAGTGATGATCCGCCTGCCGGCGACGATGACGTCGTTGACGCAGAATTTGAAGAGGTTAAAAACGACAAGTAACGACCAACACCCATGAATCCGATACGGTGCTCTGGTTTCCGGATGAGACCTATCGGATTTTTCGCGTGCGGGTAGCTGAGTAGTGATTACAGTGGCAAAAAGGGACTATTACGAGGTTTTGGGTATCGCGAGAGATGCCGAAGTGGGCGATGTGAAACGCGCGTACCGACGTCTCGCCATGCAATACCATCCTGACCGAAATCCAGATGATCCCAACGCCGAGGAGAAATTTAAAGAAGCGACGGAAGCGTTTGACGTCCTGTCGAACGACGACAAACGGAGCAGATATGATCGGTTCGGACATCAAGGTGTGGAGGGTATGGCCAGTGGTTTTAATCCATTCGCTAATGGTGCCGGATTGCATGACATTCTGAACAACCTCGATAGTGTGTTTGGCGACATGTTCCAAGATGTACGGCACTCCCGCCGTGGTTTGGAGGAACGTGGTGCAGATTTGCAATACTCACTGTCCATTACGCTAGAGCAGGCGGTTAAAGGCGATAAGATTCAGATTACGATTCCGACGTACCGCAACTGCGGTGATTGTCACGGTTCTGGTGCTGCACGTGGAAGTTCAAGAAAGACCTGCCCTGATTGCAACGGTACTGGAATGCTGCAGTCGCGTCAGGATTTCTTTTTCGTACAACGAACCTGCGGACGGTGTCGCGGGGCGGGTGAAGTGCTCGAAAATCCCTGTGAAAAGTGTCGCGGACAGGGACGTGTACAGACAGAAAGAGAATTGTCGATCACTGTTCCGCCTGGAGTCGACCAAGGAACTCGACTCAGACTCTCTGGTGAAGGACAAAGTGGTCTCCGCGGTGGTCCAGCCGGCGATTTATACGTTGAGTTCAACGTTAAACCTCACAAAGTCTTTGAACGTCAAAACGATCATCTCCTGTGTGAAGTACCAATTACCTTTACCCAAGCCGCGTTAGGTACGGAAATCGAGATACCAACCTTACAGGGACACGTAAAATTAAGAATACCAGCGGAAACCCAGTCCGGGAAGATGTTCCGCTTGCGTGGCCGCGGTGTTCCGTCACTTCGTGGTGGGTCTCGCGGCGACTTACTATGTCGTGCGGTCGTTGAAACCCCGGTAAAGTTGTCTGCGCGACAGAGAGAACTTCTAGAAGAATTGGAATCGACTGTTCAAAGTTCAAAAAAACACACACCGAAGGGGAGTTCATTCTTTCAGTCGGTTAAAGAGTTTATTGACCGTATGACATCCAATTAGTGTTCGTGAGTTCATGACGGCGATTGCGATCAACGGCGCAACCGGTCGAATGGGACGCTCGATAACGTTACTACTTGTCGATGATTCTCGATTTCAATTAAAGTGTGCGTTCACGCACCAAAATTCCGCCGAACTAGGCCGGGACGTTGGTCTCATCGCCGGTACTGAGGAACTAGGTATTGCAGTGTCTCCAGTGTCTGAGGATGCACTCAAAGAGGTACAAATTGTCATTGATTTCAGCGTCCCGAGCGCGACTATAGAACTCTTGGAATACTGTACCAAACACAGCGTTGGGTTAGTGTCCGGAACCACTGGATTGAACGATCATCAGAAAAATTTGATCGCACAAGCTTCGAACGAAATTCCTATATTGATTGCGCCCAATATGAGCGTTGGCATAAACGTCGTTTTTAGTCTCATTGATCAGGCTGTTCGGATGCTTGATTCAGATGTAGATGTCGAGATACATGAGACTCATCATCGACATAAACGAGATGCCCCATCGGGTACAGCGATACGCATGGGTGAAATTCTTGCCTCAGCCAACAGTCAAGAACTTTCGGACCTTTTGTCTAACGAGCGAGTGGGATTCAGAGATGCAACCGACTCAAAACAAATAGTATTCCACTCTGCTCGAGGTGGGGATGTTGTAGGGGAGCACACCGTGACTTTTTTTGGAAGAGGAGAGCGCATCGAAGTCACACATCGGGCATCCAGTCGATCTAACTTTGCGGCGGGTGCTTTACGAGCGGCGGCTTTTATTGCGCAAAAAATTGATCATGGTGCCGTCGGTATGTATAGCATGCATGAAGTCTTGGGCATGTCTTAGTATCCACGCTCGATGGCTCACCACCTGTTATCAATAACTCGACAGATTTGTGTCTAATCAAGTTCCCGCGATCTTAGTCCTAGAAGATAGCACCGTGTTCCGCGGTTATTCCGCTGGTGTTGCTGGAATCGCGGTGGGTGAGGTAGTGTTTAATACTGCCATGACAGGATATCAGGAAATTCTTACCGACCCATCTTACGCGAAACAAATCGTTACTCTGACTCATCCCCACATCGGTAATACCGGTGCAAATGAAGACGACGTGGAATCCAGCTCAGTGTGGGCGGAGGGACTAATAGTTCGTGATGTACCCAACCTGTTGAGTAACCGTCGCTCAGAGTATCCACTTCGAGATTTCTTGTTTCGAGAGAACGTTGTTGCCATCACTGATATTGATACTCGTAAGTTAACTCGCATACTACGAACAAAGGGCTCACTTGCGGGCTGCGTCATTGCGGGAGATCAATGCGACGCTAGCAAAGCTCTGGCCCTAGCACGTTCCTTTCCGGGATTGAAGTCGATGGATTTAGCAAAAGAGGTTACTTGTAGTGCTCCTTACACTTGGCGTGAAAGTTCATGGAATCCAGCTGAAGGCTACGAGCGCGGGAACAGCTTTAAGTATCGTGTCGTGGCCTACGACTTTGGTGTGAAGCGAAACATTTTGCGACTCTTGGTAGATCGACATTGTGATGTCGTCGTGGTACCCGCTAACACAACTGTGGAGTCTGCGTTTCACTATGAACCAGATGGAATCTTTTTGGCAAATGGTCCAGGCGATCCCGAACCGTGTACCTACGCGATTGAAGCAATTCAAAGGTTCTTCGATCTAAAAATTCCGGTTTTTGGAATTTGTTTAGGTTTACAGCTCCTGGCCCTCGCTTCTGGTGCTAGGACGGTGAAAATGAAGCATGGACACCACGGTGCGAACCACCCTGTTCAAGACTTAGAGACGGGTAAAGTTGTGATTACGAGTCAGAATCATGGTTTTTGCGTCGACACGACAGATTTACCAAAACACTTGCAGGTAACTCATGTGTCGCTGTTTGACAAATCCGTGCAGGGACTGCGTCATACGAAAGTACCTGCTTTCGGATTTCAGGGACATCCGGAAGCAAGTCCTGGACCTCAAGATTGCCACTATTTGTTTGATCATTTCGTCGAACTAATGCAAAGCTACCAACAACAACGTGCCTAGACGGTCCGACCTCAATTCCGTTCTCGTGTTGGGTGCTGGTCCTATTGTGATCGGCCAAGCGTGTGAGTTCGATTACTCCGGCACTCAAGCCTGTAAAGCGTTAATGGCCGAAGGACTTCGCGTGATCCTGGTGAATTCTAATCCTGCAACCATCATGACGGATCCAGCAACTGCAGCTGCAACTTATGTCGAACCCGTTGAATGGCAAACTGTTGCACAAATCATTGAACGAGAGACACCAGATGCACTTTTACCAACTATGGGTGGTCAGACGGCACTGAATTGTGCTCTGGATTTGGCACGAGAAGGCATTTTAGAACAGTTTAATGTCGAATTAATCGGTGCTAGTCAGCAGTCCATTGACAAAGCTGAAGATCGAGAATTGTTTGATCGATGTATGAACAATATCGGTCTCGAGACCGCTCAATCTGGAATCGCTCACAATCTAGATGATGCGTACAGGGTACAGGAAACAATTGGATTTCCCTGCATTATTCGTCCTTCGTTTACTTTGGGTGGTTCTGGTGGCGGTATTGCGTACGACATGGAGCAGTTCCGAGAAATTTGCACACATGGCTTAGAACTTTCACCAACACACGAACTTCTTATCGACGAGTCTTTGCTTGGTTGGAAAGAGTACGAAATGGAGGTTGTCCGAGACTGCAATGACAACTGCATTATCGTCTGTTCTATTGAAAATATTGATCCAATGGGTATTCACACGGGAGACTCCATTACCGTCGCCCCTGCCCAGACATTAACCGACAAAGAGTATCAACGAATGCGCAATGCTGCGATCGCGGTGCTTCGGGAAATTGGTGTTGCGACTGGTGGATCTAACGTGCAGTTCGCGTTAGATCCAAATTCCGAACGCATGATCGTGATCGAAATGAATCCTCGCGTTTCAAGATCTTCAGCCCTTGCCTCTAAAGCCACTGGTTTTCCGATCGCGAAGGTTGCTGCTAAACTTGCGATCGGGTATACATTGGATGAATTGTTGAACGACATTACGGGAGTAACGCCGGCTTCGTTTGAACCGACCATAGACTACATTGTCACCAAGATACCGCGTTTTACGTTTGAGAAATTTGGCCAAGCGAAGAATCTACTCACAACCCAAATGAAGTCCGTAGGCGAAGTTATGTCCATCGGACGAACGTTTAAAGAGTCCTACCAAAAAGCCTTGCGCAGTCTCGAAATCGGTATCGCCGGGATGGAACCAGTAGGAATTGAGTATGTTTTTCCCCAAGACTATCGCCGACTGTTTGAAGAATTACAGCAACCCAGTGCGAACCGTATGCTGTACGTCGCTGACGCGTTCCGCCAGAACTTTTCCTTGGATCAAGTACACAATGCGACCAAGATAGATCGCTGGTTCCTAGCACAAATTGCAGAACTCATCGAAGTTGAACGGAGCATTTCACAACATTCGCTCGATGAATTGACAGCTTCCGAGATGTTCGCATGGAAACGCGACGGATTTTCCGATCTTCGCATCGCAAATTTGTTAGATAGTTCACAACGTAAAGTACGAGAGTGGAGACTGAAGCGAGGCATTAAACCCGTCTTCAAACGAGTCGATACGTGTGCGGCCGAGTTTCCTGCGACTACTGCCTACCTGTACTCAACGTATGAAGAAGAGTGCGAAGCGTTTCCTAGCGATAAAAAGAAGATCGTTGTACTGGGTGGGGGGCCCAATCGCATCGGTCAAGGTATTGAGTTTGACTATTGTTGCGTTCACGCGGCCATTGCTATGCGTGAAGACGGGTTTGAAACCATCATGGTAAATTGCAACCCCGAAACTGTTTCAACCGACTACGACACGTCCGATCGCCTGTATTTTGAACCAATCACCTTAGAGGATGTACTTGCAATCATTGATGTGGAACAACCCGATGGTGTGATCGTTCAATTCGGTGGTCAAACTCCGTTGAAGTTGGTGGATCAACTCACAGAGATGGGTGTGCCTACTATTGGCACGAGCTCGGATGCGATTGACCGTGCTGAGGACCGAAAACGTTTTCAAGAAGTGATCGAACAGACTGGACTGAGACAACCTTCCAATCGAACCGCAACGACCCTAGACAACGGAATTCGGGCAGCACGAGAAATCGGATATCCAATCATCGTACGACCTTCCTATGTTCTAGGTGGTCGGGCGATGGAAGTTGTCTTCAATGAAGATGAACTAAAGGTATATCTCGCGAGTGCCATTCCTGTGTCCAATGCCTCCCCAGTCCTTCTTGATCGTTTTCTCGATCAAGCGATAGAAGTAGACGTAGACGTAGTTTCCGACGGTAAGCTTGTGTTGATCGGCGCGATTATGCAGCACATTGAACAGGCTGGGGTGCACTCTGGTGATTCATCCTGTTCATTACCACCGCATGAACTGAGTCCTGAGATCCAAGAATCGATCCGTCAACATGTGAGAGCGTTAGCGTACGAATTGAAAGTAGTCGGGTTAATGAACGTCCAACTCGCGGTGCAAAACGAAAACATCTTTGTGTTGGAAGTAAATCCCCGCGCGTCGAGAACAGTGCCGTTCGTATCAAAGTGCGTAGGGTTTTCTCTCGCCAAGGTTGCTGCTCGATGTATGGTGGGTAAAAGTTTGGCAGAGCAGGGATATACTGAAGAAGTGGTTCCCGAGCATACTTTTGTTAAAGAGCCAGTATTTCCGTTTACTAAATTTCCTGGAGTGGATCCCATTCTCGGACCGGAAATGAAATCTACTGGGGAAGTGATGGGTATTGGTGATTCATTTGCGGAGGCGTTTACGAAGGCATCGATTGCTGCCGGAGCGGATCCTCCTACAGAAGGTCTGGCACTGATTAGCGTAAAGACCTCAGATCGACCTTACGTAGCTGCAGTAGCGAAAAATTTGTGCGAACTTGGATTCTCGCTGATTGCTACTCGCGGTACTGCACGTGTGCTGAAAGCCAACGGTATCGAAGCTGAAGTAGTTAACAAGGTAACCGAAGGACCGCCAGATGTCACGAATCTGTTAAATGAACGCGATGTTGCATTGATTGTGAATTCGACCGAAGGGAAGCAGTCGATTGCAGACTCAGCTATTATTCGACGATTGGCGCTACAGAAACGAGTTCCATACACCACAACCTTAGCCGGGGGCGCCGCGATTTGCAAATCGATCGCGTTTGGAAGACCACAACATGTGCGACGCCTACAAGAGCTATATGGAGGAGATAAAGTATGCCAGCCCCACTGACTGTCGCCGGTGCAGAAAAATTGCGAGCGGAGTTAGCTGCATTAAAAAGTGAGCGCGGGTCAGTTTCACGCGCAATTGGAGATGCACGGAAACTAGGAGATTTGAGTGAAAACGCGGACTATCATGCCGCCAAAGAGAAACAAGGTCTCATGGAAGCGCGAATCCGCTTCATAGAAGCGAAGCTTTCAAATGCGCAGGTAATTGATGTCGCGAAAATCGAGAATACGGGAACGGTTATCTTCGGAGCTACCGTGACCCTCGAAGATCTCGAATCAGGTGATCAAGTTAAATATCGTATCGTTGGTGAAGATGAGTCCGACGTGAGAGCAGGTAGGATTTCCAATATATCACCTTTAGCGCGAGCAATGATCGGAAAAAAAGTGCAACAAACCTTTTTTGTTGGGGAGGGCATCCGAGAAAAAGAGTGGCTCATACAAGCCGTTGAGCATATTTGACGTACCTACAGTCACGTTTTAACTTTTCGAGCACTTTTATAGCTTGTAAAGTTTCAAACACCGCGGGAAACCACTATGACAATGAACAATGTACGTCGACCGTAACTTCTATCTACCGTAGTGAATCTAACTCTCTTACTGGGTGAGCGAGCATTATCTTGAAAAGAACCAAAATGACACTACCTATACAATATGTGTGTAACAAACGTATATACTTAGTTCATCAAAGTGGGTCGAATGACCTAATAAAACGAACAAATTTCGAGACAAGAGGCAGGATTAGTTGAGTTCCACTGCGAAAAATATCATTCTTTGGGTCGTCGTCGTCTTAGTACTGCTGTTCCTGTTTAACAACTTCGTCAGGCAGCCTGGACCAGCTGAGATAACTTACACGCAGTTCAAAGGACTCCTTGAAAGGCAAGAAATTGACAAGGCGAAACTCAAAGGCTCGTCCGCTACGTCGATCACGATAATCGGAGAGAAAACCGACCGTTCGAACTTTATGGTCAAACTTCCACCCGGTGATGACTATGGTTCTTTGTACGACGAACTGGTGAGTCAAAAGGTTGAAGTATCTACGTTACCGAATGACCGAAACAGTTTTTGGATGCAAGTATTTTTCGCTATTCTTCCGATCTTGCTCATCGTTGGTTTGTTCATGCTCATGATGCGACAATTGCAGGGGGTTGGTGGACGTAGTGGTCCTTTAGCATTTGGTAAAAGCAAAGCGAAACTTCTTTCTGATGAAAAGATAAAGACCACTTTCGACGATGTAGCAGGCGTCGACGAAGCAAAAGAAGACGTTCAAGAACTGGTAGAGTTTTTGAAAGATCCATCCCGGTTCCAAGTGCTTGGTGGCCGAATTCCACGAGGTACTCTAATGGTGGGTGCTCCTGGGACAGGTAAGACTCTGCTCGCGAAGGCGATTTCCGGCGAGGCTCGAGTTCCATTCTTCTCCATTTCCGGATCTGACTTTGTGGAGATGTTTGTCGGAGTGGGAGCTTCAAGAGTCCGTGACATGTTTGAGCAGGCAAAAAAACAAGCACCTTGTATTGTTTTCATTGATGAAATTGACGCGGTGGGACGGCATCGTGGCGCAGGTTTGGGTAACGGACACGATGAACGAGAACAAACTTTAAATCAACTGTTGGTCGAAATGGATGGCTTTGAAGCAAATGACGGAGTACTCGTTATCGCGGCTACGAATAGACCGGATGTACTGGATCCAGCATTAACGCGTCCAGGTCGATTCGATCGTCAGGTTGTTGTACCTCTACCAGATATTCGCGGTCGAGAACAAATTTTGAAAGTACATATGCGCCGCGTTCCGCTAGCAGACGATGTAAATCCGCTTACGATCGCTCGTGGCACTCCTGGTTTTTCGGGTGCTGACTTAGAAAATGTCGTGAATGAAGCCGCATTGTTCGGCGCGCGTGCGGCCCGACGACTCGTCGGCATGGAAGAGTTCGAACAAGCGAAGGATAAGATCATGATGGGTTCTGAACGGAAGTCAATGGTTATGTCGGAAAAAGAAAAACTTGTTACCGCGTATCATGAAGCTGGACATGCGATTGTCGGCTATTTAGTACCAGAGCACGATTTACTTTACAAAGTAACCGTCGTACCGAGAGGTCGCGCACTGGGCGTTACGATGTTTCTTCCTGAAGAGGACAAGTACAGTTTGAGCAAAACTGCTATTGAATCTCAAATTTGTACACTTTACGGCGGTCGTATTGCCGAAGAGTTGATCAATGGATCGGAAAAGGTCACGACCGGTGCATCCAATGACATCGAAAAGATTACGCAGCTCGCTCGCAACATGGTTACAAAGTGGGGATTTTCAGATTCGCTTGGAGTCCTTACGTACGACGAAAACGACGGTGAGGTGTTTCTTGGAATGACTGCGGGAAGCAAACCGTTGTCAGTATCAGAAGCTACTGCTGAAAAGATTGACGCTGAGGTCCAGTCAATCGTGACACGCCTATACCAGCGAACAAAAGACATTCTTGAAGAGAATGTCGATAAATTACACACGATGGCTGATGCGCTAATGGAATATGAGACGCTCAGCCCGGAACAAGTTGGTGATATCATGGCAGGTGGTAAACCTCGAGCACCGGAAGATCGAACGGATGTACCGCCGACGAAAAATATGTCACCGGATAAGTCAGAAGGCACCAGTACCACGTCTGCGCAACCTCCCTTCACAAAACCAGCTGAAGATACCTAGCTCCACGTAGACCAGCGACCCTAATGGGGGATCGTCCTGTGAACCTTCAGCTTTTTGGTACCGACGGAATACGAGGCCGGGTCGGTGAACCTCCGATCACGCCGGAATTGTGTCTGAAGCTAGGTTGGGTTATCGGTCGCGAAGTTAAACAACGGAGTGGGCAATACGTCCTAGTAGGGAAGGATACAAGAATCTCCGGATACCTGCTTGAATCACTATTTGAAGCCGGCCTTATCGCCGC